>CAZHOO010000220.1:0-2527 GCA_964533905.1 uncultured Occallatibacter sp. | reverse complement strand
AGGCTCTCGCTCACGCGCTGTGTGACCTCTTCCTGCACCGCCAGCAAGTCGTAGGCCTTGCGATCGTAGGTCTCCGACCAAAGCACGCTTCGGTCGCGCAGATCGTGCAATTTCGCGCTGATGCGCAGCGTGTCCCCCGACCGTCTCACCGACCCGCCCAGCAGGTAATCCAGGTTCAACTCGCGTCGGAGTCGATCGAGGTGATCCGCCATCCCATCGCCGCCCTCAAGCTTGGGCACCGAAGTCACACGCAGCCGCGACGGATCGATCCGCGAAAGCGCCGAGATCATGTCTTCCGTCAATCCGGCAGCAAAATAATCGCCTTCTTTTCCTGAAAGCTCCTCCACGGGAACCACCGCGATCCGCAGCCTCTTCTCGTCGCGGGGAATCGCGACAGCCGTGGCGGCGCCGCTTTTTTCCATCTTGCCGGCAAAGCGGTATCCCAAGCGCGGAAGGGTTTCGATATATCTGGGCTTTTCAGCCTGATCGTTGAGCGCCAGCCGGATTTGCCGGACACAGAAGTTCAGCCCCTGCTCGAAGTCGACAAAAGTGTCCTCGCCCCAGATGGCCAGCCGGATCTGTTCGCGCGTCACCAGCGTCCCTCGATGATTCAGCAAAAACGCAAGCACGCGCGCCGGCTGCTGCTGAATCCGCACGGGCGCGCCGTTCTTGCAAAGCTCAAACGTCTGCTCGTTGAGCTCGAATTCACCGAATCTTATGTCCGACATGGCGGAGAAGGAGGGGTCCGAAACTTTGCGCCATTATAGCAGTCGATTTTTCTCGCGGCGTTGCCGCGACCGCATTACCATTCCTGCATGCCCATCCTTCGCCGCACCTTCCTCAAGTCCGCCGCTTCCATCGTTCCCGCCGCCGCGTTTCACGACCTCATCGCTCAGACACCTGCGCCCGCTGTACCCCTCATCCACCCCGTACCCGCCGG
Source organism: uncultured Occallatibacter sp. (assembly GCA_964533905.1). Taxonomy (GTDB): domain Bacteria; phylum Acidobacteriota; class Terriglobia; order Terriglobales; family Acidobacteriaceae; genus Telmatobacter. Next base: position 1,587 of record CAZHOO010000220.1, on the reverse strand, counting down.
CGAGGATCGCACCGGCCATCTTCACTCCCTCGGTTTCAGCTCGCTCGCCTTCAAGGTTGTCTCTTCAGACACATCCGGAAACCTGCTCGTCATCGAACATAGAAATCTCCAGCCAGACGGCGGCCCGGCGTTGCATCTTCACTACGGGCAGGAAGAATGGTTCTACGTCATGGAAGGCGAAGTGCGCTTCCAGGTCGGCGACCGCCGCCTGCAACTCGGCCCCGGCGAGTCCGTTCTCGCCCCGCGCAACATTCCCCACACCTTCTCGGCCACCGGCTCACCCGCGCATATGATGATCGCCTTCACGCCCGCCGACAAAATGGAGCAGTACTTCAACGACGCGGTCGCCCATCCCGAGCTTGCTCCTACTAAGGACTTCATGAACCGCTATGACATGCAATGGATCGGCCCCTCGCCCTTCTGGAAATCCTGATCCCGGCGCGCCATGTTTTCCCTCATTCTCGCAGCTCTGTTCTCCGTTCTTTAATCGCTTTTCCCGGGTTTCTGCTATCCTTCCGCCATGAAAAATCCGCTTCCCCGTCTCGTCCCTGCAATCCTGCTAGTCTGCGCCGCCCTCACCCTCTCTGCCCGCGCCCATGGACAGGATTGGGCCAAGGCGATCCTCGATAAATCCCCGCGCCATCAGGAGTGGGTCAAGGTCAAATACGGCAACGGCACCCCCGGAGGCCGAATCATCGACGCCTTCGTCGTCTATCCCGAAGTCAGCCAAAAAGCGCCCGTAGTCCTTCTCATCCACGAAATCTTCGGCCTGTCCGACTGGGCCCGCTCCCAGGCCGACGACATCGCCGCCATGGGCTACATCGTCATCGCGCCTGACCTGCTTTCCGGCGCCGGTCCCAATGGGGGCGGCACCAGCGCATTCCCTGATCAGCAATCCGTCATCCGGGCCGTCTCTTCGCTCGATCCTTCCACGATCACCGCCGACCTCAACGCCACCGCCGACTACGCGCTCAAGTTCCCTTCGGCGAATGGCAAGCTCGCGGTCATCGGCTTCTGCTGGGGCGGAGGCCAATCCTTCCGCTTCGCCACGACGCGCACTGGCCTCAGCGCCGCCTTCGTCTTCTACGGACCTCCGCCGCCCGCTGACGCCATGAAGAACATCACCGCTCCCGTCTACGGCTTCTACGGCGGCAGCGATGCGCGAATCTCCTCCACGGTCCCCGACGCCAAAACCGCGATGGCAGCCGCCGGCAAGCAATATGACCCGGTCATCTACGACGGCGCTGGGCACGGTTTCATGCGCGCCGGCGAGGATCCCGCCAACCCGAACCCCGCCAACACCGCCGCCCGCACCCAGTCCCTCGCGCGCCTCAAAACGCTTCTTGGGAAAATGTAGCGCCGGCGTCCAAACCGAGGTCTCCAACGACAGGTCCTCGTAGTTGGGGAGGCGCGCCGGCTCTCGCCCTCAACCGAGCTCCCGCTGTACGATGGAAGTGGACGCCTCACACCGATGTGGCCCCGGAAAAAATCCGTCAAGCTCCTCCACTGTCCCACTTGCGGGATGATCGTCCGCCCCAGCGACGAAGACTTTCCCTTCTGCAGCGACCGCTGCCGCAAAATCGATCT
>CAZHOO010000219.1:0-2540 GCA_964533905.1 uncultured Occallatibacter sp. | reverse complement strand
TAGATCTTCTCGAATTCGGCAGCCTCGGTCTCCGCCGTTCCCGTCATGCCGCTCAATTTTTGATAGAGACGAAAATAATTCTGAAAAGTAATCGTCGCCAGCGTCTGGTCTTCTTTGCGGATGTTCACGCCTTCCTTGGCCTCGATGGACTGATGCAATCCGTCGCTCCAGCGGCGCCCGGGCATCAACCGGCCGGTGAAGGTGTCCACGATAATGACTTCGCCATCTTTCACTACATAATCGACGTCACGCTTGTAGAGCGCGTGTGCCTTGATCGCCGTCTCCACGTAGTGCTTCAGGTCCCAGTTCTCCGCGTCGGCGATATTGCCGATGCCCAGCGCCTTTTCGATCGTCTCCCACCCGGAGTCCGTCACGCCGATCTGGCGGCTTTTTTCGTCGACGAAATAGTCGCCGCTCATGTACTTCTGGCCTTCGCCAAGTTCAATCCCCAGCTCCTTTTGCCGCTCCTTGTCGCTCCAATCCACCTCTTCGCCCATCTCGAGCCCGGGAATGATGTGCCGAACGCGCGCGTACTTGTCCGTCGTCTGCTCCGTGGGTCCGGAGATGATGAGCGGCGTCCGTGCCTCGTCGATCAAAATCGAGTCCACTTCGTCCACAATGGCGTGGTAATGCCCGCGCTGCACGCAATCCTTGATGTCGAATTTCATGTTGTCGCGCAGGTAGTCGAAACCAAATTCGTTGTTCGTTCCGTAAGTAATGTCGGCCCCGTAGGCGGCACGCCGCTCGTCGTCGCTGAGATCGTGAACGATGACGCCCACCGTGAGCCCGAGGAACTCGTAGATCTTGCCCATCCACTCGGCATCGCGCTTGGCCAGGTAATCGTTCACCGTCACCACATGCACGCCGTGCCCGGCCAGTGCATTCAGATAGCAGGCCAGAGTCGCCACCAGCGTCTTGCCTTCGCCGGTTTTCATCTCGGAAATCTTGCCCTGGTGCAGCACCATGCCGCCGATCAGCTGCACATCGAAGTGCCGCATCTGCACCGCGCGCCAGCCCGCCTCGCGCACCACAGCGAATGCCTCGGGCAGAATCGCGTCGAGCGCTTCCTTCTCGGCTGCTTTTCGTTCCTCCGCGTCCTCAATTCCTTCGAGCTCTGCCGCGATCCGCGCCTTAAACTCGGCCGTCTTTGCTTTCAGCTCTTCATCCGAGAGCTTCTTTGTCTCCGGCTCAAGCGCGTTGATCTGCCCCACAATGGGCGTCAGCCGCTTGATGGCCCGCTCGTTCGCCGTGCCGAAGATTTTCGCTAAAACCTTATCGAAAAACACAGTTATCTCCGCTTTCTAGTGTAAATGGCTAGGGTTAAGCCGCGATGGTCGTCGGCCGGGCGCCGAACCGCCTGCAGACCAGCAAAAAGCCCCCGGCAGTTTTGCCGAGGGCCTCTTCTTCCGGCTTTGGAGCAGATTAGTTGGAGAACAACAGCACTCCCGCCGCTTTCTCGTCGCCGACGGTTTCGTCGGCGCTCACCGGCCGATAGAACAGTTGGTTCGCGTCGAGATAGACCTCGAGAAACGCCGGACGGTCCTGAATCTGCCCGGCAATAAGCGCCTCCGAGAGCGGATCTTCGATGTACCGCTGCAACGCGCGCCGCAACGGACGTGCGCCGTAGCTGCGGTCGACGAGCGTCTTGTCGAGAATCCACTTCTTCGCGTCGTCGTTCACTGAAATCGTGATCGACTTCTGCGCAAGGTTGGCGTTCAGCTGCTGCACCAGTAGCTCCACGATCTGGATCAGGTCTGCATCGTTGAGCGACTGGAAGAGAATCACCTCATCGAGACGGTTCAGGAATTCGGGGTTGAAGGTTTTCTTCACCTCGTTCCTTACAAGCTCCTCCACCTTGTCGCTGACGATGTCCTCGCGATCGCTCTGGAACCCCAGCCCTTGCTTCTTCTGCAAGTGCCGCGCGCCGATGTTCGAGGTCATGATGACGATGGTGTTCTTGAAGTCGACGGTGTTGCCCAGGCCGTCGGTCAATTGCCCATCCTCAAACACCTGCAACAGAATGTTGAACACATCCGGGTGCGCCTTCTCGATTTCGTCGAGCAGCACGACGGAGTATGGCGAGCGCTTGACACGCTCGGTCAACTGGCCGCCCTCCTCGTAGCCCACGTAGCCCGGAGGCGAGCCAATCAGCTTCGACACCGAGTGCTTCTCCATGAACTCCGACATATCGAAGCGGATGAGGGCTTTGTCCGACCCGAAGAGGAAGTTGGCCAGCGTACGCGCCATCTCCGTCTTTCCCACGCCCGTTGGTCCGAGGAACAAAAAGCTCCCAATCGGCCGATGCGGCGACTTCAAACCCGCTCTTGAACGCCGAATCGCTCGCGCCAGCGCGCTGATCGCCTTTTCCTGCGAGATCACGCGCTTGTGCAGCTCTTCTTCCACGCGCAGCAGCTTCTGCGTTTCTTCTTCCTTGATGCTGGTTACGGGCACGCCGGTCCAGCGGCTCACCACGTCCTCGATATCTTCGCGGCCCACAATTCCCGCCGCCGAATCGTCGAGGTGATACTTGTCGCGCAGCG
>CAZHOO010000218.1:0-2554 GCA_964533905.1 uncultured Occallatibacter sp. | reverse complement strand
GGCCATACGCTTCGTTCATCACCGCAAAGATCCGCGTCGAGCCGGGTGTCTTTAGCGCATAACCGTATTCGATCAACACATTCGGATTGGGGATCGGCCTCCCGTCTTCGCGCCGGCCGACGAATGTAAGATCGGACACCACAACTCTGGCGGCCTCGATCTTCAACAGAATCGTTTCGAAAATGGCGGGAGATCCCGGTACGTTCTTCGTGTCTTTGTCGAGTTCCAAACCCTCCCGAATGGAGGCATCAATTTCCACATCAGCTCGGAGCCGATCGATAGCTGACTGGAGAGCCCGCTCGATGAGATTGCGACAAACCGACCCCGGCCTGTCGCTCTGCCAGGAATAGAAGATGGTGCTCATAATTGAAGGATATCAACCACGAAGAGACCGCGGCGAGGTCGAGATCGTCGCTGTCGTTCTTCTACAAGGGCCGACTCCCAGCTGGCTGGCGCTATCCCTCGATCGCGCCTCCAGTCTGAGAGGGCCCTGAATTCGCGCGGCGAAGCTCCGGTCGATTCGCTACCGCGCCTTCAGCCCAAACTCGAGGGCCGCTGACGTATCCCATGCGTGTAGTCGTATTCGTCACGGTCTAAGAACCGTTCCCACGGATACGGAACGCGCCCTAACTGAACACGCATTACGTTCCAAGCATTGAACGTCTCAATGTAGTGATATTGAAAGGGCTTATCTGTCAAGCCGGCCATCGATCGCAAACAGTCAAACTGGATGCAATCGTCGAAGTCTTTTCCTAAATGTGCATCTTCTTTTTCATCGAGGTAGTTCACTTCAGACAGGACATTTAGCCGCATTTTCTCGCCCGGCTTCACTGGGATAATTCGCAGGGCGTTCTTGTCCAATAATGGCTCGACATCTGGATGCAGGAGAATTCGCAGGCCAGGCACGCCGCAGTGCTCTGTCTCAACAGCCCTAACTACACCCGTACCCAAAAACTGCGACATGTGAAAAGAGACTTGAGCAGAAAAATCAGTGAGGACCCTCAGCATGCGAAACGAGCCACGTGCAAGCCCCATGCGGGTAGGTACTTCGCTCGTAACTAGCTCGAACATTAGCGTTCGCGCGAGATGAACCGCACCCTCGATGCTATCTATACGAAAGAACGCCGAGTCGGAGAAGACTATTGCCGTTCCCGCGCCCATCTCCTGAAGGCGCACGCGAGCTTGGTTGAGACATCGATGAAAATTTATAAACCGGTATCCAAGTAGGCTCTCTGCGGAGGATGGTGAATACAGTTCAACTCCAGTGAAGATCGGGTTGAGTTCATTGAGTTCATCACCCTCCTTTTCGACGAGGGCAGAAAAGCCAAGCATGTCCACAAAAAGAATGAACGTCGTCTCAAACGGTTGAGCCATTGAATTCAGGTAAAAGCAGCCTCAGCTTACCACGGACCTTCCGGCGCGCCCACAGCCCCAATTCGCGCCAACTCGCGCATGAACAATGATTTACGCAGCAAGGACTGCATAAGTCCCGATAAACGCCTTCTCCGCCGCCGATCACGTCCCGCCCATTTCTTGTCAAGCCCCGCCCACCCCTCATTCCAGCTCATCTCCCTCATTCCAAAAGAAATATAATTTTCCCCAAGTTTGCCGATTATTTCTGCCTTTTCGCTACACTTGTCTTAGTTGGGTATTTTCTCCTTCTAAAAGCAGATGGGCGGCTCACCGGGCTGGCGGGGATTACAGCTTGGGTGGCCGCCCATCCCTTTTTCTGGGCGATTTCACCGAAAACCAGTTCAAAAGGCCGGAAAAACCCTCCTAAGTCATTGATTTCAGGGATCTGGCATTCTAACCCCTTTGTTTTCAAGGGGTTACAGGCACAACCGCACATCTTAAGTCCTTCATTCTAAACAGCTTAACCGCAAAATAGGCTCAAAAATGTTTTGGGGCAGAACAGTTTCGCATCTCATCTCGGTCGAAGGAGGGCACCAATGAGCGACTTACATCTGGAAATTGCCACTACTCAACACTCCCAAAAACTCCGCGTGAATCCTAAAACCGTTCCGGGAGGAGCCATGATTCCGATATGTCGCCACATCAAAACGAGTGGAGAACGCTGCAAGTCGCCCGCCATGCGCGACCACTCCTTCTGTTATTTCCACGCTCGCGTCCACTCGCGAACCAGAAGCGCCGATCGCGTCGAGATCTCCTTCTCTGTGCCCGAAGACTTCGCAGCTATCCAGGAATCCATCGCCAAGGTCTTCGACGGCATCGTCAGCGGGCGCATCAGTCCCCAACAATCGTCCCAAATCCTCAGGGGCCTCCACCTCGCCATGCAAACCATCCCGCGCAAGCCCGCTCCGCCTGCCGACTCCGTCCAGGAACTCACGCTCTCGAAGAAAGGCGACGAACTCGCTCCGCCGCTCGAGCTCCCTGCCCTGGAGCTCGAAAGCGGGAGCAGCCAAAAAGCCCTTCCCGCTTGCACCTGCACCGATCCCGCCTGCGCCTCCGGCAATTTTGTAAGAGTGAAAAGTGTCCGCGCGGAAATTCTCGGCAGCATCCAGCAAGGTCAACTGCTCATCGGCGAGGAGAAAGT
>CAZHOO010000217.1:0-2562 GCA_964533905.1 uncultured Occallatibacter sp. | reverse complement strand
GTTTAGTCCTATATTAGATTTAGTGTACCCCGAGATGGGGCCGTTTTCAAGGGCGAGGCGGCCAGAATCACATCCACGGAGCCGTGCGACGGGGAACCGAACGCCGACATGACACTTAGCCGCAGATTCTATTGGAGATACACGAGCAATTGGACCTCAGAAAGCCGCCCTTATTTCGCCGGGTGGAATTCATTTTGCTTACGAGGGCCGGGCTCGCGAACCCGGCTGGCCTCAAAGCTCACGATCTTCCAGTCTCCTTGGGCATCGCGCACATAGACGTGCGTGTAGCGATAATCTCCGCTCACCTTTCCGTCCGGCGTGCTGGCCTGAATGTTGGCCAGCGACGTCACCACGGCTGTGGAACCGTAAAAGCGCACCTTCCGGTCTGTCACATCGAGGAGAGTGAAGTGGAGCCGGCCGGAACTCAGGCCTTGCAGGGTCTCGTCGCGCGATTGCAGCGTGCCCGATGCCGTGATCCCCATATAATCCACGGCCAGCAGCGAATCCATTACTTTCGTGTTTGAACTCAGCAAGGCGCCCCGCCATTCATCCTCAAGCTGATCGATGTCGTGGCGGTTCTCGTGCTTTTGACCCATCGACATTGCGACGCAGAGAGGAACGGCGCAAACGATACATGCAACAAGTGTTGCGAGGGTCCGTCCGGGATGCTGGCGGCGGCAAGCGAAACTTACGAAGACGTTTGCAGTTCCCGGCATACGCGTACACGGTATTCCGGAAACCATACGCTGGTCAAATGGAAATCCCATAAAGGGTGTCGGCGGCCGATTCGCGCTCAATTCGCTGCACCACGCACGCCTCAATTTAGACGGAATGAATCGCCCCAGGAGTTACGCTCACGACATTGATTTGCGCTTCAGGACGTGAGGGATTCAAGCTCAGCCGCAAATTCGGGCAAGACGATCGTCTGATCGCGATCAGGGCCTGTGGATACCATGCCGATTTTCGCTCCGCTCTCGCGCTCCTGGAAGGCGAGATACTCCTGGGCGGCCTTGGGCAGCTTGTCATACTCGGTAATGCCCTCTGTGGATTGGCGCCAGCCCTTCAGCACGGTGTATTGCGGCTTGATCGCCTCGAGCCCCCGCACATCCGCCGGGATTTCGTCGGTGATCTTCCCATCGATCTCGTATCCGATGCAAATGGGAATCTCTTCGAGCTCATCCAAAACGTCGAGCTTGGTGATCACGAGCCATTCCGCTCCGTTCACCTGGTTGGAGTAGCGAAGCATCGGAATATCGAGCCAGCCGCAGCGCCGGGGCCGTCCCGTGACGGCGCCATATTCATGGCCCCGCGCGCGAAGCAGATCACCGGCCGCATCGTGGATCTCGGTGGGGAACGGCCCGCCGCCCACACGCGTGACATAGGCCTTGGTCACGGAGATGACCGTGCGAATGGCGGTCGGTCCTACGCCGGTTCCTGTCGACGCGCCGCCGGCCGTGGCCGAAGAGGACGTAACGAACGGATAAGTGCCGTGGTCGATGTCGAGCATCGTTCCCTGCGCGCCTTCAAACATCACGCTACCGCCCTCGGCCAGAATGCCGTTGAGCATGCGGCCAGTGTCGGCGACAAAGGGCCTGATCTGCTCGGCCGCCGCTGCATACTCCTCATACATTTTTTCCGGGTCCAACGGATCGGTACCAAAAAGTGCATGGGCGATCGCATTCTTCTCCGCGCAGGCGGCTTCAATGTGCGTCTTGAGCAGCGCCGGATGCAGCAGGTCGACCACGCGCAGGCCGCTGCGCGCCATCTTGTCTTCGTAGGCTGGACCGATGCCGCGGCTGGTAGTGCCAATCTTCTTGCGCCCAGGTGCGCTTTCGGCAGCCAGCTCGATCATCCGGTGGTACGGAAGAATGACCTGCGCGCGGTTCGAGACGAAAAGATTCCCGTCAACCTCAACGCCCAACTCGCGGATGCGTGCCACTTCGCTGAGGAACGCGATGGGATCGAGGACCACGCCGTTGCCGATCACGCCCTTGCACCCGGGCCGAAGCACTCCGCAAGGAATGAGCTGCAGCACAAACTTGTGCTTGCCAATAATGACCGTATGCCCGGCGTTGTGCCCGCCGGCGTAGCGCGCCACAGCCGAGAACCGCTCGCTGAGCACGTCTACGATTTTTCCCTTGCCCTCGTCGCCCCACTGGGCGCCCAGCACTACAGCCGTCTTCGCTCGCATCGCTGTCAGAATCCCACACGATCGCCCGCCGCAAGAGCCAATGAACCTACCTTTGCGCGCGGGCACAGATTTGGCTACTTCATGCTTGACCGCAGCCATTTCGATTCTAAATGAGCTTGATCAACGGAATCAGGCGAGCTGGCTCGATCTCATGCAATCGGCTGATCTAGGATTATCCGTGCGTCTGAAGCCGAACCTGCGCAAGCGTCTGAGGTGAAGTTTGCGCATGGTTTCCTCTTTTCGAGGGTTTCGGGCCGCGTATACATCGAATGGGAAAAGGAGAGTTCAATGAATTGGAGCGAACGGACCAGACGGGCGTTCCTGAAGCAGTTTGGCGCGGCAGGCGCAGCGGCGTTGGCCGCCGCGAATGC
>CAZHOO010000216.1:0-2586 GCA_964533905.1 uncultured Occallatibacter sp. | reverse complement strand
GCGGTCTGATTGCGGTCCGTGGCCAGCGCAAAGGTGTTCAATTCGATGGCATCCGCCCCAGCCTGCTCCATCTCTCTGGCGAGGCTCACCCAACCGCCGCTCGTAGCGCCGTTCAGGCTCGCCATGATGGGAATATCGACGGCCTCGCTGGCGCGTTTCAGATGCTCGAGATATCCATCCTGCGTCATGCGATAGTCCGACAACTCCGGAAGGTAATCCAGCGACTCGGCGAACGAATTCGTGCCCCGCGAAAGATCTTCATCAAGCGCCCGCGACTCCAGCGCCAGCTGCTCTTCAAAAAGCGAAGTCAGCACGATGGCCGAGGCGCCCGCATCTTCCATGCGCCGAACGTTGTCAATCGACTCTGACAGCGGCGTGCTCGCGACCACGATCGGTCCGTTCAAATTCATGCCCAGGTATTGCATGGAAAGGTCGGTCATTCTTCACCTCCGGCAGCCGCAGCCGCCAGCTTGTTCTCCGGCTTTGCTTCAGCCTTTTCAAGCGGTGCAATGTGAGGCGTCTCGCCGCGGCCTGGCATTCCCGCGCGAGCGGAATAGACGCGCCACTGCCGCTCCACGTCATCCTGCGCTTCGGCCAGCAGCTCCGCGGCCATCTCGGGGTTGCCGCGCACCAGCATCGTGTAACGAGCCTCGCGATAGGCAAAATCCTTCAGCCGGATCGACGGTGCCTTGGAATCGAGCTGGAATGGATTCTTTCCCTCCTCGCGCAGCGCCGGGTTATAGCGCATCAACGGCCAGTACCCCGATTGCACAGCCAGCTTCTGTTGCTCGAGGCCATGCACCAGGTCGTAGCCGTGGGCGATGCAACTTGAGTACGCGATGATGATCGACGGCCCATCGTGCGCTTCGGCCTCCTGGAAGGCCTTCACCACATGGCTGTCGTTGCCGCCAAGCGCCACCTGCGCGACGTAGACCGAGCCGTAGCTGACAGCCTCCATGGCCAGATCCTTGCGGCTGTTCTGCTTGCCGCTCGCGGCAAACTTCGCCACCGCCCCGCGCGGCGTCGATTTCGAAGCCTGTCCGCCGGTATTCGAGTAGACTCCGGTGTCGAGCACCAGCACATTCACGTTTTTGCCCGAGCCCAGCACGTGATCGAGACCGCCGAAGCCGATATCGAACGCCCATCCGTCCCCGCCTAGAATCCAAACACTCTTGCGCACCAGCGCATCGGCGATGGCCAGCAGGTTTTTGGCATCGGATGAACTGTTTCCGTCGAGGACCGCACGAAGTGCCACCACGCGTTCGCGTTGCGCATTAATCTCCGTCTCCGTCTTTTGCGCAGCTCCGACAATATCCGCCGCCAGTTCCGCGCCGATTGCCGATGCCAGCCGCGTCACCAGCGTCTCAGCGAAGGCCTTCTGCTGGTCAAGCGCGACCCTCATGCCGAATCCAAACTCCGCATTGTCCTCAAAGAGCGAGTTGTTCCACGTCGGACCGCGTCCCTCGGCATTCGAGGTATACGGCGTTGTCGGCAGGTTTCCTCCGTAGATCGACGAGCAGCCCGTGGCATTGGCAATATAAAGCCGGTCGCCGAACAACTGCGTCATCAGTTTGATGTAAGGCGTTTCACCGCAGCCCGAGCACGCGCCTGAGAACTCGAACAGCGGCTGCAGCAGTTGAATATCTTTGACCTGCGAGTGCGACAACCTCGTGCGGTCCACCTCAGGCAGCGAAAGGAAGAAATCCCAATTCTCTCGCTCCGGCTCGCGCAAGGGCGCTTGCGCCGCCATGTTGATCGCCTTCTTGCTGGCGTCGCTTTTGTTCTTCACCGGGCAAACTTCCACGCAAACCGCGCAGCCCGTGCAATCTTCCGGCGCAACTTGCAGCGTGTAGCGTTCCTCTTCCATGCCGCGCCACTTCGGCTTGGCCCACTTGAACGTCGCCGGCGACTTGTCGCCAAGCTCCGCTCCATAGATCTTCGCCCGAATCACCGCATGCGGGCACACCATCACGCATTTGCCGCATTGGATGCACAGATCCTTGTCCCACACCGGAATAAACTGTGCGATGTTGCGCTTTTCCCATTGCGCCGTTCCTGTTGGAAACGCGCCGCCCGGGGGAATCGCGCTCACCGGAATTAAGTCGCCCTTTCCCGCTGCAATCTGTCCCAGCACGTCGTGCACGAACTTCGGCGCTTTGGCCGAAATCGCGCCCGTCACATCAAAATCGGAGCTCGCAGCGGCGGGCAGGCTCACTTTCTCAAGATGCGCCAGCGCATGATCCACCGCGGCAAAATTCTTCTGGACCACCGCCTCACCACGCTTGCCATAGGTCTTTTGGATCGACTTCTTGATTTGCTTGATCGCGTCCTCGCGCTCCAGCACGCCGCTGATCGCAAAGAAGCACGTCTGCATGATGGTGTTGATGCGCGAGCCCATCCCCGCTTCGCGCGCCACCTTGTAGCCGTCGATCACATAGAACTCAATCTTCTTGCGCAGCATCTCTTCCTGCACGCTGCGCGGCAGCTTGTCCCATACCTCGCTCGCCGCATACGGCGAATTCAGCAGGAACACCGCTCCCGGCATCGCCGCTTCCAGCACGTCCATCTTTTCCAGGAAGCTGAAGT
>CAZHOO010000215.1:0-2612 GCA_964533905.1 uncultured Occallatibacter sp. | reverse complement strand
GACATGCGATATTTCCTGCGCGAACGTGCGAACCCCGTCAAACTTCGCGCCCTGCGAGGCGGCAAAGATTGCCGCATTGGGGGCAAAGCCGTATTTGTCCGCGGGCATTGCCTGCGCGACTCCCATAAACTCCTGCTCGAAGAGTTTCAACAACTCCTCCTGCGCCTGCACGGGTGACATTTGGGCGCCGACGGCCGCCGTTGCACTTGTTGAAGCCGTTTGCGCAGAGCCTGCCAGCATAGAGCCGCCCAGAATCAAAGCCGTGCAAACATACCTGAGACGCATCGATCACCTCACTAAAATTTCCTCAAAAGTCTAGCAGACGCCTGTGCTCGGCCAAAAACATATTCCTACCGGGGCGGTGATTCGACCTTATCGATGAGGACAACCGGGCCAGCAGCAGGGACGGCGCATGCCTTCAATCAGCTCGGAGCATACCCTTTCGACGTGCTGGCGCCGTGTCTCCGGTTTCTTGACCGAGATGGTCCAGCAGATCCACTCGTTGCGCGCAAGGGGCGTGATGTCTTCCCAGGCCGCGAGCGCCCTGGGGTTGGACGCGAGCGCTTTTCGAAGGTCAGCCGGCAGGTTGTGCACGACTCCCTGGGAGATTCGAGGGGTTGTCATTCAAGTTCTCTCGCTGAGATTGATGATACGAGAGGACGGCGCGGCAGGCGAACTTCGCTCAGGATGACGGATCGAGGGGGAGCGGCCTGGGTTTTTCAGCGAGGTTTCTGTCGCCCCTACGGGGCTGAGGTTGTTGGTGGGAACTTTCCCAGGATTCCGCGCGCCACAGCGCGCTCCATCCTGGGCTAACATCTGTCGCTCCCACGGGAGCTCAAAAGAGCGCGGGACCGGGGTCCTTGCGATCCCACCCTAGCGAAGCTAGGATCGGGCACCCCAATTTTTTTGGCGGATGAAGATCGCGAAAAGCAACCGCAGATCCTTCGGTCGCCACGGCGACCTCGGGATGACAGATCGTGGGCGAGCGGGCGACGTGTCAGGCGGAGAGCACCAGCGATGGTTGCTTTCCCGGGACTTTTGGCAACACGTTGGGGAAAAGGGGATCGACGGCAACGAGGGCGGGCAGATCCGGCTGGACCGCGGAGACTCGAGCGGCTGCAGCGCGCGGCATGGAGCGCATGACGATAAAAAAATCGCCGATGGTCAGGCGGGCATTGCCTTCGAAATCGAGAAAACCGATTTGACGTTCTTTGCAGAGCGCCTGCGCTTCCGGCGAGAGATAAGGAGCGATGAGGACGGGGACGGCATCGGCAGGATGAGGCGCAGCAACTGCCCGAGGTACGCGGAAAGCCGCGCGCAGACGGGCAGGCTCGCCGCTCGAATTGAGGTCGCAAGCCAGCGTGTGGCTGTGACCGTAGATGCTGACGCGCGCGAGAAGCGCGGCGCTTTTTCCGGACTGCGATTCATGCTTGAGCTCAACAAGCTTGATGGCGGAAAAGCGCGCGAGCAAATCTCTCAGCGCATCGGCAGCGCGCGATTCAAAATCAGTCGACATCGTGACCGTTGTCATCAGCATCTCCCATCTCGTACAGCGATGGATCAGTGGATTCGTTGTTCGCGGGGCCGAGAACGAACGAATTATTTCCGGAAGGGATCATGGCGAGCGGAACCGGCGCGCTTCCAGCGGTGCGCTGCTTTGATTCCAGCCAGAGGCATAAACGGGGATCGTGAATCTCCGGTTTGTCGCGCCAAAAACCCGGGGAGAGGCCGCACTCGATGAGCAGGTGGTCGAGCCGGAGTTCGATCTGGGTTACGCGCCTGGAAAAATAGCGCCGCACGTTGCCGGGGCCGACATAAAGCCCAGTTACACGGCGGCCATTGCATTGCGAAGTGACTACCATCGAACTCCTCCGGCCGGTTGAAAATCCCTTGAGTTCGATTTCAAATGAAAACCCGCGCGGCGGGTTTCCGAAAGAAACCGCATGATAGAGCGTGAACTGGCAAAAATCCCATGAAGGCGGAAAAACGCGTTGAACGATGCAGAACCAGCGGATGCAAAAAGATGCACCAAGGCGATTCCGCGATTATTTTGATCGGCGAACAGACCCGAGGAGAACTTGTTACCCAGGCGCTGCGACCAGCGCGCTCGTTGACGGCGGGAGAAAACGCCGATCAGGAAGGGGACAGAAGGAAGGTCAGGATGAAATCTGCTGTGCGCTGAACGGCCACCCTGACCGCCTGCGTCTCTTCCCTCAATCTCTGTGGAAATCTTGGACCTATTCCCGATCCATGTCAAGGAAGTTTGGTGAAGTTTGAAAGAAGATTGCGCGGATCGTTGTGGAAAAGTTAGGCAAATCGATTTGTCGACAGAGCGGAAGGATTTTTTCGTGCCTCGACGATTAGCGGGCGCGCGAAGATGGCTCGTCGGAGAAAATCTGTCCGTCGCGAATATGTACAACCCGGTGCGCATACTGAGCGATGTCGGCCTCGTGGGTGACGAGGACGATGGTGTTGCCCTTGGCATGGAGCTGATCGAACAGGGACATAATTTCGATGCCCGTCTTGGAATCGAGGTTGCCCGTGGGCTCGTCGGCAAGGATGATGGAGGGGTTGTTGACCAGGGCGCGGGCGATGGCGACGCGCTGGCGCTG
>CAZHOO010000214.1:0-2656 GCA_964533905.1 uncultured Occallatibacter sp. | reverse complement strand
TCGACGTGCTGGCGGTACGCGCCTACGGCCAGATTGATCCAGTCCACGTTGCCCCAGGTGCCCCACATAAGCCATGCAAAGTCCGCCAGGCGCGGGCCGTACCCGGCCGTCTTCCAATTGATCGCCACCGGCCCTTTTTCGCCCAAGATTACATGATCGGGGGCGTGGAGGAGATTGCCGTGCAACAGTGCCTCGGGCAAGCCTTGGCCGTAGTCAGCCGAGCGCACCCGGTCACGGAGCCGCTCGAATCGCTCGCGATCGACTGGAGCGACCTTCGTGTCGACCGCGTCGAGAAACGAGAGGGCGGCCATGAGGTCCTGACGCGGGCTGCCTTCGCGTCTGGGATCATCCCCGCTCGCCCCACCGGGACGGCTAACGGATTCGTCGAATGGAAGATTATGGAGTCGTCCAAGTAGTTCGCCCATGATGGCGAACTTCTCGCTGCCCTCGAGCCCGACGGCCATGGGGAGCGGCCCGCCTGGGATGAACCGGGTGACCAAAACGGTCGAGTCGTCGAACGCCGACACCGCGTCGGCAGTTGCGAGCCGCTCCGCCGGGTAGTCGTGCTGCTCCAGGAAACGCAGGATCGCGGCATCGCCTTCGACGCCGGCCCGCGGGCGTGCCGATGAGAAGGCGCGCGCAATCCATGGGTCGCCGTCGCGGCGGTCAACTCGAAAGACGTGGTCATGGTGATGACTGACCTTCGTCGCGGTGAGCGCGTCGATGCCATAGTGATCCCGGAGATGAGCGACAAGACGCTCGCCGACGGGCTGGTGAAGCATTCGGGCCTGGAGCCCTTCAAGGTCGGTGAGCGCTTCGGTGTAGCGCTGTCCCGTTTCCTCTGCGTGGCGCCGGACGACCTTCTTGAAGCTGCCGTCTTTGGTCATAACAAGCCTCCTCGATGCACCCTCATCCCCCAGCGACGCGGTGCAGAGATGGCCTGTGATAATCAACGACCGTGAGGGCAAATCCCCTTCGCCAACGGAACTCCAGCTGGGGCGGATGTTCCACGGCTCGGCGACTGGTCGGCGCCGTGACACCATTTTTCCCGAGAAGTCTCGCCGACGTCAAGTGCTTTTGGACATCTGGAGGCGGACGAGGAGACGGCCGCGTTCCGGCGCGAGAACTTCGACAGCCGGACCGAGCGCGACGCGGCGGCCATCGCGCAGGAGCAGAACTTCGGCGGACGTAGCGAGCGCGTCCGTGGCGTCGTGCGTGGCAACGACAGTTTGCACTTTGTTTTCGCGCAGCCAGGATTGCAGTCGGGCGAGCAGCGCGTCGCTGGCGACGCCATCGAGCGCGGAAAAGGGCTCATCGAGAAGAAGCAGGCGGGGCGAGGGAGCGAGCGCGCGGGCCAGAGCCACGCGTTGCGCCTGGCCGCCAGAGAGATCCTGCGGGCAGAGGGCGGCAAGATGGGTTGCGCCAACCAACTCCAGCATTTCATCAACGCGGCGCGTGCGGGCTTCGCGATTCAGGCCGCTCAGACCATAGGCTACATTCGCAGCAGCGGTAAGGTGAGGGAAGAGCGCAGGCTGCTGCGAGACCAGCGAAGTTTGGCGACGTCCTGGCGGTACGCGGAGTCTAATGGCTGTTTCAGTGAGCGCGCGGCCGTCGAGGGCGATGCGGCCATGCACCGGGTCATCGAGGCCCGCGAGCAAGCGAAGCAACGTGCTTTTGCCGGCGCCCGACGGGCCAAAGATGACAGTCCAATCGGTCGCAAAAGCGCATTCCAACTGAAGTTGGAAGCTGCCGCGACGCGCGTCAAGTGAAAAATCAAGCACGGCCCGCTCCGCGGTTTCGAGTTTTGGAGTAGATGAGTGCCAAGGCCAGGACGCTCAGACCAAGAAGCAGCAGAGCGGTGTGATCGGCCGCTGCGTAGTCGAAGCTCTCCACCTGGTCGTAAAGAACGATCGACAGCGTACGCGTGGCGCCGGGAATGTCGCCGCCGAGCATGAGAACCACGCCAAATTCGCCGACAGTGTGAAGGAAGCTCAGTACGATTGCGGCGAGAAGTGAGCGGCGAGCAAGCGGAATGAGAATGCTGGAGACGAGGCGGACCGGACCTGCGCCGAGAAGGCGCGCGGCGTCGACCAGAGCCGTATCGACGGAGGAGAAGCCGGCAACGAGTGGCTGCACGGCGAAGGGAAGACTGTAGATAACCGAGCCTACAACGAGGCCATCGAAGGAAAATGCGAGTGGATGGCCGAGCACGGCGGCAATGCCGCGGCCAAATGCAGTGCGCGGACCGAGCAGGACGAGAAGAAAAAAGCCGAGAACGGTGGGCGGCAGAACCATGGGGAGGGTGGCCAGAGCTTCAACGGCGGCGAGCCAACGGCCGCGGCCGAGCACGATGAGCGCAGCGAGGGGCACGGCGATGGCGAGAAGAATCGCTGTGGTGACAGAAGCGAGACGAAGCGAGAGCGCGAATGCTTGCCAGTCCATCGCGGTCACTTCACCGGCGTGAGGCCGGACTTGGCGAATTCTGCCTGGATGGCGGGCGAGAGGAGAAAGTTGAGCAGCTTGTTTGCCGCGGCTCGCTGCCTGGTCTTGCTGACGATCACGGCGCCTTGCTCGATGGGCGGGTAAAGGTCGCGAGGAATAACGAAGTACGAGCCTTCGGCGGAGAGGCGTGGCGTGAGCGCGGAAGTGAGCGAGA
>CAZHOO010000213.1:0-2667 GCA_964533905.1 uncultured Occallatibacter sp. | reverse complement strand
CGTGGGGGTTCAAGTCCCCCTCTGGGCACCATCAACGCCAGGTCCCTCGGCTTCGCTCGGGATTTCGGCTGCGGGCTCAGACGCCCGCCAAGCGGCTCAAGTTCAAGTCCACTTCTGGGCATCAGAGATGAGAGATCCTTCGCCGCTTCGCAGCTCAGGATTTCGCCTCAAGGCTCCTGTCGCTATCGCTCCTCACGCCTTGAAGGCGGCTCAAGTTCAAGTCCCCTCTGGGCACCAGAGATGAGAGGTCCCTCGGCTGCGCTCGGGATTTCGGCTGCGGGCTCACGCTTCGCTCACGCCCGCAAATCGCCTCGAGTTCAAGTCCCCGTCTGGGAACGATCAACACGAGGTCCGTCGACTGCGATCACTTACAATCTTTGACGCCGCACAGGTTCTTGCTGAAAAAGGGCAGCACGTGGTCCTGGAAACGGTAAGCGACAGCGCTGGTGTGCGTGCCGGGGAAAATCTCGAAGCCGTGCGCGATTCCATAAGAGTCGAGAATGTTGTGGAGCTTGATGGTGTCGAATCGGAGGCCGTCCTGGTCGCCGACGTCGATGGAGATGGCGCGATACTTGCGCAGGTTATCGACGTACTGGTCGATGAAGGCGAGGGGCGAGTTGGCCGTCATCTTGGCCACGATCTCCGGCTGGGGAACGCCGTCTTTGGTGGTCAGGTCGAAGTAGAGCGGAGGATTTTTGGGGTCGGGCGCCCAGGCAGCTGCGGTCGCATATTGCGCGGCGGCGAAGCCGGGTGATTGCGCGGCAAGGTCGGCCGGGGATTTGACTGCGGCGACCTTCTTTTCATTGGCTATTGCACGATCTTTCATCTGATCGGCTGGCACGGGTCCGCCGCCAGTCATGGGAGACATGCAGCATGGGCTCATGATGTAAAGAGCGCCAAAGACGTCGGGATGCTTCATGCCGATGCGGGATGCGCCATAGCCTCCCATGGAGTGGCCAACCAATCCGCGGCTGGTGCGGTCGGGGATGGTGCGGTAGTGAGTGTCGATGTAAGAGACGACGTCGTGGGCGATGAAGTTTTCAAAATCCCCGGTGGTCTCGGAGCTCGAATACATGGACCCGCCGTAGATCGTCTTCGAATCCGGCAGAACGACGATCATCTCCTGTGCGCCCTTGGCGAACGCGCCCTCGATGGTTTGCGGAACGCGGATCTCGTGAGTCCATTGCTCGGCGCCAATGAAAAACCCATGGAGCGCGTAGACCACGGGATAGCGGCGATGCTTTTCCGTTGAGTAGCTCGGCGGCAGGAAAACGATGACATCCCGATCGACAGCTTCGCCCTCGAGGTTGCCCTCAAGCGACGTGCCGTGAATCTTGATGTGCTCGACCGTGACGGGTTTTGTGCCTGGAACGATAGGGGGTTGCTCGGTCTGGACCTGCGCATAGCTCGATGCGGCGCCGGCCAAGGCCAGCGTAACCATGAAGGCAAGCGCGCTAACGCTCTTCATTCTG
The DNA here is from genome assembly GCA_964533905.1 of uncultured Occallatibacter sp. Taxonomy (GTDB): domain Bacteria; phylum Acidobacteriota; class Terriglobia; order Terriglobales; family Acidobacteriaceae; genus Telmatobacter. The sequence continues at coordinate 1,195 of CAZHOO010000213.1, read as the reverse complement.
CTCATTGTTTCATCTCCAAATTGCGTTGGCGGCGGCTCCGGTCCCTCGGGTTAGGGGGACCGGGCACCGTCGGTGAGCCAGGATTGCTTGAGTTACTGCGCAGCCACCGGGAAGCGATAGACATTCACGCTGATGGGCGCGACGGTGATCGTTCCCGAGGTGTTGGGCATGGAACTCTGCTTGACCGTGACTTGCGGAGGCTGGCCGACACGGTCGGCGGCGTCGAGCGTGCTCCCGGTCAACTGCCAAAGCGTCGAGGGGCCGGCGATGTTCGTGCCCGTCACATGCAGGTCGAAGCTTTGGTCAGTTTCGGTTGCGTTCACGACCGAGACGATCAAAGATTTCTTGTCCGGGGAGAGTGCGGCGAACATGTCGAGCGGGTACGTTGCGCTACCCGAGCTAGTTTTGGGCTGATCGCCGCCGGCAGGAAAGCGCGGAGCCGGTTGTGGAGAGTTGCCGGAGAGAGCGACTGGAGTGGCGCCGACGAAGTTGTCGGCATAGAGCTTGAAGGTCAGGCCGAGGACGTTCATGGTGGCCGCGGTGCGGTTGAAGTCGATCGTAGAGACGCCGGTGGTGTGCGCGGCCATGGTGAGGATGTCGGTGTGGCGCAACATCTCATTGAAGATCATGCCGTATGCGAGAGCCTGCTTGAGCGTGACGGCGCGGCCAAAACCACCGCCGAAGTAAGCGTACTCGTCGATGGAGAGAAAGATGTTTTTCTGCAACATGGCCGGGAAGCGTTGCTGATAGCCTTGCCACTCCTCAGCCTCGCCGTGAACAAGATCGGCAGGATAGCGGGCGAACTGGAGCAGCGTTTGATCCACCTTGACGTAACCATCGTCAGTGGGCGCATCGAGCGGGAGGTTGCGCACTTTATCGATGTCGAGGTGCCGGCCCGGCTGCCCGTACCAGTGCTGCGAGATACCGTCGAAGTTGCCCCAGCAATCCTTCAGAAATCCGCCATCCCAGTCGACGTCTGAGCCGTAAAGCGGGCCTAGGTTGCCGGCGTACTTGGCGCGCTTTTCGCCAGTAAGGTACCAATCCTCAAGCATCAGGCCAGAGGCGATGAGGGTGATGGATGGATCGACGGCGCGCATGGCTTTGGCAAATTCGTTGTGCTTGATCAAGTAGTACTTGAGATCGGTGCGGCCGATCTGCCACGATCCCCAGGGCTCGTTGCCGATGTTCCAGAACT
>CAZHOO010000212.1:0-2724 GCA_964533905.1 uncultured Occallatibacter sp. | reverse complement strand
GGTCATGACTCGCCCCTATGGGTGCACGCGTGCGAAATGCGCTGGGCAGACAAGCTAGTTTCGCACATGGGAGCAGAGAAATGTGTGGTGGCTAACACGTTCGTGTCAGGCGATCTGCCGGCTTAGCGGCGCTCGAATTCCGCGGTAATGGAAGTGAATCAGCGAACTTCAAACAGCGCACAGCCATGCGGCGGGAGCGTGACGCCGATCTCCTTTGACTCTTTCAAGATGGAGTCTTCCCACACATTGCGCGCAGCGTGCTTCTGGCCGTTGAGGCCAAGCTGAGCCCACGTGGTGCGCAGAGTGGATGGAGTGTCGGCAAGATTGAAAAACGCGACGTACTCGGCGTAACCGCGATCACCGGGCTGGCCAACGGAGGAGCGCCAGATGCGCGCATCCTGAAAGCCCGGGCCGAACGCAGATGTGTCGACGGGATGGCTGTAGGTGGCGTTCTGATCGATGAAGAGCACGGTTTGGTTGGTGAGAAGAGAACGCGTGAAGTCATCGAGGCGCGTGAGGTTTTCGCCGAGAATGAGGGGTGAGCGCGTGATGGTCCAGAGGGTGAATTCAGTGCGCTGCTCGTCGGAAGTGAGGCGCGATTGGCGAGCGGGACCCATGCCTGGGCTAGGGCCTAACCAGCCGTCGGGAAGCATATCTGCGTCAGGCCAGTTTCCGGGATTGGTGTATGCATACCACTTGGCCAGCACATCGAAATCACCCTTGAGCCCGAAAGGATATCCGTCTGGGGTGTGGCGAGAGAACTCCCAAGCGTCCCAGTGATCGTTTGTGATGCGCCACATTTGCGCGTATTGGGCGATTTCAGCGGCGTGCTCAAGCTGGGTGGGGCCGGGAGAGAGCGAGAGCACGATGGGGCGGCCGGATTTGCGGATGGCGGCAGCAATCTGGCGAATCTCGGTGATGCGGTATGGATGGTCGGAGATGCAGTCGACCTTAAGGAAGTCGAGGCCCCAAGAAGCGTAGAGCTGAATCATGGAGTCGTAGTAGGCCTGGCCGGCGGCGTTGTCTTTGATTCCCCAGTTGCCCTGGTCCCAAGGACAGGGAGACGTGAGGTCGGCGGCGTCGGTGGCGTGAAAGGATGTGCCGGCGATTGGCAGGTTTGCGTCGACCACCTGGCGGGGAATGCCGCGCACGATGTGAATGCCGAACTTGAGGCCCTGCGCATGCAGCCAGTCGGCTAGCGGCTTAAAACCGGCGCCGTTGGCTGCGTCAGGGAAACGCGCGGGATCGGGGACGAGAAGGCCGTGGGCGTCCCAGATATATTTGCGCTCTTCGACGTTCTGGCCTGCGGGGTTGGTCATGTACCAGCCTTCGTCGATGACGGCGTACTTCCAGCCGAATTGCTGAAGCGACGCGAGGACAGCGGCATTGGCTTTGAACTGATCCTCGTCAATCGTAAAGCCGTAAGAGTCCCAGCTGTTCCAGCCCATGGGCGGAGTTGGAGCGAGAGTTTGCGCGGGAAGAGTTGAAGAAGCAAGAGACGCGGCGGCGAGAAATGCAACGACGATGAGGACTGGCTTGCTCATGGGGAAAGGATAAATCAGCGGAGTTAGCAAGTTTGCGTCCGGCTCGGTGAAGAGCGAGGAATTTGGCAGGAGACGCGGGTTATTCTAAGCGGAGCCCGCAGAGACCAGAGAAGGCCGGACCAATCGATCGATAAGGAGATTTCATGATGAGGACCCACGAGGCCGGTGCGCGGCTCGGGGCTTTTGCGCTGTGCGTTGCAGCAACATTCGCAGCAGCGCCGGTCATGACGGCTCAGGCGGCCGGACAGACTGAGAAACCGGCGACGGCCAGAGCCGCGGGATCAACCGTTGAAGCACTCTTTGTGAGCGATATCCACCTTGAGCCTTTCTGGGATCCGGCAAAGGCGGCGCGACTAAAGGCAGCTCCGGCGAACGAGTGGAAGGCAATCCTCTCTGAGCCCGCATCGGCGGACCAAGCGGCGCGATTCGCAGATTTGCTTCAGACCTGCAAGGTTCGAGGCGCAGATGCGTCTTACCCGCTTTATGAATCGAGCTTGGGGGCGATGCATGACGATGCGCATGGGGCGAAGTTTGCAGTGTTGAGCGGAGATTTGATCTCGCATGATTTTTCGTGCAAGTTCAAGACGCTTTTTCCCAACGAGACGCCTGCCGAGTACCGGGAGTTTGTGGAGAAGACGATCAAGTTCGTGATGCGCGAGTTGCGGGCAGCATTGCCGGGTGTGCCGGTTTACGCGGCTTTGGGCAACAACGACTCCGATTGTGGCGACTATGAATTGGATCCGAATAGCGTGTTTCTGGCTGAGACCGGAAAAGTGCTGGCGGAGGATTTGCCGTCTGGCGACCGGGCTGATGCGCAACGGACGTTTGCCGAGGGAGGGTATTACAGCGCGCGGCTTCCGGCGCCGCTATCCCGAACGCGGATCCTTGTGCTGGACGATTTATTCATGGCCCGGCAATATGCAACATGCGGTGGAAAGGCCGATGCGGCACCAGCAACGGCGCAGATTGCGTGGCTTAAACAAAAACTGGAAGCGGCGCGGCGCGCCCGAGAGAAGGTGTGGGTGATGTCGCACATTCCGCCCGGAGTGAATCCATACGCGACGGCGATCAGGGCGCTGGACCTGTGCAGCGGGGGCAAGCCGCAAATGTTTCTGTCTTCAGAGGCGCTGCCGGAAGCAATGGAGGGATACGGGGACGTGATCGCGCTGGCGATTTTTGC
>CAZHOO010000211.1:0-2725 GCA_964533905.1 uncultured Occallatibacter sp. | reverse complement strand
ACAAGTACGCGCTCTACAACTTCCTCTCGACTTTCAGCGGCACGCACTACGTGACACCGCGCGCGCTGACGGCTAAGGTTACGTTCAACTTCTAGCCTTTGCCGAGTCGGGCGAAGTGGAAAACGGCGAGCGGCAAGTCTCAGGGCCCTTTGCCTGCTCAGCTAACCTGACTGCGTTGTCCGTCATGTGTTGCCCGGCAATCCGCCTCGATTGCTGGGCAGCAGCATGCCATGTTGCATTTCCACAAAAGACGGCGGTACCATCCTCGAATCCTTAACACCGCTGGAATTGAATGCAAACTGGGTTGCCGAAGAACCCTTGAAGGGTGCTCATGAAGGATGTATCCTCCCTGCCGAGTTGGTTGTCCTGGCTCTTCACGGGCGAGGGCCTGGGTGTTGTAGTCGCCGCGGCCTCTGCCGTATTTGGCCTCTATAGCGACAAATTGAAGAGCCCGCGTTGGAAGTGGCTGGCCATTGCCGGAATCGTCCTCGGCATATTCCTCACATTCATCAAGGATCGGCAGGATGACAAGAGCCAACTCACATTGATGCAGTCTGGAGTTACCGAAATAACGACATGGGACTCAATGGAAGCGAGCAAGACACGGGACGATATTGACCTGCTGCGTTTTGAGGAGCAGAGAGGGAACGGTGTGTTGCAGGCGACGGCGCAGGACGCGAGCCCCGATCAGGTCATTGAGATGGCTCAGGCCGCCAAACAATCCGAGCAAATCATTGAGGCGCAATCTCAGCAAACGCGCCAGGCGTGGACCATTTGCTACTTCGATCACCTTAAGACCGATGTGAAATTCGACATCGTCCAAGCCCACCTGCTGCAGCTTGCAGCCAAAGTTCAGGAATGCACAGCCCGCGTCGATTTGCCCACGAATTCGGTCTGGTATCCCCCGTCTAACGAAGAGAACGTTGAGGCGGCCAATCTGGCCGAAGCCAAGGCGGCGGCACTGCTCGTGGCTGGCGCAGGCGTGCAGTTACAGCAAATCTGCCCGGCCAGCTCCGTGCTCACTCCCAATTTGATTCAGATCGGCACCTCGGCCAAAGCGTACAACAGCCGCAAACCCGTGCTGAGCGTAGAAGATATCAGCAAAATAACCGTGAAGAACTGTGATTAGGGGTGGGGACAGAGGCCGAACTTCGAAAGGCGGATTTCAGGCGCGGCCCGCCGAGGAATTACTTAGCGCAACCCGGTGGTTGCCTTCGGTCAACCATCTCTCATCAAAACTGGGTTCTTTTTCGTTCTCTGTCGCGTCGTTCTACGAGATCCGATCGACTTCGCGCTGGTACGCTCCGTAAACCTCATCTCCAAAGCAGGCAAAAATCACCTTCTGAATCGCATCGCTCGAGACCAGCTCCGCCACCGTCTCGCTCACCGCGATCTTCACCGCGCGCTCCACAGGAAACCGGTACACTCCGCAGCTGATCGCCGGAAACGCCAGCGACCTGACTCCGTTTTCTCGCGCAATCTTGAAAACAGACTGGTAGCAGCTCGCGAGCAATTCCGATTCGCCGCGTTCGCCGCCCGTCCAAACCGGCCCCACCGTGTGAATCACGAACTTTGCAGGCAGTTTGTAGCCCTTCGTCATCCTTGCCTCGCCGGTCGGGCAGCCGCCGATTTTATAGCACTCGTCAAAGAGCTCCGGCCCCGCCGCGCGATGAATAGCCCCGTCGACGCCGCCTCCGCCAAGCAAAGACTCATTGGCGGCGTTCACAATCGCGTCGACTTCCAGGGTCGTGATGTCGGTTTTTGCCACCTCAATCTTGTTGGTCATCGCAGTCCTTCCACGAAAGCATCGTAAACCCGCAGGAGCCCGGCCCCACAATCAAGCGCAAGACCCTCATTCCAGTATCGTTAATTGGTACGTGATCCCGTCCGGCATGAATTCACCCAAATTTTCCTCTTTGATCGAACCCCGAATCTCTGCCATACTTGAATGTGCCCACCAGGTACGGCCAATCCCAAAAACTTAGTGACGAGGTTGCAGCGATGTCGGCAAAGTACGTCTTTGTGACGGGTGGAGTTGTGTCCAGTTTAGGCAAAGGACTTGCAGCGGCCTCCATCGGCTGCCTGCTTGAGAGCCGCGGCCTCCGCGTCAACCTGATGAAGTTTGACCCCTACCTCAACGTCGATCCCGGCACCATGTCGCCTTTCCAGCACGGCGAGGTCTTCGTCACCGACGACGGCGCAGAGACCGACCTCGACCTGGGCCACTACGAGCGATTCACCCACGCACCTCTCTCGCGCGACAACAACTACACCACCGGCCGCATCTACGAGCAGATCATTTTGAAGGAGCGCCGCGGCGATTATCTTGGCAAAACCGTGCAGGTCATTCCTCACGTGACCAACGAAATCAAGAACGCCATGCGCAAGGTGGCATCGAACGGCGCCGACGTGACCATCGTCGAAATCGGCGGTACTGTTGGCGACATAGAATCGCTGCCATTCCTCGAAGCCATTCGCCAGATGCGCCAGGAGCTTGGCCGCGAAAACACGGTCTTCGTGCACGTCACGCTGGTTCCATGGATCGCCGCCGCACAGGAGCTCAAGACCAAGCCCACGCAGCACTCCGTAAAGGAGCTGCTCTCCATTGGGATTCAAGCCGACATTCTGCTTTGCCGCTCCGACCGCGCCATGAGCCGCGACATCAAGCAGAAGATCGCCGCCTTCTGCAACGTCGAAGAAAAGGCCGTCATCGGCGCCAAAACCG
>CAZHOO010000210.1:0-2752 GCA_964533905.1 uncultured Occallatibacter sp. | reverse complement strand
ACCTCCGAACCTATCCACCTCCCGGACAACCGAGGCTTGTGGGCGCGGATGCTTCCCATGCTTGGGTGTCCGTTTATTGCCCAGGAACCGGCTGGCTTGACCTCGATCCAACTAACAACCTTGTTCCCTCAAATGGCCACGTGACCCTAGCATGGGGACGAGACTACGGTGACGTGAGCCCTCTGCACGGCTTAATTCTAGGAGGAGGAGTGCAAGCCCTTAATGTTTCCGTCGATATGGAGATGTTCGAATCCTAATGATCGTACCCGCCAATATCACGGAGTAACGATGAGAGCAGCTGAACTGGGAATATACGGGAATCAGTGAGGAACTGACTGGCGCCTGGCGCGAATTTGGACCAAAAATGGGCCAGAAAAACTGTGGGTGATTTTGGGGGGAGTGTGGGTGAATTTGGGGGGAGTCCCCACAGTAGACCATGGCAAGCAGCAGTAACAGAGGAACGCTAAAACCCGCATGAACACTAGCTGAAAGTAAACAATGGGAAATGAAAGCAACACAAATAAGTCGACTCAGTTTAACCTTCTAAGCCGGGGGTTGTGGGTTCGATTCCCGCCTCGCCTACCATCAAAGCCGCACTTCCTTATTTATTCAAGTGCTTATGCTCCTTCTTACCCTCCTTTTTTGACCTTCAACCCCCGGTCTCGCCGTCGATGCACCGGCGTGCCGAAATAGGTGTCTGCGGCCTAATTCCCCCTAACGACACCTCGTAATTCTTTTCGACGAGCATTTCTCGGTTCTCGTCGATCTCTCAAACTACAAGTGCCCTCTCGATCTTCTTCCAAGTGGTGATGGCCTCCCTGTGTCCGAGTGGCTATGGCCAAAGGCATGCACCGGCAAAGAAAGTATATCGGGCATGATTTTGGCTTGCGGCGTGTCGCGAAGCAGGCGATTGCAGACTGCTTCACACGCGCCTTAGTCAAAGTTCATCCTCGATTGCCGTTGAACATCGACCCAGACAGAACAGAATATAAGGAGGTTTGTATGTTTCGAGAGGCTGGTTTTCAGGCGCAGGGTGATTCCACACTCGTCGCGCGCGCAAATAGGTTCTTTGGTGATTTTGGGGCAATTCCGCACCGGCTGAAGCGGTTCACTCTGCTGCTCAGCTTTGCGATCCTCTTCTTTGCCATCCCCACAACTTCAAGGGCACAGGTCACCGCGACGCTTTCGGGCACGGTAGAAGATCAGTCTGGCGGCGTGATTCCAGGTGCTCAGGTCATACTGACTAACGAAGCAACGAAATTTACCACGGTGGATACGAGCAACGGAGCGGGCCTGTATGCGTTCCCATCCCTGACACCGGGCACATATGACATCAAGGCATCGGCAAAAGGCTTCAAAGCCAAAGAGGTCACTGGCATCGTATTAAACGCCGGCGACTCAAGAACGGTTCCCGCCCTCGATCTGACCGTGGGTGCCGAATCGCAGACGGTTACGGTATCCGCGGACTCGGAGATGATTCCCGTTGAGAACGGTGCGCACACCGACGTTCTGAGCGCCGCGGATATTGACAATCTTGCGCTCGAAGGCCGCGACACAACGGAGCTGCTGAAGGTTCTACCCGGCACGGTCACGACATCCGGGGCCATGACCCAGACGGCTCCAGCATACAGCGATCTGAACATCACAGTCGATCAAGCGGGCGATGGGAGCGGCCTCTACACCAACGGCTCGATTTACCGCGGCGGCACGTCGATTCTGGTGGACGGCGCGGAAACCATCGACATCGGCAACATGGCCAACTCGCTTGTGATCATCGCTCCGGAGATGACGTCGCAGGTGAGCATGGAATCCTCGAACATGAGCGCAGACCAGCCGTTTGGCCCGTTGGTCATCAGCACCATCAGCCGCTCCGGCAGCGCGAATTATCACGGCGAAGGCTACTTCAATGCACGTAACAACGTATTGAACGCGAACGGCTGGCAGCAGAAGAACCAGACCCCAATTGTCCAACTCGGGCCGCAGAGTTACTACTATCCGGGTGGCAGTTTTGGCGGACCGGTTCCAGGAACGCACAAGCATTTGCTTTTCTGGGGCGGATATGAGAGGTGGCTGCAGAATCAAGGCAACGCCAACGTATTGACGTCGTTTATTCCCAGCCCGGAAATGATGCAAGGCGACTTTTCAACCGACAACACTGACAACACAGCGATATGCCCGCACGGATTCTTCCAGGGCGCTCCTCCGAGCGGTTTCGGCGGCGGCGGCTGGTGCAGCGACCTTGGCGGTGCGGTTCTGGCGAATGGAACGGTGTACAGCAATAGCGGCACGCCGTTGCCGACACCGGCCGCAACTGGCACCTACACCAGCGGATCTACGACGTACAACGTAGATGGCGGTCAAAAGTTCCCCGCAGGATTTCTTGATCCGGGCGCGGCTGCTCTGGCCAAGATTTGGCCCAAAGCGAACATCACTCCCAGCGCCAACGTTTGCAACGGTTGCAACTACGACGAGCCGATCGTGAACATTGACAACGGGTGGATCTGGCGCGTGCGCGCTGACTACCTCTTGGGCGATAACACCAAGATCTATGGCAGCTATGAGCAGGCATTCAGCTCGGGCTTCGCGGCGGGCAATGGTGCACACCTCTACTGGACGCCCGGCAATTCCATCCCCTTCCCGGGTGGCGGCGAAGTGGAGAATAACTACGGCAAGGTCATGGCCGGCCACATCGTACATAACTTCAACGCCACCACGACCAACGACTTCCTGGCGGCATGGGCGTTCGGCAGCT
>CAZHOO010000209.1:0-2754 GCA_964533905.1 uncultured Occallatibacter sp. | reverse complement strand
CGCCTCTTGTAATAGTCGCCGAAGGAGGTTTTCCCATGACAAGAAGCAAAGTGATTTCGGGCTCCGTCGTTGCCTTGGCAATCTTTGCAGGAGGCGTGTTGGTTGGCCAGACTGTCGTGACCCCATCGGCTCCGCCGCAGGTCACGTTGGGCCCAAATTATCCTAACCTGCGAGCGGCGCAGAGCGCCATTGTCCAGGCGTGGAATGAGGCGACCGTGGTCGAGAGAGAATATCCACACAATCCTGCGGTCATCTCCGACATCAATACGGTAGGGAGATATCTCAACCAGGCAAACGACGGGCTCATACAGGCCGCCAAAGACGAAGACGGCCGCTAGGCACAAATCCAGCGAGGGCTAGCACTTGTGGGCCGGGCGACGGACGCCTCGCGCGGCTCCGACCGGTCGTCCGCGCGTGTCCCGAGTCCTTCGCCGCCGGCGACATGGGAAAGCACGAAACGGCGAACCATGAAATCAACCCCACCAGCCCTGTCGTTTCAACCCGCCCATTGGTATACTTGGGGATGTGACCACTTCCCTCGCCGAATCCGTTCCCCATCACGGCTCCAAGGCCGCTCCCGCTGGCAAAAAGAAGGTGTTGCTCCTCAAGCCCCGGGGCTTTTGTGCCGGCGTGGTTCGCGCCATTGACGTCGTGAAGATTGCCCTTGAGACCTTTGGCGCGCCCATCTACGTACGCCGAGAGATCGTCCATAACCGCTATGTTGTGAATGAGTTGGCTGAAAAGGGAGCCATTTTTGTCCACGACATAGACGACGTCCCCAACGGCCAGCGGGTCATTTACAGCGCCCATGGCGTTTCTCCGGCCGTTCGAGAGCGGAGCAAGGGCCGCAATCTCAAAGTGATTGACGCTACTTGCCCGCTCGTCACCAAGGTTCATTTTGAAGCGGTCAAGTTTGCCCGGCAGGGCTATTCGCTGGTGCTCATTGGCCATCGCGACCACGACGAGATCGAGGGTACCCTGGGTGAGGCGCCCGACGTAACCCACGTGGTTTCAAACGTAGCCGAGGTTGAGGCGCTTGATCTTCCCAACCCCGACCGTGTGGCTTATCTCACCCAGACCACCCTTTCGCTTGACGAGGCCCGCGACATTATCCACGCGCTCAAAATCAAGTTCCCGCATATCGTAGGGCCCCATTCGCAGGACATCTGCTACGCCACGGAAAACCGTCAGGTCGCCGTGCGCAACGTTGCCCACAACGCCGACCTGGTGCTCGTCGTCGGGTCGACAAATAGCTCGAACTCCAATCGCTTGGTCGAAGTTTCCCGCAATTTAGGCACCATCGGGTATCTCATCGATAACTCCCAGGCCATCGATCCCAAATGGCTCGTCGGCGTTGAAAACGTCGCAGTCACCGCCGGCGCTTCGGCTCCGGAGATCCTGGTTGAAGACGTGGTCAACTATCTGCGGCAAAACGGCTTCGAGAACGTCGAAGAAGTTGAGGTCATGCCAGAAAACGTGCGCTTCGGCTTGCCTCCTGAGATTGTGCAGGCCATTGGCAGCGCAGGCGGGGCCGAGCCCGTACCGGTCCGTTGAGAAAGACCGCATCACGCCAATTCGTGGCGCATCAAATGGACGCGCATCATACGAATGCGCAAACCGCAGGAACATTCGGACTGTTCTCCTTGTTTCAGTTGAGGGTTTGGAATTTCGAGACTTCATGACTCCTGAGCAGCAAAAATCGGCAGCCGCACCCCCCCGTTTTGCCGAGTTCCCTGTGGCGCAGCCCCATTTCGCGCAGCCTCGTTTCGGCAGGATCGACGCGGATTTGGCAGATGTCGAATCGGCTACGGCCAGTGCGCGCGACTACCTCTTCTCTCTTCAGCACCCGGAGGGCTATTGGTGCAGCGAGCTTGAAGCCGACTCGATGCTCGAAGCCGATTACATCTTTTTGCACACGCTGCTCGAGAGCGGCGATCCCGGCCGGCTCAAGCGCGCCTGCACGGAGATGATGCGCTACCAGAACGAAGACGGCAGCTGGAGCATCTATCCCGGCGGCCCCGGCAACATATCGCTCTCCGTCAAGTGCTACTCCGCGGCGAAGCTCATGGGCATTGGCCCGGAAGATCCGCGCCTGGCCAAGTGCCGCGCGTGGGTGCTCGAGCACGACGGCGTCATCGCGTGCAACACCTTTACCAAAATGTATCTCTGCGCGCTGGGCGAGTACGACTACGACGCCGTGCCCGCCATTCCGCCCGAGATCGTTCTCTTTCCCAAATGGTTCTACTTCAATATCTACGAAATCTCTGCTTGGTCGCGGTCAATTCTGGTGCCGCTGGCCATCATGTACGCCAAGAAACCGTACAAGAAAATTCCGCCCGAGCAGGGAATCGACGAACTTTTCGTAGGCGGCCGCGCCAACTCGATCCTTCGGCTGCGTATCGATCGCAAACACCTGATCTCCTGGCGTAATTTTTTCCTGGCCTTGGACCGCATGACTCACTGGTTCGAAGCCGTGCACCTGCGCCCTCTACGTAAGCACGCCATGAAGCGCGCCGAGAAGTGGATGCTGGAGCGCCTTGAAATGACGGACGGCCTCGGAGCCATCTATCCCGCCATGCTCAACGCCATTGTCGCTCTGCGCTGCCTTGGGTATAGCGAAGACGATCCACAGGTGATCCGCGCCCGCGACGAGTTTGAGAAATTGGGCATTGAGCAACCGGCCACGCCGGAAATGCCCGAGCCCACCTTCCGCATGACGCCCTGCATGAGCCCGGTGTGGGACACGGCACAGGC
>CAZHOO010000208.1:0-2766 GCA_964533905.1 uncultured Occallatibacter sp. | reverse complement strand
AACGCTACATGAGGTGGCTGGCGCAGGTCCGCTACACACAGCCGGCGCAGGAAGTGAGTTCGCTCGTCTAAATTGGCCCACTTCGCTCATCTAAACTGGCCCACCTGTACAAGCCCGGATGTAAGGATTCGGGGATGGACAGGAGGCATAAGGTGGAACTATTTGAAGTGATCCGGCGGGGGTACGCGGCCGGAGAGACGATTCAGGGACTATCCAAGAAGCATGGCGTGCACCGGCGGATGGTGCGGCAGGCACTGGGAAGCGCGATTCCTCCCGAGCGAAAAGCGGTGGTACGGGAAGCGCCGCGGCTTGGTCCGCTGAAGGAACACATCGAACAGATGCTGGCTGCGGATGTAAAAGCACCGCGCAAGCAGAGGCATACGGCTCATCGGATCTGGATGCGCCTATGCCGCGAGCATCCGGAACATCCCGTCGGGGAAGCTACCGTGCGGCGCTATGTGCAGGTGCGGAAGCGAGAGTTGGGTCTCAGCGGACGGGAAGTGTTCGTGCCCCAGAGCTACGAGCTGGGCCAGGAAGCTCAGGTGGATTGGTTCGAGGGCATGGCCAAGCTGGGCGGCGAAGTTGTGAAGCTGCAGTTCTTCGCCATGCGCAGCATGGGCTCGGGCGACGCCTTCCATCGGGCTTATCCGCACGCCACGCAACAGGCTCTGCTTGAAGCCCACGAACATGCGTTCGCCTACTTTGGCGGCGTTTTCAAAACGCTGCGCTACGACAACATGAAGTCCGTGGTGAAGAAGATTCTTCGTGGATACCAGCGCGTCGAGACGGATCGGATCATCGCGTTTCGCTCGCACTGGGGCTATCAGAGCGAGTATTGCAACCCGGCCAGCGGCAACGAAAAAGGCGGCGTGGAAGGCGAGTTGGGATGGTTCCGGCGCAACTTGCTGGTGCCCGTGCCCGAGGCCAGCGATCTGAACGCATTGAACCAGCAAGTATTGGCCGACTGTGTCGCCAACCGCAGCCGCACCATCGTCGGCAGGAGCATGACCATCGGCGCGACCAGCGCGTTGGAACGTGAGCGCTTGTCACCGCTGGCGGTGGAAGATTTTCCGATTCACGAGTTGCTCTATCCACTGCTGGTGGACAGCAAGGGACGCGTGAAGGTAAAGACCAACTGGTACTCGTCCCCGCTCTGGCCGGGGTTGCGCGTGACGGCGGTAGTTGCTCCGTTAACCGTAAAGATCATGCACGACAACAAGGTGGCCGCGCGACATCCGCGCTGTTACGGACGCGGCCACGAGATCCTCGATCTGGAACACTATCTGGATGTGCTGGAGCGGAAGCCGGGCGCCATGAAGGGTTCGACGCCCTTGCAACAGTGGCGTCAGGCTGGGCGCTGGCCTGCTTGCATGGATGCGATCTGGCGTGAACTTGAACTGCGTCATGGCAAGAGCAAGGGGACCCGGGAGATGATTGCACTGGTCCGTGCCGGTTCCAGCGATGGATGGGACAAGCTGATCACCGCCGTAAAAGATGCGCTGCGTCTTGGCATCAGCGATTCAGCCGCCGTGATGCATCTGCTGCGTATGCCCGATCCGGAACAGCGCCGACAGTACGCCGTTGCCCTGGCCGAAGAACTGCTTCAGTTCGAGCGCCCCATGCCGGTGATGGATAACTACGACTTGCTGCTGGCCAACACGAAGGGGGCTATCCAATGAAGAACCAGACGCAAGCCTTGGAATACGCCAGCGTGCTTCAGTACTGCAAAGCGGTCAGGCTACCAACCGTGGGCGCCAACTTCGTGCCGCTGGCCGAGCAGGCGGTGAAGGAGAACCACAGCCACATCAGGTATCTCGAAGCGCTGTTGTCCATCGAGTGCGAAGAGCGCGACCGGCACGCCATCGACAACCGCATTCGCGATGCGCAACTGCCGCGCATCAAGACACTCGAAGAGTTCGACTTTGCGCAAGCGCAGCAGATCTCTGCAACCCGCATCCGCGAACTGGCCGAAGGCGGGTATATCGAACGCAAGGAACCGATTGTGTTGATCGGTGAGTGCGGCACCGGAAAGACCCACTTGGCAACCGGGCTGTGCCTGGCTGCTTGCCGGCAGAAGCGGCGCGTCCGCTTCACCACCGCGGCGGCACTGGTCAACGAACTGGTCGAAGCCAAGCAGAACAACCAGGTCCGCAAGCTGATGATGCGGTGGCAGAGGTACGAACTGATCGCGCTGGACGAGGTCGGATACGTACCGTTGGCCGACATCGGTGCGGAGTTCCTCTTTCAAGTGATCTCAGAACGGGCCGAGCGGGCAGCAATCATCGTCACGACGAACTTGCCGTTCTCCGAGTGGACAACAGTGTTTCCGAATCCGCGGCTCTGCAAAGCGCTGCTGGATAGGATCACGGACCGAGCCCACATCATCGAGACCGGAACAGAGTCGTTTCGCTTTCGACGAACGCTGGAAAGGAGCAAGAAGCGATGAAATGGTTGCGCGGCGACCAATAGAGGCCGTGGAAATGACGGTCTGTGGAAAGCATGGGAAAACGATGAAACTGTTTTCCCACCCTTCCCACAGCCCTTGGAAATCGCTGCGGCGATTCCCACATTACCACCGCCACGACTACGACGAGCATGAATATCTCTCAAAACCCGTCAAAACCAAAACCCGGAGAAATGATGCACAATATCACTACCCAGGTGGGCCAAATCAAATGGTCAAAGTGGGCCACGCCGGAATAGCGAACTCAGATGTGTCCACCGCTCATATCGTTCCTCGATAATGCCGAGGGCGATATTGGCTAG
>CAZHOO010000207.1:0-2799 GCA_964533905.1 uncultured Occallatibacter sp. | reverse complement strand
GATGCCGAAATTATTCTTAAGCTTTATCAACTGCGTACCGAGGCGGTAATGCGCCAGGCGCGCGCGTGGGTTGGTGGCGAGTTCTGGCCGGAAACGGTTGACGACTTCTACGCTGTTTACGAGAATCCGCGCGATCCGCACAATCCATGGCTGCGACAGGTGTTGACGTATTGGGAGATGGCGGCGGCGATGGTTCTGCACGGCGCGGTTTCGGCGGAGTTGTTTGTGGATTGCAATGGGGAAGGATTTTTTCTTTTGGCCAAGTTATCGCACATTCTGCAAGCCATTCGGGAGAAGAACCCGACATTCCTGAATAAGACCACCGACATGATCAGTCGTTTCTCCGCGGCCGCACAGCGCTATGAGGCGACTTTGAAGCGCGTGGAAGCTAGACGCAGCGCCGTTGCGGTGAAGTAGAAAGGCAGCCGGGTTAGCAGGGACAGCGGAGTTCGGGCCGATGAACCTGGTTGGTACTCGCCACCTCGCCCTGAACTCTGATACTGTCATATGGATTCCTCTCGTCCGACAGTTGTTTGAGCTTGCTGCAGGGCGGGAAAGGCTTTGGCTGAGAGCGACCGGAAAACCATGGCGCGAGCAACCTGGAACGGCAGAGTCATTGCGGAGAGCGAGCGGACCGAGGAACTGGATGGGGATGTTTATTTTCCTGAATCCAGCCTCAAGCGGGAGTATTTTCGGTCCAGCTCTACCACGTCAACCCATCCCCTGAAAGGCCAGGCGCGATTTCTGACTGTCGTGATCGACGGGCAGGATAATCAGGATGCCGCCTTCTACTATCCCGACCCGAAGCCGGCAGCGCGTAAGGTAAAGGGCTACGTGGCCTTCTGGCGCGGCGTGGAAGTGGAGAAATAGCTTTTTAGCCATTAGCCGTTAGCTTTTAGCTACATCGCGTTTGTGCGAACTGCATTCGCCATTCCAAAGGATCAGCTCCTCAAAATAGGTCCGCTCTGACCAGCTCTTAACAAAGCCCACGTGGAGCTTGAGGCCATTCTTGCTCGGAACGGGCTAGAGGCTAGTAGCTAGAGGCTGGGTTTTAATACGCCTGCAACTGCTCGAGGGGCAAGCGTACGCGGAAGCAGGTCGATCCTGGCTCGGACTTCACGCTCAAATGGCCGCTATGCTTGCGCACGATGCGCATGGCGTTGTCCAGACCGAGGCCCAGGCCCTTGCCGGGCGCCTTGGTCGTAAAGAACGGCTCAAAGATGCGTTCCTGCAATTCGGGTGGGATGCCGGGGCCGGTATCCCAGATCTCAACCAACAGCATATCCGCCTCAAGCCTGCAGGCGACGCGAAGGCGTCCGTTATTCCCGAGGGCGTCGAGAGCGTTTTCAATGAGCGCGGTCCACACCTGGTTCAGTTCCCCGCCGTACGCGCTGATGCGCGGCAAGTCGGGTTGATAGTCGCGCTCGATCTCGATGTGGGTCATTCGCGAGGCCAGCATTTGCAACGTGGCATCAAGCCCGGCTGCCACATCGACCTCGAGAATCGGGGCGCGGTCCATGTTGGAGTAGTCCTTAACGGCGCCTATGAGGTCGAAGATGCGCGCGGTGGAGTTGACGATGGTTTCGGCTGCGCGCGCGGAGCGCAGATAGCGGGCGAAGTACTGCAGGACGACACAACACTCAGCCGGGTTGAGAAATGCGCGGAGTTCGTCAAGATCCGTGGTGGATACTTGCTGCTCGGCCATCTGCGCCGCCACTTCCCATGCGTCGCCGCAACCGACGCCGTTGAGCCATGCGCGCAGCGATTCCTCTCGGCCGATAAAGCCGAGGGCGTCGGTTTCAGCCGGAGGCTCAATTGTCTCGCCGGAACGCGAGAAGATTTTCTCCTCCCAGACGACGACCTTTTCCATTTGCTCTTCGGTGAGTCGAAGCGTGATGAGCTTGACGCGGTTGCCGCGGTTGGCGCGCAATGCGGAGAGTAAGGTTGCGGCGGCGCGCTGCGCGGCGGATGCAGGATTGTTCAGCTCGTGTGACAGATTGCCGGCCAATTGGCCGAGCGCCGCGAGCTTTTCAGCTTGCTGCTCAATGCGCGTGACTTCGCGGACACGGTCGAGCAGCGTGGAGACAACGCGCTGCGCCATGGAGGGGACAGCCGCGAGCATGTCAGGGAATACCGAGCGATGAATCAGCAGCGTCCAGACTGGCGAGACGGCAAATCCCTGGCCGCCGTAGCCCTTCATGCGTGAGAAAGGCAGCAGGCCCGTCATTTGGCCGGTGCGGCCGATGAACAGCGTCATTGGACCGCCGTGCTGGCGTCGGACATGAATCTCGCCCTTGAGAATAAGGACCATGTGCTCGGCCGGAGCGCCTTCCTCGAAAAGAATGTCGCCGGGATTGGCGATGTATTCCTGGCCGTGACGCGCGAGCCACAGACGGTCTTCGAAAGGAAGGCCGTGCAGCGGGCCGATGTTATCGATGGCCTCCGCGATTTCTTCAGGCGGCGTGGGAGTGGCGGGAGCGACAACGGTGGGGGAAAGCATCCGGGACCTCCGGGGTAGATCCTGATAAGAAAGGATAGCCCATTGGCGTGATTGGAAGATGAATGCTAGCGCCGATCCGGCGTGGCGGGCTGGTGCTCGAATTCGGAGGGCCGGCCTGACGGTTGTGCTTCGGATCTGGGCGCGACGTTCCAGGTGTCGGCGACGATGTAGAGCGGGCGGCCTTTGCTTTCCTCGAAGATCCTGCCGACGTATTCGCCCAGAATGCCTACGGTGATGAGCAGGGCTGCGTTGCCGACGCAGAGAACGATCATGAGCGAAGTCCAACCGGGAACAGTGTG
>CAZHOO010000206.1:0-2804 GCA_964533905.1 uncultured Occallatibacter sp. | reverse complement strand
TGAGGCGGCGGAGAAGCTGGCCTACGCGCTCGAGAAGGGGATTGAGATCGAGGATTGAGGCGAGCTCGACGGCGATCTCGTTGAGGACTTCAAGAGTCTGCGCCTGGCGAGACACGCGGGCGTAGAGGCGGGCGTTCTCAATGGACTGCGCGATGCGCGAGGCGGTCATGGTGAGCACATGGAGATGCTCGGGGCGAAAGAAATTGAGCTGCTCGCTTTCGAGATCCATGACGCCGATGAGACGGTTTTTGGCGATGAGAGGAACGGCGAGCTCGGAGCGCACGTCGGGATTGGCGTCGATGTAGTAGTCAGCGGTGGAAACGTCGTTGAGGAG
This sequence comes from uncultured Occallatibacter sp., assembly GCA_964533905.1. Lineage (GTDB taxonomy): Bacteria > Acidobacteriota > Terriglobia > Terriglobales > Acidobacteriaceae > Telmatobacter. Next base: position 2,470 of record CAZHOO010000206.1, on the reverse strand, counting down.
GATGGGCTGGCGCGTGAGCGCGACCTGGCCTACAACTCCTTTACCGACAGGAACACGCGTGCGCTCAACTTGCGGCGTGTGGCCGATCTGGAAGCGCATGCGCAGATCGTGGGTGCGCTCGTTGAGGAGAAAGATGGCGAAGATGCGATAAGGGATGAGGGAACGAACAAGCTCGGAAGTGCGAGCGAGGAGGGTTTGCAGGTCGAGCGTGGTGTTGAGAGCGTCGGTGAGACGCATCAGGTAGGCGACGTCTGCCGGCTCGATGCGGGCGTTGATGGGGTCGAGCGCTGCTGGGGAGGCGGAAGTGTCGGCTGGGCGATAGTCGCCCTCGAATTCGTGCGTCGGCGGAGATGGAGGAGTGTCAGACATTTGCGTTCGAGGGGAATGATACAGCAGTAGCGGGGACCGAGGGACCAAGGGAACGGGGGACCGAGTGACCAATGGAGCAAGGGAACGATGAAACAAAGACAGAGCGTGCGCTCAGTCACATTAGAGACATGTGTATCGGCCTATCGTTTAACGAAACCTTCAAAGGCAAAGCTGAAAGGGGCCAATCGTGGGAGCATCGTTCAAGGACCTCGTTGTCTGGCAGCGAGCGCTGCTGCTGAGTACTGAAATCTATCGTCTCACCTCGTCGTTTCCTCGGGCTGAGCAATTCGGGCTGACGAACCAATTGAGGCGCGCATCTGTGTCGATCCCAAGCAATATTGCAGAAGGATACGGGAGATCGACGAGGGGAGAGTATTTGCAGTCCCTCGGATACGCGAGGGGCTCCAATAGCGAGTTACAGACGCAACTCATGATTGCAGAGGCGCTTAGGTTTGGCGAAGAGGAGGCGCGAAGGTCTGCGGAGGGTCTCTCCGCGGACGTTAGCCGACTCTTGAATGCTCTGATCAACAAATTGAGGCGATAAGCGTTCTTGTTCTCTTGTTCCCTCGGTCCCTGTTTTCATTCGGCGCCGAGCTCGCGGACGATGGCGACCGAACCTGAGGAGCCGATGCGGTTGGCGCCGGCCTCGAGCAGGGTGCGCACCTGATCGACTGTGCGGATACGGCCGGCAGCCTTGACTCCGCAGCGCGCGCCGACGACACCGCGCATGAGCGCGACATCGACGGGGGTGGCGCCGCCTGAGGCGAAACCTGTCGCGGTGTTGATGAAATCTGCGCCGGCCTGAATGGCGATTTCCGATGCGCGCAACTTCTCCTGCATGGTGAGAAGACAGGTTTCGAGGTTGACTTTGAGCACAGCGCCTCGGTCATGCGCCACTTTTGCGACAGCCTGGATGGCGTGCTGGACGGCATGATGATTGCCGCTCTTGAGCTGGCCGATGGGAAGAACCATGCCGAGCTCACGCGCGCCGAGCCGGATCAGAGCGGCGGTCTCCTGGCGGAGCGTGGAGACGAGCGATGCGCCGAAGGGAAACCCGATGGTTGCGGCGACGGGAATGCCGGTACCGGCGAGGAGCTTGACGGCTGTTGCGGTCCAAACGGGATTCACGACGACGGAGGCGAAGCGGTAACGCGCTGCCTCTGAGCAGAGAACTTCAACCTGCTGGCGGGTGGCATCCGGCTTTACCAGCGAGTGATCGATCACCGCGGCAAGGGAATGCCAGTCGGCAAGCGCTTTGGCGGCAAATCCGGCCGAGTCGAAAGTTCCGTGATCAAAATCCAGATCGGAGTTCTGGATGGCTACGGTGGCAGACATGGAGGAAACTCCTTGTGATGCGCGGACCGTGATCCGCGGTCTCCGGGAGATGAGTATACGGCGGCGTCAAGCCGGAAAGAAAGGGATAGACCCAAAATCGGCCATAAGACGGCCGGATCGGGAAAACGGAGAGTTCGGAGCCGCTACGCGGGCTGGCCGGGCGCCATGATGCAAATGTCGGGCAGGTTGCGGTAACGCTCGCCATAGTCCATGCCGTAACCGATGACGAAGAGGTTGGGAATGGAGAATCCGACGTAATCAGCGTCGATTTTCTCAATGCGGCGGGACGGCTTATCGAGCAGCGTAGCGATGCGGAGCGATTTGGGATGCTGCTGGATGAAAAGCTTGCGCAGGTAGGCCAGGGTGAGCCCGGTATCGAGAATGTCTTCGACGATGAGGACGTTTTTGCCTTCGATGGGCTGGTCGAGGTCCTTAATGACCTTGACGGCGCCGGAGGAGCGCTGGCCCTGGCCGTAGCTGGAGACGGCGACAAAATCGAAGGTGGCGTCAGCCTGTATATTGCGCGAAAGATCGACGAGGAAAAATGCCGCACCTTTTAGCACGCCGACCATGACCAGCTTTTCACCGTTGAGGTCACGGGTGATCTGCGCGCCCATTTCGGCGACGCGGTCGGCGATTTGCTGACGGGAGTAGAGAACATCGAGGCCTTGATAGGTCATGGTAGACATGCAGACAGTATCGCGCGAATTCCACCGGGACTGGCTGTGAAAAACGGGGAGAAAAGCCGAATGCGGCGTAGCTGGCG
>CAZHOO010000205.1:0-2807 GCA_964533905.1 uncultured Occallatibacter sp. | reverse complement strand
GATTGTCAGCACGAACGATTACTGAGCCGTCGTTTGATTGGCGCACGCCGAGCGTCACCTTGCAGCCATCGGAGCAATGCGTGCAGACGGTTGAGACGTGATTCATTTCCCACGGCCGGGTTTTATAACGATAACTGCCGCTCGTAAGCGCGCCCACGGGGCAGACGTCAATGCACATGCCGCACTGCTCGCAATCGAGCTGGTGCGAGTCGTTGGGAACGATGACCGACTCCGCGCCGCGATTGTGGATTCCGAGGGCCCAGACGTCCATGCCTTCGCCGCACATGCGGATGCAGCGGTAGCAGAGGATGCAGCGCGGCCGGTCGTAGAAAACGGCGGGCGACCATTGCTGTTCGTCGCGATGGTGCTTGACCTCGACGAAGTGGCTTTCGCCGGCGCCGTACTTGAAGGTCATGTCTTGCAATTCGCACTCGCCGCCCGCGTCGCAGACGGGGCAATCGAGTGGGTGATTGCCGAGCAGCAATTCAATGGTGGCCTTGCGCGCCTGCGCGATCTCGGGCGATTCGGTGGTGAAGACCTGACCTTCGGCGACGGTGGTCGTGCAGGCGGTCTGAAGCTTGGGAACTTTTTCCTGACGCACGACGCACATGCGGCAGGCGGCCTGAAGCGAGAGGCCGGGATAGTAGCAGAATGCCGGGATCTCGATGCCGGCCTTGCGACAAGCGTCAATGAGCAGCGTTCCCGCGGGTGCGGTGAGCTTTTTTCCGTCGACAGTGAAGGTTACGTCGGGCATCTTTGTCTAGTCTCGCAGCGGATCCTCAGAAATTTGGCGCCTGTTATACGACGGTGAGTTGCGGCACGCCTTCTTTTGCGTACGGACACGGCATGCCGTTCAAATGATCTTCAAATTCCTTGCGAAACTTCTTGACAAAGGCAATGGTCGGCATTGCTGCCGCGTCGCCGAGTGGGCAGAACGTGCGGCCCAGCATGTTTTCTGCGAGGTATTGAATATTGTCGATGTCGCTCTTGTTGCCGAAGCCAGCGTGGAAGCGAGTAAGCGACTTCTTAAGCCAGTCGGTACCTTCGCGGCATGGGATGCACCAGCCGCAGCTCTCGTGCGCATAAAAACTGATTGTGCGTAACGCGAATTCAACCATGCACGTCTGGTCGTTGATGACGACGACGCCTCCGGAGCCGAGCATTGAACCGGCTTTGCCGACCTGGTCGAAGTCCATGCCGAGATTTTCGATTTCTTCGGGCAGAAGGACCGGCGTGGATGAGCCGCCGGGAACGACGGCCTTCAATTTTCGTCCGTCGCGCATGCCGCCGGCGACTTCGTAGATCATCTTCTTGAGGCTGTAGCCCATCGGCAGCTCGTAGACACCCGGGCGCTCAACGTGGCCGCTGATACAGAAGAGGCGCGTACCGCCATTGCGCGGGGTTCCGACTGTTGCATAAGCTGCCGCGCCCATCTGGATGACATGAGGGACGGTCGCGATGGTCTCAGCGTTGTTGATGACCGTGGGGCCGCCGTAGAGGCCGACGACGGCCGGGAACGGCGGCTTGATGCGCGGAATGCCTCGCTTGCCTTCGAGCGATTCCATGAGCGCGGACTCTTCGCCGACTTCATATGCTCCCGCGCCGGTCTGCGTGACGATCTGGAATTCGTTTTCGGTTCCGAATATGTTTTTGCCGAGAAAGCCGCGATCGTAAGCGTCGGCGACGGCGCGCTCCATGATTTCGAGCAGATAGCGATATTCGCCGCGCAGATAAATGAAGCCCATCCTGGAGCCGACGGCGAGGCCGGCAATGATGGTGCCTTCAAGGATGGAGTGCGGATCGTGCAGGAAGAGGAGGTGATCCTTGCAGGTTCCGGGTTCGCTTTCGTCACCGTTGACGAGGATGTACTTGGGCTTTGCGGCCTGCTTGGGAACGAAGGACCACTTCATGCCGGTCGAAAATCCAGCGCCGCCACGGCCGCGGAGGCCCGATGTCTTCATTTCTTCGACGATCCAGTCAGGACCCTTCTCCATGCATTTTTTGACGGCCTCATAGCCACCCAGCTCGATGTAGCGATCAATGTTAGTGGCTCCCATGCCGAAGCGGCGCGAGATGATCTTGACCTCATCGGGATGGGAGCTGAGTTTAGGCATCGTTCTCTTTGTCCTGAAAAGAATCCTGGGCTCGATCCTCAACGCGCTGCCGATATGCGCCGATGATGCCCGGCACAAGATCGGGCTTAAGCTCGTCGTGAAATTCGTAATTTACCTGAATTGCGGGCGCCCACGAACAGGCGCCGATGCATTCAACTTCCTGAAGGGAGAAGAGCCCGTCCGCGGTGACGCCATCAGGGCCGACGCCCAACTCTTCGCGGAAGCGCTCGAAGACTTCGTATGCTCCGCGCAGCATACAGCTAATGTTCGTGCAGACCTGAATGTTGTATTCGCCAGCTGGCTTGAAGCGGAGCATGGAGTAGTAGGTGGCTACGTTGCGGACTTCAAGCTCGGTGATGCCGATGCGGCGGGCAACTTCGGCGACAACGGCATCGGAGAGATAGCCAACTTCGTCCTGCGCGTAGAGCAGCATGGGAATCAGGGCGGAGCGGCTCACCGGGTACTTCTGAACGAGGGCGTCAAAACGCGCGGCGAGTGCGGGCGAGAATATGGAGGAGGGCTCGGCTTTGGCCTTCTTCGGACTCATTGCATGATCTCCCTTGCCCACTGCTCTGCAGCCAGGTCCATTGCTTGTTCATGCGTCCCGCTGCGGAGGGTGCCCGATGCGGTCAACTCCAACTTGCCCATACTTCCATTTTCTCGCGTCCAGGTGAGGATTTCGTGATTTCGGAT
>CAZHOO010000204.1:0-2818 GCA_964533905.1 uncultured Occallatibacter sp. | reverse complement strand
GGCGGCAGCCTCGGCGGGACGGACGCGGATGGCGGAGGCGGTCTCGTGACGGAGGGCAATTTCCATGCCGTCAACGCGGTATACCGTAGGGTCGCCGGCAGGAGCGCGGCGCAGGGCCGTGACTTCAGCGTCAGGCACAAAACCCATGTGCATCAGGTGGTTCTGGACGTTTTCAGGCAGGTCGAGGGCCACCAAGACCCCGCTTGCACCCACCGCTAAATCGCTGAGCACGCTCACTTGGCGAACCCCGTTTTGCCCCCCGAACCGGCGAGGCAGCAGAAAAATACGACCGGAATGGTCGTAGTTCAGTATACGGCCAAATTGGCTGCGACTGCAATGCTGGTTTTGGGGGATTTTTGCTTCGGACATTCCCATGACCTGACCTCGCGGAAGAGGATCGAAAATAGATGGGATTTCGCCCGGCCCCTTCCCAAAAGCCCCCTGGCGGACCCTCAATTCAGTTCATCGGAACGACGGTTCATTTGTAGCAGCGGATTTAGGGGCTGAAAGTGATCCAAATCACAGGGCTGGGGCTAGTTTTCAGGGGCTTGGCGGTTGCGGGGGTCGAAAACGGATGGTACAAGCGAACCATGACGGTGGATGAGTTTCGCGGGTCGTTGTCGCAGGTCGAGCCGCCGGGAAGCGTGCCTGCTCCTCTGGCGGCGTTGTGGTGGGATGCGAAAGGCGATTGGGCGCGCGCACACGGAATGGTGGACGATCTCGACACGACGGATGGAATGGCCGTGCACGCCTACTTGCACCGCAAAGAGGGCGTGGAGTGGAACGCAGAGTATTGGTATAAGCGCGCCGGCAGGAAGTTTCGCCGGCCTACGCTTGAGGCGGAGTGGGAGGCCCTGGTCGCCGGGCTCCTGGCTGCCGGATAAAATGCCTTTGATGAAATCCATGCGGATCGGAATAGCGCTGACCCTCTTGCTTCCAGCGTGCGGCGTTGCCGGCAGCCCTTTGGGCGGTCTCCAGGCACCAAGCCAATCTGTTCGCCCTGCACAACAATCGGTAACCGAGGACCTTTCCGGAGGCCGGACGTTCAATTTCACCATCGCCCCCAAGCTTCCAGCGTTCGATTTCAAATTGATTCCCGACGTGCAGCCTCCCGATCAATCTGGAAATGCGGAGTCGACCATCAGAGAGATCGAGGTCTATCGCGGAGGCGCAACGCGCGCGTTCCAGCACCTGACCGGTTGCGACTTGGACGGAATGGAGCCGCCGGGGAGAGGCGCCGAATTCTTCACCGCTGAAGACGTCAACTTCGACGGCTACAAGGATATTTTTCTTGAAACTGGACAGGGCGCGACCGGGAATGAGAGTGGATGCGTGTGGCTCTTCAATCCCGTGACCGGGAGTTTTGATTACAGCAAGGAGTTCAGCGGCCTCGACAGGTTCTGGCTTGATTCGTCGACCAAGAGAATTCTCACGTATGAGCGGGGCGGAATGTTGGGGTTTGTCTATGGCGCCGGGATCTACGCGGTGCTGGGCAACCGTCCGGTGCTCATTCGGTCGGAATCCCAGGACTGGGATGAGCAGAAGAAGCAGTTTCACTGCATTGTGAAAAGGCGCAGCAGGAACGACATGATCGTTGTTCGCGATGTGTGGGGCAAGAATGGCGAGGACGACGCACCCTGCGACCCAAGCGTGCTTTTCAAGCAGTTCCCGGCGCAGCAATAGACAAAACAGTTTGCCGCCAAGCAGTAGCAGGAATCGTTGCGCCCACGGTTAGTTTTCTGCGCCCGGTAAGTGCCGCAGCCTTTCCAAAATCACTTCGGGATGGACCGGCTTGGCGAGAATCTCGAATTCGTGCCCTTGTTTCCGGGCCTGCTCAACAAAGTCGGTGGTGCGAATTTGACCAGAATAGAGCAGTACCAGGCATTCCGGATGAGCGTTTTTGACGCGTAGCGCCAGGTCGATACCGGTCATGCGCGGCATGATGACGTCAGTGATCAAGGCGTCGGGGTGCTTGAGCGAGGCAGCCGAGAGAGCGATTAGGGGATCGTCGAATGCGATGGCTCTGAATCCAGCCTGCACCAGGACCATGGCGAGGCTTTCAGCAACGACGGTTCGATCGTCTACGACGAACACCAGATGGCCAGGCTTTTTCATCGGTCGGCAATCCTTGAAGACTTTCCCAATAAGATGCAGAAAAACGCGGGAGAGTCACGGGATGGGGTGGTGGGCGGTCCCGCGATGCAAACAAAGGCATGAAACGGTTGTGTCCGTCCTTCTGGCGATGAAGCCGAGAAAAGGATGGGGCGGCAACGATTTCTGTGTTGGACGATTTCCAGGTTGTGAAGCGATTCCCTCAATCTGCGCGGAGAATGGAGATCACTGTCAGGTCATCGTCCTGGCCGTGATGAATGGCGGCATCGGCGAGGGCGAGTGGGGACGCCTGCTGGCGCAAAGCGGACTGCGTGCGGTCGAATCCAAATAGAACGCCGTTCCGGTCGCGTGCCTCGACAACACCATCAGTGAGAAGGGTGAGGCGATCGCCGGAGCCCATCGTACAAATGGTCTGCTCCGGCGTGAGGGAGGCAAGGACGCCGAGCGGCACGGACCCAGCGAATGCGAGCTCTACAGCGTTGAGCCAGGGAGGCAGGTGACCTGCGTTGGCGACGGTGACGCTGCCCGACGGATCGAGACGAACTGCGAGACAGGTAACGAAGCCCGAGTGCTTGTGGGCGAAGAGCATGCTGTTGAGTTCAACCAGAATCTGGCTGGGATCGGTGGTGAGGCCGCTGATAGCGCGCAACATGCCGATGAGCATGGAGACGATCATGGCGGCGCCGAGTCCCTTTCCGCTGACGTC
>CAZHOO010000203.1:0-2860 GCA_964533905.1 uncultured Occallatibacter sp. | reverse complement strand
TACATCAAAGACGATCGCGAGTTCGTCAAGGTCATGGTCAACCGCGCCGCCGAGGGCATGATCGTCCGCCACGGCGAGACCGCCGCAAAAATCGAGGGCGCCGACCTCACCCGCTTCATGGCCACGCTCAATGAGTATCTCGGCTTCGTCGAAAAGGTCGACAAGCGCATCCGCAACGAGAAGCTCACGGAGCTTCTAGCGCGCGCCGAGCTCACCCATCGCGCCGACTTCGCCTCGACCGACGGCAAAAAAGTTCCTGAAAAAATCGCCGCGCTCCACGCCAAGCTCACCGAGCTCGCTGACGAATTCCAGTTCAAGGTCGCCAAACCCGTCGAAGACGAGGAGCACCACACCTGGTCGGTTTGTTTCACCGATGCGCAGGGCGCCACGCGCTGCATCGATTGGACCCTCGCCTCGAGCCCCGAGTTCCGCCAGATGATGTCGAAGTATTCGCTTATCAAGGAATTCCTTGAGCCGCCATTCTTAGTGGAGTTTGCCCCCAAGCCCGCCAAAGCCGCGGCGGGCGGCAATGCGAAGGCCGGCGAACCAGACGCCGCCGACGCCGCGAGCGATGAAGACGACGAGCCCGATGCTGAAGGCGCGCCCTCGCCGGGCAGCGCGGAAACCAAAGCCGCAGCGAAAAATGCGCGCCAGCTTCGCGAGCCGGTCGAGAAGCAAACCGCGCGCGACCTCTTCGCCTACATCGTGGAGCAGGGCAAGAAGGACTACCAGGTGCAGCGCTACAAGGGCCTCGGCGAAATGACGGCGACGCAGCTCTGGGAGACCACCATGGATCCCGAGCGCCGCACGCTGCTCCAGGTCAAGCTTGAAGACATCGTCGAGACCGAAGCCATCTTCATTACGCTGATGGGCGAAAACGTCGAAGCCCGCCGCAAATTCATCGAAGACAACGCCCTCGACGTCAAGAACCTCGACATTTAATTCAGCAGCCCTCTGGGTGCCCCATCATCCCGACGCCGTGTCATCCCGAGCGGAGCGCGCTTGGGGCCCCGCGCAAGCGGGGTCAGCGGAGCCGAGGGACCTGCTTTTGTCTTTCGCGTTGTGACAAGGGCACGGCTTTGACCGTGCCGCAACATCCGCGTTAACAATTGACAGCGCCAACCTCTGCCGAATGCCCCGCCCCCGGAGGGGGCGAGGATGTTAGCCCCGGGTGAAGTGAGCGGCGCAGCGCGAACGAAACCCGGGGAATGCGATCTGAAAAAGAAAACCAGCCCCGTAGGGGCGAAGGAACTCCGCCACAAAATCGATATTTGAAGGGCACCCCACCCATGCGATTCCGGAATGAGCAAGAGCCTTCAGGCCCCTGAATCCTGCGCGACAAACATCCCGGCCTTCAGGCCCGGAACTCCATCACGCCGCGCCCGCCAACAAAAGGCTCACCGCTTCAAAATCATCCCCGCCCAATCCACCCACGTGCTCGTCATCGCCAGTCTGCCCACAATCAGCGTCACCGCCGTCATCGCGGCCAGCCCCGCGGCAAACGGCCGATCGAAGCTGCGCGTCATCGCCGCGCGCACCACCAGCAGCAGAACTCCCAGCGTTACCACCGGCCCAAAGATCCCCACCCAATGGTGCCCGCCGAAAATCGCACCCGTCGTCTCGATGCGCCCTACGGCTCCGCTCACAATCGAGAGGCACGCCAGCAGCATCATCGGCCTGTGAACGCGCGGCCGCTTGCGCGCCAGCACGCCCAGCGTCACAAACACCGCAAACAGCGCAATCTCGGTAAACATCACCAGCAGAAACTGCGGCCCCGGCCAGTCGAAAACCACCTGGTCCGGCGCCACCTGGATCGACCGGTAAGCCACCACCGGCCCGGTCACCACGATCAGCGCGGCAATCGCCACCACACCCCAGCCCAGCGTCATGTGCACCCGGCGATTGTGCGTGGAGATCAGCAGCGCCTGCACAAAGAATCCCACGAACCATGCGAAGATGGCGCTCGAGTGCGCCACCACGATGGCCAGCATCGCCGGCGCAATCGGGCTGCCGTCAACGTGCTTGCCGTGAAAAATGTACTGCTGAAAACCCAGAACCGTGAAAACCAGGAAGATGGCTCCGACGGCGGTGTAGAAAAAGCGGTCAGGCTTCATCCGCAATCTCCTCTTTTTGAATTTTGCGAACGCAGGGAAGTGCCGGCCTCTTTTTGAAGGCCGCGCTTAAAGCTCAGGGGGTCCCGTGAATAGCAACATCATACGATCCCGTCCACCGGTTTCTGCAAGAGAATTTGAACGGCCTGCCGAAATGGCCCCGCCGAACGTGCTATGGCGGGTGGCAAAAGAAATTCCCCCTTCGCGGGTTTCTCGCGAAGGGGGAATTTGTACTGAAGGCAATTCAAGCCAAACTTTGTGAAGTCGATCCCGCCGCTACCACCTGTTCGGGCCGTGGCAGGTGCCGAAGCCCTTGTCGCTATAACCACCAGTCGCATTCGGTGCGGGAAGTGTTGGACCATTGGGTAGAGTTGTGGGACCTGCCAGTGCCGACTCGTAATCCCACGCGTAGCCGTTTTGATTGAGCGTCAGGCGCATCACGCCCCAGTAGAACCCGGTATAGGCCTGGAGATTCTGTTCGTTGAAATTCACGTTGCCGGTAGGGTCCTCCAGGTTTGTTTCACCTGCGCCGCTCGTGACGGGGGTTATGACGATCGGATCCAGTGTCTCGCCGCCGCTGCCAACGATGAATTCCCTTATCCCGTTCCTTGGATCGTAATTTCCGTTCGGGTCGAGCGGGCGATAGCGGGCGTAGAGGTGGTCGTGTCCGTTCAGCACCAAGTCGGCTCCGTGGTCGTAGAGCAGTTGCCAAAAGGCCTGAGCGGTAATGCCCTCCTCGGTAATGCTGT
>CAZHOO010000202.1:0-2867 GCA_964533905.1 uncultured Occallatibacter sp. | reverse complement strand
ACTTGCCCATACTTCCATTTTCTCGCGTCCAGGTGAGGATTTCGTGATTTCGGATGATTCGCAGCCATTTTTCGCCGTGGCGGACGGCGATTTGATCCTCGGTTAAATCGACGGCGGCCTCGCGCTTCGAGTGAAGGCCATGGGCCGCCGTGTAGCTGCGGAGCAGAGAGCCGAGCGAGGCGAAGAGCTCGGCAAATAACCGCGGATCAAGTGGAGCCGCGGAGCCTGCACCCGGCTGTTCCTCAGCTATGGCAGCCTTTCGCGTCAAGCGAATTTCCCCATCAGGAGTCCGGAGACGATCTCGGCCGCGATCCTATTCGGACTGAATCCGACAGCCGCGTTCCGAACCTCCTCAATTGGTGAACCTTCCAAATCCACAGCTTCCGGGCTCAAAAAATAGTCCTTTCTGGCAATTTCATCCCGATTGGGCGGACCGAAGATCACAGCCCTGATGCGTCCTTTGGTCTCGTGCAATTCCACATTGCAAAGAAAACCGGTGGCGAAGGTGAGAGAGATTTTGCCCTCGAAGCTGGGCATAAAAACTCGCTCGATGACCGGCAGATTCCGCTTGCGAAGCTCCACGTTTGCCTTGTCCACTTCCTCTTCAATCTGTTGCCTGACGTATTTGTAGAAAATGGCAGGCGCGAAACCGTAGCTCGCCTGGTTCTCGATGCGCGGTTCTACGGCTTTCTGCTTTCCTTTGAGTCTCTTTGCTAATGCATCGTAATCGGTCACGCTCGCCCCTGACCTAGCGGTCAATTTCTCCTAAAACAATGTCGATTGAACCGACAACGGCTACAAGGTCCGCAATCAGGCGGCCCTTGCACATGGTTTCTACGGCCTGCAATGTTGCAAACGATGGATAGCGCATATGCACGCGATAGGGCTTGGCAGTGCCGTCGGAGACAACGTAATAGCCCATCTGCCCGTGGCCGCATTCCATGCCCTGATAAACCTCGCCGGCTGGAACATTGAAGCCTTCGGTAACGATTTTGAAGTGATGGATGAGCGCTTCCATCTCCGTCTTCATTTTTTCGCGGTCGGGCAGCACGATTTTCGGCGCATTTGCTTTCACCGGACCGCCCGGCATGCCGTCCAGAGCTTGCTGCACGATCTTGGTGCTTTCGCGCATCTCGATGAGGCGGACTTCGTATCGCGCCCATGTATCGCCGACCGTCGAAGTAGGGACCTTGAACTGGAACTTCTCGTAGCCTGAGTAGGGCATGTCACGGCGCAGGTCGATGTCGACGCCCGAGGCGCGAAGTGGCGGGCCAGTCACGCCGAGCGCAACTGCATCTTCTGGAGAGAGATAACCAACACCCTTCAAGCGATTCATGAAGATTGGATTGCCCGTCAGCAGGTTCGAATATTCATCGATTTTCTCGGGAAAGCTGGTAATGAAATGCTGCACCCGGTCCAGCCAGTCGAGCGGCGGCTCCATGGAGAGGCCCCCGATGCGAAAGTAGCTGGTCATCATGCGCTGGCCGGAGACAGCTTCAAACAAGCGCAGGATCTCTTCCCGCTCGCGAAAGGTATAAAGGAAGACGGTGAGGGCGCCAATGTCCATGGCGTGGGTGCCGAGCCAGATCAGATGAGAGTTGAGTCGGCTGAGCTCGGTGAGCAAGACTCGAATCCACTGCGCGCGCTCGGGAATTTCGAGGCCGAGAAGTTTCTCGACCGCCAGGCAGTAGCAGAGATTATTCGAAAGCGGATCGAGGTAGTTGATGCGATCTGTGAGCGGGACTACCTGCTGGTAGAACTTGGCTTCGCAGGTCTTTTCAATGCCAGTGTGGAGGTAACCGATCTCGGGCCGAACGCTGACGATGACCTCGCCATCCAGTTCGACAACCAGGCGCAGCACGCCGTGCGTGGCCGGGTGCTGCGGGCCCATGTTGAGGACCATGCGCCGCTCGCCCGCGGTTTCGGATGCGGGGAGATCGATGACCGGAGCGCCGGGGTTGGAGGCCATTAGCGGTAGCCCTCCACCGGGTAATCTTTGCGCAAGGGATGACCCTTCCAGTCGTCGGGCATCATGATGCGGCGCAGATCGGGATGGCCGGCGAAGCGAATTCCGAAGAGGTCGAAGACTTCGCGCTCGTAGTAGTTGGCGCCTGGCCAGACAGGGGTGATGGAATCGATCGTGGGATCGGGCTCGTCAACCATTGCGCGCAGGCGAATGCGCTCCTTCAAGGTGTGCGACAGGATGTGGTAGCTCAACTGGAAGCGCGGTGAAGCAGGGAACCAATCGACCGCGGTCATATCCTCAAAGAAGTTGTAGCCCGCAGCCTTTAGTGCAACGCAGGCGGCGCAAATCTCCGTGGGCGCAACCGTCAGCGTCAGCTCCCCGAAGTCGTAGCGCGCATCCGTGAATGCCTGCGGATTCCAGGCTTCGAGTGCCTTGACGGCGGGATGATCCGGCATGGCTTCCATGACAGCCTGCTTGCCGGAGACAGTTGCTGGTTGCCTGGTCATCCTCGTTCTCTCGCCCTCTCCGCTCTTAACGGCGTTTGGAACTCTCAGATCCTGTTGGGTTTACCGAAGCTGCCGCCCACAATTCAGCCAAGGCTCTCACTGTCTTATAGATCCGCCCGGTCGCGGCTCCAGTTCAAAATCCCCTTACGTGCAATGTAGTAAAGGCCAACTGCGACAAAGCCGAGGTAGACGAGCATCTCCCAGAAACCGAAGAAGCGATTGCCGGTGATGTGCGGAAGCTGGCGGTAGATCACGGCCCAAGGCATCATGAAGACCATTTCAACGTCGAAGAGGATGAAGAGAACCGCGACCAGGTAGAAGCGCACGCTGAAGCGGCCGCGCGCATCGCCGACGGCCTGAATGCCGCATTCATAGGCGTCAAGCTTGACCCTGGT
>CAZHOO010000201.1:0-2874 GCA_964533905.1 uncultured Occallatibacter sp. | reverse complement strand
GGCGCGGCAGCTGCCAGCTTTAGATTCACGAACTGCGGATTAGCCATTGAACCCCCTTTGCGGCGCTGAATGGGGGATTGCGCCCGAAATCCTGTCTTCTGAGAACCTTAGACAGGAGTCCTACGGTAGAGTGGAGCAATCGCTTTGCCATTGATGCGAAGGAAGCCCCTCAATTCGTATGTCGCTCATGTGGGTGACATTAAGTTGTGGAAAACAAAAGGGCAAAGGGAAAGCAGAGATTCGCTTGCCTCGCTAAACCGTGTAATTTCTCAATCGGAATGTAAACTTTACCGAAATTTTCTCGCTGCGAGGCAACCAAGGAGGCAAATCGGGCATTGGGTAGCCAACGCGCAACAGCCAATCTGGAATTCGGAATCACGGAATATGTCCGATCGAGGGGTCAGCTACTCCTCGATGCGGTAGGTGTATTCCTCAATGACTGGGTTGGTGAGGACCTCGCGAGCGATGCGCTCGACTTCTGAGCGGGCAGCGTCGGACTTGAGACCGTCGGCAAGCGAAAGGGCGAAGTATTTGCCCTGGCGAACTGCGGTGACATCGGCAAAACCGATCTTGCGGAGAGCGTTGTGGATTGTCTGGCCCTGGGGATCGAGGACCGATGTCTTCAGCGTGACATAGACATGCGCCTTCATGATCCCTGATTATAGAAGAGCAGCCATTAGCTCCTAGCTCTTAGCTGTCGGCCTGGCTCGTGGTGGGCCGAGTTCTCAGTTTCTCGCGGCCAGGAATAGAATCTTCATTTGCATTTTTCCCAAAGAGAGGTTGAGCACAATGGTGAATTATCTGGAACTGCCCGTGGGCGACCGGGCCCCTGAGGTCTTTCGAGTGGTGATCGAGATTCCCCTGGATGGCACTCAGAAGTTTGAGTATGACAAGCAGCTGCACGTGTTCAAGCTGGACAGGAATCTGCACTCGCCCGTGCACTATCCGGGCGACTATGGATTCATTCCATCGACGTTGAGCGACGACGGCGATCCGCTGGATGTGCTTGTGCTGGTGCCGGGGCCGAGTTTCCCAGGATGCGTGCAAGAGGTACGGCCGATCGGACTGCTCGAGATGCTGGATCAGGGGATCCTGGACGAGAAGGTTCTGGCGGTGGGAAAGAACAATCCACGCTTCGCAAATATCTGGAATTACACGGATATCTATCCGCACATGCTGAAGGAGATTACGCACTTTTTCTCGATTTACAAGGATCTGGAGGGGAAGCGCGTGGAGATGAAGGGATGGCGCGACGCTGCCTATGCTCGGGACCGCGTGATGCACACGATCAAGCAGTTTGAGCTGAACAAGGCGAAGCACCACGAGGGAAAGAAAAAGGTCGCCGTTTAGAAAGATACGCACCAAGGAACTTAGAGATACACAGGCCCAGGGATCAGGGACTGGAGACCAGTGCAGCCTGGCGGGCGCGGCGGCGAGCAAGCGGACGAGCGGTAAAAAAGTACAGCAGCGGCCCGAGAAGGGCAATCCCGCAAGCAAAAAGAAGAGATGAGACGTTGGCGAGGGCGGTGCCCGGATCGCCGAGCTTCTCCGCGCGCGAGGCGTAGAGCGCGTAGGCGATGAGGACCGTGGGGCCGACGGCGAGCAGGCAGGCGAAAACAAAGTTGCCGGCCCGGAAGGGGCGAGGAAGTGCGGGTTCGCGAATGCGAAGGGCGATGAGGGCAAGGAACTCGAGGATAAGGCTGGTGCCGTAGAGAATGAGATCGATGGAGATGAGCTTCTCGAAGGGCAGGCTGAGAGCGAGCGCCCAGCCGAGTCCGCAAAAGAGGACGCTGACCCAGGGAACGCCGCGGCTGTTGCGGCGCTCGAAAATCCGGGGCAACATGCCATCGGCGGCCATGGCGATGGGCAGGCGAGTGTAGCTCATCATGAGCGCGTTGAACATGCCGATGCCGCAGATGACGCCGCCGGCAACGACGGCGGTGGAAAGAAAAGAGCCGCCGAGCTGGCCGCCGGCGATAGCCCACGAACCGGTTGTGAATCCATCGGGCGAAAGACCTCCTACGGCCATTGCGGCAAGCGGCAGAACGTAAGTGACAGTGGTGACGATGGCAGCGCCGATGATGGCGCGCGGGTAGTTGCGCTGCGGATGATCGACGTCGCGGGCAACGGTGGAGGCATTGTCCCAGCCCATGTAATTCCACAAGCCCACGAGGATTGCGGTGGAGAGGCCGGCATCGGCGCCGGGTGAAGAAGCTGGCCGACCCCACTGGATGGCGGGATGAATGGTGAGGCCGCGCCAGAAGCCGAGAATAATAAAGACCACGAAGGGCAAGAGGAGAAGCACGGACATCCAAACCGAGTCCGTGCCGACGCGGGGCGCACCCCGCAGGTTCCACGCGCAACAGAGAATAACGACGGCGAGCGACCAGATGTAATCGCGTGGAGGCGTGGTGAGCGGAGAACTGAATTTTCCCAGATAGAGGACGAAGATGCTGGGATAAAGAGCCATGTCAAAGATGCTGGCCGAGAGCGAGAGCCAGCCTTCCTGGTAGCCCCAGAAGGACCCGAGGCCGCGGCGGACCCAGATGTAGAAGCCGCCTTCATGAGGAATGGCAGCAGCGAGCTCGCCAATCATGAGTGCGGTGGGAAGGCTCCAGATGAGGGGCAGAACTAGCAGGATGGCGATCGCCCATCCATAACCCGCGCCGCCCAACACATCTTCCATGCCATAAGGGCCACCGGAGACCATAAAAAATGTGGCGGCGATAAGAGGCAGGAGAAGCAGCTTCTTGGGAGCAAAGTCAAAGATGGCACGCATACAGAAGACTGTAACCGGGCACGCGCGAAAGGGAAAGCGTGGCGAATGCGGGTTCCGGTATAATCCACTGAGGGCCGGAGAGATGGCCGAGTGGC
>CAZHOO010000200.1:0-2879 GCA_964533905.1 uncultured Occallatibacter sp. | reverse complement strand
TCTCGGCGTTCCCGCGGCCACAATCGTCGAGCGCGAGTCCGGCCGCCACGATCCCGGCTTCGTCGTCATCGACGAAGTCATTGGACAATGGATCGCGCTCCTCTTCTGCCCCGTCGACTGGCCTCACGCGCTCGTCGCCCTCGTCCTCTTCCGTCTCTTCGATATCACAAAGCCATTTCCCGTGCGGCGCTTTGAGCGCCTCCCCGCCGGCTGGGGCATTGTCTTCGACGATGTGGCTGCCGGACTGTATGCTTTGGGTAGCGCGTCGCTTCTGCGCCTGTGGTTTTGAAATGCTTCGCTCCTCCCCTCAACCCGCTCCTCCCGTCGGCCCCGTTCCTCGTGTCGATCAAGTTCTCCCCTCTGCCGCGCTTCCCGATGGCGAAGTCGAACTGGTCGGAGTCTCCCTCGGCCCCAACGGGTTTGGGCTGCCCTCCGTTGCCGTCGACAACCAGCCCGCACACGTTCTCATGAGCCGGCCCACGCGACTCGTTTTTCGAGTCCCTGCCCAGGCTTCTGCCGGGCTCATTCAAGTTCGCACTCCCGCAGGAGCCGCCAACCCCGCCGCCCTGCGCATCGCCCGCCAACTCAATGATGGCCTTCATCCTGTCACCAGTCCGGCTGTCAGCCGCTCAGGAATGGTTTACTCCACGATCTCCGGTCCTCGTGGCAAGCAAACGCCTGTCTCCGTCGTGCGCATCTCGCCCGATGGCCGCGCCACTCCCTTCGTTACAGGAATCCTCAACGCCACTGGCCTCGCCTTCAATCCCGACGGCGACCTCTTCGTCACCTCGCGCGCTGAAGGCAACGTCTACCGCGTCGATGCCGCCGGCGAATTCACGCAGTATGTCGAAGGTATGGGCGTCGCCACCGGCGCTGCATTCGATGCTGACGGCAATCTCTTCGTCGGCGACCGCAGCGGCACCATCTTCAAGATCAACACCCAGCGCCAGATCTTCGTTCACGCCACGCTAGAAGCCAGCGTCGCAGCCTACCATCTCGCCGTCAACGCCGCCGGCACGCTTCTTGTCACCGCTCCCTCGCTCTCGTCGAACGAAGCTGTCTGGGCAATCGAACCTAACGGCGACACGCGCGTCTGGTATCGCGGTCTTGGCCGTCCGCAGGGCCTGGCCATTTCGAGCGTAGGCGATGTCTACGTCGCCGCCTGCCTGCATGGACGCCACGGTTTGGTCCGCATCACCCCGGAAGGCGATGCTTCACTTGTCCTCGCCGCACCCAACCTCGTTGGTGTCGCCTTCTCGCCCCTCGGAACCACCATCCTCACCACCAATGACGCCGTTTATGATGTTGAATTGGGCGTCTTGGGCCTGAACCTTTTCTAAGCTTTTGGTGTCAAGCCGTTCACCGTTCGATCTTCTACCAAGAATGGGTGCCCGGGTCTCGATCTTGAGACCTGGGATACCACCGGTGGATGGTCCGCACTCCGAAGCTAAAGGCTGAAATCCAAAAGCTGAGGGCTAATAGCAGTCTCTATGAAATCCGAAATCATCGCCGTCGGCTCCGAGATGCTCACCCCCTGGCGACAGGACACGAATTCTCTCTATATAACGGAGAAACTCAACTCACTCGGCGTCATTGTCGCCTTTAAAACCATCGTTGGCGACCGCCGCAACGATCTCGTCTCCGCCATCAAGACAGCACTCGGCCGCACCGACATTCTGATCCTCATAGGCGGCCTCGGACCAACTGAGGATGACCTCACGCGCGAAGCCGTGGCTGAGGCTCTATCACTCTCCCTCCGCCGCGATGCCACACAAGTCGCCGCCCTCCACGCGCGCGCCGCCACCTGGCGAATCTCCATGCCGCCGAACAATCTCAAGCAAGCCGACGTGCTTGAGGGAGCAACCGTTCTTCCTAATCCAAACGGCAGCGCGCCCGGCCAATGGCTCGACGTAACCTTCACCGGCTTTCGCAAGCTCGTCATGCTTCTCCCCGGCCCGCCCGACGAGTGCACTCCGCTCTTCGACGCTGAATGTCTGCCGCGCTTGCGCCAGATCGTTCCTCCGCGCTTCATCGCCGTGCGCACCCTCAAGGCCGCAATGATTCCCGAGTCGCAAGCCGACAAGCTTCTCGCTCCCATCTACTCCACCTACACCGATATCGAAACCACGCTCCTCGCCCACACCGGCGATCTGCAAATCACTCTCATCTGCTCCAAGGCTTCCAATGAAACCGCTGAGGTCCGCGTCAATGAACTCGCCGAGCGCATCGAAGATGCCCTCGCCGACTGGTTCTACTCTTCGCAAGGTGACACGCTCGAGCAAATCGTCCTTTACTATCTCGGCCTCCGCCAGGCCACGCTCGCTGTCGCCGAAAGCTGCACCGGCGGCCTCATCGCCCAGCGCATCACCTCGGTCCCCGGCGCTTCGCGTTCGTTCCTCGGTGGCGCGGTCGTCTATTCTGACCCGCTCAAGACAACATTCGCCAACGTGCCACCCGATCTCATCGCAAAGCACGGCGCTGTTTCCGTTGAAGTCGCCAAAGCCCTCGCCGAAGGCATCCGCACGCGCACAGGCGCCACCATCGGCCTCGGCGTCACCGGCATAGCCGGACCCACCGGCGCTACCGACTCCAAACCCATCGGCCTCGTCTACATCGCCGTCTCTGACGCGCAGGGCACCGATTCCATCGACCGGACGTTCCGCGGCGACCGTCAGCGAGTCCGCGAATGGTCCGCGCAGTTCGCCCTCGACATCGTCCGCCGCCGCCTCATGTGATCGTCGTCCTGATCCCTGAACATCGATCCCTGCCCTCATGACTTTAGTCATGTCTCGAGCAATCTCTAACGACAACCCCTCTCAAAACCTCCCGCATCCCAACATCAGTCTTCAAAACTGAGAGCCCGCTCTCACAACTCTTCC
>CAZHOO010000199.1:0-2904 GCA_964533905.1 uncultured Occallatibacter sp. | reverse complement strand
GCGAAGCTGAGCGAGGACAAGCGCTTCAAGCTGTTCAGTGGCACGGCGAACCAAAAGCTTGCTCAGTTGATCGCCGAGGATATCGGCGTCAAGGTCGGCGAAGCCAAGATGCAGCGGTTTGCCGACGGAGAAGTCTACTTTCAGCTTCTCGAGAACGTGCGCGGCGTAGATGTTTTTGTGGTGCAGCCCACCTGCTATCCGGTGGATCAGCACCTGGTTGAGTTACTGATTATGATTGATGCGCTCAAGCGAGCTTCGGCGGCAAGGATCACTGCGGTGGTTCCTTACTACGGCTACGCCCGTCAGGATCGCAAAGACCGCCCGCGCGTGGCGATCAGTGCGAAACTGATTGCCGACCTGCTCACAACTGCGGGAGCCAATCGCGCGCTGTTTGTCGATTTGCATGCCGCACAAATTCAGGGGTTCTTCAATATTCCTGTCGACCACATCTTTGCCAGCCCGGTGCTGGTGAGCCATTTCAAAGAGCTCAAGCTGCCCAACCTTACGGTGGTTTCGCCGGACGCGGGCGGCGTGGAACGTGCACGCCACTTTGCGCAGAAGATGGGAGTTCCGCTGGCCATCGTGGATAAGCGGCGCACGGACATCAATGTCGCAGAAGTAATGCACGTGGTTGGCGACGTAAACGATAAAACCTGCCTTATCATCGACGACATCATTGATACTGCCGGCACGCTGGTAAAGACCGTCGACGCGCTTTTCGCCTCTGGTGCGAAGGCCGTGTACGCCTGCGCCAGTCACGCGGTGCTTTCGGGGCCGGCCATCGATCGCATTGCAAATTCGCGGCTGGAACAGTTGGTCGTTACCGACACCATTCCTTTGCGCGAGGCGGCGCACAAGCTGCCCAAGATTAAAGTGCTCTCGATTGCGGGTTTGCTGGGGACGGCAATCGAGAACATTCATTTGGAGACCAGCGTGAGTACGCTGTTTAGTTAGCAGGGGTCAGGGATCAGGTTTCAGGGATCAATGACCCGCAACAACAATTCGCCGCCAGTAGTCGGCAGATCTCAGGCAGGGACGGTCAACGGTATTTTCTGACCCCTGACCCCTGATCTCTGATCTCTGAAAACTGGTTTCACAAAGGGAGCGGAGCAACACTCCGTGCCCGATCTTTAGAGAAACGAGAAAACGAGAAATGGCAGAAGTAATCGTAGCCAAAGTCCGCGAGGGCAAATTCAACAAGAACGCCGCGCGTCGCGTGCGCGTCGCAGGCAAGATTCCGGCCGTGCTGTACGGTTCAGGACTGGATCCCGTAGCCGTGGAAGTTGACCCAAAACAGATTTCGCGGATCCTCTACTCCGAGACCGGACCAAACACCATTCTGGATGTCGAAGTGACGGGCCAGCCCGCGACCAAGGCCATGATTGTCGACTTTCAACGGGAGCCGATCAAGGACAAGCTCATTCATATCGACCTGAAGCGCATTGCGCTCGACAAGGCTTTGCGTGTGCGGGTGCGCGTCAAGCTGCTGGGCGTTCCGATCGGCGTAAAGACCGAGGGTGGAGTTCTGGACCAGGTGTTGCGCGAAGTTGAGGTCGAGTGCCTGCCTGCGGATATTCCGGGCCACATCGATGTGGATGTGAGCGAGCTGGGAATGCACCAGGTTCTGCGCGTTAGCGGCCTGCCCCACTCCGACAAGATCAAGTACCTGACCTCCGAAGATGCCACCGTGGCTCACGTTGTTACCATCCGCGAGGAAGTGGTTGCGACGCCTGAAGCAGTGGAAGGCGCGGCGGCAGTACCGGGTGCGGCTCCTGCAGCGGGTGAAGCGGGTGCTCCGGGCGAGCCTGAAGTGATCAAGAAGGGCAAGGGCGATGCTGAGGCGCCGGCGGGAAAGAAGCCCGAGGCGAAGAAGTAAGCCTTGCCTGAAGCAAGCGAGACCGGTTTACAGCGGGGCCCTTTCCTGATTGTGGGGCTTGGCAATCCCGGTCTCGAGTATCTGTGGACTCCGCACAACGCGGGATTCATGGCCATCGACCGCATCGCTCAACAGG
Source organism: uncultured Occallatibacter sp. (assembly GCA_964533905.1). GTDB lineage: Bacteria > Acidobacteriota > Terriglobia > Terriglobales > Acidobacteriaceae > Telmatobacter. The sequence continues at coordinate 892 of CAZHOO010000199.1, read as the reverse complement.
AGGGCGTTGTGGTGCAGAACCGGCGATGCCGGGCCACCACCGCAACCTGCCGCATCGCAGGGCGCCAAGTGGTTCTGGCCAAGCCGGAGACATTTATGAACCTGAGCGGCATTGCAGTGGCCGCTCTGTTGAAAGAGTTTGAAGTGGACCCTGCCCGGGATTTGCTCGTGATCTACGACGAGCTCGACCTGGTCTTGGGCACCTTCAAGATCAGGGAACGCGGTTCACCCGCTGGGCACAACGGAGCCCGCAGCGTGACGGATGCTTTGGGAACGCAAGAGTGGTTGCGCTTGCGGATCGGCGTGGGCCCCGATTTACCTCCCGAGGCGATTGCAGCAGCCGGCGGAAAGAGGCCGGGCAGAGATTTTCTGCTCTCGCCCATGCGCAAGGCGGATTTGGCGGTGCTGGACGAGGTGCTGGACAAAGTGGCGACAGCCACGCGGCGCATTCTCGAACTGGGACCGGCGGCCGCGATGAACGAGTTCAACCGGAAGGACGACAGGGATCAGGGATCAGCGATCAAGGATCAGAATTAGAAGCCGCTCAAGAACTAAGAACTGCAAGTTGTGAGCTGGAGCAGTTGCTCCGGCAGAAAAGGAATACCGATGTCGCGTGTGTATGAAGTGATGTTTATTATCCGTCCCGATGTGGACGACGACGAAGCCGAGAAGCTGATTACGGGCTTCACCTCCACGGTTACATCCCATGGAGGCGTGGTGAAGTCGGTGGAGAAGCTGGGCCGCCGCAAGCTGGCCTACATGGTGCGCAAGTTCAACGACGGCAACTACGTGCTGCTGACCATTGAGGCCGATGGCGCAGTGGTTCTGGAGCTGGAGCGCCGGTTGCGCGTCACCGAGCCGGTGATCAAGTTCATTACCGTGCGCGTGGACGA
>CAZHOO010000198.1:0-2928 GCA_964533905.1 uncultured Occallatibacter sp. | reverse complement strand
TATCGGTGAGTTCGAGCGCCTCCCATCGGGAATCGAAGTCTTCATCCCAATACCACTCGCGCTCGCGAACCGGGTTGTTGAAGATGAATTCCAACCACTGCTCGAAGGTTGCACTCATAGTTGCGCATTATAGTGGGAGAGTTGTTCGCTCGGGAGCGCTTCCGCGTGGCGCTAATTCGGGGCCGAGTGTGGTGAAGCTGTGACGAATCTTGATCGGGACACGTCCGCGCCTCCTCGTGCTCGCCCTTAAAACAAAACGGCCCAGCATGATGCCGGGCCGTTAGCTGACTCGTTGAATGGTTGACTCGCCTACTGCGCCGGCGGAGGCGTCGGCTGCTCCTGCGTCGCCGGCGGAGCCATTGTCGGCTCGTTCCCCGGCGGCGCCGCTTCCACCCCCGAAATCGTGGGCGTTGTCGCCACGGTTCCCGCTGCCGCTTCCGTCAGGTTGATGTTGTAGTGCGCGAGCGTTGAGGCCAACGTTTGATACAGTCCAGAGCGGTCCTTGGCGTAGGCTGCATTGGCGGCGATCAGGTTGTCCTCCGCCACGGCCAGGCTGCGCTCCTGCTGCAACACATTGGCGGTCGTCGATGCTCCGAGGTGTAGTTTTTTCTGTTCGGAGTCCCGGCTCTGCAGCGCGTAATCGCGCGCCGCCGTTGCCGCCTTCACCTGCGCGCGATCGTTAGCCAACCCGTACAACGCGTTCACCACCTGCATCCGGATTTCAGTATGCAGTTGCTCCAGCCGCAATTCCGCTTGGCGGTATTCCATCAGCGACCGCTCCTGCACGGATTGCGCTTCGCGGTTGCGCAAATTGATCGACAAGTTGAACCCAGCTCCTTTATCAGGGGCCGTGCTGTTCACCAGGTCTCCCAGTGTGCCTGCGTAATCGGCCGGCGCGGCGTTGCCCACGACCGAGCAAGAGATGCCCTCGAAATTACAGTTCTTGTTAACGGCGCCCCCGATGATGCTGGAGCCGTAAAACCCGTAGACATTCAGAGTGGGCAGCAACGCATTGCGCGCGCCCTTCAACGTGATCCCATCGTTCTTCAAGGTCAGCACTGCCTGTTCGAGCTCTGGCCTCTGTTGAAATGCTTCTTGCACCAGAGCTTCCACTGGCTGGCTCTCCTCCGGAATCGCATCCAGCCTCACGCGATCCGTCGGAATCACCGGCGCGGCCGATAGCGCCGGGTCATTCAGATTGCGCGCAATCGCCTGCTTGATAATCTCCTGCTGATACTTCAGCGCACTCTGCGCGCTGATCAGCGATTGCTGATCGGTTGCCACGCTCGATTCCGCATTCACCACATCAAGCGGAGCCATGGTCCCGATCTGCAGCTGCTTCTGGTTGTCGCTCAGCAGTTGGTTGCTCTGGTCGAGCGCGCGCTCTTTGGCCTGCACGTCTTCGTACGCCTGCACCAGCCCCCAGTAAATCGACTCAACCTGGTTTACGGTGTAAAGAATCTGCTGGCGGAATGAGGAGTCCGTGATACGCCGGTCGTTGAGAGCCTGGTAAATCAGGCGCTTGTTCACCCAAACGCCCGCACCCTGAAGCAGTTCCTGGGTTACTGTGGCCTTGAATGACGAGCTAAGTTGCGGGGTGTAGCTGGCCAGTGGGTTGCTCGTGTTATTACGACTGTTATTCCACGCGATGGCCAAATTGGTTCCGGGGACAAAGCCTTCGTTGAATGTGAAGTCATACGAATCGGTGTTGCTGGAGGATGCGGGGCTGAAGATGCTGGTCAGCTGCGAACGGCTCCGCTCCAATTGAATCGTACCCCCAATGATGGGGTCGAGATTCTCCGGATACGGTCCTGCTCCATTCGTAGTCTCCGACAATCCACTCGCGCCGGAACCCGCGCCGCCCGAGCCAACCGTGGTGCCCCCCGGTCCTCCGCCCGTGGTCAGCGTCGAGGTAGAACCGCCCAGCGTGCCTGTCACCAGTCCCGATGGTGCTCCAAAGAGAATCGGGGCCCCTGACTTGGCCCGAAGAATGTCCGTATCCGCGATATCCAGGTTATAGCGCGCTATGGCAATGTCGTAGTTGTTCTCAATCGCCAGCGCCAGCGCATCGGAAAGGCTCAAATAAATCTTGCCATCCTTCACGAGGTCGGTCAGCCGCACAGAATTCTGAAAGCTCGCCTTGGGTATGTTCGTCGGCAGGTAAACGCCGAAGGGATTGCGCAGCAAGCTTCCGAATGGCTTGGAATAGTCCCGGCCAGATGTGCGCAATGGAATCGGCTGTGTCCAAATGGGTGTTGGTGCAGGCGGCAGTTCAGATGCTGCCTTGTCCGGCGAGGCCGAGATTGGCGCGTTCGGAACGGTCGCCTCCTGCTGCCCATAGCTTGCAGGCATCGTTGCCGCCAGCGTCAGCAGCACGCCCGCAATGGCGCGCAACCGTTCACTGCTTCGTTTTGCATTCCTCCGCGTCGGCGCCGTCTTTGCGTAGTTACTTTCTGTGGCAAAACTCTCGTCTCTCAACACACCGGTCCTCTTCAAGTGCATGTTTCTTCTCCAATGGGTTGCGCCGCGCGGATTGTGTGCTTCACGAAGGCGGCTCTGCTGCTCCGGATGCACGTTTTTTAGAGTGTCAAAACGATTATCGCTTCGGCGCTCCCGGAATAGGCGATTGAACGTTACGAACTTAATTACGAATTCGATACCCCTGTCGTTCCACACATCGCTTCAATCCTGATCCTTTTTGAGATTCTTTTCCGGTTTGCTTCTTTAGACACGCGAGCCGTGCCTTTGCGCTCAAGTCTTTTCTCGTTCCCGCCAAATAGCGAGGCCTGTCAGTCCACCCAAAGAAATTCAAGCCGCCCCATTCGCATTGCGACCCCGGACAGATCGATTGCGTCCCATCGCGTTTGGATCAGGACGACTTCGGATTTCTTAACTAACTGGTTAGTAAAATACCGCAAATGCCCCTTG
>CAZHOO010000197.1:0-2949 GCA_964533905.1 uncultured Occallatibacter sp. | reverse complement strand
GCATGGTGTCGTAGATTGCAAGGCCGGCGGTGATGGAGCCGCCCGGAGAATTGATGTAGAGAGAGACGTCCTTCTCGGGGTCTTCGCCCTGCAAGAAGAGCATCTGGGCGACGATCAGATTCGCGATCTGGTCGTCGATGGGGGTACCAAGAAAGATAATGTTATCGCGCAGCAGACGGGAGTAGATGTCGTAGGCGCGCTCGCCCCGGCTCGTCTGCTCAACCACCATGGGAACCAATGCCATTTTTCTTGTTGCTCCTAGCTTTCGGCTTGCGGCCTTCAGCTTTGTTGGTGCTGCTTAGCCAATGTTTTCAAGGGTTCCAGCGCCGGAGCCCCGAATGATTGATCCATTTATGCGGGGAGGCGCTCGTACAAAATGGAAGCGGTTTTGTCACGTCTGAGCTGCTCCCTGATCCTAGCCAGCCCACCGTCTTTGGTCAATCGGACTTTCAGGGCATCGAGGGGTTCGCGTGACTGAATAGATACTATTTGCAATTCCTTATCCAGATCCTCGTCACTGATCGTTATGTTTTCTTCACCCGCGATGCGGTCGAGGAGAATATTGGTTTTCACTTCGGCCACGGCGCTGTCACGCTGGGCAGCGCGGAGGCGGGTGAAGTCGAGCTTGCGCATCTGCTCGGGCTGCATGCCCTGTGCGGCGAGGGCGCGGAGGCCACGCTCGAGGCGCGTGTCAATCTGGTCCTGCACAAGCGACTCGGGAACCGGGAAAGTAAACTTCTCAGCCATCGCGGCGAAGAGATGGTCCTTGGTTTCGGCCTCGACTGAGCGGCGCTTGCGAGCTTCCAGGTAGTCGCGTACGCTCTTCTCGAGGTCAGCGTAGCTCTCGTAGCGGCCGAGCTCCTTGGCGAAGTCGTCGTTCAACTCGGGAAGAATGCGCTTCTTGATGGCCTTGACTTCGACATCATAGGCGACGGTTTTGCCGGCCAGCTTGGCCTCGGCGTAGTCCGCCGGATAGATGACTTCGAGCTTGAGCTCCTGGCCGGGCTTGGCGCCGCGAAGGGCATTGGTGAAAGCTTCGACAGTATCTTTGCCGCCAATTTCGACGAGGGTGTTTTCGCCGCCGATGGGCTCAGATTCGGCTGGAGTTGATTCGGATTCGGTCGCGGCATCAGACGAGGCGTCGGTTGGGGCGGGCTGAATCTGGCCTTTGTAAGTGATTTCGGCCCAATCGCCATCCTGGAGCGGGCGGTCTTCTTCGACTGGCTCGATGGTGGCGCGGGAATCGCGAAGATGACCGACTTCGTGCTTGAACTCCTCGTCGGTGACCTCGACCGAGGGTTTGGGGACAGTGACGTCCTTGTAGCCGTCGATTGAGAAAGCAGGAATGAATTCAAAGACGGCTTTGACGTGGAGCGGGGTTCCGTCTTCGACCGTGAGCTCGGTGACCTGAGGCTGACCGACAGGACGGATGTTCAGCTCGTTGACGCCCTTGTTGAAGCGGTCGGGAAGCAGACTGTCGATGACTTCCTTGCGAATTTCGGCGGCGAAGCGGCGGCGGATGATAGATTCCGGTACTTTGCCGGCGCGGAAGCCGGGAATCTTGGCGTATCTGCGATAGTTGGCGGCGACTTTGCGGTAGGCCGCGGCAACTTCATCGGCGGGAACATCGATGACGAGTTCGCGAGTACATTCGGGGTTCAGAACCGGGCCGTGCTGGTGGTCGTGGGTTTCTTCGGCATGATCGTGCTGGTGCTCGTGCTCGGGTTCAGCCGTTTCAGGTTTGGTTTCGAGGGTGCCGCTGGAGCTCAAGATAGTACCTTCCGGGCGCGTTCGTCGATTACGGCCACGGGCTGAAAATGAAGGAAATACAGCGCCGTTTGGCCGGGTGAATGCCTCTCTCAATGGTACGGGGGTTTGGAGGAGGGGTCAAACCGGGGAGGCAGGGACAAGGGATTAGGGATTGGAAAGAACGGCGCGAACGAAAAGATGAGGAAACTACCCATTTTGGCACGAGGCCGATTTACTGTTCGGCGAGTTGGGGCTTGCGAACGTAGGGCAGAAAACGGGGATGGGCAGCGCCGCACCGGGCGTAGTTGGCGCGAGCTTCTTTCAAACTCAATTGGCCGTTGACGGTGAGACGGACGTCTGTGGCGTCGTCGCCTTCCTGGCCGTCGTCCTCCCACCAGCAGACCGGGCAAAGGCTGAGGGCTGCAGGGACATCGAGAGTCTTGTAACCGCAGCAGGGGCAACGGTAACGCACTTCGATGTCAGAGCTCACACCGAAATGGACGGAAAACCACCGGACCGGATTACGAGAGATGGCACCCATACAGCATTTGTCGACAATCCCCGGCCGAGGGTTTGCTCGCTCAGAACACTTTGAATGACGAAGGTCACGCGGCGAGAGTGTGACGCCATCGCCTCCGATTCAGGCGCGGCCGGCGAACTCGCGGGTTTCGGTATAGACCCTGACCTTTTCGCCCTCTTGAATGAAGAGAGGAACCTTGATCTCTAGGCCGGTCTCGAGGCGCGCATGCTTGGTGACGTCGCCCGAGGTGTTGCCGCGCGCTCCGGGCTCAGTGTAGGCAACCTTGAGCTCAACCTGCGAAGGCAACTCCAGGCCAATGGGGTTGCCATTGAACTTGTGCAGCTTGATCAATGCGCCTTCGACCAGAAACTCCAGCGCGTCGCCGACCATGCTCTCGGAGAGCGTGTGCGTATCGAATGTTTCCTGATCGAGAAAGTGCGAACCTTCGCCATCGCTGTAAAGGTAGGAGGATTCGACAAGCTCGAGGTCCGGCTCCTTGAACTTTTCGCCGGCTTTGAAGGTCTTGTCGAAGACGGCGCGGGTGAGCAGGTTGCGCATCTTGAGGCGGACGAGGGTCTGGCCGCCGCGGGCCGTGGGCGTGGAGATCTCGGCTTCAAGGCAGCAGTAAGGAATGCCTTCGTGCTCAAAGACCATCTTGCGTTTTACGGTGATTGCTTCAA
>CAZHOO010000196.1:0-2983 GCA_964533905.1 uncultured Occallatibacter sp. | reverse complement strand
TGCCCAACGAGAAGCGCGCGATTCGCAGCCGGCTCGATTTTTCAAAGATTCCCACAGCAACCCAGATTCCCAACCTGATTGAAGTGCAGCGCCGCAGCTACGAGCGGTTCCTGCAGATGGACAAGCTACCGAACGAGCGCGACGACAGCGGTCTGCAGTCGGTGTTTGTGTCGGTATTTCCGATCATGGATTTTCGCGGAATCTCGCAACTGGATTTTGTGGATTTTTCGATCGGCAACTGGGAGTGCAAGTGCGGCCACCTGAAAGGGCTTCATCACCTGCGCACGGCGTGCGTGCATTGCGGCGCGATGGTGATTACGGATCCTTTTCTGTCGAGTGACGTGCTGTGCCAGAAGTGCGGCACCTATAACAAGAACACGCCGGACTTCTGCAACAAGTGCGGCGACCCCGTAAGCCTGCAGCTGAAGTACGACCAGCAGGAGTGCGAGGAGCGCGGGATGACGTTTTCAGCGCCGTTGAAGGTGACGGTGCGGCTGACCATCTACGACAAAGACGCCGAGACGGGCAACAAGACCATCCGCGACATTAAGGAACAGGAAGTGTTCTTCGGCGACATTCCGCTGATGACGCCGAATGGAACGTTCATTGTGAACGGCACGGAGCGCGTGATTGTTTCGCAGCTGCACCGCTCGCCGGGCGTGTTTTTCGAGACCGCCAACAATCGGACGTATTTCCTGGGCAAGATCATTCCTTACCGCGGATCGTGGGTGGAGTTCGAATACGACCAGAAGAACACGCTTTATGTGCGCATCGACCGCAAGCGCAAGTTCCTGGGAACGATTTTCCTACGCGCGCTGGGATTGCGCTCAGACGAAGAGATTTTGAAGACCTTCTACACGGTCGACCGGATTCACAAGAGCGACGGGAAACTGATGTGGGAATTGCAGCAGGACGCGACCAAGGGCACCCACCTGGTCGGCGCGAAGCCCGCCCATGCCATCAAGCATGGTGGCGAAGAGATTGCACACGCGGGGCGCAAGATCACGCCGCATGCGCTGAAGGCACTGCGCGCCGGGAATATCCAGAAGGTGGAAGTGGAGGCGGCGGAGCTCGATGGGGCGTTGACGGCTGCCGACGTGGTGGATACCAATACCGGCGAAGTGATTGTGGAGGCTAACGTTGAGTTGACGGCCGACCGGTTGCACAAGGTGATGGCGTCGGGCGCGCCCAGCTTTGAAGTGTTCTTCCCGGACCGCGACGACGTGGGCAACATTATTTCGAACACGCTGAAGCGCGACTCGGTGCACAAGCCGGAAGAAGCGCTGATCGAGATCTACCGCAAGCTGCGGCCAGGCGACCCGCCGACCTTGGATACGGCGACGGCGCTGTTCGAGGGCATGTTCTTCGATCCGCGCAAATACGATTTTTCGCGCGTGGGCCGGCTGAAGTTCAACATCAAGCTCTACGAGAGCCAGGACGCGACGCAGCTGGATCACCGGACGCTGACGGCGGAGGATTTCTACGCGACCATCCGGTACCTGCTCAAGCTGCGCAAAAACATCGGCATGGTGGACGACATCGATCACCTTGGCAACCGGCGCGTGCGCGCGGTGGGCGAGCTGATGGAGAACCAGTTCCGCATCGGCCTGGTGCGCATGGAGCGGGCGATCAAGGAAAAGATGAGCGTCTATCAGGAGCTTTCGACGGCCATGCCGCACGACCTGATCAACGCCAAGCCGGTGATGGCGGCCATCCGCGAGTTCTTCGGTTCGTCGCAGTTGTCGCAGTTCATGGACCAGACCAATCCGCTGTCGGAGATTACGCACAAGCGGCGGCTTTCGGCCCTTGGGCCGGGCGGCCTGTCGCGTGAGCGCGCCGGATTCGAAGTCCGCGACGTGCACCCCACGCACTACGGCCGCATCTGCCCGATTGAGACGCCGGAAGGCCCGAACATCGGCCTGATCAGCTCGCTGAGCTGCTTTGCGCGCATCAATGAGTACGGATTTATCGAGTCGCCTTACCGCAAGGTGAAGGACTCGAAGATTCTGGACTTTGTTGAGATTGTGAACGCGGGCGAAAGCGGACTGCGCGTGGGCGACCACATCGAGAAAGACGAGGCGTTCAAGCTGAACGCGAAGTTGAAGAAGGAAGGAAAGCGCACGATCGATTCGATTCCCTTCAGCTTCTATTTGTCGGCGTGGGAAGAGGACAAACACACCATCGCGCAAGCCAACATCGACTTCGACGAGAATGGCGTGATCACCGATGACCTGGTGAATGCGCGGCGGTTGGGGAACTTCGTGCTGGTGAACCGAGCCGATGTGGATTACATCGACGTTAGCCCGAAGCAACTGGTGTCAGTGGCTGCGTCGCTGGTGCCGTTCCTGGAGCACGACGACGCCAACCGCGCGCTGATGGGCGCGAACATGCAACGGCAGAGCGTGCCGCTCTTGGCGGCCGAAGCGCCGCTGGTGGGCACGGGCATGGAAGGTGTGACGGCGCGCGACTCGGGCGCGGTGATTCTGGCCAAGCGCAACGGCATCGTGGACTCGGTGGACTCGGAGCGCATCATCGTGCGCGTCGAGGGCGAGCATCATCCGATGCAGCTTTCGCGCGAGGTGGGGTCCGACATTTATCAGCTCATCAAGTTCAAGCGGTCAAACCAGAACACCTGCATTAACCAGAAACCGGTGGTGCGGCAGGGCGACCGCGTGGTGAAGGGACAGGTAATTGCCGACGGGCCGTGCACGGAACAAGGCGAGCTGGCGCTGGGACGCAATGTACTGGTGGCCTTCATGCCGTGGCGCGGGTACAACTTCGAGGACGCGATTCTGATCTCTGAGCAACTGGTGCGCGAGGACTATTACACTTCGGTGCACATCGAGGAGTTCGAGATCGAAGCGCGCGACACGAAGCTGGGACCGGAAGAGATCACGCGCGACATTCCGAACGTAAGCGAGCACGCGTTGCGCGACCTGGACGAGAGCGGAGTGATCCGCATCGGCGCCCAGATCGGGCACGG
>CAZHOO010000195.1:0-3038 GCA_964533905.1 uncultured Occallatibacter sp. | reverse complement strand
GACCTCGTCAACGGCATGGTTCCCCTCATCGTTGAAAACCTGGGCCCCGACGAATCGTCAAAAACAGTCTCCATGGTCGTCGCCACACCGAATCCACTCGTCGCCAAACTCGTCATCTCGAAAATTGGCGAAGACAGCTACTCCCTGGTCGGCACGAATCGCAAGGCGGTCCATTATGAGATCAAGATTGTGCTCGGTGGAGTCGCTGGGTTCGTGGCGCCCCTCATCGGGAAGGCTCCGCCAAATATTGAGATTTGGGCCGTGACCGCGCAGGCTCCCACCTTTGTGAGAGAACAAGGCCCCATCTATGCGGACGGCCCCGTGATGACTATTCAGCTGGTCAGCCCCACCTGGCCCGACTCGTCCAAATCCGGCAATTAGACCACCACTTGGCCGCTTTTTGCCGGGTCGCTCGATTCTTTCGCGCCACTTCCTAACGCTGCCTTTTGCGATCGCGTGCCGAATTCAACCGCTGCGAGTCCCTTTGAGGCCTTGCCTTGAGCTTCGCCGAACGCAGATGGACAGAATTAATTTAAAGCGCCCTGTCGATTTGCCGAGGAACCAGCCGTCATTCCAGTGAGGCGCTCAACGCCTACAATCCATGACGGAGGACACAATGCAATACCTACTCGCGCTCTATATGGATGAGTCCGGCTGGGGCCGGATGACACCCGAACAACAACAGCAAGGCGCCGCAGCTTACACGGCTTACACTCAGGCCCTGAAATCTGCCGGCGTACTGATCAACTCGAACCGGCTGCAGCCCTCGCCCACAGCCACGACTCTTCGAACGACCAACGGCAAGACTCAGGTGCTTGATGGCCCATTTGCCGAATCGAAGGAACAACTGGCCGGGTATTACCTGATCGAGGCGCCTGACCTCGACGCCGCAATGCAGTGGGCGGGCCGATGCCCTGCGGTCCAGCACGGGATCGTTGAAGTGCGCGCGATCTGGGCCATGTGACACTGCGCGGGCAGGAAGTTCGGCCATGGTGAATCCCCCAAATGACGATCGAGCTTACGCGGCGGCGGAGGCAGTTGCTCTCCGCAGCCGTGGCAAGCTCATCGCCTTCCTGGCGGCACAATTCGGCGATGTCGTAGCGGCGGAAGACGCATTGTCGGAGGCCTTTGTGTCGGCGCTGGCGGTGTGGCCCCAAAAGGGCTGCCCCGACAATCCCGAGGGCTGGCTGCTCACCGCCGCACGCCGAAAACTCATCGACCATCTTCGCCGGAATCGCGAAACATCGAACGATAATGATCCGGAGCAGTTGGCCGATGCCATGATCGCTGCAACCAACGACGAATTTCCCGATCGTCGGCTCGCGCTTCTCTTTGCCTGTGCGCATCCGGCAATTGACCCGGCAATTCACGCGCCACTGATGTTGCAGGTGGTTCTGGGATTGGAGGCGGCGCAGATTGCATCGGCCTTTCTGGTTTCGCCGACCGCCATGGCGCAGCGATTGGTACGGGCCAAGACGAAAATCCGCGAGGCCGGTATTCCCTTCCGCATCCCGGAGCGCAACGAGCTTCCCGACCGGCTGGAATCGGTGCTGGATTCAATCTACGCGAGCTTTGCCGAAGGATGGGCGGATGCCACCGGAACTGATCCCGCACGCCGGGAGCTGGCAGGGGAGGCGATCTTTCTCGCCAGGCTGCTCACACAACTTCTTCCCGATGAGCCGGAAGCATGGGGCTTGCTGGCGCTCATGCTTTATGCCGAAGCGCGCAGACCGGCGCGCCGCACCGCGGAGGGCGAGTTCGTTCCGCTCAGGGAACAGGACAAGACGCGATGGGACTGGGCGATGATCGAAGAAGCCGAAGCCGCGCTCAACCACGCAAGCCGCTCGCGGCGCATCGGACGATATCAACTGGAAGCCGCCATCCAGTCGGCACATGTTGAAGGCGCCCGCACCGGATCCGCTTCCTGGTCCGCCATCGTCAGTCTGTACGATGCGCTGGCACAGTTGACTGGCTCGCCCGTTGCACTCATCAACCGCGCGATCGCGCTGGCCGATCTGCAAGGCCCCTCAGACGGACTGGCCGCTCTGGACGCCATCGGCACCGACCCGCGGCTGGAATCGTATCAGCCATATTGGGCTGCGCGAGCCGACCTGCTTGGCCGTGCTGGATCGCTGGCCGCTGCGCGTCACGCGTATCAATTGGCCATCGGCCTTGAAAGCGACCCAGCCGTTCGGGAATACCTCCGCCGGAGCTGTAACGATCTTCCAGAGACGCGTTGACGAAAACACCGCAACGCACTCATTCCCGGTAACTGCTCTAGAATCGACTCCAGTGACCGCCGAAGACCAGTTCACCCGATCAAGAGAAGGGGTGCCCAAGGACTCGAATCGGAGGCCTGGGAAAGATCAGTTCTCGCTCAGCCAGCGCCTCCTGCTGGCTCTTGTCCCTCGCCTTGTTTGGGCCCTGCTTTCCATCGTGGGCCGCACCTGGCGCTTTGAGACCATCGCCGAGTTGGGTGCCACGCCGCTTCCCTTTGGTGTGGGCGCCGGCGCCGAGATCTTCTGTTTCTGGCATCAGTGCGTGCTGCCCTGCACGTTTTATTTCCGTCGCACCGGCGCGACCATCATCGTCAGCCAGAGTTTCGACGGCGAGCTCATCGCCCGCACACTCGAGCTCTTCGGATACAAAACCGTGCGCGGTTCCAGCTCGCGCGGCGCACCGGAGGCGCTCCTTGGACTCAGGCATGTCATCGAATCCGGACGCCCCGCAATCTTCACTGCGGACGGACCCCGCGGCCCGATTTACCGGACGAAAACAGGCCCTGTCCGGCTCGCCGCGCTAACCGGTGCACGCATCGGCGCTTTTCATTTGGAGCCCCGCCGCGCCTGGACCCTCCATTCCTGGGATCATTTCCTGGTTCCCATGCCCTTCACGCGCATCGCGGTCAGTTGGTCCCGCTGGACGCACGTTCCTCGAGACCTCACCGAAGAAAAGATCCCCGAAGACACCATCAACGCCGAGCGCGAGCTTCTCAATGCCGCCATTGAACGCGCTCGCCTCCACGCGCTCAACCACTT
>CAZHOO010000194.1:0-3038 GCA_964533905.1 uncultured Occallatibacter sp. | reverse complement strand
GAATCCATCGACACCGGCGCGATGCGTCTCGCGCTCTTCGGCCGATCGCGCGGCCGCGGCGTGAAAGTGGAAGACTGGCCAGACCTCGAATTCATCGTTCGCCACAAGCAACGCATTCCCGCCGCTGTCATTGTCGTCAAGTCGCGCCTGCTCGATGTGGAGCGCTCGCTCGAAACCACGCTTGAAGAGAATCTCCTCATGGTGCGCGAAACCATCGACCACCTGCAGCAACATGGCCTTGAAGTTCTCATCGACCTCGAGCACGCGATGGACGCTGCGTGCGGCCGCTGCGAAAATGGCAATCCCTGCGGCGGTGAATTTGCCAAGCGCGGCCTGGACCACTTCCATCGCCTCGTCGCGCAATGTGTCGAGCAAAAGGCCAGCCGCATTGTCGTGTGCGACACCAACGGCGGCGCGGGCCCGGAGGAAGTTTCGCAAGTCATCTCATCGCTCATCCGCGATTTTCCCGGTGCGCAGTTCGGCTTTCACGGCCACACAGATCGTGGCCTGGGTATAGCCAATACGCGCGCCGCGATTCTCGCCGGTAGTCGGCATATTCAAGGCACACTGATCGGAACAGGCGAGCGCTGCGGTAACGTGAACCTAACGACCGTCATCGGCGCGATGCAGTTGCGCGGCGAGGCGGAATTCGTGCCACCGGCGGCATTGCCCGGACTCACTTCGCTCGCCCACTCGGCTTACGCAGCCTTCGGTCTCGAGCCGCCACACGGCGCGCCCATCGTGGGCCCCGGGGCATTTGGCACTTGGGCCGGCATGCATGGCTCGAGCGAACGCAAGAATCCCGGCGCGTATCTCTGGACTGATCCAGCGCTTGTCGGCGCCAGTCCTGTGATCGGCGTCAACGCGCAATCGGGCCGCGCCAACATCATGCTGCTATCGGAATCGCTCGGCGTGCCACTCAACTCTGCGCAGGCGCAAGCGCTGATGGATGCGAATCAGGCCATGGTCGAGGGCGGCGGTTATACCGCCAGCGAAGTCAGCTTCCGCCTCGCCTGCATGCGCACGCTGGGCACTCTACGCAATTGGTTCTCCGTTAAGAGCTGGCGCGTTCACGATGAGTCCGATGAAATCGGCGGACGTTACGTTCAGGCCCACATGGTTCTCACGGTCGGCGAATCCAAAGTGGCTGTCTCGCGGGCGGAAGGCGCGGGCCCCGTTGACGCGCTGACCAAGGCCATGCGGCACGAGCTCGACAAATACTATCCTGCGCTCGCTGAAATGCGCCTGGGCACCTTCACCGTGGCCGCGCTTGACGTTCGCGCGCACGATTCCGCGGCGCATGTGCGCGTCACCGTCAGCTTCATTGCCGAAGGTCACGAACCGTGGGTCACCGCCGGCGTTTCGAGCGACTTGAACGAAGCTGCGCTCATGGCTATCGTCGACGGTTTCCACTATTGGCTTTTGATGCAGAGCGGCGACTCCGCGCGCTCGCGCGAATCCTCCGATCGAACATCCGCGCATACAGTTTCAGGGCTCATTCACTAAACCCAGGACCCGCCGCTCTCCGCAAGCCGAACAACTGGAACGAATTACCCCAGCATCCCAGTCGGCGCGCCGACTTCCCTATCCGGAACCGCTAGTTCAAAAGTGGGTTCTATCCCCATATCGGGTGATTTTGCTCACAGAAGTCCTCCGCACATAATCCGACACTAGGCCAATCCAGCGAAGAACTGGTTTCTCCGTCAGAGAGAGCGGAGCGCGTAATGTTGGTTTGTTTCCTTCTGATCTGTTGTGATCGGCCCCGTGGGAAAGCCATGGAGGGAGGACAGCTGTGTCCACTGAGCTTCTGCATGCACCACTTGATTTAGCTACGATCGGTCCGGCTTCGCGCTACATTCGCGAAACGAGCATCGAACTTCTCGACTATGAAACCGAGGAGCTCGCCGCATTGCGTTTTTCCATCATTCTCACCGCACGATGGGCGGCTTCGGAAAGCGAAACGCCCGAACGCCGCACTGAATTGCACGACGAACTCACGCTGCTCCGCCGCCACTACGGCGACAAGATCGATGAGATCGCGATGACCTTCGGCGTGCAGCAAGCCATCGCAACGCAGAATCAAGTAGAGCGGATGGTTGTTGTGCCACGCGACGTGAAACCCATACCAAAGAAGCTCGAAGGGAAGGGCTGCACCTAGGAGGGTCTGGGCCTCTAATTCCAGCGAATGAGGACCACCTGATCACGAAGCATTGAATCGGAACCGCTCTTCGAACGCGAATCAATCTCTTAGAGTAATCGCGACGACCGGCAAAACTGCGCCGCCTCCATTACGGAAGTGGCGCATTTGTTTTGCGCTCTAACTTGCTAGAAAAAGACTACTTGGCTGCCAGCGAGGGGCGAGTGTCCAGCGAGCCATTGGTATAACCCTTTGCCATCTCGGTAATCGGAATCGGCTTGTAATCGCCGGCGTGGCCCGCTTGACCGAACTCCGTCATACGCTCGGACACAACCTTGGCCATCGCCTCGCGCGCCGGCTTCAGGTAATCGCGCGGGTCAAACTTCTCCGGACTCAGCGCGAACACCTTGCGGATCGCGCCCGTAATCGCCAACCGGTTATCGGTATCCACGTTGATCTTGCGCACGCCGTTGCGGATGCCGAGTTGAATCTCTTCGACCGGCACGCCCCACGTCGGCTTCAGCTTGCCGCCATACTCATTCACGATGTCCTGTAATTCCTTGGGCACCGAAGAGCTGCCATGCATTACGAGATGCGTATGCGGCAGCCGCTTGTGAATTGCGATAAGAATATCCATCTTCAGCACGCTGCCATCCGGCTTTTTGTTGAACTTGTACGCGCCGTGGCTCGTTCCGATGGCAATCGCCAGCGCGTCCACACCGGTGCGCTCCGCAAACTCGACCGCTTGATCCGGATCGGTCACGTGCTCCAGGCCTGTGCCGCCGGCGCCGTGGCCATCTTCAATGCCGCCCAGCACGCCGATTTCGCCTTCAACCGTCACGCCGCGTTCGTGCGCGTAGTCCACCACGCGCCGCGTCACGTCGACATTTTGATCGAACGT
>CAZHOO010000193.1:0-3056 GCA_964533905.1 uncultured Occallatibacter sp. | reverse complement strand
CTGGGCTTCCTGCTGGGCGACGGCAATCTGCGCTATGGGCGCGAAGACATCGCGGAGTGGTATTACAACGCCCATATCTGGCACGGTCTTTATGGCATGATTGGCGGCACCGAGATCGCACATCCCGGCTACAACACCGACCGCGGTCCGGTTTATGTAGCCACGGTGCGGGCGCACATCGACTTCTGAATAGGTTGCTGGCGGGCTTTAGGCGGTGATCCCCGAAATTCCGAGATAAGCTTTCATCATGGCCGGACGCAGGGTCTTGTAATCTTTCCGTCGAGGTGGGTTGATCGATGCGAAGTCAGAAATGCCAGCGGCGCGTGAGCGAGAACTCCGTTGCCTGGAGGAACGCGGCGTTCTGGATCTGTGCAGCGGTGGTGGCTCTGGTTTCTCTTCTCCCGTGCAGAGCGCGGAGCGCCGAGCCGCCGAATCGCAGTCGCACGATTCAGGTTGCGTCGATGGGAGACGGAAACGACGCCGCGGCCCTGCGCCAGAACATCGTCGATCGGCTGAACAGGAGCCCAAACCTTCATGTGGTGGTTGACCCGTCGGCAGCGGATTTGGTTTTGCGCGGAAGCTCAACCGTGTGGCCAACGGGCACCATCTCACTGAGCCTCCATTCGAAAAGCGCGAGCCAAACGATCTATCAAGGTTATCTTTCCGTGGAACTCGCGGATAGGTCCGGGCAGATTGTGTGGTCCTATCTGGTGACGCCCAGCCGTTTTCGCACGGCCAGTATTACCGACGACCTGGCTGACCAATTGGTCGTGCATCTATTAGAAGCGATCCGTGGAGGCGCGACCGGCTCCAGTGCTGGCGCGACGACGTCCCCGGGCACTCAGGTGGCATTGCACGCGGCAGGAAGCACACTCGCAGCACCTCTGTATCGGATGTGGTTTCAATCCGCAGGCATGTCGGTTCGATACGATGCCATCGGCTCGGAGGCGGGCATTGAAGAGTTGGCCGAGGGCAAAGTGGACCTCGCGGGGTCCGATGTGCCGCTTAACGGCCAGAACGCTCCCGCGGGCTTGCGCGCGCTCCAGTTCCCGACCGTTTTGGGCGGAGTGGTGCCCATTTACAACCTTCCGGCGCTTGGCCAAACCTTGAAGTTGACGCCGCAGGTGCTGGCCGGCATTTACTCCGGCGCTATCGTCAAGTGGAATGATCCCCGGATCCTCGCATCCAATCGCGGAGCGCGCCTGCCCGACTCGAAGATTGTGGTCATCCACCGATCGGACGGCAGCGGGACAACCTATGTGTGGACCAGTTTTCTGTCATTGGCCAGCGCGGATTGGAAGGCCTCGGTTGGAGCTGGAACCGATGTGGCATGGCCGGTCGGGAACGGCGTAGCGGGCAACGACGGCGTATCTGAGCAGGTGGAGAAAACCCCCAATGCCATCGGCTACGTGGAACTGATTTATGCCGTCCAGCATGAATTGAATTACGCCGCCGTGCTCAACCCCGCAGGCGAGTTCATCCGAGCAGATTTGGCGAGCATCACCGCCGCCGCTACAGGTGCGGCTGTCAAAAGCGGTCAAGACTTTCGGTTCTCAATCCTGAATGCGCCAGGTAGGGAAGCCTATCCCATTGCCACATTCACCTGGCTTCTAGTGCCAGAGCAGGGGATGAGCAAGGAAAAGAGATCGGCCATCACGAGTTTGCTCAACTGGGCATTGACCACCGGACAAAAGCAATGCGCCGCGCTGGGTTATGCGCCGCTTCCTCGCGAGGTAGTGGCCAGCGAATTAAGCGCGGTGAATGCGTGGAAGAGCAGGGAATAGGAATCAGGCGCGCACAACCTCGTTCAGCCGAAATGCAGGGATGATTTTCTCGCTCAGAACCTTTAGCCGGCTTTCCAGCATCCTGGCGGATTCGGGTGTTGGCGGGGCATTCACGGGAATTACGTTCTCCGACGAGCGCCCCTTCCTCGCCAGCTTTACCCACTCCGATATCTCGTCTATGTACCGCTCAAGCGCCTGCGAAGGAGTCGTGCATGTGTCAATTACGAGATAAGCGGAGGGCAGATCGCCGACCACCACCCATAACCACTCATCTACGTCGGCCCGGGACGGCTCAATCCGGATGAGGAAGACACCAACGATTCTTCCATAGCCGTCTCCAAAAAAGGCTTCCCGAACCGACAGGCACCACGAAAACCTTGAAATGTATTGTTGAGCTTTAGAAGCCATTTCCTGCAAGAACCGGGTATCTTCCGCGTTGTCGCCAAAGACCTGGTCGATTGGTATGACGCCGCTAAAAGGTAACTCTGTGCTTCTCTGTGACATGATTCGTCCCACCCCAAGGATCTAGCAGAGGCCCAGTGACGAGAACTGGAGATAGCAAGGACGAGAAGCGACTGGCTCAGTTGGCCGGAAGAGATTGCTGCTGCGCTTGCGGTTTATCGGACAAATTGACAATAACTTCCCCGGGCTTGGCGTAGTGGAGCTTCTCTCGCGCTTCGCGCTCAATAGCATCCGGGTCCGAATTCAGATGATCGATGTGCTGGCGCATCTGCGCATTCTCCTGCTGCAGATCCTTGATCTCCTGCTGCAAGGCGCGGTCTTCGGCGCGCTTCTGCTGCCACACTGAAAGGCCGTGGTTGCCGTAGACGACGTGCCACGTAACGAGCAGGGCCAGCACGATCGCAATGACGGTGCCTGTTTGCCGCCAAATGCGTTGGGTCAAATCAAGCGCCCACGCGCGCAGCGAGACGCGCTTCATCGTGGCTGTTTTCTTCTTTTCTTGCACAATCTCTTCCGGCATCGAATCCCCAACCGCGTTCAAAGGCGGGTTCTAGTTCAGCACAAACTTTTCGGCCGCCGACCTGAGAGCCCTGGTGTCCTGCTCGTTGCGCGCTTCAGTGTAGGCGCGAACGACTGGTTCTGTGCCCGAAAGGCGGTAGCAAACCCACGAGCCATCGTCCAGAATCAGCTTGAGCCCGTCTGTCCTGACGACGGAGACGACTTTACGCCCGCTCAGTTCCTTCGGATCAGCCTTCAACTTCTCAGTGAACGCGGCTTTCTGCTCCGCGGTCAAGTGGAAGTTCTCTCGAA
>CAZHOO010000192.1:0-3070 GCA_964533905.1 uncultured Occallatibacter sp. | reverse complement strand
GCAAAATGCGGAACGGCCTGCGCTCCATCAACCAGGACCGGAACGCCGCGCGCGTGAGCCAGCTCAATCATCTCGCGCAGTGGTAGCACTGTGCCCAGCGCGTTCGACACATGCGTAACAGCGACGATTTTCGTGCGGGGCCCAATCAACTTGGCGAAGTCGTCAAATAAAAGCTCACCGCGATCGTCGATGGGCGCGACCTTCAGGTGTGCGCCTTTTTCTTCACACAGAATCTGCCATGGCACGATGTTCGAGTGGTGCTCCATCGCCGTGATGAGGATTTCATCGCCAGCGCCGACATGCTTGCGGCCGTAGGTCTGCGCCACGAGGTTGATGGCCTCGGTAGCGCCGCGCACGAAAATAATCTCGCGTGTATCTCTCGCGTTGATAAATTTCTTGACCGTCAGCCGCGCTGCATCGTGCTTTTCAGTCGCGCGCACGCTGAGCGTGTGCACGCCGCGATGAATGTTGGCGTTCATGTGTTCGTAGTAGTTCGCGATGGCGTCGAGCACCACGCGCGGCTTCTGCGACGTGGCCGCGTTGTCCAGATAGACGAGAGGCTTGCCATTGATCCGCTCAGCAAGAATCGGAAAGTCCGCACGAATCTTCGCGATATCGAGCCCGGCGACAATTTGGCTCGGCTTCAGATCACGAATGACGGGTTGGGTGGCAGTCGTCAACGCACTTCCTCCCAGCGCTGCACTTCTTCTTCCACCGGAGCGGCCGGAGCAACAGCCTTGCGGTTGCGTGCCAGTTCAGAGATCCGTTCGCGAATCAGGCCTTCAGCAAATTCGCGCGCTGCCGGTTCCTGCATGCGGTCGAGGCACTCCGCCGCGAACGCATAGAGGAGAGTGTTTCGCGCCGAAACCTCGTCGATTCCGCGCGAGCGCAGGTAGAAGAGCTGCTCCTCTTCAATCTGCCCGATGGTTGCGCCGTGCGTGCACTTAACGTCATCCGCGTAGATTTCAAGCTGCGGCTTGGTGTCAATGCGCGCATTGTCACTGAGCAGCAGGTTGCGATTGGTCTGCTTGGCATCGGTTTTTTGCGCGTCCTTGTGCACCACGATGCGGCCGTGAAAGACACCGCGCGCCGAGCCATCGAGAATGCCGTTGTAAAACTGGCGGCTGCTGCACTGCGGCTGCGCGTGCTCCACCAGCATGTAGTTGTCCAGATGCTGGCTGCCCGCGCCGACAAATAAGCCGTTGATGAGGCATTCCGCACCGTCGCCCGAGAGAACCGGATGCACGTTGTTGCGCACCAGACCGCCGCCCAGAAGAATGGAATGGGAGGAGACGTTGGCGCCGCGCGCCATCTCCAATCGCAGCGTGGAAACGTTGAACGCGGCCAGATTCTCGCGCTCGACCAGATAGTGCGAGACGACGGCATCTTGCCCCGCAACAAGCTCTGTAACGGCGTTAGAGAATGCCGCTTCGCTGCCAAGCGAAACATAATCTTCAATCACCGCCGCGCGGCAGGTTGGCTCGGCGACGATGAGCGTGCGCGGGTGCGTCATGATCTCTGCGCCAGCGCCGGCAGAAACATACAAAAGATGGATGGGTTGCGAAAGGTTCGCGCCGCGGCGAATGCGAACGTACGCGCCGTCTTCCCAGAGCGCCGAATTCAGCGCGGTAAAAACATCGCGGCGAACGTCGGCATAACGGCCAAGGTGTTGCTCGATGCCGTCGGACGCGCAACCTTCCGGCGCGATGCCGACCATGCCGCAGTCGATCGCTCCCACGAGCGAACAAATCTCAAGACCTTTGGGAAGTCTGCCGAGCTCCGAGAGCTCCGGCGCAAAGTAGCCGTTAACAAACACGAGCTGGCAGGCCGCGCCCGGAACGCGAAACGCTTCGATCTCATTCGCGGAAACTGCCACGCTGCCCTTGACCGCGCGCTTGAACGGAATCTTCTCCATCGCCGCGAGATTGGTGAACCGCCAGTCCTCGTCGTGCGTGGTCGGAAATCCCTTGGCGTGGAATCGCGTCCATGCGTCCTCGCGCAGTTGCCGCAGCCATACCGGGTCGCGCTCGCGCCGCTCGGCAATCAATTCGCCGTACGCTTCAAGATATCGATTCGGCTTTCCGGTTACCGTCGCCATTTTCTCGCTTCCGCTTTCTTTCGTTGTCTTTCTCATGCAGATAAGGCCGCCTGCGCGTCAGCTTCCGCCGAGCCGTATCCCTTGTCTTCCAGCTCCAGCGCCAGCTCCGGTCCGCCCGAGCGCACGATTTTGCCGTCCACCAGCACGTGCACAAAGTCCGTAGCAATGTAATCGAGCAGCCTCTGGTAGTGCGTAATCACGAGGAAGCTGCGATCGGGGCTGCGCATGGCGTTCACGCCCTGCGCGACGATCCGCAGAGCGTCAATGTCCAGGCCGGAGTCGGTTTCGTCGAGAATCGCGAGCTTTGGTTGGAGCACAGCCATCTGCAGAATCTCGTTGCGCTTCTTTTCGCCGCCCGAAAAGCCTTCGTTCACGGAGCGGTTCATCAGCTTGTCGTCCATCTCAAGGAGCTTCATGTGCTCCTTGTAGACAGGCAGGAAATCCATAGCGTCGAGCTCGTCTTCGCCGCGGTGTTTCCGGATCGCGTTCAGAGCTGAGCGCAGGAAATATGCGTTGCCGATGCCGGGAATCTCGACCGGATACTGGAACGCCAGAAACACGCCCTCGCGCGCCGCATCCTCAGGCTTCATCTCCAGCAGATCCTTGCCATCGAGCAACACCCGGCCGCCCGTGACCTCATAGGTCTCGCGCCGCGCCAACACCGCCGCCAGTGTGCTTTTCCCCGAGCCGTTGGGGCCCATGATGGAATGCACTTCTCCCGCATTCACGGTCAGGTTCACGCCCTTCAGAATCTCGTGGCCATCCACGCTGGCGTGCAAATCTTGAATTTCTAGCAATGCCATTTCTCTTCTCTCCGTTAGATGACTTGATGCTCTTATCCGACGCTGCCTTCGAGGCTCACGCCCAGCAGCTTCTGCGCTTCCACAGCGAATTCCATCGGTAGCTCTTTGAATACTGTCTTGCAAAATCCGTTCACGATCATCGAGACCGCATCTTCCGCCGTCAGCCCGC
>CAZHOO010000191.1:0-3117 GCA_964533905.1 uncultured Occallatibacter sp. | reverse complement strand
GACAACGGCATCCGCATCAAGTCCAACGGCTCGCGCGGCGGACTTACCGAGGACGTGCTCTACGACGACGTCTGCATCCGCAACTCGCCCAACCCGATCACGCTCGACACGGCTTATACAGCCGCGGGGACGCTCGAGGGCACATCGCCGCCCACCATGCGCAACATTATCCTCCATAATGTCCGCGTCTCCGGCGGGGGCAAATTCACCTTCAATGGCTACGATCCCACTCACCGCATCGCCGCCACGCTCAACGGCGTGCAGATTACCGACGAGGGAAACTATACCTATGAACTGAATCACGCGGACCTGACACTCGGTCCCGATCCGACCAATCTTCAACTACCTGCCCCAACAGACGCAGCGAAGAACGACTCCACAATCAACGGCACTCCAGCCGAGGGCAACCCCGCCTCCTGCGCCGACAAATTTGTGCCCTTCCCGCAGTGAGCTCAATCGTAGGCGTTATCACTGAATCGGATTGGTGAAGTTTTTCGGCGGCGTCAAGGATGCGCCTGGTATCACGACCGGGGTCACGCCGGTGTCCTCGCAGGTCATTGGCGGGGGAAAGGTGTTCACTGTGGCGTCAGGAATCTCTGCCTCGGATGCGGGGATAAGTGGTTTCTTGCCGGCAAGCCGCGCCGCATCAAACCCGCCGAGTAGATCGGTAAGCCGCGGATTCTGGTCGCGCGGACCTTGTGGCATATACGGTTTCTCGTCAGGCAACGAGGCCAGCGGCGGCAGGTCAAAAAGCACATCGAGAAACTTTGGAAACGAAACGTGGTCTCCGGGATCCGAAACCACTCCGCTTGATTTGGCGTAAGGCGAGATCAGAATCAAGGGCACACGCGGCCCGTCGCCGCACGGCTCCTTATCCGGGCACATCTCGAAGCGCGGCGGAGGCACGTGGTCGTAGAAACCCTCCGAATCGTCCCATGTGATGATGATTGCCGAGTCGTCCCAGTAAGGGCTCTGCGCGATATCATTCACCACCTTGGCCACCAGCGACTCCGAAATCTGCGAGTCGGAGTAGCCCGGATGATCGTCGTCGCCGAGAACGTCTGGCGCGCGGGGGTCAACCGGCTTCCAGCCGAAGGGGTTCTGCATTCCGCCTTTGACAAAGATCACGCTCTGGGCCGGTAGTTGCCGGTTATCGATCACTTTGAAAAAGTCCATTAGATCGTGTTCGCCACTCCACATGGAAGGATTCTGGCGAATATAGCCGAAGAACTGTGGAGCATTGTGGTGCGCAATATAGGCCGGATGATCGTTCCCCTCGCCGTTGCCGAAGCCCTCCTGGTACCAGCCCCACGGAACCGCTCGATGGTCGAGACGCCCCAGCTCTCCGATGTCGTCCTTCACGTCGTCCGTATCGGCAGTCGCCTTCGTCGCTTCGCCGCCTTTCAAGGTCAGCATCAGCGTGGCATAAGTCTGGTCAAGTTGATGCACGCCGTTCGCGTCGTAGGGAAAGGCATACGGTCCGAAATCGGGGTCCTGGCTAACCGAGACGGGTTCGCCAGTGCTGAAGCTCGTCTTGGCAGTCTCGTCCGGATGCCGCGCCGCCTGCGTCTGCCCTGCTTGCCCTGCAATCAAATTGATGTTGCCCGGCGTTGACGGCCCGTACATCGCTTGAAAAATGTGATCGTAGATTGTGAAGCGGTGCGCGTACATCCAAAGAAATGGAACCGTTGTGCAATCCTCATGCGCCATGGTCAGGATGCCCAACTGCTGGGCCAGCTGCGGCGAAGCCATCCCGTCCAGCATGCTTCGTTCCTCGTAAGAAACGAATTTGTCCATTTTTCCGCCATCCGACATAGTCAATAACGCCAGGCGGGAGTGGTCGGCATCCGATGAGTCGGCGGCCTTCAGCAGGAATGGGGTGATCCAGGTATGGCCGATTGGGTCGTATTGCCTGAAGCCGTGCGCGCGCGCCTCAGCCGTCGCCAGGTTGTCCACGCCCGGAAACGACCCAAAGTATGAATCGAACGAGCGATTCTCCTGATAAATCACGAAGACATGGTGGATATGGGCCTGCAGATTTTGAATCAGTTGTTCGCGCGCCGCGGTCCTGGTCGTTTGCGGTGCCTGCGCACCGCAGAGTCCTGGCACGATTGCAACGCACAGCAGGATGAGCGCCGCCTTACATGGGATGCGATGCCCGCATTTATGGCGAAGGCAGAAATGTGCCACGTTTCCCTCCGGGGCCGGACAAAGATGGGTTCAACAACGTTGAGCGGGTCAGCATGAAAAGATCGATCCGGAACGATTATCTTATATTCGCCGCGAAGATCGGCAACCTTTGAAACTCGGGGACAGGCGCGAAGCTCGGCAGGCAAGCCTGCGCCAATATTCCGGCCTACCTCTTGACCCTTGAACCCGGAAAGCTGATCCCCGCCTCACCTTACCGGCACGCGCACCACAACCTTGTTCCCGGTCCGCACCACCATCCGCGAAAACGATTCGTCGCTCACATTGCTGAACGAACCGTAACTCGCATTGAGCGCCGTCACGTCGCCATGCATCTTTGCGCTCGCATCGGCGGGCACGCTGAAACTTACGCCTACATCAGGCCGCCCGTCGCCATCAAGGTCGATCTCGTCATTGACTTCCCTGGGCAGCGCATCCGCGGGCTCAAACACAATTTGCACAAAAGGTCCCGTCCGCTCCAGCATCCGCGGCCTTACCGGCTGGTAAACCTCGATCCGGTAGCCCTCCCGCTGGATCGTCCGCGCGATTGTGCCGCCAGAGTACGTCGCGTCAATATGCAGCCCGGCGTGTGCCACCACGCTGCTGAATCCCCCAATCAGAACAAACGGAACACAAACGGCGATGAGCAGAGTAAGCCCGGCGCCTGTGTAGGCCAGAATCGAGAGAATGCGCGCGCGCATACCGTCCTCCTTCACGTCGACTTTCACTTCAGGGGCAGCCAATGGATCATTGTGGATATCGAGCCGGCCAGAACGTTGCCGCCGAACATCGTGGCCATCGCCCACGCGCCACACAGAAATAACAGCCGTGCGCGCTCCGGTTTCACCGCGACCGCCGTTCCCTTCAGGTGCCACACCGCCGCGTCCTTCTTGCATACGTCAACGCAGGCGCCGCACTTCATGCAGTTCA
>CAZHOO010000190.1:0-3148 GCA_964533905.1 uncultured Occallatibacter sp. | reverse complement strand
ACCGCTGTCACATGCCCTCGCGAGTGGCGCGAGGACTTTGCGGTGTGCTTCGGCCGTTCGGAACTGTGGTCTTTACCTTTGACCGTCCGGGACGCGGCGAGCTGGTGCTCGAGGATTTTGATCGGGCGCACGGGCGCATCGCGATGTGGGTTGAGACGAATCGGAATGCGATTGAAATTGTGAAGCCACTGGAGTTGGCCCTGGTTGACGGCGACGATCCCATTCAGGGCATGGCGGCGGGAACCATATTCGAGATGAAAGATGCCGAGAAGGCGCTGAAAGCGAGCGAGTGGGCTGCGGAATGTGAGGCTGTGCGCACGGAATATCCGGCGCGTGACATTTCGATTCTCGACCTGCTGCCGCCGGGCGTGTCAAAAGGATCGGCGCTGGAACGGCTAGCCGCGCGGTTGGGTGTGGATCGCAGGGAAACCATGGCGATCGGCGACAACTGGAACGATGTGGGTATGTTGGAGTGGGCAGGGCAGGGAATGGTGATGGCCAACGCGACGCAGGAGCTGCACGCATTGGCTGAGACGCGCGGATGGCAGCAGGCGCCGTCGAACGATGAGGATGGCGTGGCCGTGGTGATCGAACGCACGCTGGCTGAGATGACGCCGGCGGCAATCTGAGAGGATCGGCAGTTTGGAATTGCGATTCAAAATACGCGGAGGAGCAATCATTGGGGCAGTTGTTCTCGCTGCCGTTGCTTCACTCCCGCACATGGCCCGCGCCGCCGAGCGCGTGACGCTCAGCAATGGGTTCGTCGAGCAGTGCGACCATCACGCGATGGTCGATGGCCGCATTCGGCTTTACATCAGTGCGGGAGAAGATAGCTACATCGAATTCGATCCGGCAGAGATCGTCACATTCGAGCTGATTCCCGATCTGCGCGCGCCTGCTGCCTCCTCTCCCCTCTCCAAACCGCATGCACAGACTCCGCTGACGCCAGGCGACCTTCGCGAGATGCTCACACGAGCTGGAGCGGACCACAATCTCGATGTGGACCTTCTGGCCAGCGTCGTCAAAGCTGAGAGCGACGGCAATGCGCGAGCCGTGAGCCGCGCCGGGGCTGAGGGCCTGATGCAACTGATGCCCGGAACCGCCGCTGGGCTCGGCGTGAAAGACAGCCTTGAAGCGAACGAAAATGTGCGAGGAGGTTCGACCTATCTGGACGATCTGCTCACCCAATACCACGACAATCTCGCGCTGGCACTGGCCGCCTATAACGCAGGGCCGGAGGCCGTCGCGAAGTACCACGGCATTCCGCCTTATCGCGAGACGCAACTATATGTCGCACGCGTGATTCATGAATTCAATCGCCGCGTGCTTGCTCGCGAAGCGGAGGCCCGCCGCAACGGCACGGCCACGAACACTCCAGCCACGCAGCCCAATCCGTAGCAGCTCAGAGCCCCGGCATTTTTGTTGTTCCTTCACACGAACCGTTGCCATTGACTTAGCGGGGACTCGGCGCAGATCTTCATCGCCTGCCCCTCGCGACCGCGTGAGAACATACCCTTAGACTTAATCTCGAGCTGGCTGACGGAGAACGCGTGAAGAAGAGCCGATGGATTTTGGGCCTGGTTCTATTGTTGGTGCTGGCCGCCCTGTTTCTGTGGGCCCGAACTAGATTCCACTTCGACTTTCACGTCTTCGCGGCGCAGATGTCGCTCGCCGACTGGCGCAAGATCGCCATCGGCACCGCATGCATATATTTGGCCTTCGTCTTCCGCTCCGTGCGCTGGACGATGCTCATGCGGCATAACAAAAAGGTCCCGCTTTTTTCTCTTTTGGGCACGCAGATCATCGGCTTCACCGCCGTGGCGCTAATCGGTCGCTTCGCCGACCCGGTCAGGCCTTACTTGGTCGCGAAGAAGACCGGAGAGCCACTGGGCTCGCAGATTGCCGTCTACATTGTCGAGCGACTTTTCGACTTTGGTTCCATGGCCCTCATTTTTTCACTGGCCCTTTTATGGATTCCGGAGACTGCCCTCGGCGCAACTCCCAGTCACGCTGGATTTCTGAATCATCTTTTTGCGCCTCTCATGCAACGCTTTCCGATTCTTTCCGTGGTTTTCGCCCGCTTTGGAGCGTTGCTGGCTACTCTGGCCGGTGTTCTGCTTCTGGTGGCTGTGCGCGTATCGGGCAATGCCGTGGCCAGCATATTTGAGCACTCCTTCGGCTTGATTTCCAAAAGCCTCGGCCAGGCAGCCGGCCACAAGATCAGGACCTTTCACGCTGGGCTCGACGTGATCCATACCTTCTCCGACTTCGCCATCACCGCATCGATCTCGCTCAGCATGTGGGGTATCATCGCGCTTGCGTACCTCGAAACAATTCATGCCTTCACCGCCAGCCCTGCGCTGGCCGGGATGACGTTTTCGCGGTGCGTTCTACTCATGATGATCAGCGGAAGCGTCAGTGTCCTTCAGCTTCCCGTCCTAGGATGGTTTTCGCAAATTGCCTTTGTTGCTGCCGCGCTCTCCAGTTTATTCGGCGCAACGCCCGAAGCTGCGACGGCCTGCGCAACCACCATCCTGCTGGGCACGTTCCTCTGCGTTGCGCCCGCGGGCCTGATCTGGGCGCAATTCGAGCACATTAGTCTGCGCAAGGTCACCGTAGAGAGCGAACACGCCGAGGAAGAACTCGTTGCGAGTGAGGATATCGGCGCGGCGACGGCGGCAACCAGTCCCTCGCCGAGCGCACATCAAATCACGCGGCGCTGAAATACTCGCGCGCCTCTCGTCGGAAGAGGAGATAGCTGAACAGCAAAAGCAGCGCGCAATGCACGATCAGCTCCTGCAGCGAATGAAATGCACTGATAACGACATGCGCGGCGATCCACGCCAGCGCCAGCCATCGCGCCCAGCTATGGCCACGCAACATGAACGCTCCAGCGATGATGGCCGCAGCGCCCAGCGCGGTAATCCATACGAATTCGTCCAGTGTGGGGCGGTGCGTCCTGAAATTCCCATAATGCCCGGCTGTCCCCAGCGCTCCGACTGCAATATACAGCCAACTGAGACTGGCAATTGCGATCGGGCGTTCTCCTGCGCTTCTCTTCGCCAACGAACTGTCTCTCCGTCTATTTCTATTTCAACACCGCAGGCAATGCACTCGTACCGGCCATAATCGCGACGCCGTCGACTGT
>CAZHOO010000189.1:0-3179 GCA_964533905.1 uncultured Occallatibacter sp. | reverse complement strand
AACGCCAACATGGCCTGATCGACGAGCGGAAGCCAGGCGTCGCCGACGAACCCTTGGGCGCCGCGAAAGGCCAGCGACCGCGCCAGAAAAAAGTAAAGGATTGCAGCGAGGAATTGAAGGTAGGCGCGCAAACGACCGCCGGTGTAGCCGGATGAGCTCATCGGCGACTCCAACTTGCGACCGTGCGGGAGCGGCCTGCCTGACAGGCCGCCCAGCGTGGTGCGCGCAGATGGGCTAGACGATGCATCATGGCTTGAACCGCATTGTTTCTTCTGCGAGCCGAACGAGGGTTCACGAGGTCAGCTTCGCGAGTCGGTCAGCTTTGCGTGTAGAACTGGGCGATATTGCGGAACTTGTGCTGCCGCTCAGCTACGAGCGCGGCGACGGGCTTGGCATTCAATTCCGCGAGGTGCTTTTTGAGCGCCGTTCCCAACATCCCCATTCCGGCCTCGCGATCAACGTGGATGCCCTGCGGCGGTTCCACAACGATCTCATCGACACATCCAACGGCAGCAACCTCGGGCGCAGAGATACGCATGGCCTCGGCGGCTGACTGCTTGTGCGACGCGTCGCGCCACATGATGGCGGCGCAGGATTCGGGAGTGATGACAAAGTACAGCGCATTTTCGAGAATCAGCACGCGGTCGCTCACGGCAAGCGCCAGCGCTCCGCCTGATCCGCCTTCGCCGCTGATGACCGAAATCGTAGGCACACGCAGGCGCGCCATTTCGCGCAGGTTGCGGGCAATGGCCTCGGCCTGCCCACGCTCTTCAGCACCCACGCCGGGATAGGCTCCGGGCAGATCGATAAAGGTAATGACGGGACGAGCGAATTTTTCGGCAAGCTTCATGGCGCGCAGCGCCTTGCGGTAGCCTTCCGGATGCGGCATGCCAAAGTTGCGGCGCACGCGTTCCTTGGTGCTGCCGCCCTTGCGGTTGCCGATGACCATGACTTCATCGCCGCCCAGCCGCGCCATGCCGCATGCCACAGCTTCATCGTCGCCAAAGGCGCGATCCCCGTGAATCTCGCTGAAATCCGTAAAGATTCGCTCGATTAAATCCATGGGGTAGGGGCGCTGCGGATGCCGCGCTCGCTCGATTCTGTCCCAAGCAGGCGAAACAGACCGCGTCTGGGTGTGGACTTCTGTTTCCTGTTCACTCATCGATTGTCATTCGCAGAGCAGGCGTACAACCAGCCCTTTTGCCATTCTACGGGGCGAATGCGGTTGGGACAAACCCGGTGCGGACTGAGACTTTCCGGGTTGCTTCCTGAATTGGCTTCCTTGCCGGCAAATCGCGTTTGACGAGCCGATTTTTCCGCATTTTCCGCAATGAATGCGGAAAAGGCGAGGCAACCTTCGAATCCTCTCCACCTGCGCTCGCGGGGGAGTCGCTATTCCGAAGCGCGGCAATGGCGGACTTTTCACGCGCCCGCTGAGGCTGGCTCAGCCCTTGCCCGCGACATGCCCGATGCTTATACTTACGGCCTAAACAGTGAGGATCAGGATGAAGAAAAAAACAGGAGCCTTGTTGTGCGTCCTGGGAGTTCTGCTTGCGCTCCTGGGTCCGACAATCGGTCTGCCGCAATTGACCATGTTTTTCAGGGGGACGACGCCTCCAGATTCCGATCTTGCCCTGGTGTTGCTCTTGCTGGTTTGCGGTTTATGTATCGGGGCAGGATTGCGCATCATCGGGATTGGCTTGCGCATGCAGCAGCCAACCGCCGAGGAGCTGCTGGCCTCCGACCCCAGGCCCCCGGTTGTGTTCCTGCGCTCGTTCAAGGACGATTCGCTTGCGGTCGATCCCGGGAAAAAACTCAAGCGGTCTCAGCCGTGGTTTGTGCCAAGATCTAGGGCCGAGGTCGCACTGGCCTTGACCATGAAGTGTCTTGGGCCGGTTGTGGCCATCGGCCGTCCCGGTGAGCGCATGCCCCAAATGGGGGCTTCACGCATTTACGTGCCCGACGAGGAGTGGCAGGCGAAGATCGCCGAGTGGACAGGACGTGCCAGTCTCGTCATCATGATGGCGCACCACGCCACGCCCGGCACACACTGGGAGATTCGACATGCAGTTGCAAGTCTGCCACCGCGGCGACTGGCGCTTTACTTTCCGACTGTCGATGCCTCAAAGGAAGGCAGGGAGGCTCTGTTTGAGGAATACAAGCGTAACGCCGGAGAGAATTTTCCCATGGGCCTGCCCGGATACATCGGCGACACCAGCATGATCCGATTCGATGATGATTGGACGCCTCAGCGAGCAAGTTTCAAGGAGGTAATCGAGCATGCTGCGGGAGGTCCGGTGCCGAAGCTTTCACTGGCGAAGCGGCTTGGGCGGGCGCGAGTCGCGGTCCTTGTGGCGCTGCTGCTTGGGCTGGGCGCCGAAGCAACTCTGATGATCGTCATCCTGATTATGTCGGTCTTCAATTCTTAGGCTTCGGGCGGTCCGAACCTCCGGGACGAATCCGTTTCTTGCGCGGTTTCTTTCCCGGCGGCGGATCGTGCCGTTTGCCAGGTGCTGCCGCCGGCGCTGTAGCTGGCGCGATGGCAGGCGCCGTCTTCGCAGCCGTCTGCGGGATGGCCGGCTCCGGATCGACACGGTAGCCCGCGGCCTCGGCAGCGGCGAGCACCGCCCGGACCGCGCGGCTCAACTCTTCGACTTCGGACTGGCTGGGCACGGATTCGCCCGCAATCTTGAGCAGAGATGGCATGAGCAACCACCAGAGGAGCTCCTCATAGCGTTCGCGGATGAGATATTCATGACCCTCCGCCCGGTGCACCCCGCAGAGCCATCGGACATCGGGATCGAGCCACAAAGCGGGTGGAAGCGCCAGCTTCTCTGCGTAGGTCCGGGAAGATTCGGGCGTGGCTGCGAGAGCGGCGGTTGCCTCGGCAACGGGTTTGAAGTTCGCGACTGGCCCGGCTGCAGGCTCGAGTTGTGTGCCGGGGTGCGCAGTTTGTTTACCGCCGACCGCGCTTTCATTGCCGATGCCGGCGCTCACGAGCAGCAGCACTTTGATTCGTGCCGCCACACGCCACGATTCCTCACCCTCAAATCCGAGAGCGGCAAGGGCACGGGCGAAGGGCTCGCGGAGACGCAGGCGATCAAAGAGATCGAGCGCGGTCTGCTCGGGCCGCTTCTTATCAATTTCATCTGCGAGCAACTGAAGGGCGCACCAGGCAA
>CAZHOO010000188.1:0-3281 GCA_964533905.1 uncultured Occallatibacter sp. | reverse complement strand
AGCGGCCAACTTTTCTTCCTGGCAGCAGAATCTGCAGATCACATTCAGCGGCTATACGCAGCCTGAGACCTTGACAAACTTCCCTGTGCTGATTGTTCTTGCCAACGGGCTGGATGGCGGAGAATTTCAGTATTCCCAGTTCGCCTCGTCAAGCGGCGGCGATCTGCGCTTCTCCGACTCAACCCAGACGAACGAATTGAACTACGAGATCGAAATCTGGAACACCAACGGCAATTCCTATGTGTGGGTGCAGGTGCCTGCCTTGAGCAGCAACAGCTATATCTGTGCATATTGGGGCAACACGAATCAGACAACCCCGCCAGCCTACACAACAAACGGCGCGACCTGGTCAAGCGGTTTTGCAACAGTCTATCATATGAACCAGACAAGCGGCGGCACTGTGTACGACTCGACAGCAAACCACAACAACGGCGGATTCAATTCCAGTGGCGGTTACAGTTGGACAAACAACGGCGCAGCGGACGGTTGTGTGCAATTTCCCGCCAGCGGTGCGAACAGCGGGATAACTGCGGGCGGCAGCAGTATCAGTTGGTCGGTGAGCGCATGGTTCATGGGCCTGCTTCCGACAAGCAGCCAGCGCACCCTGTATTTGGACCAGAATGGCAACGACATTAATATAGGCGGTGGATCGAGTGTTGTGGAGTGCTACGGAGGCTATGGCCAGCACGTCTCCAGTCCGAACGTCACCATCACGCCAGCTTCAAGCTCCAATCAATGGCAGCAGCTTACCGCAGTTGGCACAGGCGGAAACACGCTTATATATGTGAATGGAGTCTATGGCGGGACCTGCGCTACTGAGGGGTCGGGTTCCACAAGGTCGATCGGCTTTGACAGCTCTCTTTGGCAAGGAGGGAGACAATGGGCCACGAGTCTGGATGAGTTCAGAATCGAGAGCGCGGCACGATCCGCCAACTGGGTGTGGGCTTCGTACATGACAATGGCGTCCAACTCTGTGTTCAGCAGTTATGGGGCGGCACCTGCGCCTGCGCTCACAGGCCCGGTCATAAGGATCAAGTAATAACAGCAGGGGGATTCAACTATGAAGAAACTCTGCAAATGGCAAGGCTGGGCGCTGGCGATGGGAATACTCATCGGCATCCCGTTTTCCAGCAAAGCTGCTGACGGCAATCCGTCAATAGCCTGGATACAGTGGGGCAACACCAATTACACGCTCACGAATAATTACATCTATCCCATGCCCGACTGGATAACAGCCGCCTTCAAGAATGGCGGCGAATGGACGAACTCAACGTGGCATGTTGAGGCATCGGACACTAATCCGGCGAGTCTCAACATAGACATAACCACGAATACGCTTCCAGGTCTGGGCATGGTGGTGGACTATTTCGACTATAGCAACAGTGCGCTCTATGTGGGGTATTACGATACAAACGATCAGTTGCTCGCTACGAACCTGTTCGGCAACCTGATAGAACAGAGCAATTACTGGGCGACAATATGTCTGCCGCTGGCTCTCACCAACTATTCAGGTATAGCCGGAATAAGGATATACAGCGCAAGCGGCGAAGCGACGGTCAGCAACACGTTCCTATATGTGGATACGAACGCTGCCGCACTTGGCGCAGATCAGGAAGCGCAACTCGTGACCTCGACCAATAATCCTGCCGGTCAGGCTGCTTTCGACGAAGAATTCGTCTATGGCATAGACGCCAACAATCCGGCGGCTGATGGGAATGACATTTCTGTCGAACAGGACCTTCTCAATGGACAAAACCTTGCCCAAGCCGACAACTATGCGGCACTTCCATTTATCGAGAACTTTGAGACCAATACCTGCGTTGTCGGTGACTTGAACGGCCAGAACCAATGGACAGCGTCTCCCGCAGGCGCCGCCCTCGTTGAGACTCAGGTCGTCTATCAAGGCTCGCAAGCCCTTCAGATTTCCAACTCCCAGCCTGCAACCATCAGTCATCTGTTCGCGGCTCCCTCCACTACGAATGTCTGGTGTGACTTCTATATGATAGCAGTTGCGGCAAGCCAGCCTACGCAGATAACGGACAGCGCAGTGTTCTACTTCAATACTGCGGGTAATCCTGTTGTTTACAATGGCAGTTCGTCAAATTGGATAACGCTGACCAACACAGTCACACTTGGCTCATGGCAGAGAGTCACGATCCAGCTCAACTACGGCAGTCAGCAATGGCTGCTTTCATTGAACGGTTCGCTGATGACCAATGGGATCGGGTTCGGGCAATACGCGGAAGGCTTCAACGCATTCCGGATGGACGCGGAACAGGCGGCTCTGGATCAACTGGCGCTGACAGCAACGGTTCCATCGGGTCTTGACTTTACCAACGCGCCTGCTTCAACCAACCTGACTGCGATTCCGTTCAGCGATGATTTCGAGAGCGAGAATGCCGGCTCGATAAACGGCCAGAACGGCTGGAAGGCCACTCCTGCTAATGGCGGCATCGTGCAGACTCAGGTTGTTTATCAAGGCTCGCAGTCCCTTGAAGTCACTTCCAGCGGCTCACAACCCGCGACAGTCCAGCATCTTTTCGCGGCTCCCACGTCCAGTGTTGTGTGGTGTGACTTCCAGATGCAAGCCTCGGCAGCATACAGACCTACCAGCCAAATTACGGACAGCGCGGTGTTCTATTTCAACCAGACAGGGAATCTGGTTGTCTATGACGGTAGTTCCAATGCCTGGGTCACCCTCTGGACGAACGTCACGCTCGGCAGTTGGGCGAGAGTGACCGTGAAACTGGACTATGGCTTGCAGCAGTGGGACATATGCCTCAACGGCGTTATAGTCGCTGATCATCTGGGCTTTGCATCTTCGACAAACGCTTTCAGCGCGGTGAACATGGATGCGAAGAATGGCTATATGGACAATCTCTCCGTAGCCTACACCTCGCCAACAAACGTCTTCGTGGACGAGACATTGTTCGACTGGTGGCCGATGTACTATTTCGGGACCCACAACTTCAATCTCTCCGGCGATCCTGACGGAGACGGGCTCACGAATCTCCAGGAATTCGAGCTGGGCACTAACCCGTTCCTTGTATCGAGTTCCGGCGACGGGATACCGGATAATCTCAGTTCCAATCCGCTTTTCGCCGCTCAGGGCAGTGGCGGTCCGGCATTTAACATTCTCAATCCAACACAGGGGGAGATAATACTATGGTAACACAACGATTCAACTGCGGATACTTGCGCATTCTTCTTGCGCTGCTGTTATTCGCCGGAATGATCACGTCAGCTATGGGCGAACTCGCTAAGAAGAAAACCAGAACATG
>CAZHOO010000187.1:0-3357 GCA_964533905.1 uncultured Occallatibacter sp. | reverse complement strand
TAGCCGAGCGCCCATTGCAGCAGCAGGCCCCCTGACATGGCATAGAAAGTGGGAAAGATGAGCACGGCCGCTTCAGCGGCAGATTTGAAGACGAGATAGAGCAGCAGAAAGATTACGAAAAAGACAATGGGCAGGATGATCTTGAGTCGCTGTTTGGCGCGCATTTCAAATTCATATTCTCCCGCCCAGCGCCATGTGTATCCAGCAGGCAGCGGCAACTTCTGATTGATCAGCTTCTCCGCGTCACTCACAAAGCCGCCGTAGTTGTGCGTATTCAAATTGAGATAGACATAGCCGGTCAATGCTCCGTCTTCGTCGCGGATCATCGCTGGCCCGCGCGAGTAGTACACACGCGCCACTTCGCTGATGGGAATCTGCTCGCCAGAAGGAGTCGCGATCAGAGCCTGCGATAAGGCCTCAGGATGGTCGCGGAAGCTGCGCTGATAGCGTACGGCGATGGGAAAACGCTCGCGCCCTTCTACATTTTGTGCGATGTCCGCTCCACCGATCTCCGATGTGATCACCTGCTGCACATCAGCGACGCTGAGGCCATAGCGCGCGGCCTCGGGCCGGTTCACCTCCACATTCAGATAAAAGCCCTGAGCGACACGCTCCGCAAAAACCGAGTTGGTCTCCGTCATGCCGGCGAGGATCTGCTGCATGCGCGCTCCAATATCTTCTATGTGCGCCAGGTCGGGGCCCTGAATCTTAATACCGACCGCGGTCTTGATACCGGTCAACTCCATGTCCAACCGGTTCTCGACCGGCATGGTCCATGTATTCGTGAGGCCCGGAAACTGGAGTTTCTCGTCCATGTCGTGGATCAGCTTTTCGTAGGTCATGCCGGGACGCCACTGTTCGCGGGGCTTGAGCATGATGGTGGTGTCGTACATATCGAGAGGCGCATTGTCAGTGGCGCTATCGGAGCGGCCCACGGTTCCAAACACCGTTGCGACCTCAGGAAATGAGCGAATGATGCGGTCCTGCTCCTGCATGAGAGTGACTGCCTGCGTAATCGAGATCCCCGGCAGGGCGCTCGGCATGTAGAGTGCGGAGCCCTCATACAGCGCGGGCATAAACTGGCTTCCGAGGCGGAAGTAAAGCGGAATGGTTGCCGCCAGGAATGCCAGGTTCAGAGCAATGACGAGCTTCCAATGCTTCAGGCTCCATCGCAACACGGGAAGATAAATGGCTTGCGTGAGGCGGGCGGCCGGGTTCTTTGACTCCCTGCGCAGTTTGCCGCGCAGGCAGAGTGGCATAAGCGCCGGGACCAGCGTGATCGAAAGCAGCGACGAAAAGACCAGCGACAGGGTTTTAGTCCAGGCGAGCGGCCGGAACATGCGGCCTTCCTGCGCCTCAAGCAGAAACACCGGCAGGAACGACACCACAATAATGATGAGCGAATAAAAGAGCGCTGGCCCCACCTGCTGCGCCGAGCGCACGAGAATTTGCCGCCGCTCCTTTTCGTCCGGGACATCGTCGCGTTCAGCCAGATGACGGTATCCGTTCTCCACCATCACAATCGCAGCGTCGATCAGCACACCGACGGCCAGCGCCAGCCCCCCAAGCGACATGATGTTGGAGCTGACGTGCAGATAGTACATCGGAATGAACGCGGCCAGCACGGCGATCGGGAGCGTCAGGATGGGGACAAGCG
The DNA here is from genome assembly GCA_964533905.1 of uncultured Occallatibacter sp. Taxonomy (GTDB): domain Bacteria; phylum Acidobacteriota; class Terriglobia; order Terriglobales; family Acidobacteriaceae; genus Telmatobacter. Next base: position 1,700 of record CAZHOO010000187.1, on the reverse strand, counting down.
CGGAGCGAAAGTGGAACAGGAAAACAATGCTGACGAAGCTGACGATGATGGCTTCGGCGATGAGGTCCCGCTTGAGCGTGTGGATTGACTGATTGATTAGCCAGGAGCGATCGTATCCGGTAACAATCTCAACACCGGCTGGCAGCGAAGGCGCGATCTCCTTGAACTTGGCTTTAATGCCGTCGATTACATTCAGCGCGTTTAGTCCGTAACGCATCACAACGATGCCGCCAACAGCTTCGCCTTCTCCCTGCCAGTCGGCAGCACCTCGCCGCTCGTCGGGTCCAAACGATACCGTCCCCAGATCTCGAACTAGCACGGGAGTGCCATTCTTGGCTGCGACTGGGACATCTTCAAGATCGGAGAGCGAGCGAATATAGCCGGCGCCGCGGATCATATACTCAGCGCCGCTCATCTCCATCACGTCTCCGCCCACTTCGTTCGTACTCTGCCTCACCTTGTCGATCACCGTGACTGTAGAGATGCCGTAAGCGAAGAGTTTGTTGGGGTCGAGGTTTACCTGGTATTGGCGCACAAAACCGCCGATGCTGGCCACTTCCGCCACGCCTGGCACGGTTTCAAGCTGATAGCGCAAATACCAGTCCTGCAACGCGCGCAAATCGGCCAGGCTCTTGGTATGACTGCGATCGATGACCGCGTACTCGTAAACCCAGCCCGCGCCGGTTGCATCAGGGCCAATAGCTGGATGCACATCCGCGGGCAGCTGCCCTGCGATCTGCTGCAGGTACTCCGTCACGCGGGATCGTGCCCAATAGAGGTCAGTGTTGTCCTCAAAAACAACGAAAACATAAGAGTCGCCGAACATAGTTTGCGCGCGTACATTCTTCACGTGCGGAGCCGTCAGCAGGGCAGTCACAATTGGGTAGGTCACCTGGTCTTCAATTACGTTCGGTGGCTCGCCGGCCCACTGTGTGTGAATGATCACCTGCACGTCGCTGATGTCGGGAAGTGCGTCGAGTGGCACTCGCTGCAGGCACCAGATGCCCGCAACAACAAGAAGAATGGCGCCCGTAAATACCAGGAAGGGATTGCGCGCGCACCACGCGATGATTCGTGAAATCATCACATCCCTCCCATGGCGCTGAGGCTCAGTTGCTTTGTGCCTACTGTCTTGCCGCCGCGCTGCACCGTCACCGTCACCTGCCAGGTGCCACCCGTCGACAACTGAATTGAGCCTTCATAAAACCCGCTGCCCTTATCCGAGAGTGTGACTGCGTCGCGCTCTGCCGCCATTCCCATCGCGGGCATTGCCGACATGAAGAATGTCGCAGTCACCTGTGCGCCCGGTACTGGCTTTCCGTCAGGGCCAGTCAGTTTTACGCGCACCGTGTTTGCCCCTTTACGGGGTGGAGAAGGATCGGTGCTTAGGTCGACTTGTACCTGCGTGGCGGGCGATGAGCTTGCAGCCGGCTGCGGCGCTATCGGCGCATAGGCGCCCATCGCGGCCTGCAGCTGAGCTTCGGAGTCCACAAGGAAGTTGGCGGAGCTAACAACCTTCTCACCGGTCTTCAGCCCACTGAGGACGACAACTGAATCGTCAAGTTGCGGCCCGATCTCAATGGTGCGCGGCTCCAGGCTGCCATTTCCGTGATCGATAAACGCCAAGGCTCGGGTTCCCGTCTGCAGAACCGCCGAAGCCGGTATCACCAACTGCCGCCCTAGCCGGACTGAGATTGCGA
>CAZHOO010000186.1:0-3452 GCA_964533905.1 uncultured Occallatibacter sp. | reverse complement strand
GACCTCAGGCAGCGCGAACTGCGATTGCAGATCGTTGTAGCGCTGCTCCATTTGTTCAAGGCGATCAATCATGACGCCCTCCGGGCGGTGAAGAAAGTGAATGAGTGAAAAAGTGAAGGAGTGAAAAAAAACAAAACCAGCGTGTGCGGTGGGAGCCGCTAGAGGAGGGCCGGGATGGGCTGGCGGAGGGCCATGACTTTTATTATTCTAGCGCGAAACGCACCGCGTTGAACGGGTTTACACTCCGCCCTTGCCGAGCAGAATACCGATGCCGTAGGTTACTGCGCCTTCGACTGCGCCAACGACGGTCATTTCAAGGCCCGAGGACCACCAAGAGCGAACGGTGATCAGGGACTTGGCTGCGCCGACGGCGAAGTGCGCGGCGAGCGAGATAACGGCCGCGGCGATGACGGCAGGGATTCCCTGCATGAAGAAGAAGGGGATAACGGGAATGATGGCGCCGACGGCCGTCGAAAGTGCGCCAGAGGTGGCTGACACGAGGGGGTTCGAGAGTGCCTCCTCGCTCGAGCCCAGGCGCTCGGCAGCCAATGCGCGCAGCAACTGCTCGGGGTCGCTGGCGATGTGGTTGACCATGTGGATGGCGTCTTCCTCGGGAAGGCCCTTGACCTGGTAGTAAAGCTGGAGCAGTTCGCGAGCCTCGGGGCCATTGAGCCGGATGGCTTCGCGCTCGCGAGCGATTTCGGCGTGGTAGATTTCACGCTCGCTTTTGGCGGCGAGGTAAGCGCCGGAGCCCATGGAGAGCGCGGAAGCGATCATGCCGGAGAGGCCGGCGAGGAGAACGTATTTGGGGTCGCCAGCGGTGGCGCCCGAGACTCCGGAGACGATGCCGAAGATGGCGCCCAGGCCGTCGTTGACGCCGTAGATAGCGTCGCCAATCCATGCGCCGGGTTGCTTGCGCCCTTGATTGCGCTTGGCCAGCATTTCTTCAAGCACTGCTTTGGCATCGATTTTGGCCGCGCCTGCAGAAGCCTGATAATGGCCGCGAAGCAGCGAACCCAGCTCGCGATAGTGGTCCTTTTCGTCCTGGATCACGTGATCGAGTATGGCGTTTGATCCTTCGTCGCCGAGCGCCTTTAGCTGTTCGCCGTAGTTGGCGATGTGGCGGCTTTCTTCGATCTCAAGGCGGCGAAGGGCCATGCGCATGCCACCCGCGCGACTGGCTAACGAATCGGCTTGGCCGCCGGGATTGCCGGAGTAGACAGGCTGAGGCCCGCCGAGCTCCTTGATTCGACCCTCCCAAAGCGCGGCATGCTCCAGTTCAGCCTGGGCGAGATGGCGCAGCACCTGCGCACGCACCGGATCGTCGTCGCGGTCGGCGAGTGCCTTGTAGGTCTGATAGCCGTCCATCTCGGCTTGCCAGTTATTTTCGAGGGCGGCAAGGATTCTTTTGCTTCTAGCGCCGGGCAAGATGGCGATGGGCATGGGGCAAACCTCGCTTTGAGGATAACGGATTGCGCGCCTCCCGAGGCGGAGAATGACTGCATGGCGCACCGGCTTGCTGAGCCAGCCTGTTGCCGTCTCCCGTATAGTGTTGTGTGGGCTGCGGAAGGCCGGTACCAGAAACACGGAGCGCCGGCCCGCGAAAGACCTCGCTTATGCGTTGGCATTGGCGGGCTAAGAAGTGGCTTGGGCAAGAGGAGCAACGGTCCTGAACCAGAGGTCCATCGATATCGTGAAAGCAGGGAAGAATTTCTATGGCAGAGAACCAAAAACCGTCGGCGCCGCTCACGTCACCTGGCTACGTCATGCCGTTTGTTACGGTCACGGCGTTGTTCTTGACGTTCGGTTTTATCACAACGCTGAACATGTCGCTGGTGCCGCACCTGCGGTCGATCTTTAACGTTGGCTACAAGTCGGCCATGCTGGCGGAGTCGGCGTTCTTTCTGGCTTACTTCGTCTTTTCCGCGCCGACTTCGAAGCTGATCGAATGGATGGGCTACAAGAAGACGATGGTGATGTCGCTCTTTATCCAGGTGGTGGGCTGCCTGTTGTTTATTCCGGCGGCAAATCTGGTGAATTTCCCGCTCTTCCTCACTGCGTGTTTTGTTGTCGGTGCTGGAGTGACTGCGCTGCAGACTTCGGTGAATCCGTATGCCGCGATTCTTGGCCCGGAGGCGAGCGCTCCGGTGCGGCTGACACTGGCACAGGCGTTCAACTCGATTGGGACGACGGTCGCCCCGATTTTCGCCGGCGCGTTCATCCTGACCGATCCCACAAAGTTTGCCACGCCGGCGGCCATCGCGGACACGGTTCGTGGGCCGTATATTGCAATTGCGGGCGCGCTGTTCGTGCTCGGCATCGCGGTGGCGTTTTCTCGTTTACCCCACATTGACCAGCCACCATCGTCGCATGTGGGCGAGGGTGCGGTGGCGAGCCGCAGCGTTTGGGGCTACAGGCACACGGTGTTGGGCGCGTTGGGGATTTTCTTTTATGTAGGCGTCGAAGTTGGACTGGCGTCGATCGCGGTGAACTACTTCAAGTCGCAGGGAATGAGCTCGTTGAAGACGGCATCGGATCTGGCGTCACTCTACTGGTTTGGCGCGCTGGTGGGCCGTTTGCTCGGTTCGTGGATTCTCACCAAGGTCAAGTCGGGCAAGCTGCTGGGGATTTTCGGATTCGCGGCATCCGCGCTGCTGATTATCTCGATGTCGACTTCGGGCAATGTAGCCATTTGGACGATGGTGCTGTGCGGATTCTTCAACTCCATCATGTTCCCGAACATCTTTACGCTGGGCATCGCGGGATTGGGGCCGATGACGAGCAAGGGATCGGGGCTGATCATGACGGCGATTGTCGGAGGCGCGATTATTCCGGCGCTGCTGGGAGCGGCCGCGGATCGGTGGGGCATTCAGCATGCGTTCGTGATCCCGCTAATTTGCTATCTCTACATTGCGTGGTACGGGCTTTGGGGATCGAAGCCCGCTAAGACAGCGTTCAGCTCTTAGCGGTTAGCTTTCAGTTCGGGCCCTCGGATGAACATCCGAGGGCCCGAAGGTTTTAGCGGGCCAATTCGGCAAACAGGGTGGGGCCGTTCGGGGCTTACTGATGGCGAAACGTAAAGCAAGACAGCGCACTGAGAAGCTGAGGAGCGGCACCTGGCTCATCGCGTTTGCAGCGGTGATTTTCGTGCTGATTCTGCTGTTACGCATGCTTGTGTTTGTCACGCCGCACGGACGGCATCAATTTTGAGGTGCGCGTGTCGCGGCGGCTGCTTCCACTTCGCGCCACAGATCATCCGGGAGCTTGATTTCGGCTGCGGCGACGTTCTCCTCGAGGTGCGCCACTTTGGACGTGCCTGGAATGGGCACCAGGACGGGCGAACGGTGCAGCAGCCAGGCCAGCGAGAGCTGCGAGACGGAAACCAAGCGGAAGCCGGCGATGCGAATGAGTTCTTGCGCGGCAGGGTGATCGGGTTTGAGGAGCTTGCCGCC
>CAZHOO010000185.1:0-3505 GCA_964533905.1 uncultured Occallatibacter sp. | reverse complement strand
ATGTTTCCTGCCCTCCGCAAGAAGAGAGCCACTCCGGAAACTTGTCTGGCCGGCCAACTTCACCTGGCCCTGGAAATCTCCCCGTCTGTTCCAACCTGCTCGGAGAATTCCCTGACTCCGCCCATGTTCGCACACACTTCAGGCGGTGTTCTTGCGAACCTTTCAAAGATACCAAGAAAAAACCCGAGAGTCAACGCTCGAATGAGCGCTTTCGGTGAGTGCCGGCGACAGGCTACTGAACCGCAGCGGATCCCCCTCCGGCCGTCTCCCGCACAATCTGCCCGTCCCGCATATATAAGATTCGCCCCGCGATAGCCGCCGCCTCGGGATTGTGGGTAATCATCAGCGTGGTCTGGCCCAGCTCCCGATTCGACCGGAGCAGCATCTGCAACACCGCGTCAGAATTCTTCGTATCAAGGTTCCCCGTCGGCTCGTCCGCCAGCACGATCGCCGGCCGCGTGATGAGGGCCCGCGCAATCGCCACTCGCTGCTGCTCACCGCCGCTCAATTCCGATGGCCGATGATCGAGCCGTCCCTGAATTGCCAGCATTTCGCTCAGGTGATCCAGATATTTCCGGTCCATCGGCACGCCATGGGGGCCCGCGGCGCGTCCGCTGATCTCATACGCGATCTCGATATTGCCCATCGCCGAAAGCGTCGGAAGCAGGTTGAACTTCTGGAAAACAAAGCCGATGCGGTGTTTCCTCAGCCGTGTGCGCTCGGCGTCGCTTAGGGAGGCAAAATCGGCGCCGTCAATCATAACGCGACCTTCAGTGGCCCGTGTAAGTCCACCTAACAAATAGAAAAGAGTGGACTTACCAGACCCGGACGGCCCCACAATGGCCACAAACTCGCCTGGCTCAACAGCCAGTGAAATTCCCTGCACCGCGGGCACCTGGATGTGGCCTGCTGCATAAACCTTGGTCAGATTTTCGGCGAGAATAATGGGCTTCGAGCCTTCGGATGTCACGACTGCCATTGTAACCGGGGCGTTTCGGGTGCGTTTTGAAAGCCTGAGGACTCGATGCTTGGTCCTGCAAGAACCATGATCATTATGCTCGCCCAGCGAGCGGGCCGGAGCTAGCAGCCAGAAGCTACAATGGTTCTGCACCGATTTCCGACACAGGATTCCCCGCGCATGGCATCAGATCTTAAAACTTCGCTCGTCTCATCCCTTGAATCGGCCGCCGCAATGGCCGGCATGGTTCTCATCTCGGTTAAGCCGGGCGCCGACTTCAGCGGCCATCCCACCGCCGTATTCGAGCTTGGCCTTCCCGGCGCAGAGCCCGCCAGCCGCTCGCTCCAACTCCAGTTGACCGACGCCTTCGACTTTGACAAACCAAATCTGTTGCCCGAAATGACCGCACATCTGGCCGGCGAAGCCAAACGCCTGCGCAATCCCCACCCAGATTGTTACGTCACCCTGGGCGGCCTACCGCTCTCTTTCAGGGATTTCCGCTGGCCCTTTCACACCTCGACATCTGGTGCTGACACCCACCTTGTCCACGGCGAAATCCATGTGGCCGACGGCGGAGTCCACAACCTTCACGCCAAGATCTCAGCCGCCGTCACCCTCACCTTCGCCGAAATCGTCCCCGCCATGGAGCAGCCCTACGCGGAAACCTTCGTCTACAACGCCATCCGCAAAACTGTCGACATGGGTCAGCTCGAATTCGTGAAGTCCGGCAATCGCCAGCCCGTTCCCGTCACGACGCGCTACTACAGCCGCTGGCAAAAGAAGTTCATCTTTACTGAGACCGACGATAACGAACGGCTCCGCTACCTGCTCAGCAAGGTCTATTGGCTGTCAGGAGTGCTCGGTGAAGGCAAACCGGTTTGGATCGCCGATCCGCGCGACGCGCAGTACCTGAACACCACCGAGGCCGACCTGCTGCGCATGGCCGGCGACGAAGCAGGCGAAGGATTGATGGTGCTCTCTGGCGAGTTCGGCGCCGCGACTCCCGCGCTCATGGAACGCGCTGCCGACTATAAGGAAGCTCTCGAAGCCGCGCTCGACTTCTCCAAGCCCAAGTTCAACGAGTCCATGCGCTCCGGCCACGCAAACATGTAGGCGCACCCCAGCTCGGCGCGCCTTCTAGTCCCTGGTCCCTATTCCCTGTTCCCTGCCTTTACAGCGCCTGCCCGCACCCCGAGCAAAATCGTGCGCCTGCTGCATTCGTGCGCTGGCAGTTCCCGCATGTCGTAACTGGAGCAAGAGCCGGTGGATACGCTGTGACTGCGGTCTGCGTCGGCGCATATGCCGCCGCACCGACAACCGGCCCCGGAACCGCCCCCGCCGGCGGCTTAGCTCCCGCGGCCGGCATATTGACCGTGACGTTCACTGGCGCCTGGCCCCATCCCGGCACCGGAATCCCCAGGGAAGCCGCAATCGCCGCTGCCTGGATCGAGTTGAACTCGCGCACGCGACCCGGCATGAAGAAGCACTCGATGAACCCGAGCAGCGCGGGAATGCCGGTCCAGAAGAAGCAGATATAGAGGATCCCCAGCCCCGTGCGCCGCAGATAAAAATGATGCACTCCAAAGGTGCCGAGGAAGAGCGCCAGTAAAATGCCCACCACCTCATCGCGTCGCGTCGCGTTGTATTGCTGGTAAAAAATGGCTTGCGGGTTGGGGTATGCGTAAGCGCTCATCTTCCTGGGTCTCCTTGCCTGCCGTGAACCAACTCACGCCTTGGTCTAAGATACGCAGCCCGCGGCCGCCCGGTTCCGGACTCTCGCGAGCACAACCGCTCAAGCCCACACATTGTCCCACGCCCCCTCTGCCGTTAGCATCAAATTCGTCATGAGTTCGCAAACCATCTCGGCCGCTTTGAGCGGCACGTTCTCGATCGGCGGTGATCTGCCGGTCCATCGTCTCGGCTATGGCACCATGCGTCTCGTTGGCGAAGGCGCGTGGGGCGAACCGTCTGATGAACCCGAAGCGCGCCGCGTGCTGCGCCGCGCTGTCGAGCTCGGCGTCAACCTTATTGACACCGCCGACGCTTACGGCCCCGAGATCGCCGAGCGCCTCATCGGCGAAACCCTCGCGCCTTACCTTCCCGGCATGGTCATCGCCACAAAGGGAGGCATCACTCGCCAGGGTCCCGCCAAAACTGAATACGTAGGCCGCGCCGGTTACCTCATTCAATGTGTGGAAATGAGCCTGCGCCGGCTCCGCCTCGAACGCATTGACCTTTACCAACTCCATCGAATTGACCCGCGCACGCCGCTCGAAGAGTCTTTAGGTGCGCTCAAGCGAATGCAGGAACAAGGCAAGATTCGGCACATCGGCCTCAGCGAAGTCACACCCGCAGAAATCGAAGCGGCCGAAGAAATCGTCCCCATTTTTTCCGTTCAGAACCGCTACTCGCTCGCCGACCGCCGCCATGAGGAAACGCTCAACTACTGCGAGCGTCGTGGCATCGCATTCCTGCCCTGGTACCCGAACGCAGGCGGCAAGCTCCTCAAACCCGATCACCCTGCCGCGCAAGAACTCATTCGCATCG
>CAZHOO010000184.1:0-3506 GCA_964533905.1 uncultured Occallatibacter sp. | reverse complement strand
GCGGCTCGCCTGCTCGATGAGGAGAAACTCCTGGCCGCCGATTTGCCCGGCTACAAAGAATACTGCCGGAAAGTTCGGTTCCACCTTGTGCCATTTGTTTGGTGAATGCGCGCTTATTTCAAGTTGCGCGATCCATCTAGGTAGACCGCGCCTTCCATTTCCGCCATTCTTCGGCTGTGATCTCCCAGGTTTCGGAGGGCAGGCGGCCGGAGACGTACTCGCTTTCAGCAACGCCGACCAACCGCATGCCGTGCTTCTCTGAGATGCGGCGCGAGGCGACATTCCCAACGGCCTTCGACACGCGCAGCACAGTGAAACCGAGTTGATCGAACCAGAAGTCGTTGGCCCAGACGCATGCTTCGCTCATCAGCCCCTGCCCCTGCCATGCGAGCCCGATCCAGAATCCGCGGTTGTGCTCTTCGCCGCGCCGCAGGTCGAGCAAGCCGATCACTTGCCGCGGCTTTGATTTCAGGCGCAGCGTCCACGTCCATTGGCTGCCCCGCTCCATGGCGGGCAGCATCTTGTCGCGGATGAATGTGTGCGCGCCATCGTCGGGATAGGGCCACGGGACGATTCCCTGGAGGTGGCGCACGATCTCCCAATGCGGAAAAAGTTCCTGAATCTGCGGCGCATCGGCCAGCTCAAGAGGGCGCATGATCAGCCGCTTTGTTTCGCCGCCAGGAATCATGCGGAGATGATATCAATCTCTGAAAGCTGATCAAAGCCGGATTTGAATCGCACTTTTGTATAATCGCGGGGACTTGTCCATGGGAGTTGCGGCTTTGGCCTTGAACGATTTCGGGGTGCGAAAAGACGGAAAGCGGCGAAACGGGCGCGCGACCTTCGGCCTGTCGAAGGAGAATCTGCGCACACTGCGTGCGCTGAAGACTCCGGCACAGATTCAGAAGTTCATTGACGCGATTGAGTACCAATACGCCGACACGGCCGGTTCACCTGCGCGCGTATTGCGTGAGCGCAAGGGGCATTGCCTCGAGGGCGCGCTCGTGGCAGCAGCCGCATTGCGCGTCAATGGGCATCCGCCGCTGCTCATGGATCTTGAATCAGTGCGAGACGACGACCACGTCGTCGCTCTTTATCGCGAGCGCGGATTATGGGGAGGCATTGCCAAGTCGAACTTCGCCGGCCTGCGCTTTCGTGCTCCCGTCTATCGCACGCTGCGCGAGCTTGCGCTCAGCTACTTTGAGCACTACTATAATCACCGCGGCGAACGCACGCTCCGCTCCTATTCGAGCCCCGTGAACTTGGCTCGACTGGACAGCCAGCACTGGATGACCGACGAAGACGACGTCTGGTCTGTACCCGAACTGCTGATTGCCGCGCGGCACTACGCTCTGTTTCCCGACAAGGTTGCGCGCGCCTTGCCGCGGCTCGACCGTCGCAGCTTTGAAGCGGGAATGCACGGGCGCGTTATTCACTAGAGCCTCTAATTCTCCATTCTCAGCCTGCTGTCTGCTGTCTCTCTAGCTCCGCTAACTCCGCTGACCCCGCTAACTCCGCTGTTCCCCTGTACCATTCATTCAGGAGTTGCACAGCGCGTGAAATCAGGATTCGTTGCCATTCTCGGCCGGCCCAACGTGGGCAAAAGCACGCTGCTCAACGCGCTTACCGGCGAGAAGGTTTCCATTGTCACCGCCAAGCCGCAAACCACGCGCAACCGCATCATCGGAGTGGTTGAAGTTCCGGCGCAAAAAGGCGTTCACCCCGCGGCGCAGATCGTCTTCGTGGACACGCCCGGAGTGCATAAGCCCGCATCGCAACTCGATCGGCGCATGCTGCAGGAGGTTCATGAAGCGCTCGAAGCGCGCGACCTCGTCCTGGTGCTCGTCGACGCGACGCGAAGAATACAACTCGCCCCCTCCCCCGATCAAAAACAAGAAAGTGCGGGTGCCCCGGGTCCCTCGCAGTTGGGGACCCGGGAGGCCAAGTCGGTTCTTCCGGTAAACGCCGGGAAGAATGCGAGGCTGAACACCTCCAGCGAAGACGAGTTTCTCTTCTCGCTGGTCCGCAAGCTCGACTGCCCTGTTTTCCTGGTGCTGACCAAGATCGACCTGGTGCACAAGGACCAGCTTTTGCCGCTGATCGAATCGCTCACGAAGCAGTACAACTTTGCGCAGGTGATTCCGGTGAGCGCGCGCAAACGCGACGGACTCGACATGCTGGTGCGCAAGATTGTCGATGTGCTGCCGAAGGGCGAGCGCTTTTATCCGAAAGACCAGTACACCGATCAGCCGATGCGCTTCATGGTGGCTGAGCTCATTCGCGAGAGCATTTTGATCGAGACCGGCGAGGAAGTGCCGTACGCATCTGCGGTCGTCATCGAGCAGTTTGAAGAGCCCGAGGCGCCCGCGCGGCCCGGCAAAAGGCAGCTGACCAGAATCTCGGCGGTCATCTATTGCGAGCGCGACGGGCAGAAAGCGATTTTGATCGGCAAAGGCGGGACGAAGCTGAAGGCGATTGGCACCGGAGCGCGCAGAAAGATCGAGTCGCTGCTGGGCACGCAGGTTTATCTTGAGCTGCACATCATCGTCGAGCCAGGTTGGCGCAACTCCACCGGCTTCGTCGACTCACTCGATTGGCGCAGGCAGATCGAGAAGCTGGGCGGCGAAGAAGAAAGTTAATTGCAGGTCAAGTTGTTTGCTTGGGCAAACTCCGGCTCATCGAATCACTTTCAACGGTCCGGGGCCTGCGGACTCGGGCTTCGCCGGAGTCGATCCGTAATCGGAGTCGAAGCCGAGCTGGAGCTTGGCGCCTTCTGACATCATGCCCGCATTCCATGGCGGATCGAAAACAATCTCGACGTGAACCAGTTTCACTTCAGGCAGCGCCGCAAGCTTGCGTTCCACCTCGGCCTTGATCACGTCGGACATGCTACATCCGGGCGCGGTGAGCGACATGCGCACATCGATGCGATGGCCGCCGTCAATTTCAGATGCGGACGCCGCATAGACGAGACCGAGGTTGACAATGTCGACCGGAATCTCCGGGTCGCGCACCGTCTTGAGCGCCTTCCAGATCATCTCCTCCTGAAACGGCGCCGCATCGTTGCTCGGCCCCGCAGCTGGAGCGGCATTTGGATTTGTGGGGATGGATGCGGCCATAAAGAGCAGCTCTACTCCGTCGAGACGGTTTCCGATTTATCTTCCAGCGCCGATTGCAGCGTGTGCCAGGCGAGCGTGGCGCACTTCACGCGCGCGGGAAACTTGGAGACGCCGCCAAACGCGGCCAGCTTGCCGAGGTCAGCAGCGTTTTTCATCGCTTCGGGGTCGCCGGTAACAAGGTTATGAAATTCCTCAAAGAGCTTGCCCGCTTCTTCCGTGCTTTTGCCTTTCAGAATCTGCGTCATCATCGAAGCCGAGGCGCGCGAGATCGCGCATCCCGAACCCTGGAAGCCAATGTCCTTGATGGCGCCGTTTTCCACGTCGAGATAGACCGAGCACTTGTCGCCGCAGAGCGGATTGAATCCCTCGGCGTGATGATTGGCCGAC
>CAZHOO010000183.1:1694-3520 GCA_964533905.1 uncultured Occallatibacter sp. | reverse complement strand
ACGCTCGGCGTGCGCCAATCAAACGACGGCTCAGTAATCGTTCGTGCTGACAATCGCGACAAAAGCGGCATTAACGGCGACTTCCTCTGCGCCAAGGGCCGTTTCGGCTTCGACTTCGTCGAGGGCTCCGACCGCCTGACACAGCCTTTGGTCCGTAATGCTCAGGGCAAGCTCGAACCAGCTACATGGGAGCATGCCATTCGCGTCGCAGTCGGAAAGCTGAAGGAAATCCGCGACACGCGAGGCGGCTCAGCCCTCGGCGTCATCGGCTCCAATCGGACAACAAACGAAGAGAACTACCTGTTGCAGAAATTTGCGCGGACAGTTCTTGGCACCAACAACATCGACCACGAGCGCACGACGGATTTCGCGTCCTTCGCCCGTGCACTCTCAGGTCATCCGGGCAAAACCGCCAACTTACGCGATATCGCTTCCGCCTGCGCGATCCTGCTCATCGGTGGCAATCCCACCGACGAGCATCCACTTCTTGCCTGGCTGCTTCGTACCAACGTTCGCCTCAACCGAGCTCGTCTTTATGTCGCAAATTCGAAGACCATCAAGCTCGTGCGACAGGCCAAAGCCACGCGCGAGCTTCGTCCCGGCGATTATGCCAAGCTCGCGACTTCGCTCGACTCCGGAAAGACCGATTTCAGCAAAGCGATCAAGGCCGAGGAATCGCTCGTCGTCATCTTCGGCGAAGAGTTTCGCGGCGAGTCTGTAGAGAACCTCATCGCCTGGGGCATCAAACGCGGAAACGTGAAGTTCGCCTATCTTGGCGACCATTCAAACTCGCGCGGCGCGGCCGATATGGGACTCTTCCCCGACTTGCTGCCGGGCTACGTTCCTGTCAACGCGCCTGGAGCGTTCGCCGAGTATCCAAACCTTCCTGCCACACCTGGCCACTCGCTGCCGCAAATGCTCGGCGCTGCAGACGCCGGCGAACTCGGTGCGCTCCTTGTTGTCGGAGCCAATCCTGTTTCGCACGCCAAGCTTGACCCCTCGATATTCCAGCACACCTTCCTCATCGTGCAGGATCTTTTCCTCACTGAGACGGCGGCGCTGGCTGACGTAGTTTTTCCCGCCGCCAGCCTTTACGAGAAATCCGGCACAGTCACCAGCACATTCGGAGATATTCAGATCGTTCGCAAAGCTGCCGACCGTGCAGGAGTGAAACCTGACTTTGAAATCCTGGTTCGCCTCGCAGGCGGCATGGGTGTCGACGTCTCGACCCTTGTACCCTTCGGCAAACGTGGAACAACCGGCGATCTCGGCCAGTCTCGCGGCGCGCAGTCAGGCGAAGCCGATCGTCACGCCGTGTGGCTTGAAGCTAATGGCCTCGAACCCCGCCTCAGCCCTTTCGATCCCCTCGCCGCGCTCGATGAAATCGAGCGTCTGGTCCCGGGATACACTCTTGACCGAGTCAACCTTTTCGCGGGCAATGAAGTACACAGCGGGCTCGCTTCGCCGGGCTTCGTTCCCGTCACCGCGCTCGCCGCACCCGAACTCATCGTGCCCGCGCACGACACACTTTTCACCTCAGGCACGCTGGGCCGCTATAGCCAAGCGCTCCGTCAACTCGAACAACACCAGGCGAATGAACTTGCAAAATCGGAGCTCGCAAAATCCGCAGCCGACTAACCGAAGCGCTTCCACGGCCGATTAACCGAAGCGCTTCGAAAATGCACGAAGTGTCAGGGCACGACTTCAGTCGTGCCGCAGACGGCAAAGAATGAACTGGGGGCTTTAGCCCCTGAGCGACAGACAGAAGGCCAAACGCACGTGACGATTCTCGCATTCTTTCTCTGGAGCCTGGCCAAAGTCGCCGT
>CAZHOO010000183.1:0-1594 GCA_964533905.1 uncultured Occallatibacter sp. | reverse complement strand
TCGCTCAATCTTCGCGTCATCGTTGAGCAGCAAGCCACGCTCGGCGCCGCCACATGGAACGTCCTTGGCGGTGGACAGATCGTGGCCTTTTTCATTTATTTAATGGCGGCATTCGCCGAAACCAATCGCTCTCCCTTCGATCTGCCCGAAGCCGAAAGCGAGCTCACCGGCGGCTATCACACAGAATACAGCTCCATGAAGTTCGCCATGTTCTTCATGGCTGAATACGGCAACATGATCAACGTAGGCTGCGTGGCCACGCTGCTCTTCCTCGGCGGCTGGACGAGCCCTCTTGGCGACCTGATGCCCCCGCTGCAGAATCCGGTGATCAACGCGTTGCTTCCTATCTTCTGGTTCGTGATCAAAGTTTTCACTTTCCTATGTCTCTACGTCTGGGTGCGCGGCACATTGCCCCGCTTCCGCTACGACCAACTCATGAACTTCGGATGGCGCTTTCTGCTTCCGCTGGCCATCCTCAACATTGTCGGCACAAGCCTCTGGCTTGCCTGGCGCTGACGCCGCCATCCGCAAATGCGGGTGCCCCCGGTCTCTCGTCCGCCGCGGCGGAGATACCGGGCGATCGAATTCGATGGGGAACTAAGCCATTCAATGAGCTGTACAACGCTCATTTACAATCGTGAGGGATTTTCCTTAAACTTCGATGCATCTGATCCTGTTCTTCCTGTTTGCCGGATTCTGCCTCGCGGGAGCTATCAACCTCCTGTTGCAGACCCATCCCATCAACAGCGCGCTGTCACTCATCGTCGTCATGACCTCCGTCGCCGTCCTCTACCTGCTTCTCGGCGCGGAGTTTCTCGCTATCGCGCAGATCATTGTCTACTCTGGCGCGGTCATGGTCCTGTTCACCTTCGTCGTCATGCTCTTGAACGCCGGCCGGGAAGAACGCACTCTCGGCAGCCGTGCTGCCTCGCGTATTGGGTTTCCTGCCGTTGTTGCCCTTTTCGCAGTCCTCGCCACTATCTTCCTTCACGCTCAGGGCCTTGGAGCCGCGCATCTCGGCGAGGGGCTTTCCAACGCCCCCGGCCAATCGAATCTCACCCTCCTGAGCCAGGTGCTTTTTCACGAGCTGCTGCTTCCGTTTGAAGTCACCTCAGTCCTCATCCTTATCGCCATTCTCGGAGCGGTCGCCATCGCTCACGTCGAAGGATCGAAGATTCCGGACTCGGAAAGGATGGCCGAGAAGTGACCTTCCTTCAACACGACGTCCCGATCTCCTGGTATCTGCTGCTCAGCGCCATTCTTTTTTCGCTCGGCGTCGTCGGCTTTCTCATTAAGCGCAACCTCATCACTGTATTCATGTCCATCGAGCTCATGCTCAACGCTGTCAACCTGTCTTTCGTCGCGTTTGCCTACCAATGGCACGAAGTGCGCGGCCAGATCTTTGTCTTTTTCGTCATGATGGTTGCCGCTGCTGAAGCCGCAGTTGGCCTTGCCATCATCATCGCCGTCTTCCGCGCACGCTCCACGTTGGCCGTCGACCGAATCGACCTGATGAGACTATGAACGAGTCCGCACATCTTTGGCTGATTCCGCTGTTCCCGTTCCTGGGCTTCCTGCTCAACGGAATCCTCGG
>CAZHOO010000182.1:0-3523 GCA_964533905.1 uncultured Occallatibacter sp. | reverse complement strand
GTTGTCGGATCGATGTAAGTCTTATAGAAGAATTTGAAGCCAAATGCATGCCATGAAAGTTGCGAACGCTGCACGAGCTCCGTGGCGATAAGGGCCACGATGGCGAAGATGCTGAGGGCACAAAGCACCATGAGCACTTTGAAAATCCCGTCGGCAACGGCGGAATTGCCTCGGCCAAGCAGGTGGCGGCGAATGGCCGATTGCTCCTGCGCCACTGCTCCGGTCGGAGGTTGCGGCGGGATCAAATCGGCTTCTGGTTGAGTCTGCGGCTGGGAGATACGAATCTCAGGCACGGTTGCGTCCACAGACGTCAGGCTACCGGTGAATTATGAACACGAGGTTACAGCGAAGCAAAATCAAGCGCATACGGGTGGAAATCCTAATCAACACATGGTCTCTGCAAGACCGGGCGGGTTGATCGTCTGCCGTAAGTCGGCTCAAACCATGAAAAACAAGGGTAAACAGAACGAAAAGGGCCGCATTGTGAAGAGAAAATCGATGTACTGACCGCGAAGCCGCCTATCCATCGAAAGGGGGAGCGTGGTACAACTCCAACATGACAAAGGGAAAGACGCCGCCAGCACCGGGCCATGTGAACCTGCGCATGCTGGCCGAGCACCTGGGCCTGTCCCAGACCACGGTCTCCCTCGTTTTGAATAACTCGCCGAGCGCCAAATCCATCCCGCAGGAGACCCGTAACCGCGTGGTGGAGGCTGCCCATCGGCTGGACTACCGGCCCAATTATTTCGCTCGTTCATTGCGGCAAAGCCGCTCAATGAGCGTGGGTGTGCTTGCCCCGGATCTGAGCGAGGGCTACTTCACCCGGGTGATGGGAGGAGTGGTCGAGGAACTGACCGCAGCCCATTACTTTTATTTCACAGCCTGCCACGATTGGAAACCGGAACTCATTGAGAAATATCCCCGCATGCTGGTAGAGCGAGCAGTCGACGGCTTCCTGCTGCTGAATACGTCTGTCCAGGAGCTCGCGGTCCCTGTCCCGGTCGTCGCCATCTCGGCGCATTGTTCCGAGGATAAGGTGACGAATATTCTCCTCGACCACCACCAGGCGGTGCATCGGGCTCTCTCGCACCTTTACGAACTTGGCCATCGCCGGATTGCCTTCATGCGGGGCCCCCGCGTCATTCCCGACTCGGAGTTCCGCTGGGAAAGCATTCAACAAGTGGCCCGGGAGATGGACTTGAAGCTCGACCCGGAACTCACGATACGCATCGATGCTGCAGGCTGGTCAATGAAGGGCGGGCAGCATCCCATGGCGCCGGAAATAGGCTACAAGCCAATGCAGGCGTTGCTGGAGCAGACGCGCGCATTCACAGCGGTGTTTTGCTTCAACGATATTTCTGCCATCGGCGCCATTCGCGCACTGAAGGATGCTGGGCTGAGTGTCCCGGGAGATGTTTCCGTGGTGGGATTTGACGACATTCTGTCGGCGGCTTATGCCACGCCTTCGCTCACCACAGTGCGCCAGCCGTTGGCAGAGATGGGCCGTCGCGGAGCAAAGGTCCTGCTGGAGCGGATTGCCGACAAGAAGAAGACGTTTGCGACCGACATCTTCATGGAATCCGAGCTGATTATTCGCGAGTCGACGGGACCGGCAAAAAACCGCATTTAAGAAGGGAATTCAACTGCAGGCAGCTGCGAGCCAGCGGCTGATGTATACCTGCGCGTGAGCTTCACCGCAATAGTGTCGCGCGCCTTTCGCATCGGCGGCTTCCTTGGTCCATTTGAGGACCGTCAGCTGCGCTTCGTTGCAATGGACCACGAACCAGCGCAGCGGATCGTCGCTCTCGTCCCCACAAATCTCACATCGATAACTGGTGCCGATCACGGGTGACCTCACAGAGACAGGGAACAAGGGGCCAAGGGAACGAGGGACCGAGCCGGACCCCTGCTGGCCCCGAAAATCATTCTACTCGAGCATCTGCAAGTCGAGCGGTTCAACCAGCATGCAGTCCATCGAGCGAATTGCAGTCAGCGCGCGCTGGAGAGCGCTGGTCTTGCACGGCTCGACGGTTACCACGAAGGGCAGAGCGTCGGAAGGATAGCCCGCCTTCTGCACGATCGCCCGAATATTGATCTGCTGCTCGGCCAGTGCGGTGGTTATAGCAGCCACGATGCCGGGACGGTCTTTCACGAGGAACCGAATGTAGTGGGGAACTTCAAACTCGGCGCCGATGCGCGCCGGGGCCGAAGGAATCTCGACCCGCTGCGAGCCGTGAGCGAGAGCAAGCAAATCGCTGACTACGGCAACCGCGGTGGGATGGCCGCCGGCGCCGTGACCGGAAAAGACCACGTCCCCTCCGTAGTGACCGCTGGCAATGACCATGTTCTCGGTTCCCTGGGACCAGGCGAGCGGCGAGCGCAACGCGACAAGCATGGGGCCGACGGCGGCCGCAAACCGGCCATCGACCTGCTGAGCGCGCGCAACCTGGCGAATGGTGCATCCGAGATCCCGAGCATAGCTAAAATCAACGGGCGTTATGGTGGCGATGGAGCGGGGAACGATCTCGTCCGGATCGATTTGCACTCGAAGAGCCAGGCGCATGAGGATAGCGAGCTTGGCACGCGCATCGAATCCGCCCACATCTTCAGTCGGGTCGGCTTCTGCATAACCCTTAGCCTGCGCTTCGGCCAGCACCGAATTGTAGTCCGCGCCTTCTTCCATTTTGCTCAGAATGAAGTTGCAAGTGCCGTTGAGAATGCCTTCTATACTCTCGATGCGATCACCGGCCATGCCCTGTTCCAGACCGGGAATGACAGGGATACCACCGGCAACGGCGGCGCCGTATTTCAGGTGACCACCTTTGGCGGCCGCGAGGCGTTCCAGATCGATGCCGTGATAAGCGATGAGCTTTTTGTTAGCGGTGACGACGCTTTTGCCGTTTTCGAGCGCCCTGCGAACCCAACTTCCCGCCGGATCGAGGCCGCCGGCAAGCTCGACAATCACGTCTACATCGGAGGCGAGCACGGCGTCGGCGTCTTCGCTCCAGACAACGCCGGCGGGCACCCATGCGGCGCGCTTACGCGCCACGCCGCGATTGAAGATGTGAGTCAATTCCACCCCGCGCGGTTTGGACTCGACGAGAATGCGCGCCACTGAACTGCCTACTGTGCCAAAGCCGAAGATAGCGATGCGCAGATGGCGGGTTTGGCCGGACTTGAGCGCTTGCGCATCGGAAACGCCGGAAGGCGAAGCTGAACTGTGTGCTTGAGGCACCGAGTCTTCCTTTTCTAATGCTGGAGAAACAAAACCGAGCAACAAATCGATGATAGATGAATCGGGACGAAGGGACCAAGAGAACAAAGAATAGCGGAAAGAATGCACCTGGAACGACAGCTACGGTGAGAGATCCGCGGGAGAGGCAGGGGGTAATTGTCACTTTCTTATCGCTGCCTACTCGTCGGAGATCTGCGTCTGCTAGCATGAGCTTCAGATGCGGCGCGGCTTCTCCATTTACCTGATCCTGTTTTTCGGGTTTGGTCCCCTTTCGGCTCTGGCCAAGGG
>CAZHOO010000181.1:0-3538 GCA_964533905.1 uncultured Occallatibacter sp. | reverse complement strand
GCGATCCGGTCGACATCGCCATAAGGCATATCGAGCGCGCGCCCGCAATCCTTGATCGCCGCCTTGGCCGCCATCGTATTGAACGTGATGATCTGTGCCACCTGCTCGCGCCCATATTTGCGCGTCACATAATCGATTACCTCGCCGCGCCGGTTCATGCAGAAATCCACGTCGATATCCGGCATGGTTACGCGCTCCGGATTGAGGAATCGCTCGAAGAGCAGCACGTTCTGCAGCGGATCGATGTTCGTAATCTCCATCGCATATGCCACCAGCGATCCGGTCGCCGAACCGCGCCCCGGCCCCACAGGGATTCCATGATCGCGCGCATATTTAATGAAGTCCCACACGATCAGGAAATATCCCGCGTAGTTCATTCGCTTGATGATGTCGATCTCGAAGTTCAGCCGCGACTCGTACTCATCCGGAGTTGACCTTCTAGCTCCGCGCAGCTCCAGTTGCCGCACCGCGGTATCCATCCGCTTGCGCATGCCCTCGCGGCACACCTCCTCGAAGTAGCTGTTGGCGGTGTGACCCTGCGGCACCGCGAAATCCGGAAAGGGATTGTCGATTTTTTTCAGCTTGAAGTTACAACGCTCGGCAATCTCCATCGTCCGCGCAACCGCCGCCGGCGAATCCTTGAAGACCTCGGCCATCTCGTCCGCGCTCTTCACGAAGAACTGATCGCTGTCGAACTTGAATCGATTGGCGTCGTGAATCTTTGAACCCGTCTGCACGCATAGCATCACTTCGTGCGCGTGGCTGTCTTCGCCGCAAAGGTAATGCGAGTCGTTGGTCGCGACGAGTGGAATTCCCAAATCATTTTCGAGCCGATCGAAATCCGCGCGAATCTTTCTCTCCTCCTCCAGCCCCTGGTCTTGAATCTCGAGGAAGAAATTTCCCTTGCCGAAGATGTCTTCGTATTGCTGGGCCACCGCTTTTGCCTTTAGATACCGGTCCGCTGCATCGAGCTTCGGGTCGCCGAGCGTCTCGCACAATTCGCCGCTCAGGCAGCCCGAAAGGCAGATCAGTCCCTTGGCATGTTCCGCCAGGTATTTCTTGCTCACGCGGGGCTTCCGGTAAAACCCGTGCAGGCTTGCCTCCGACGTCAGCCGGATCAAATTCTGGTAGCCCTCTTCGTTTTCGGCCAGCACCAGCAGATGGTTGTACTGGTCGTTCGTCGTCTCCGCGCGATGATCCTCTGCCTTGCACACATAGAGCTCGCACCCCAGGATCGGCTTGATGCCCTTGTGCTTGGCTGCATCAAAGAAGTGCACCGCTCCATAGATATTTCCGTGGTCCGTCATGGCGACAGACTTCTGCCCCAGCGCCGCAACGCGGTCGATGAGCTTCGAGACGTCGCAGGCGCCGTCGAGCAGGGAGTATTCGGTGTGCAGGTGCAGGTGGGTGAATTCGGACATGGCTAACTAAATTCTAGCGTCGACCGCATCGACTGCGACGCCGTATGAATCCGGTCGCAAGTGAGGAAAACCTGTACACAACTAACAGAACAGGCTTCGGGTTGACGAAGTCAACTCGAATGGGCTGCTATCGAGGGCCTTGATCTTCCGAGCCCCCGGGGGTACGCTGATTGCGTTCCGGAAAAGCCCGTGAAACAGGCGCTTGCCAGTGCGAGCCGTTGCCGTCTGTCTCGGCGTAATTCATTGCTCGTGGCCGCGTGAATCTTGCCAGGGCGAAGATCGTTTTCGGAATAAGTTGACGCTCGAGGAAAATGATGCGAAGAGAAGCTCTGGTTTCCGGTTTGCTCCTGGCAGCTCTTGCCGTTGTTCACGCTCAGAATCCGCCAGCCACCGCCGCGGAACCGAACCCTTCGGCTCCCGCCGGGGTTTCCTCCGGAGATCCGTCGGCAGCGGGTGGCGGTTCCGCGCTCGACGACGTGGATTATCCCATCAATCAAGCTGGGATCCTGATCCAAAATAGCCCATGGACCGAGCTTGCAAATCAAAACCCGACCAAAACGAAATTGGCCCGCGGATGGGCGGCGTCTCTTTCATACGGGGTGGTTCCCGCCAAAATCGTCGCGGAGTTTGATGGCGAGCACGCCGCCACACAGGTCCAAATCGCGCATCCGATCGTCTGCATCTGCCACTTCATCTCCCTGCCCGGCGCTCCTGTGCTCGTCAGGCTCCATGCAAAGAAAGGTACGCGTGAGCTGGATGGCGGCAGAATGATCGTTTATCCCATCGTGGGTGGCTCAGCAATGGCCGACGCCAAAAGCACCGATCTGATTGCCGCCGAGGTATCCCATCCCGATCCTCGGGTGTGGCTCATTCGCCCGCAGTCTCCGCTCGAGCCGGGCGAATACGCATTGATGCTCGGGACTCAAAACATGAGCATCTATCCGTTCACCATCGCGCCGATTGCGGATCGCCCGGGCAGAACGAATTAAGCGACGTCTACACGTCGGTCGCATCCCCTTTACAGCCCGGATGGCCGCACTCGCATATCACTTCGACCTGATTCGCGAGGCCCTCGCAATGGGCGCTGCAGTAGTCTGACCCGCTGTCCGCGGCGCAGCTGCAGGCAGGATTTGCACATTTCTTGTCTTTAACCATCTGAGTTCCTCCTCTGTTCGCACGCTGGCTCACGATCTGCCCGACGCGCTGAAACGTTAGGTGCATCCAGGCGCAAAACCGACGCCTGATCGGCAGCAATTTTCATCGTTTTTTCTGTTGCCAACCCTTTGCCGCGGTCTGTATGGTGTCCAACGGAGGATTTCCCTATGACAAGAAGCAAGTTTCTAGTGGGCTCCATTCTTTGCGTAACCAGTTTTGCCGGCGGCATGCTCGTCGCGCAGGGTGGCCGTCATCCCAACCTCAGAGCGGCACAGGACCTGATCAACCAGGCCTTTGATCGCATCACCGCAGCACAGCAGGCCAATGAATGGGACATGGGCGGCCATGCAGCAAAGGCGAAAGATCTGCTGCTGGACGCAAAACGAGAGATCAGGCTTGCGGCTGAGGACGCCAACCGCCACTAAGCGGCGTGCTCGGTCCGATTCACGAAGTCGGCAGAGCGGTTTCCAGCCAAAAATAAATAGGCTCTTTCCCGTCCCTCGGCAGGCTATTGCCGGGGGCTGGGGAGAGCCTTTTTCATTCGAGCCAAACCTGAACGGTAGCAGCGCGCGATCCCGTCGTTGCTCGCGGGGGGATCAGTTGCGGCATCGGCGCGACGATCGCATGGCGGCTTGCTGCCTACTGATTGAGTTGGAAGTGAGGGTGGTGGTGGTGATGATGATGGTGGCGGGGATGGACGACCACTACGACCTGCGCCTGCGCCGCATAGGGAACGGCAAGGCAGAAGGTGAAGACGAGTCCGAGCAGAATCTTTTTCATAATTCAGTGTGCAGCCCCTCCAATCAAATTACAGAGCTACTTTGACCGGTGCGAGCAGGTTCTGGACTGAATGCCAATGCGCGCTAAATCGGGGTTGTTCCGCATATTTCCCTTGCCAGCCCTTCATCGCCTCTTGTAATAGTCGCCGAAGGAGGTTTTCCCATGACAAGAAGCAAAGTGAT
>CAZHOO010000180.1:0-3549 GCA_964533905.1 uncultured Occallatibacter sp. | reverse complement strand
ACCGCCGCGTCCTTCTTGCATACGTCAACGCAGGCGCCGCACTTCATGCAGTTCAACAGCGTCTTGCCTTCGTGAATCGACTCTTTCGATAGCGCCACCGTCGGGCAGCTCGTTTGGCAAAGCGTGCAATCCACGCATTTTGCGCGGTCGAACCGAATCTCAAACAGATTGATCTTGTTCGAGAGCGACTGAAACGCGCCGAACGGGCAGAAAAATCCGCACTGGGTCCGTTTCTTCGTCAAGAGCGGCAACGCCACCACCAGCCCCAGAAACAGCGCGACGAAGATGCCGAACTGCATCGCCGTCTCCACGTTGCGCACTGCCGGAAACTCCGTGACAGTTTTGAACGGGCACAGCCACATGCAGTAGACCGGCTCAAACAGCGCCGCCGACAGGAGCACCACGAAGACCAGAATCGCCCACGGAATGAGCCGCAGAATCGATCCATACTTGGCCACAAAGCGATGCAGCCGCCGCCGCTTCGGCAACGCCGCGAACCCCTCTTCGATACCGCCGAAGAAGCACGCGTAGCTGCACCACGCCTTACCCAGCACCAGCGTCATCGCCAACCACAGCCCGATCATCACTGCGATCGAATGCGGATTGCTCGCCGTGGGCAGAATCGATCCCGGAAATATAATCGTCCTCGCGAACGCCGCCGGCAGAATCAGCGACGGCGTAACCATGAAGCAGAACGGCGTGTCGCCCGAGACCATGCGGCTGACAGGAATGCTCATCGTGCCGCGCTCCGCGATCAGGGCGGCGATGAACCCCACCGGAAACAAAAAACCCAGCGCGACAAAAAAGATTCTCCGCCAGCGATAGGTCTCGCCTGTCCGCATCATCAGGAAGAAGAGCGTGGTCATGAAGACGATCGTCAACGCCGCGCCAATCTTGAGATTGTTGCCCGCCTTCTGGAACGCCGGCGTGAACATCAGCAGCGCCCACAACGCCATCGGCAGCGTCAGTAAAATCGATCGGCCCACGCCGCGAAAGGCCTTTGGCCGCGCAACTGAAATCGAGTGACTAGCCATAAATCGTCCTCTCAATCAGAATCGAGAGCCCGGAGAATCCATACCAGCAGGCCAGCATCACCGCAACAATCCGGGCCACGATGACCACCGCCGGCGTGCGCTGAACAAGACCCATGGACAGAAACGGCAGAAACCACACCGCTGTCCCGACGAAAAAGCAGATAAAGAACAGCAGCGCCGCCGACAGATGTTCAAGTTGTGCCGCGCGCAACCCTGCAACAAGAAACGGCGGGCAAAGGTTGATCCCCGTCAAAAATCCCAGCGCCAGCGCCCCCGATCGCATGGCGCGGGGCGGCTCTCCGATCCGCACCAGCTCACTCGACTTCCCCTGTCGCGCCAAATCTTTAGCGTCGGCGCTGCACTTCCGGTGCGGCCAGCCCACCGCATAAATCACCAGTCCGGCAGCCAGCAGTAGCTGAATCCCGCCCATCAACCAAGTCCGGCCTGTCCATGCCCGTGGAATCGACGACCCCACCAGCCAAACCGCAGCCGCAAACACCATGTACCCGGCCAGCCGCGCCGCCAGAAACAATCCCAACTGCCGGCTGTGCAACCGCACTCCTCGCGGCTGAATCATCATCCACGGCACCACCACCGGCCCGCATGTCGCCAGACAAACCGGCCCCGTCGCCAGCCCAAGCACAAGCGCCTCCCCGGCGCTGGCCGAAAGAATGAGTGCCGCCATCTTGGCTGAAGTCTAGGTCTGTGCTTGAAATTCCGTTCGTGACTGTGGTCACGCCCCGGTGTGTCGTGAATCGCCAGTCATGATTCGCCCGTTCGCGCGGCCCGGCACGCAGTTCGCTCAGGCCCGACGGGGGCCCGTGCCCGCATCTCTCGCCAGCCGCTCAACTTGCTCGCCTTCCACCAAATCTCCCCCCTTCCGGGATTTATCGCTTATTCTTGTAACAATTCCTTCTTGCTTCGGCAGGCCACGCAAAACAATTTCTTATGAACCCAGTCGTTCTGGCGGTTGACGATCTTCGGGAGCAGTATCTCAAGGAGATGGCGCTTGTCCGCCAGACCTGCGAGCGCACCGGCGACGGCACTGCCGCCATCCGCCGCCGATCGGCCGTCGTCGATCGTATCCTCATTGAAATGTGGCGCCGCGCCTTTGCCGGACTGCCTCCTCAAAACACCGCTCTCCTCGCCCTCGGCGGTTATGGACGCAAAGATCTTTTTCCCTACTCCGACATCGACGTCCTCTTCGCCTTCGCCGACGACAAAACCGAAGAGCTCTCTCGCGAACCCGTTCGCGCCATCATTCAGGGCATGTGGGACATCGGCCTGCGCGCAAGCCCCAACTCCCGAACCGTCAAGGAATCCGGCCGCTTCGATCCGGACAATCTCGAATTCACGCTCGCCACTCTCGATCGCCGCTTCCTCGCTGGTCAGTTTCCGCTCTACCAGCAGCTTCACCAGGTCACCTTTCCCGGCCTCGTCCTCAGCGAGTGGAACTCCATCGCGCAAAAGCTCGGCGAAATCGCCCGCTCCCGCCATGCCAAATACGGCAACACCATCTTTCACCTCGAGCCCAACCTGAAAGATTGTCCCGGCGGCCTGCGTGACTACTCCCTTGCCGTCTGGTTCGCCATCCTCTTCCATCTCAAAGCCACCAAGGAGTGGCCTCGCCAGCGCGGTGGCGTCTTTCAAAGTGCACGCGGCGATGCCGAGGCTGCCTTTGACTTCCTCGCCGCCGCCCGCTGCTTCCTCCACTTCCGCCACGGCCGCGATGACAACACGCTCGACTGGCAATCGCAGGACGAAGCTGCCGCGCGCTCCATCGGCCTTGAAACCCGCGGCACCGCCGACCCCAGCTACTGGATGCGCACTTACTACCGGCACGCCCGCGTCATCTATCGCCGCGCCGCGCTCCTCATGGAGCATCTGCCCGCCCCGGTCAGCTTCTACCGCCAGTTCCGCCGCCGCCGCACGCCCATCGCCGGAACCGACTTCCTCCTCGACCAGGGCCGCATCGAGATTCAGCCCGGCGCGCAATTCAATGACACCGCCGCCATCCTGCGCATCTTCTCCCTCATGGCCACGCACGGCTACACGCTCTCCCAGGCCGCTGAAGACCGCATCACCGACGCGCTTCCCGTCCTCGCCATCTCCATCCCTGAGGGCCCTTACCTCTGGAACGCGCTGCGCGAAGTGCTTCTCGGCCCCCACGCCGCCCATGCTCTCCGCACCATGCATGCCCTCGGCGTCCTCGAGATGCTCATCCCCGAATTCCACGGCATCGACGCGCTCGTCATCCGCGACAGCTATCACCGCTACACCGTCGACGAGCACACCTTCCTCGTCATCGACAACGTCCACGCCTTGCGCACGCCCGCCGACGAGCATGAGCAGCGCCTCGCCCAACTGCTCCCGGAAATCGACCGCCTCGACCTGTTTTTCCTCGCCCTCCTCCTGCACGATACCGGCAAGGGCCGCCGCGCCGGCGAGCACGCGCAGCAAAGCGTCGAACTCGCCGACAGCTTTCTCGCCCGCCTCGACTTCGACGCCGAGGAAC
>CAZHOO010000179.1:0-3550 GCA_964533905.1 uncultured Occallatibacter sp. | reverse complement strand
ACGCCCCAGCGGGTTTTGTACCAGTCCGCGCAGTGCGCCGCCAGCAGTCCCGACGAGATGAAGAGAGACGCAACGCTAATGGCAACCACCCACCTGGGATTATCGAGGAATTTCATTCCGGCCTTGATCTCGCCGAGCAGATCGACAATGCCCATCGAGGCCAACGTGATTGCCGGGGCCAGGACCGGATAGATGTAGCGAATCTCCTTGTGCGGGATCATGCTGTGCGAAACCACGACGATGGCGCAAAAGATGGCCAGGAAGGGGCTTCGCCGTGCTCCGTGAAAGAGAAGCAGGACCGCGGGGCCGAGCAAAACCAAAAGCGCCAGCCCGTACCAATACCAAGGCTCGGGCAAAAACAGTTTGCGAATCTCCTGAGTCATGTTCGCTTCGTAATACCTGACAAACGACTGCCAGGGATAGGACCAGGTGATCCAATCGACGGCGCCGAAGAAAAGAACCGGAATCGCCGCCCCGGCGGCGACCGCGGGAATCCGGGCACGCCAGCGCGGGTAGCAAAAGTAAATCATGGCAAAGAGAATCGCAGGCAGTAATTGGATACGCAGGCAGGCAGCCAGCGCGCAAAGAAAACCTGCGAGAAGCATCCGCTTTCGTTCGCTCAGCTTGTCGCCGTATACGCCAAGATACAGCCCGGGCAGCAAGACATGGGTGGCAACGACTTCACTCAGCGTTTTGGGCGCAAAGTACACGAGTCCGAAGTAGAAGGAGCACGCGAGGGCGGCGACGATCGCCGCGGTTGTACCGCTGGCGCGCTTTGCCCATGCATATCCGAACCAGATTGTGACGAGCGAGATCAGCGAGAGAACGATCGCCGTTCCCAACAGGTATCCGGATGAAGCCTTGCCCATCCATGCGGTGGCGCGCATCACCCCTGCGAGAAATGCGGGAAAAACCCAGGAGCGAACCCCGAGCCTCCACTCCCACGGAATGACGCCGTAGCCAAAAAGCAGCCTGTGCGCGGGCTCGATCGTCTGAAAAATCTCGTCGGGAAAGAAGATATTGGGCGAGATCACTGCAAGACCAACTCGGAGCGCGAATGCAGATGCGAGCAGCCCGGTCCAGGCTAAGACTTTGTTTGCGCGTGTCACTACCGGCCCCCTTCAATTGGCGCAGTGTTCTCGTTGGTCAAATAGGTGCGCATCAAATCGGCGTGCCCGGCCAGGCTGGACCGCGGTTGCCCATCAACGAGAAATCGGACTTCGGTGACGCGCGGCAGATTCGCATTGAGCGTGGAGCAGATCGAAAGCACTGTCAGCGATTCGGTCTCGAGGCCTGAAGGATGTCCTGCGACAAACGCGCCGGTCAGGTTAACGACCGCAAGCTCGGGACCATTGGGATCTCCGCTGCCACTCTTGTCCGCGATAGGCAAGAGAAAGACCTGGGAGACGGAATTTGCGCCGCCGGGCACGGGGTGCGTGGCTTCCGGTGCGGCATAGATATCTAGCAACTTGCCCAATTCAACGCGCGCTCGCGCCTCGGGATTCTGCGGCAAGGGGAGCGTGAAAATGCGGGGCTGGACCGTGTTATCGGCATCGTTTGCAACCATGAGCGTGGCTTGCTCGGCCGGAGCTACCAGCGGCGCCTGTGTGGGAGCCGAATCCTCACCGCGAAGCAGGCGGTCGTGAGCGCGGCGCAACTGGTTCCAAAGCAACAGGCCCATGATGGCGGAGGCTGCGAACAGAACGATGAAGAGCACGGTCTGGTGGCGAGGGATCACGGTTGGTGGTCCTCTCGCGATTGCGATCGCCATTCAACGAGTGCCCCGGCAAGCGCGTCCGCCACACGCGCATCGTAATCCGGATCGTCGATGTTCGCCGGCCCCTGCGCATCGGCCGATCGATCCGGTGCGATCTCGATCGCTACGGCCGGACAGGTCATGCTGTCGATGGCCGGTAAAGCAGTGCGTCCGAGGGTGACGGGCACATTGGCATGCGAAAGAGCCGAGTTGATCACGCCGGCCAGGGAGATGCTGCGCATGACCCAGGCGGCCTGGGCCGTTTTCCACGGCAAGAAGCGCGAGTCGTGATTCGCGTTTTGGATCGGCGGCAGCGAAGAGACGAAGAGGTGCACGCCAGAGCCACTTTCCGTAGCGTGAAGTGTGATGCAGGTCTGCGAATTGGCATGGTCGGCGATATCGGCACGGCGGTCGGGATCGATGGCGGCATCGGAATCGCGCGTGGTAACCACGGTGAATCCTCTCGCGGCGAGAAGGGAACGAAGCCGAATGCTGAAGGCCAACGTGAACGCTTTTTCATTCTCGCTGCCGAGGCGAGCGCCCGAGTCGTCACCCCCGTGCGCCGCGTCGAGCACCACCACAGAGCGCTGAGGGGCTGAAGGAGCTTGAGCCAATGCCGCGGTGCATGAAGCGAGGGCAAGGAGGGAGATGATTGCCCGGCGAAAAGCGCGAAATGCAGGTCCTTCGACTCGCCTCCGCTGACGCGAGACTCGCTCAGGATGACGGCCGATATTTCGAAATGCAGGTCCTTCGACTTCCTCGTCCCGCCGGGGCGGGACTCGGTCGCTCAGGATGACCGGTTGAGGTGAATGCGGGCCCACCCTAGCCGCAAAAACGAAGGCGCGGCGAGGGTGGGGCACCCGGTCCTGTGGTGTGTTGAGAGGGGGTGAATTGGGGTTCGTGCTTCCCGCCCAAGCGAAGCTTGGACAGGGCACCCCAATTTGTGATGGGTGAGGCGAAAGACAAGTGCGGGTGCTCCGAATTCGGTCTTCGCGACGGGGCGGGACTGGGTCAGGATGACCGATCTGCGATGCCGTTCGCATCGGTTCGAGCGGCGCCTCTTTCCGGACCTCAGTCGAGCGCATAGATGGCCAGGCCGCTAAGCAGCTTGGGAAAAAAGTCGGTGGACTTTTGCGGCATGACCTCTCCGGCAAAGGCAACTTCCTTCAATTGCTCCATGGTTACCGGTTTGGTTAGAAACGCAATATCGGCCTCGCCGTTGCGCACCTGTTCCACTGCCTCCTGGGCGTCGCGCAGATAGCGCAGGTTGGTTTGCTCGCGCACCTTTTCGGCATCCAGGCCCAGTAAGCGCTCGAACACGACGGAATGCAATTGAGTCAGGTCGAGCTGCCGCTGCCGATCGGGCAGGTCGGCCAGGGCTTTGGTCATGGCATCCGGCCTGGCCCGCAGCAGGTAAGCCCCGGCAACGGTGACGGCGACAAAGGCCGTCCCCGGCTCGCGCGACAACTCCTCAATGAATGTAGCCGCTTCGAAGGGTGGCAACGGTTTCACGTCGAAGTAGGCTTCGGCCGCCTTGAAAAATGCCGTTGCAAAAAAGCTGCTGAGACCGTGCACGACCCGGTGAGTGGGCAAAACCACCAGCCCGTCCGAGTCCATGTTGACGAAGGTCATCATCACCGCGGCCTCGGGGAACTCGGGCAGCGGCAACTGCTGCGTGCTCGAGCCGCTTTTGCCGTGAGCCGCGCCGTGGTGTTCCTTGGAGTACTTCAGCGCCGTTTCGTAGCGATGGTGACCGTCGGCGATGATGAGCTTCTTATCGCTCATGGCTGTCAC
>CAZHOO010000178.1:0-3574 GCA_964533905.1 uncultured Occallatibacter sp. | reverse complement strand
TCTCCGGGAGGATGCGGCTGATGTCGTGGACGGGCGTCACCGCTGAGCCTCCGAGGTAGATGGAGCTGAGTTCGCGACTGCTGGTTGCACTGATGAGTGCAACTCGACGATTGGGGGTGGGTGGACCCCGGTACGGATGGTATTAAGCCAAAAGGTCGGCGCGAGGCCCATCACGAGCATGAGGACGACGAGCGGAGTGAGAATGGCCAGCTCGCCGAAGCGGAGATCGCGCACGGGCCTGGAAGCAGCGATCACTGATTCCGGCCCATAGAAGAGCCGCTGCACGAGCCAAAGCATGTAGGCCGCGCCGACAATCACGGCGACAGTGGCGGCGACTGCCCAGGGTTGGCTGACGCCTGCGAACGTGCTCGAGAGAATGATGAACTCGCCGACGAATCCCGAGAGCATGGGTAGGCCGATCATGGCAAGAGTCACGATCACGAAATAGCTGGCCGTGCGAGGAAGTTTTGCGGCCAGTCCCCCGTAGGAATCGATGACGCTGGTGGCGTAGCGCAGCTCGAGTGCGCCGAGAAGCAGGAAGAGGGCACCATCGACCACGCCGTGGGAGAGGATTTGATAGACTCCGCCGGCCCAGCCGAGGAATGTGAGTCCGTAGATGGCGAGGACAATCAGGCTCAAGTGGCTGAGTGCGGCGAAGGCGAGAAGACGCCAGAAATCACGCTGGACGAGCGCAAGACAGGCTCCATAGAGAATGCCGATGACGGCCAGAGCGATGAGGAGGGGTGCGATGGCTCGGGCCTGAACGGGGAAGAGTCCGATGTGAAAGCGAAACATGGAGTAGAGGCCGAGCTTGCCTGCGACGACCATGGCGAGCGCGACGGGCGCCTCGCTGTACGTGTCGGCTAGCCATCCGTGGAGCGGGAATACGGGAACCTTGACGGCAAACGCGAACAAAAATGCGAGCGCGACCCAATAGAGAGCATTCGCGGGAAGGACACCGCTCGCGGTCTGATACTGGAGATCGGCAAAGTTGAAGGTGTGCGTTCTGGCATAGAGCCAGAGAATCGCGACAAGGAGAGGCGCGGATGGGATGAATGTGAAGAGGAAGAATTTGAGCGCGGCGCGAGGGCCATCTTTGCGGCCGTACATGGCGATGAGGATCGCCATAGGGACCAGGGAAAGCTCCCAGAAACCGTAATAGAGCATGAGATCGAGCGAGATGAAGACGCCGACCATTGCGGTCTGCTGGATGAGAAAGAGCGAATAGAAGACTTTGCGGCGGGTCTGGATTCTGTTCCAACTGGCGACAGCGCCGATGGGGGCAAGCAGGCCGACGAGGACAACAAGCCAGAGGCTAAGGCCGTCGACGCCAACGTGGTAGAAGATTGCGGGGCTCTCAATCCATGGAACGTTTTGCTCGAACTGGAAGCCGGTTTGACCGGTGATGAAGTGCGCGGGTAGATGCAGTGTGAGAAGAAAAGTGACCAGGGTGGTGAAGAGCGAGATCCAGTTTGGAAGCTTGGCGCGATCAGGCAGGAGCGCGACGAGGACAGCGCCCGCAAGGGGAACGAGCAGGATGAGCGTGAGAATGGATTGATTGATATTCATCATTCTCAATGCCCCGCCTGTCCAGGGTTTATTACGGTCATGTGACGAACTGTGAAGATGGTTTCAGAGTGAAAGAAGGGAAGACTCCACGCGTGGGGCGAGCCAGAGAGGAGCAGGAATAACAGCACTGCCGCGGCGCCAGCAGCGAGCCATGCAGCGTAGGAGCGCAGATTGCCGGACTGCCAGCGCTGCAGAATCATGCCTGTGAAGCTGGCGATGCCGGCCAGAAGCCACGCGACGCCCGCAAGCAGCAGGTCGACCCCACCCAAAACGAATTTTGAAAATGCGAAGAGCGGCTTGACGATGACCGCGCCGTAGATTTCGTCGACGTAGAACTTGTTCAGGAGCAGCTTGTAGCCGGTCGGCAACGCGGCGGCGATCTGGGCGGGACGCTCGGTCTTGCGCCGGTAATACTTGTCGGCGATCAGCCAGCCTTCAAGGGCGACGAGCACTGCGGCGATGCTAAGAATGAACTCGAGGAAGGGGTTGCCGGTGGGCATGGGGCGATGCGCGGCGGTTACTGGAGCGAGATAACCGCTGAAATGCTCAATGCCGATCCAACCGCCGCAAACGGAGAGGATTCCTAGGATAACGAGTGGCACAAGCATCGAAAGCGGGGTGGCGTGACGGTGCTTGACCTCGCTGCGCGGCTCGCCCATGAAAGCCATGTACCAAAGGCGAAACATGTAGAGCGAGGTAAGCAGCGCAGTGATCAGGCCGACGAACCAGAGGAGCTTGCCGCCAGTTCCCTGAAGAAATGCCGCGTATAGGATCGCGTCTTTCGAGAAGAAGCCCGCGAACGGCGGGAATCCGGAGATAGCGAGGACCGCTGCGGTCATCGTCCAAAAGGTGACCGGGAGCTTCTTGCGAAGTCCGCCCATCTTGCGCAAGTCCTGCTCGCCTCCCATGGCGTGAATAACGGAGCCTGCGGCAAGGAACAGCAGCGCCTTGAAGAACGCATGCATGACGAGGTGAAAGATGGCCGCCGAGTAAGCCGCGACGCCGCAGGCGAGGAACATATAGCCGAGCTGCGAGATGGTGGAGTAGGCGAGCACGCGCTTGATGTCGTTCTGGACGAGGCCGATGGTGGCAGCGAAAAGAGCGGTGGCCGCTCCGACGACGGCGACAGTCCAGAGGGCGACGGGAGAGCGGTCAAAGAGCAGGTGCGTGCGAGCGATCATGTAAACGCCGGCGGTGACCATGGTGGCGGCGTGAATGAGCGCGGAGACTGGCGTGGGGCCTTCCATGGCGTCGGGCAGCCAGATGTAGAGCGGAAGCTGTGCACTTTTGCCGGCAGCGCCGACGAGCAAGCAAAGACAGATGAAGGTGAGGACGGTTCCGTGCCAATCGGGCGAGATGGCGAGCCGGACCGCAATCTGGCTGAAACCGAGTGTGCCAAATGTAGAAAGCACGAGAAAAATTCCGATGAGGAATCCGAAGTCGCCGATGCGGTTGACAATGAATGCTTTCTTTCCGGCATCGGCAGCGGACTTGCGCTCAAAGTAGAAGCCGATGAGCAGATAGGAAGCGAGGCCAACGCCTTCCCAGCCAACAAACATGAGCAGGAAGTTGCCGGCAAGAACCAGAACGCTCATGAAAAACAGAAAGAGATTGAGGAAACTGAAATAGCGCGCGTAGCCAGGCTCACCCTTCATGTAGCCGACGGAATAGACGTGAATGAGAAAGCCGACGCCGGTAACGACCAGCAGCATGACTGCAGAAAGCTGGTCGAGAACAAAGGTGAAATCGACGCGGAGCGCACCGATGGCGAGCCACGGATACGAGAGAGACTCGACTGCCGGCAAAGTAAGTGCCGTGACCGAGCCGCATTTTGGGCAGCTTGATGCCGCGGTGATCACGGTTGCGCCGAAGTCACCCAGCACCAGGACGAAGGAAATGAGTGGCGCGAGGACGCCGATGGCCGAAACGAGCCGCCGCGGCAGCCGCGAACCGAGGATTCCGTTGAGCAGGAAGCCCAGGAACGGGAACAGCGGAATCAGCCAAA
>CAZHOO010000177.1:0-3683 GCA_964533905.1 uncultured Occallatibacter sp. | reverse complement strand
CCAGAAGGAACGCAAGAAGTACGGCCAGAAGGGCGCGAGAAAGCGGTTCCAGTTCTCGAAGCGCTAAAGCGCTTCCAGAGCTGTTAGCTATCAGCCTTCAGCTTTTTCTTGCTGTTGCGATTTGTTTCCGGTTTGTTGATGAAGAAGACTCGGGCACGATCGAGCTGAGTGCTGAAGGCTGAGAGCTGAAAGCTGGTTTCACCAAATCTCCCGCGCGAGCGGGATAAATCCGGGTCACAGAATCACCAGCCCGGATGCAGTCCACGAAGGAGGACAATTGGCAACTATCACCATGAAGGAATTGCTCGAAGCGGGTGTTCACTTCGGGCATCAGACCAAGCGCTGGAATCCCAAGATGAAGGAATACATCTTTGGGGAGCGCAACGGAATTTACATC
Source organism: uncultured Occallatibacter sp. (assembly GCA_964533905.1). GTDB lineage: Bacteria > Acidobacteriota > Terriglobia > Terriglobales > Acidobacteriaceae > Telmatobacter. The sequence goes on along the minus strand of CAZHOO010000177.1, from coordinate 3,286 downwards.
ATCGACCTGCAGAAGACGCTCAAGCTCTTCAAGGACGCGTCAAAGTTTGTGACCGAGCTGTGCGCGAGCGGCAAGACGATTCTTTTCGTCGGCACCAAGCGCCAGGCACAGGATGCGATTGCCGAAGAGGCCACGCGAGCTGGGATGCCGTACATCAACCAGCGCTGGCTGGGCGGTCTGCTCACCAACTGGGTGACAGTGCAGAAATCGGTGAAACGCCTCCAGGAACTCGACGAAATGGCCGGGGACGGCCGCTACGACCTGCTGACCAAAAAAGAAGTGATCAAGCTGGAGCGGGAACGCAAGCACCTTCAGGCCAATCTGGCCGGCATCAAGAGCATGAAGCGGCTGCCGGATGCGCTTTTCATCGTTGACTCGAACAACGAACAGATCGCGGTGAAGGAAGCGCGCAAGTTGGGCATCCCCGTGGTTGCGGTCGTGGATACGAACTGCGATCCGACGGTAGTGGATTACGTCATTCCCGGCAATGACGACGCGTTGCGCGCCATCCGGCTCTTTACGTCGAAGGTTGCCGACTCGGCCGCCGAGGGCGTGAACATGCTCACCGACAAGGCCTTCACCGAAGAGGCCCCGGCGGAAGCAGCCACGGAAGCCGGCCAAGGCAGCGAAGAGGGAGTGGCGATTTCGGCGGAGTCCTCGCCAGTCGAGGAAGTAGACCTGGAAGCAGCGCTGGGCGGCGGCATTCGCAAAGCGCCTGCGGCTGTGGCGGCGCTGCTTGAAGAGGACGAAGTGGCGGCGGAAAGCGCCAAGTAGCCTTTCGGCGGAAGCGCGCACTGAATCGGAAGAGCGTGGCCGCTTCGGTCGAGTCTGGGTAGACCGTCCGAATTACGCGCCACGCTTTTCTTATGCCGGAAATTCTCCGGCGCGCAACATGATTGTGAAATCTTAAACGCATTAATGAATAAGGCCGTGTCGGCCAGGGAAAAAGAGAGATGACGACTGTGACTGAGAAGATTGACGCGAAACAGGTGAAAGAACTGCGCGAGAAGTCGGGCGCGCCCATGGGCGACTGCCTGAAGGCTCTGCAGGAGACAAAAGGCGACATGGAAGAGGCGTTCGTGGTCCTGCGCAAGCGTGGCATGGCCTCGGCGCAGAAGAAGTCCTCGCGCGTGACCAATGAGGGCGCGGTCGGCAGCTACATTCACGCCGGCGGAAAGATCGCCGTGCTGGTGGAGCTCGACTGCGAGAGCGACTTTGTGGCGCGGACTGAGGACTTTCAGGAGCTGCTGAAGGACGTGGCCATGCACATCGCGGCCAGCGATCCGCGCTACGTAAAGCCCGAAGACGTGACCCCGGAGGATCTGGAGCGCGAGAAGGAGATCTATCGCGCGCAGGCAGCGGCCACGGGCAAGCCGGCGCCGGTCATCGAAAAGATCGTCGAAGGCAAAATGTCGAAGTTTTACGAAGAGGTTTGCCTGCTCGAGCAGCCCTTCATCAAGGACCAGGCCGTCAGCGTGAAGGAACTGATCGCGCAGAAGGTCGCCAAGCTCGGCGAGAACATCACGGTGCGGCGGTTCGCGCGCTTCAAAGTGGGCGCTTCGGACTGGACCGTGGCGCAGACCAAGGCAGTGGAAGCGGCGGAGTAAGCACGCTGAGCGATCTAGGTATCCCGAAGCTGAGCGAGGTTGATGGCAAGACGAAGGGGCAGTCCGCAATGGACTGCCCCTTTTGATCGCAAGCAGGCTTCAGGCATCAGCGGTCGAGGTCCAGCCTCAATATTCCATTGGAGGAGTCAAAGCACGAATAGTCTCTCTGCCGCTATGTCTTTCTTCCCGTGCCGACCATTGCTTTCGATCTCTGCTGCGCTGCTTGTGTTCACGATGGCTGCGACAGCGCCGCTGTTTGCGCAGGACGACCTAACCACGCGCAACGCCACGTCCGGATACAACGGCGCATATATCACCGGGCCGGCCTCAAATCCGTTGAGCTTCCTGAACGGCGTCGCTTTTCGCACCACCGCCAGCCCCGCTCCGTATGACTTTCACGACTTTGCTCCGGCAACTTACATCGACGAACGGCTTCCCCATTGGATCGATGTGCAGGCCGAAGAGCGGTTCCGGTACGAGGGGTACGACAATTCGAGCTTCAAAGCCAAGGTCGATGATTCCTACCTGTTGAACCGCTTCAGGTTCCAGGTCGATCTGCATACGGCCAGCTGGCTCCGGGTTACCGCGCAGGTGCAGGACGCACGCGCGGGCCTCCAAAACCCGCCCATCGGCCCTCCGAATACGGTTCGCTGGGACCTGAAGCTGGCTTACGTCGAGATCGGAGCACCTGATAAGCACTGGTTCAGCTTGCGGGTGGGGCGGCAGATTATCAACTACAACAACACCGTCCTTGCCGACTCCGAGTGGCGCAACCAGGCCCGCTCCTACGATGCGGCGGTGCTCAACTTGAACGCAAAGCGCGAGCACCTGGGCATCTTCGCCGCGTCGGCCGTGGTGCCGCAGCCCGAAGGCGTAAGTCCCCACCAGGAAGGCAACAACATCTACGGAGCCTACGGCCGCATCGATGACCTGGTGCCGCACTCAGACCTCGAACCGTTCTTCCTGTGGCGCGTGCAGCCGAAAGAAGTCGTGGAACCGGCCGTCGCCAAAACCACCGGCAAGGAGAACGAGAAGGTTGAAGGTCTGCGTTTCAAGGCCCAGGCTCACACGGCGTTCAATTATTCAAGCGAGCTGATCGTCGAAAACGGCAAGGTGGGACCGCAGCCGATTCGAGCTTGGGCAGCGCAGGCCGGCGCTTCTTACCAGTTCCTCAATGTCGAGACCAAGCCACGAATCTTTTCGCAGTACGACTACGCCTCGGGAAACAGCAATCCTGCGCAGAATGGATCGCACTCCACGTTCGACACCATCTACCCGACCGCCCACGACCGCTTTGGTATCACCGACCTGTTCGGGTGGCAGAACATCGAGTCGGTGCGCGCGGGAGCCACGATTGAGCCCCATCGGCGTTTGACCTTCACCGCGCAGGGTCTGGACTTTTGGGCGGCTGATGCGCTGGATTCGATCTACAACACGTCGGGAAGCGCGATCGTGACCAACAAGGTCGATCATGGCCGCCATGTGGGCGCGGAAGTCGATGGCTACTCCTGGTATGAGCTCAATCAACACTTCAACCTGGGCGGAGGCATCGGCTACTTCGGCGGAGGAGAGTTCCTGACGAATGTGACAACCAGCCATTCGTACACCTATTACTACTTCGCATTGAACTTCAAAGACCACGGAAAGAAGTAGCCAACTCTTCGCGAAGAGAAGTTTCC
>CAZHOO010000176.1:0-3685 GCA_964533905.1 uncultured Occallatibacter sp. | reverse complement strand
AGGGACATCAAGCTGGAACAATGCGTGATGCTGGCGCGGCAGGCCGGCCTGGAAATCTGGCGGAGGTTTGGAGTTCCCGTCTATTTTTATGAGGCGGCAGCTGCGCGGCCGGACCGGAAGAACCTGGAAGACATACGCCACGGACAGTTCGAAGAGCTGCGGGACGCGGCTCAAAAGGACCCATCGCGGCGACCGGACCTGGGCGGGCCGGGGCTTCATCCGACAGGCGGCGCCAGCGTGGTTGGAGCCCGCAAGTTCCTTGTTGCCTATAACATCTACTTCGATTCACCCGATGTGGCCATGGCCCGGGCGATCGCCCGGGAGATTCGCGCCGCATCGGGCGGCTTGAAAGGCGTGAAAGCGATGGGGGTCCTGGCCCACGGACGCGCTCAACTCTCGATGAACATTACCGATTTTGAGGCGACGCCGCTGTCAGTGGTCCATCGCAAGGTGGTGAGCCTGGCAGCGCGGCACAAGACCAGTCTGGCCGAGGGAGAGGTGATCGGGTTGATTCCCGAGGCGGCCTGTGAGCGGGAAAGCGATTGGATGCGTCAATTGAGTGAGTTCGACGAGGGGACCAAGGTCCTGGAGCGGCGGCTCGAACACCCGTTGGAGTGGCCACGGAAGTAACGTCCAGCAGGCCAAGGATGCGGGCCGAGCGGCAAACAGATCGGTACAATAACAGCATGCGCCAGGAAACAGATGGCGCGGATAGATACGAATTCGGACCCGCAGCGCGCGAATCAGACGCCAGGCGGGATTGAGTTTCGGAGGGTTACGTTGAAGAAGTTGGCAGGAATTCCGATTGCAGCGATGATGCTGGCCGCGGTTGTGCCGGCCCCTGCAGCACAGTTATCAACGGACGCGCGCGGAGCCATTCCGCATGACGTGCAGCAATTAGTGGTCATCGATTATCGCGCGATGCAGAATTCGACGGCGGCGATGAATCTGCGCAACCGTGTAGAACCGCCAGAGCTGAAGCAGTTCGACGAGGCGTTAAACAAGTTTACGCTGAAGCCGGTTTTGGCGAATGGAAAGCCGAGCACGAGCCAGGGCGAGCCGATCGACCAATACGTGGACGAGTTGGCCTTTGCGCTGTTCCGTCCGGCTCCTGGGAGTGACGCGCTGCAGTCGGTGGGCATTGCGCAAGGACAATTTCCTACCGATGACATTCTGGCCAGCTTCAGAGCGCAAAAGATGAAGCCCACAATGTTGCGCACCAACAGCTTGTACCCGATGACCAAGACCGGGATGATTCTTTGCTTCGTCGATCCCTCGACGATGATCTTTGGCAGCAAAGATTCCGTTACCAAGGCGCTCGATGCCCGCGACGGGAATGCCGCCAGCATGCTCACCAACAATTCGATGATGGAAGCAATGCAGAGCGTGGATTCGAGTTCACTGTGGAGCATCCTGGATAATCAGGGAACGCAGACGATGATGAAGCAGCTGCTGGGCGAAGCTGGTTCGGTGACTGATTTTGACTCCGTGAAGCAGCGGTTGGAGGCTTCCTGGTACGCGATGGACTTCAGCCATGGTGTGCGCTTCGATTTGACGATTCAGACCGGTGATTCATTTGCGGCCGCGACGATTTCGTCGCTCTTGTCGGCAGCCGTGATGCTGAGAAAGATGACGGGATCCGATACGGAGAAACAGGCGCTGAACGAGACTTCGATCGATTCGAATTCAGGAAAGCTCGAGGTTCATTTTGCAGCCTCGGATACTGAATTCAGCGCGCTGTTGCAATCGCCGTTGTTCCAGACAATGGTGCACTGAATGCTGCAGGCGCCTCGCTAGAGGCGCGCGAGAAGAAGCGAGAGTTTAAAGACGGGCGGCGATCAGCCGCCCGATTCATTTCAGGGCAACTCTATTGAAACGCGCCGATTGGGCGCGCGGCGGGCGTCCGTCTTGAGTGCCGCGGGGAAGAACGCTCCGCGATTGTGCGCGGATCTCCGCGCACCGGAATCAGGAGGCCGGTGTGAGGTGGGGGATAAATTGTGCCTTGCCCGAGGGCAGTAGGACGATCTCAAGCTGGCCCTGCTGGCGCTCGACGAGGGTGGGTCCAGAAATCTGGAACTGCTTGTTGCCGGGGCCAGTGTAGGTGATCTTGATCGGTCCGCTGCCGCGAATCTGGAAGCGATAGTGGTAGATCGCTCCCGAGGCAATGCGATCGGCGCCGAAGCTGGCGCTCGGGTAGTCGATTTCGAGAAGCTGGATGTCCGCCCCAGTGCGATTCTCAACGTTGGCATCGACGTGGTAAGAGTGGCAGCCGGGGATGCTGGCGAGTACGGCGAGCAGAACGGCTGCGGCGGAGAGCGATCGCGCCGCGGATCGCGAGATCATTCGCTGCTCCGGTCTTTTTCGGCCACGGCGGCCTGTGGGGGCGCCGCGGGAAAGTGTTTCTGGAGAGTTTTTTCCAGGCGATCGAGCCTCTTGGCCAGTTCGGGAAGGCGCTGAAAGATCGCGACGGCGCGCAGCCAGATGCGGTTGTCGAAGCCGGGCGAGCCTGAGATTATTTTGCCGGGTGGAACATCGTGCGAGACGGCAGACTGCGCGGTGAGGATGACGCCGTCGCCGACCGTGAGATGACCGGCAATGCCAACCTGACCCGCGAGGATCACGTTGTTCCCAACGACGGAGGAGCCGGCGAGACCCGTTTGCGCGCAGACGAGAGTGTCTTTTCCGATTCGAGACCCGTGGCCGACCTGCACGAGATTGTCGATTTTCGTGCCGTCGCCGATTTCGGTTTGACCGACAGTGGCGCGGTCGATGGTGGCGTTGGCCTGCACGTCGACGTGATTTCCGATGCGAACCGGGCCGGATTGTGGGATCTTTTCCCAGTGGCCCTGCTCGTCTTTGGAGAAGCCGAAGCCGTCGCCGCCGATTACAACGCCATTTTCAAGCGTGACGTAGTCGCCAAGGATGCAGTTTTCGCGTACGACGGAGTGCGCATGCGCGAAGAAATGACTGCCAACATGGACGCCGGGATAGAGCACGACATGTGGGAGGATAGTTGCGCACGGGCCCATGCGGACGCCGGGGCCGATGACGGCGTATGCGCCGATGTGCGCGCCGTCGGCGATGACGGCCGTGGGATCGACGTCGGCGGTGGGATGGATTCCAGGTGCATAAGCCGGTGGCTGATAGAAGAAGCCGAGCGCGCGCGAGAAGGCGTGATAGGGATTTTTGATGCGCAAGGTTGCGGCGGAGATTTCCTGAAACTCCGGCTCGACGAGGACGGCTGCGGCGAGTGTGGAGCGGGCGAGCGCGGTGTACTTGACGTTGGCGACGAAGGTGATTTCGGTGGGGCCGGCTTCTTCAATGCCTTTGACGCCGGTGATTTCGAGGTCTGGGTTGCCGCGGAGTTCTGCACCAAGCTTCGTTGCCAGTTCGCCTAGCTTCATTGAGGAAATTGTAATGGACCGGGTGGGGTGGCGGTTTGCGGCGGAGCTTGCAGCGTGTGGGCGGCGGATTGGGCGGCGTCGAGCGTTGCGCCGGGGATGATGCCAAGAACGAGGGTCGCGGCGACGCCGAGGAAGAGAGCGGCGATGACGGCGGCGCCGACCGCGGGCTTGGGAGCCGTCGTGCGCGCAATCTCCGCTTCTTTATCGGGGTCAGGTTTTTGTGCTGCGACCAGAGCGAGGCGAAGGTAATACGCGGCAGCTAATCCTGAGTTGAGGAGGCC
>CAZHOO010000175.1:0-3746 GCA_964533905.1 uncultured Occallatibacter sp. | reverse complement strand
TTCCAATGGTACTCAGCCAAGTTTCCACGAGTTGCGGCCATCCGGTGATGGGAAGTTTTGTCGGCCGCAGTCCGAACGCGTGGTTGCCCTCGGCGTACAGATGCATCTCCGCCTGAACTCCGGCCTTCTTGAGAGCAAGGTAATAGGACAGAGAATCGTAGACAGTGTCGACGTGGTCGTCCTCTGCCTGCAGGAGAAAAGTGGGCGGCGTCTCGCTGGTGACATGTATGTCGGGATTCAGGCCGAGATTGTCGTCGGCGGTCGCAAGCGCATCGGGCGGAGGAAGGGTGTACTTCTTCGCGCCGAATCCGGCGTCGTACTCCGCCGCGGCCCGGGAGAGATGCCCGGGATAAATGGCGACGGCAAAGTCGGGACGGCAACTAAGCCGGTCTGCCGCATCGACGGGCGGGTAGAGACGCTTGTCGAAGTAGACGCTGGTTGCCACGGTCAGGTGGCCGCCGGCGGAGAAGCCGAGCACTCCAACTCTGTTGGGATCGATGTGCCATTCGGCGGCGTGGGCACGCACCAGGCGGATCGTTCGCTGCGCGTCTTCGAGAGCCATCGGCGACTCCGGATAGGGGCCTGACTTCGGATAGGACCCGACATCGGTCACGCGGTACTTCAAGAGCACGCAGGTGATTCCTTTTTGCGTCAGCCAGTCGCAGACCTCGGTGCCTTCAAGGTCGATGGCCAGAATCTGGTAGCCTCCGCCGGGAAAGACCACGACTGCGGCGCCGGTGTTTGTGCCCGTCGGCGAATAGACAGTCATCGTGGGCGTAGTCACGTTCTCGACGTAGGTCCACGGCTTGCCGGCTACGAGGTCCTTGACCTCTGTCTTTACAGTCTCGTTGCCCCCATCTTCAGCCGGATTGACCGGCTGCGGATCGGGCGCAGCGGCCGGCCAGATGGGAATCTGCGTATGGCCCGGCGAAGGCTGCCAGCCGGATGTTTGTGGGCAGACGGCGCCGAACGAGAATGCCGCGCAGAGCGCGAGAAGTAGGGACCGATTCACAGTTCTTGCAGCGTAGCAGTTTATTGGTTGCGAGGCGTTGCCTAACGTGGTGCCTGCCAGAATATAGTGTTTCTATGCGACAGCACGTTCGCGCGCGGATGCAGACTTCTTCCTGGAGCTTGCGGGCCTCACCGAAGACTGCAATTCGATTCTGCTTTTCAGCCCAAGACGAGCCGCGTAATAGAGCAGTTTCTCAACACTGATCTTACCGATTCTTCCATTCACCAGGTTGCTGATATTGGGCTGATACTCGTCCAGTAGATCCACAAGCTGTCTCTGCGTAAGCCCGCGCCGGTCGATCTCAGCAAGAATTGCTTCCACAATGGTTGCTTTCACCTTCAGGGCCGCCGCCTCAGCGCGGGAAAAGCCCAGGTCGTCGAGCACGTCGTCCTTTGTGATGTGTGCCGGTTTGCTCATGTTGTTCAACCTCCTTGCTCTGAATTCCTCAGCTGACCGATTCCCTCGCCAATCGCAATCGTTGCTGTACTTCGCTCAATCTGGCTTTCGCCGTTGCAATGTCCCGCCGATCCGTCTTTCGACTGTCTTTCTCGAAGCAATGGAGGATATGAATCACGTTTTTAATTCGCGCAAGATACATCACCCTGTACCAGGCGCTCTCATCGCCGTCCTTGAGTTCCCAAACGCCTTTGCCGACCGAAGGCATGGAACGGTGTCGGCAGCGCGGAAGGCGACCGTTCTGTATCTGCCGCAAGGAGAAACCGAGGGTCGACTTGATCTGACTTGGAAAGCCACTCAAAACGTCTTTTGAGTCCCCCTCCCATGCGATGGTTGCCGGAGCCGGATTGCGAGGCTCACCCATGACTTTCATTATATAACAGGTTATATATTTCGCCGATCGCTATTGCAGGATCGGAATCCCAGCGATGCGCTTCTGCCACTCGGCGGGACCTGTAATGTGCACGCTGGTTCCCTTCGAATCGACGGCCACGGTCACCGGCATGTCCTGGACATCGAATTCGTAGATCGCTTCCATGCCGAGGTCTTCAAAGGCGAGCAGATGCGAGCTGCGAATGGCCTTCGAGACCAGATACGCCGCGCCTCCGACGGCCATCAGATAGACCGCGCCGAACTCGCGGATGGCCTCGATCGCTTCAGGGCCGCGCTCCGCCTTGCCCACCATGCCCAATAGTCCAGTTTGAGACAGCATCTGGCGCGTGAACTTGTCCATACGCGTGGCCGTTGTCGGTCCTGCCGGGCCGACAACTTCGTTGCGCACAGGGTCGACCGGGCCCACGTAGTAGATGAAGCGGCCCCTGAGATCAACGGGCAGCTTTTCGCCTCTGTTCAACATGTCGCTCATGCGCTTGTGCGCCGCATCGCGACCCGTCAGTAGCTTTCCAGTGAGCAGAAGCACTTCGCCGGGCTTCCAGGTGGAGGCTTCTTCTTTTGTGACAGTGTCGAGATTCACACGGCGCGCTCCCGACACGTCATAGGTGAGCTTGGGCCAAGCGTCGATGGGCGGCGGATCGAGATAGACGGGACCAGATCCGTCGAGCACGATGTGCGCGTGGCGCGTGGCGGCGCAGTTGGGGATCATCGCCACGGGCAGATTGGCAGCGTGAGCGGGCGTGTCGACGACCTTGACGTCGAGCACGGTCGTAAGGCCGCCGAGCCCTTGAGCGCCGATTCCGAGGCGATTGACTTTGTCGTAGAGTTCGACGCGAAGTTTTTCGGCGGTGGTTTTGGGGCCGCGGGCGATGAGTTCCTGAATGTCGATAGGGTCCATGAGCGACTGCTTGGCGAGAAGCATGGCCTTCTCCGCCGTGCCGCCGATACCGATGCCGAGAATTCCCGGCGGACACCAGCCTGCGCCCATCGTTGGGACAGTCGTGAGCACCCAGTCGACAACCGAATCGTTGGGATTGAGCATGACGAACTTCGATTTCGCTTCGGAGCCTCCGCCCTTGGCTGCGATAGTGACTTCGACCGTTCCACCCGGCACGACTTCGACGAAAACGGCGGCCGGCGTGTTGTCTTTGGTGTTGATGCGCCTGCCAGCGGGATCCGCCTGCAGGCTGGCGCGCAGCTTGTTGTCGGGATCGAGATAGGCGCGGCGGACGCCTTCGTCTACCATCTCCTGAAGCCCGACCAAAGGGCTGCCGCCCGCAGGGCGTTCAAAGCGCACGTCCATGCCCAGCTTGACGAAGGCGTTTACAATGCCCGTGTCCTGACAGATGGGGCGATGGCCCTCGAAGCACATGCGGCTGTTGATAAGAATCTGCGCCATGGCGTCGCGCGCGGCGGGCGACTGCTCGCGTTCGTAGGCTTCTGCGAGCGAGCGAATGTAATCGACCGGGTGATAGTAACTGATGTACTGCAACGCGCCCGCAACGCTCGCGATGAAATCTTCCTGGCGGATGACGGTCATGGAAAGCTGCTCCTCGAATTCTTAGGGTAGCCCATGCCGCATAGCAGTTGTAAACAGCGGGCGCTTCCGCTCAGGATGAGACCGGAGCCAGACCCTGGGCGAGATGGGTGGTTTCGACACGGAAGTTGATGCGGGCGAAAAAAACGATGAAGCGGCTGGCGGTTACCAGCCGTTTCATCGCAAAGTGAGACAGTTTCTCGAGTGCCCGTAGAAAGTTTTGGCGGCAGGACGGCGACTGCGAGCCGCAGTGCATGAGAAACGCAAAATCGCGCCCCTCGCGATCGCGTCCTGGCGAGTCGCGGATGTCAGACGGCGGCGCCGGTGCGGGTGCCCACAGGCGCGTTC
>CAZHOO010000174.1:0-3754 GCA_964533905.1 uncultured Occallatibacter sp. | reverse complement strand
AGTTGCTTTGCGCCGATGGGAGATCGCAAAAAGCAACCGCAGATCCCTCGGCTCCCCCCCGCGGCGAGCCGCGACCCCACTTGCGTGGGGCCCCAAGCCGCTCCGCTCGGGATGACACCAGAAAGGTGTGCGAGAGCAATCGCTGCTATTGCAGCAGCGTCCCTTGTTCTTCGTGGCCGTTGCCGTTGAGCTCTTCGGGCGGGATGATGACTGTGGCGGCGACCTTATCGTCCGGCTCGAGGTTGAGGATGCGGACGCCTTGGGTGGCGCGGCCGGCGGAGCGGATGGTCTTGGTGTCGCAGCGGATGATTTTGCCGAACTGGCTGATGACCATCAGCTCAGAGGTTTCGTCGACGAGTTGGATTGAATTGACGCGGCCTACGCGATCGGTGACGGAAAGATTCTTGACGCCCTTGCCGCCGCGCGTTTGCAGGCGGTACTCCTCCACATCGGTGCGCTTGCCGAATCCGTTTTCAGTGACGGAGAGAATGCGGTACGCGCCCGGCGCGTGCTCCTTGGGAGTGACCACGGTGCCGATGACGTAATCGTTCTTGAGGAGGGTGATGCCTCGGACGCCGTAAGCGGGGCGGCCCATGGAGCGGACATCACTTTCTTCAAAGCGGATGCCCATGCCGAGGTGCGTGGCGATGAAGATGACCTGCGAGCCATCGGTGATGCGGGCAGCGACGAGCTCATCGTCGGAATCGATGCCGATGGCGATGATGCCACGAGCCATCACATTGGAGAAATCCTTGAGCGGAGTCTTCTTGACGGTCCCTTTTTGTGTGGAGAAGAAGATGAACTTGCCTTCCTCTTCGAGATCGCGGACGGGCAGGATGGCGCAGACTTTTTCGCCGGACTGGAGATCGAGCAGGCTCTGCATCGATTTGCCCTTGCCGGCTGCGCCGACGTCGGGAATTTCGTAGACCTTGAGCCAGTAGACGCGGCCGGTGTTGGTGAAGCAGAGCAGGAAGGCGTGCGTGGAGTTGACGATGAGCTGCGAGACGAAGTCCTCTTCGCGGGTCTTCATGCCCATGCGTCCGGTGCCGCCGCGGCGCTGTTGGCGGTAGATGGAGATGGGCGTGCGCTTGAGGTAGCCCTGGTGCGAGACGGTGACGGCGACCTGCTCGTCGGCGATCAAATCTTCAAGCTGAATTTCGGCGCTCTCGTCGACGATCTCGGTGCGGCGCTCGTCGCCGTACTTGTCGCGAACGTCTTCAAGCTCCTTGACGATAACGGCGCGCAGCTTTTTCTCGCTGCCGAGGATTTCTTCGTACTCGGCGATCTTTTCGCGGATTTCTTTGAGCTCTTTGAGGAGCTCGTCGACGGAGAGCTGCGTGAGGCGATAGAGCTGGAGTTCGAGGATGGCGTCGACCTGGCGCAGGGTGAGGCCACGCTCTTCGTGGCGCTGGAGCTCGCGGTCGAGCTGGATGACAATTTCGGTGCCCTTGCCCCAGGCGAAGAGGTTTTCGCGTGCTTCTGCGCGGGAGGCGGATGCGCGAATGATCTTGATGACGGTGTCGAGGTTGTCGAGCGCAATCTTGAGGCCTTCCAAGATGTGCTCGCGCTCGCGCGCCTTGCGCAGCAGGTAGACGGTGCGGCGCTGGACGACCTCAATGCGGTGGTCGATGAAGACGCGAATGGCTTCAGCGAGGCCGAGCTCGCGCGGCTGGCCGTTGACTACGGCCAGGAAGATCATGGAAAAGCTTTCCTGCAACTGCGTGTGCTTGTAGAGCTGGTTAAGGACGATCTCAGGTTGTGCGCCGCGCTTGAGGCCGATGACGAAGCGCATGCCGTCGCGATCGCTCTCGTCGCGCGTCCGGTCCTGGCCGATGTCGATATCGGAGATGATCTTGTTTTCAACAAGCTCAGCGATGCGCTTGAAGAGCGTGGATTTGTTGACCTGGTAGGGAAGCTCGGTGACGACGAGCGCCTTGAGATCCTTGGTTACGTTTTCCGTGGCGACACGGGCGCGCATCAGGAAACGTCCGCGGCCGGTGCGGTAGGCGTCAACGATCCCGGCGCGGCCATAGAGAATTGCCCCGGTGGGGAAGTCGGGTCCCTTAACGTGCTTGAAGACTTCAGCAAGGCCGGCTTTGGGATTTTTGACAAGATCAATCGCGGCGTTGACGACCTCAGTGAGATTGTGCGGAGGAATGTTGGTGGCCATGCCGACCGCGATGCCGCTCGACCCGTTAACGATGAGGTTAGGAATGCGCGTGGGCAGAACGGATGGCTCGACGGTGGACTCGTCGTAGTTGGGGACGAAGTCGACGGTTTCCATGTCGATATCGGCCATGAGCTCGCCGGTAATGCGCTCCATGCGGCACTCGGTGTAGCGCATGGCCGCCGGCGGATCCCCGTCGACCGAGCCGAAGTTGCCCTGGCCGTCGACCAAGGGATACCGCATGGAAAACGGCTGCGCCATGCGGACCAGCGTGTCGTAGATGGCCGAGTCGCCGTGGGGATGATAGACACCCATGGCCTGACCGACGACTTTGGCGCACTTGGTGTATTTCTTGTTGTGCTCCAGTCCCATTTCGCTCATGGTGTAGAGCACACGGCGATGCACGGGCTTGAGACCGTCGCGAGCGTCGGGGAGCGCGCGCCCGATAATCACCGACATGGAGTAGTCGAGATAGGAGCGGCGCATCTCCTCTTCAATGTTGATGGGGACGAGATTGGTGCCGCCGGGAGGGGTCGGTGGATCGAGGGGGAGCTGGGGGTTCTGGTCGTCTGCCATAGAGTTTTCGAGGTCCGCGGGGATGCGGCAGGAGGGCGAGAAAAAAGCAGGGCCGGATCCGCAGGTCTCTTTGCTTATTTTAGTGGTTTAGAGGCGGTTTTAGCAAGGTGGATCGATGGAAATAAATCCTTATGTTGCTTGAATTTATGAGGTGATTTCAACAGCGAGCGGAGCGGCGCTGGAGAGACCTGAGGCGGGGATGGATTTTGTGGTTGAAGCGGCCTATGGGGGCCGCGGTTTGCGAGGAGTTTTGCGGCTGATTTTCGAGTGGAGAGGGAGCGAGGGATTTGATGAGATTTTCTGTTATTGCGACATGAGAGGGAGGCTGAGGAGGCAAAGGACTGCCTGCGCGAGAAGGATTGCGCCGCCTGCGCCAAGAGCCAGCTTTCCGTGCGGGCCTTCGTAGGCGTCAGCGAAGACGCCGCCGATGAATGTGAGGAGAAACGGAAGCGCCCACAGCCACGGCGTTCCGGGGGCGCCGGTCATGACGAGAACCATAAGCATGGCCGCACAGAGCAGAGGAACGGTGTTGCCGAAATAGCGCGACTTGCGCGCAGCGAGATACAGGACCACCGAGGCGCAGGCGGCCAGGGTTACGCCGCCATTTGAAAGCGATGAAAAGAAGCGGCGAGCCGGATCGATCGAGAACCAAAGGAATCCGGCGGAAGAGCGGAAGACGTAGCTGAAGGCGTCGGGCGAGAAGCCATAGCAGGCAAAGACCAGGATGAGGCCGCCAGCAGAGGCCAGGAGCACGACGGGCAATATCTGGCTTCTGTTGCCTTCGGCGATCCAGATCATGGCCGTGAGGCCCAGGAGCGCGGCCACGGGAAGAGCTGCGATGTGCGCGGCCGCCGCAATGCCAAAGATGACGATGAGGAGGACGATGCGGGGACGCCACCTTTTCCGCGGGCCCTGCATGGCATGGGCGACGCCGATGCAGGTGTAGACGCCGCCAAAGACGCCGAGGGCGGCGAGGATGTCAGGATTAGGCGCGACGCAGGCCTTGAGGAC
>CAZHOO010000173.1:0-3829 GCA_964533905.1 uncultured Occallatibacter sp. | reverse complement strand
GAAGTTCTATCTTAAAACGTTCGGAATGAAAACTTTATAGACTATAGAGGACTCAAGTTCGTCACCCATTTGTCCTACATTTCCACCTTGCGCACGCCATATCCACCATGCTATTGGTTGGTCATTCTGAACTTCGCGAAGATGCGAAGAACGAAATCTGGCTTCCTCGCCAAGTTTGAGAAGTGCCGTATCTCGGCTTTTCTAAGAAAAGTATCTGATTAGTCAATGTTTCACCAATTGCCCGGGACAAAGAGGGGCGGAGCCTCCCCAAAACCGACTTGAGCCCTGACGTCTCGTAAAGAATCTCAACATTTCATTCCCATCCCGCCCTCCCGCTGAAGAAAAAGCAGGGTGATCGATCTCGTTTTAAATTTCAAACTCGGCTCCGAGGTCAACTATGACAGTTCTGAAGCCGCGCTCACGCAAGGTAAGCGTTCGCCTCTCCGAAGAGGAATACGTTGCTCTAAGGCGCCTCTGCTCATTAACCAGCGCGCGCAGCGTGTCGGATGTTACGCGCGAAGCTGTTCGCGCCGTAGTTATGGACGTGAATCGCGATGATCAGCTTGGGCGCCATCTCGACGAATTTCGTGCAGGCATGAAGAGTCTGGAGCGAAAGGTCGAGCAACTGGAGGCGAAGATTGCAACATTCGAGGGTGAAAACGCTCAATAATCGAGTTTGCCGACTGACGCATGGCTCGACGAATCGGGAACACGGACTGGCCTTCGCATGAAACTGGACTCACATGGCTGGCATCGCGATTTCAAGATTAAGGGCCCAAACCAGATTGAATACTTTGGGGCTTCGCGGTTACGCCGGTGGTGTGAGAAGTTGGAAAGAAGACGCGGCTCCGTTGCTGCTCGGCTCCACGGTTCACGCGATGTGACAGTTTGGCCGGAAATAATCGGTCGGACTTGCGAACGACGCCACGCTTCCAACAATGAACCTGGAACAACAAACGGAAGACTGAGAAGGTAAAGAATTGCGCAAAGTATTTCACTTCATCCGAAAAATGGTTGAATTCGAAGCGCGCCGGACTCGCGTCCGCGGTCTAGTGGTTACGCTGGGATTGGCGATGTTGGCTTCAGGAGTTATCGGCGACCAACATCTGCGCGCTCAGACGACTGGCCAGAACTGTAGTTCTGACGAGAACTCTCCTGAAGCGTGCGCACCAAACAGCGCGGCCCAGACCTCATCTGCTGGAGATAACGGGCAAGGAACGGAGAAGAACTGTACTGCCGACGATGGCTCCGCTGAAGCGTGCGCATCTAACGGAGGAGGCAACGAAACCCAAGCGCCATCAAGCGGTGGAAGTGGCGCGCGGGAGCCAAGTCAATCTTGCGGCACCGAGAGCTCTCCTGAAGCGTGTGGTCCCAATGGCGAGGCCGAAACGCCGACTGCGAATGCGGGACAGGAGCCCGGCAACGCCAGCAATGGCGCTGAATCAGGCACTGGCGCTGGATCAGGCAATGGCATTGATGGATCCGATTACGGTGTCGACCAGGAGAAGTGCATTCAGGCGTGCGGCGAAAGCAGCGATGCGGAGAGCTGCCTTCGAAGCTGTGCGCAGAGCAGCAAAGCTAAGGCGTCTTCCCAAAATGGCGGTGCCCAATCGCCATCGCCAAATCCTTCCAGGCAAGCGACGGGTGCAAAAGCAACACCGGCGGGACCACGTCCCCAGAACCGCCAAAGCGAGCCCCTGGAGATTCACGAACCCAGTCCCTACAAGAATCTTCCCTCGCTTTACGACCTATACACCCAAATTCCGGCGGCTGGCGGTAAGCTGCAGCGATTCGGTAGCAATGCTTTTGTTGTTGGCACGGGGAACGCGAACCAGTTGCCGATGGATCTCCCGGCCGGTCCGGATTATGTTCTTGGTCCCGGCGATAATCTGACCGTGAACATGTGGGGAGGCGAGTCAAGTCGGCTCACCCGTACGATTGACCGCCAAGGCCAGATTGAACTGCCGGAAGCCGGCACAATCATGATCAACGGGATGACCATCGCCGAAGCGCAGACGGCCATTCAACAGGCGCTCAGCGGCCAGTTTCACGATGAACACGTTGAGATTTCACTGGGGCGGCTGCGCACGGTGCGCGTCTACGTTGTGGGGGACGTGCAGCGCCCTGGCGCTTATGACGTCAGTTCTTTATCCACGGCACTGAGCGCGCTCTATGCAGCTGGCGGTCCAACGAATCGAGGGTCGCTGCGGATACTGCGCCAATATCGAGGCGACCAACTGGTCCGTGAGATCGATCTCTATGATTTCCTTTTGAAGGGCGTCCGCTCGGACGTCGAACATCTGCTGCCGGGTGATACGCTCCTGGTGCCGCCTGTCGGGCCCCAGATAACGGTGGAAGGAATGGTGCATCGTCCCGCGATCTACGAGCTCAACGGTGAGAAAACTCTGAATCAGGTTATGGATCTTGCTGGTGGGGTGCTGCGCACAGCGAGCTTGAAACAAATCAACGTTGCGCGAATTGTGGCTCAGGAGCGCCGCACCATGGTAAGTCTTCAACTTCCTGACGATCCACCCGAGGTTGCAAAGAAGTTGGCGGAGTTTTCAGTACAGGGCGGAGATGACGTGGTAATCTCGCAGATTCTGCCCTACAACCAGGATGCTGTTTATCTCGAAGGTCATGTCTATCGGCCTGGCAAGTATTCCTATAAAGATGGGATGACCATTAACGATTTGTTGCACTCGTATCAGGACGTAATGCCAGAGCCATCTGATCATGCCGAACTGGTTCGACTTCAACCTCCCGACTTCCGGCCTGAGATCATCAGTTTCAATTTGCACGATGCGCTGATTGGCAACGATTCATTTCCTTTGGAGCCATTCGATTTGATTCATGTATACGGCCGTTACGAGATCGATGCCCCCATGGTTACGATTAAGGGAGAAGTTCTTCGCCCAGGCACGTATCCGATGTCTGAGGGCATGACCGCGGCCGGATTAGTGAGCATGGCAGGAGGTTTTACGCGGAGTGCTTATCGAGATGAAGCGGGCCTTTCGGGTTACGTTGTGCAAAATGGCCAAAGAGTGCTGGTGACCCACACCACCGTAGCCATAGGGAAGGCGCTCGATGGCGACAAAAACGCCGACGTGCCCCTTAGCCCAGGCGATGTCGTCAGCATTCAGCAATTGGCTGGCTGGCAGGATATCGGTTCCTCGGTGACGATAAGAGGTGAAGTCGAGCATGCAGGGAGCTATCCGATTCAAACAGGAGAGCGGCTAAGCTCTGTGTTGATGCGCGCGGGAGGCTTTCGAACGGACGCTTATCCACCGGCAGCCGTCCTGGAGCGCTCCCAGGTTCTTCTGCTGGCCGAGCAAGCGCGCCTGCAAATGATCCGGCAGGTCGAGGACACGCCTACCCAGGTCAGACAAGGAGCGATCGGCGGCCAAACGGCGTCAAGTATTCAACAATCACTCGAGGCGCAGCGGCAGGAAATCCTCGCGAGTCTTCGCAGTCATCCCTCGAGTGGAAGACTCATCATCAACATCTCTTCCGACGTGAGTCGCTGGCAGAATACTCCTGACGATATTGAGCTCCGTGCGGGAGACACTCTTTTCATACCCAAGCGGCCAAACTTCGTCGTAGTGAGCGGCCAGGTTTATAACGCCGCCGCGATAAGCTATGTGCCTGGTAGAGACCTACTTTGGTATCTGCGAAAGGCGGGTGGCGCGACGCCTAACGGCGACAAGAAGCAAATATACGTGCTCCATGCCGACGGGTCAGTGGTGCCGCGAGAAACGAACTGGGTAAGTAATAACTTTATGAACCTTCGCATGAGGCCCGGCGACACGATCTTCGTTCCCGAAAAGATTAT
>CAZHOO010000172.1:1501-3855 GCA_964533905.1 uncultured Occallatibacter sp. | reverse complement strand
GCGCTGAAAACTACGCCGTTATCGATCACGCCATTGCCTCGTTTGGGCCCGGCCTTAACCTCCTCACCGGCGAAACCGGAGCCGGCAAGTCAATCCTTGTCGACGCACTCGCCCTCCTATTAGGAGGAAAAGGGTCGGGAGAGCTGGTTCGCCACGGCGCCGAAAAGGCTGCGCTCTCCTGCGTTTTCGAGTCCACACCCGGCGCTGAAGTCATCCTCGAAGGCAATGGTATCGACGCTGAAGGCGCCGAAATCATTCTCCGCCGCGAGATCCTTGCCAACGGCAAAGGCCGCGTCTTCGTCAACAACCAGCCAGCAACTGTCCAAGTCCTAAAGCTGTTGGCACCGGAACTCGCACTGGTCCATGCGCAGACCGAGAGCCTCTCCAGCTTCGACCAGTCGCAGCAGCGCCTGCTTCTCGACCGTTTTGCCGGCATTTCGTTGGATGCAGTCTCTGACGCTCACGCTCGATGGCACGCAGCCGGAGCTAAACTGAATGACCTCTTGCAAGGCGAGCAGGACCGCCTGCGCATGGTCGACCTCTGGAGCTATCAAAAGAAGGAGATCGAGCAAGCACAGCTCAATCCGGGCGAAGACGAAGCCCTCGAGACCGAAAAGCGCGTCCTCGCCAACGCCGAGAAGCTCTATGCCGCAGCCATGAGCGCATTCGACGGGCTTTACGAAGGCAACACCAGCGCCGAAGCGGCCCTCCGCGATGCTGTCCGCAACGTCGATGAGCTGGCTCGGTATGACCAGCGCTTCACCGAGTCCGCCCAACAGCTCGCTTCCGCTCGCGCAACTATCTCCGATATTGCCACGGCTCTGCGGGACTACGCCGAAGGCATCAACGCCTCACCCGAGCGCCTCGCCGAAATCGAAGACCGCCTCGCCCTCATCGATCGGCTCAAGAGAAAATACGGAAAGACCGTCGCCGAGATCATTGCATTCGGAGAAGGCGTCGCCGGCAAGCTCTCCGAAGTCGAAGACCGCGACGGAATCCTCAAGAACCTTCGCGCCGAGCTTGAACGAAGCGCAGCAGAATACCGTAAAGCTGCAGCCGCTCTCACCGCCGAACGCCAGGCCGCAGCGCTCAAACTCGCCAAGCTCGCCGAGGTGCAAATCAACTCACTCGCGATGAAGGTCAAGTTCCAGGTCGCCGTTGTTTCAAGCGACCAGGAGTCAACGTGGTCCGCTTCCGGCTCGGACGAGGTCGAATATCGCATCTCGACCAATCCCGGCGAGCCCCTCAAGCCGCTCGTCGAAATTGCCTCAGGCGGCGAGTTGTCCCGCGTGCTTCTCGCTCTCAAGGTCGCAGTCGAAGAGGGCTCCTCAGCCAAGGCCAAGAAGAAAACCACACCGCGCACCCTGGTATTCGACGAAATTGACATCGGCATCGGAGGTCGCGCCGCTGAAGCCGTCGGCCAGAAGCTTAAAGCCCTCGCCCGCGTTCAGCAGGTTCTCTGCGTCACCCACCTGCCGCAGATTGCGGCCTTCGCCGATCAGCACCTTGCAGTCGAGAAGCGAGAGAAAGATGGCCGCACACAAACGCGTATCCGCGTGCTCGACGACCGCTCGCGCACCCACGAAGTCGCACGCATGCTTTCGGGCGCGAAAGTAACTGATACGAGCCTCCAGCATGCCGCTCAGATGATCGCCGGCAGCAGATAGCAGCGCTTGATCAGCATGACTCTCTTTGAGCGACTTCTTTGCTCCGCTGAATGTCGTTTTCACACCGGCGGGCAACCCCACCCTCTCGCAACCGCTCCAACACTGTGAACCCTCGGCTACGCAATTGCGCGTGGCTGTTTGCTGTGCGGCTCCGAGGGACGCGCATGTGCGCCCAAAAAACATTCATGCGCAGATCCCCCTCTCAAAGGAGTCTTTTATGAATCTGCCGCAGCAAATTACAACCAATGACATCATCATCGCAGTCGTGGTCATCGTGGCTCTGGTCGCCATCGCCCTAGTCGTCAATGCTTTCAATCGCCGCCGCACAAAAAAACTGCGCGCACAATTCGGTCCTGAGTACGACCGCACCGTCGCCGTAACCGGAGGCCGCACAAAGGCTGAAGCTCGCCTGGCCGAGCGCTCTGAGCGGGTTCACAAACTCAACATCCGTTCCTTAAATCCAGTTGAGCGCGACCGCTACGTGGAAGAGTGGGGCCGCGTCCAGGCACACTTTGTCGACGCGCCGGCCGGAGCCGTTGCAGAAGCGGATCAGCTCCTCGGCGACTTGATGGCCCAGTGCGGATATCCCGTCGGCGACTTCGAACAGCGTGCGGCGGATGTCTCAGTCGACCATCCCGTCGTCGCGCAGAACTTCCGAGCCGCCCACGACATCGCATTGCGTCAGGC
>CAZHOO010000172.1:0-1401 GCA_964533905.1 uncultured Occallatibacter sp. | reverse complement strand
CTTTACATTACGAAGGTAATTTTTCACCGCATTTTAGTTTGCATTGATATGGTGACTTCGATAACCTCTGAATCGAATCACCTGTAGCTCTATTCCCCCTTGCCACCTTTGTTTTTCGGTTCAGCATTTGCCTGCCTTGGAGTTCCCTGCTTTAGGAGCAACTATGTCCCTGCCCCGACGCAGCTTCTTTTCCACCGTTTCTATTTGGACGTCATTCCTGTTTGCCGCCTCCGTGATGGCGATCGCCCCATGGATGACGGGATGCAGCGGCGGTTCACTCGCCGTGAACCTGAATACCATCGCCGCAATCGGGACTCCGGCTTCCAGCGTCCGTGTGAATCAGACATTGCAGCTCACCTCCAGCTATGTCGCCTCCGGACTGCCGATGACCTTCTACGTCAACGGGATTGCAGGCGGCAACGCCGAGGTCGGCACCATCTCGAGCACGGGTCTCTACACGGCTCCTGCGGCCGTTCCCAATCCCTATACGGTTACGATCACCAGCTCGATCGCAAAATATCCGACCGCCGTTCCCGGCTCGGTTTCCGTCCAGGTGTGGAACCCGATTCCCGTCCTCGGCGCGGTCACTCCGAACGGCTTCTCTGAGGGCACGACAACTGTAACGGTGAATGGCTCGCAGTTTGTCTACGGCGCTCAGATCAGCTGGAATGGCGCTCTGGTTCCCACGACCTACGTCTCCAACACGCAACTGGTGGCGCAAATCGCCGCGCCAAATCCCGGCACTTTCCCACTCACGGTCACCAATCCCGACCCTGGGTCGGCAAGCGCACTGCCACTTTCCATGAAGGTGGGTCCCGGCCTTGTCGTCCTCACGCTTGAGCCAAACTCTGGCACCGACGTCCGCGTGTCGAACATGTTGAATCTCGGATTGATGGTCAACGGAACCGACAATCCAGCCGTCACACTACAAGTCAATGGCATCGCCGGCGGAAATGCCGTGGTCGGCACTGCAATTTCGAATACCGATGGATCCATCACCTACACCGCGCCGCCCGTTGTTCCCACTCCAAGCAATATCGTTCAGCTCACCATCACCAGCGTCGATAATCCCGCGGTTTCGCTCTCTCAAAATATTTCGGTGATGAATCCCATTCCGATTCTCACGTCGGCCACGCCGATGGCCTTTAATCCCGGGCCCGCAACCATCGTTCTCACTGGCCAGAAGTTCATTACCGGCGCACAAATCCTCGTGAATGGATCGCCGGTATCCACCACCTTCAACAGCGGCACACAACTAACAGCAAACGTCGATCAGGCCCAGCCTGGCAATCTCGATCTTCAGGTTCTCAACCCCAATCCAGGCCCCGCGATGTCGAACGATCTCATCGCCACCGTAAGTGGCACGATCCCAACTCCGATCGTCCCCCCCAGCGATGCCGC
>CAZHOO010000171.1:0-3875 GCA_964533905.1 uncultured Occallatibacter sp. | reverse complement strand
GTGCGGGCCGCGGCGCTCGGCACCAACGATGACGGCTCGATCTCACTCGACATCGGCCGCGCCTCCGGCCTTGGCGTCGGCAGCGAGTTTACCGCGACCTCGCCCAACAGCTCAGGACTGACAGTCCAGCTGCGCATCACAACTCTTGACGGCCTGGCCCGCTCTTCGGCTGAGATCGTCAGCCCGGCAGGCGCAAAAGTTTCACCCGGCGATCTTTTCGAGTTGAGCAAATGGATTCCCGCCGATAATCCGCCGCTGCTCGTCTGGCTTTGGCCGTCCAATCTCTCCGAAGATCAGATTGATGCGGCGGCAGCGCAGGTCCAGGCCTCCGGCGCCGCTCTCGTCTCCGATCCCGCCGAGCAGCAATGGACTCATGTTCTCAGCTGGGACGGAACCAACTGGACCTTGCAGCCGGCTGGCTCGGCCACTTCGATTTCACTCGGAGCGCCGCTCACTGCAGATGCGATCAAGAAAAATCTTGTGGCAGGCGCAAAACTCTGGGTCAACCTTCCGCCGTCTCAAGAACTGGCCGCGAAACTCAAGCCAACGGACAACGATAGCGCCGTACAGCTTGCAGGCAATATGTCGCTCGCTCACTATGCGCTGACCGGCGTCCTCACAGCCGATGGTCCCGCCTACGCCTGGTATCACAAGAGCGAATTGGCCGCCGGTCCGCCTTCGCCGAATGCGCCACCGCACAGTCCTGGCTGCTCCGCAACATCCCAGTACCCCGTGCGCACGGATTGGGTTCCAGTCAGCAGCGCCGTTGCCATCGACGCCGCTGGCAGCAAACTCAACCACTACTCGTCGCTTCTTGCGAAGGTCCACGGTTGGCTCGAACTCGCCACGAGTCCCGCCGACGCGTCTGCCGATGAGTTCTACTCGCTGACGCTTTTGCCTTCAAATGCCACGGCGCCGCTTCCGGCCAATCAAACGACGCACCAGGGCGATCAGCTCAAGATGGCGCTCGCCTCCGAGGATCGCATCATCGATCATCGCTGGGTTTATGTGCTCGACATCGATTGCCATGGCCAGGGCACCGTGCTTTACCCGCGCGACTATTCCGAAAATCAATTTCCCAACGACGCCGATAACGGCCGCCAGTTCGTTCTGCCCGGCGCGCCCGTTCTGCGCATTGGCCCGCCCTACGGTGTGGACACGCTCATTATGCTCAGCACCGAACAGCCGCTGGCCGATCCATACGTGCTGAACTTTGAGGGCGTGGCGACGAGGGGTTCACGCGGCGTTTCGTCGCCATTGGAAAAGCTTTTAAACCAGACCAGCGGAGGAACACGCGGATTCTCCGGCGAGGTTCCCACGAATTGGGGCATTGGATTGATGACCGTTCACAGTGCTCCGGCTGCGGCGTCAAACTGAGAAACGCAGCCTGCGTGTTGATCCTATGAATCGGGTTGAAGAGGATGTCGAAGGCCGAGAATCGGCGCCGCTCCAGGGGCAGACAGCAGCCCTTATGTGCAGGTATGCTGGTTCTGCAACGCGCCGTGGCCAGAAGCAAATGCCGTGGCAAACGGTAAATCGACCGGGAGTCAAGATGAGCCGTTCGGCAAGAATCATTCTGCTATTCTCCATCTGCACCGTGCTCCTTCAAGCGGCGCCCGGCGGCGCGCAGGGCTTTGGGGCCAGCAAAGAAAAGGTGACGCTCCACCGCAAATTGCCCGCCGTCGTGCAATTGCCGGGAGACACCATCAAGGTCGTCATCAACTCCTCCGACGCCGAGGAAGATGGCGCGCTTCCATACGATTTCCAGGCGTTGCTTGAGACCGAACTGCTCAAGGACGATCCGAATCTTCGCGAAGACGACAATCCCGCCGTCCAGATCATCTGCGAGATCACCGAATACTCGCATCCCGATCCGGAATATACCAACAAGCTGGCGCCAGCCGCGGCCCTGGGCGGTACTTCTTCCCCTATCTCTTCAATCGCCAAGGCAGGTGAGGTTGAACGCATCAGCGGAAAACTCAACGTCTCCTTTCAGGCCAAATTAGCCAGCGGCCGCACCCTGATTTCCGACAACGTTGAATCCACCTATGACAGGGAGTTTGACGCCGCGGGAAACTCCACCGCGCATGGAGTGTTTGGGCAGGTCACGGGAAGTCTCTCTCATGCCAAGGGCGGGCAGAAAAGCGAGGACGGCCCACCCACGGCTGCCGAGCTTAGATCGCGCCTGATTATCGACGCCGTGCAACAGATCGCGGAACATGTCGTGAATTCCGATGAGGCCATTGACGTCCTTCTCGCGCGCAAGGACGGACCGCTTGAGGAGGGCGACAAATACGCCGAGACCGGACTATGGGAGCGCGCCCTCGAGACCTACGAAACTGCGGCGGCCTTTCCCAAGCCGGACGAGGACGCTTACCGGCTCTATGACATCGGTGTGGCCTATGAAGCGCTCGCCTATGAAGCCGATGACGAGAAAATGGTGATGAAATACCTCGACCAGGCGGCCATCAACTATGGCAAAGCCATTGATGCGAAACCCGCTGAAAAGTACTTTGTCGAGCCGCAGAAGCGTATCGAGACGGCGATCGCGCATTACAAGGAACTCGATCTCGAAAAGCAGCGGGCCGCGGCGCATTCAGCCGACTCTGGAGAATCGAAACCGCAGGGTTTGACCAACGATCAGGTCATCGCCATGGTCAAGTCTGGCATGGACGACGCCACGGTCATTCAAGCCATTCGCGGCGCGAGCGCGGTGAATTTCGATCTGACGCCCGCTGGCCAGAAAGCCCTTGCCGCCGGCGGCGTCAGCGTGCACCTCCTGGCCGAGATGAAGACGCAGGCGGCGAAAAAGCCTGCCGTCGTCCACAAGGGACTTTCGAACACGCAGATCATCGCCATGGTGAAATCGGGCATGGATGAGCAAACCATTATCCAGGCCATCAACGGAGCCAGCGCCATCGACTTCGACCTGAGCCCCGCGGGCCAGCAAGCGCTCACTAGCGGTGGCGTCAGTGCCAAAATTCTCGATGCCATGAAGGCTCGTTCGACAAAGAAACCTGCGGGAACCGCCAAGCACGTAGCAGCGAAATGAATTTGCCCAGCCTATCCAAGCTCGCCATTTTGCCGTTGCTCGCCGCGACGCTGATCGCGTGCCGCGGCGCGCGCGCAGAGGATGTTCGCTGCGGCGCCGGCCAGGACCTTGTCGTCCAGGCGCTGGAGCGCGTCACCCCGCAAAGCGGGAACGATGCTTTCGGGGATGCGCTGCAACTGCTCAAGTCAGCGGTTGCCGAATGTCCTGAATTGGGTGACGCGTGGTACTACCGCAGTCTTGTTGAGAAGCGTCTTGGCCACGACAGTCTCGCTAACTACGCAATGGACAAGGCGCGCTTCAACGGTTCCGAAGCACTCGATCAAGGTCTGAATCCGCTCGTACTATCCACGCCGGCCTCGCGGGGTTTTGAGACCGAAGGCGCCACAACGCCCGCGCCGGCCGCTCCTCCCGTCAAGCCGGGCCCAGTGCAGCAAAAGTGGGCGCTCGTCGTCGGCATCGGCCACTTTACCGACAAGCAGATTCCCCAACTCAATTACACCGACGCCGATGCCACCGCTTTTGCGGCCGACCTGAAAGATCCCTCCATCGGCGGATTTCCTGCTGACAACGTCCAGGTCCTCACCGACGATCAGGCAACGACGAAGAACATCAAAGAAAAATTGAATTGGATCGCGCGCCAGGCGCAGCCCAACGATCTCGTCGTGATTTATGTGGCCACACACGGCACGCCGCGAACTACCGACACTGCGGGTGGCGCCAACTATCTCATCACCTACGACACCGAAGCCTATTCCGGCGGCAATCTCGACGAGGACGCGCTCTATGCCACCGCCTATCCCATGGTCGAGCTGGCCAATGCCGT
>CAZHOO010000170.1:0-4006 GCA_964533905.1 uncultured Occallatibacter sp. | reverse complement strand
GCAATAAAAGCGCAATGGGCGAAGCGCGGATCGTTCAGCAGTCGCCGGAATGGCTCAAGGCCCATGGTTCCCTGGCCGATATGTTCATGCCGGTCGAGTTTCGAACCGCGCTCGGCCTTGGCGTCGTTGCAATGCCACACGCGCACTGCATCGAATCCCACCGTCGCTCCAGCCTGCTTCATCGTCTCCTCGTAGCCCTCAGTGCTCACGAGGTCGTAGCCGGCTACATGCGTATGGCACGTATCGAGACATACAGCCACCGGCGCATGATGCTTCAGGCGCTCCACCAGCTGCGCGACCTGCTCGAAACTGCCACCCAGCGAGAACTCCGCGCCGGCCGTGTTCTCAATCAAGATGTGAAAGCCAGTTCCTTGGTGCGGTAGCCCATCGATCGCGCGTTCAATCGAGTTTGCCGCCAGT
This sequence comes from uncultured Occallatibacter sp., assembly GCA_964533905.1. Classification (GTDB taxonomy): domain Bacteria; phylum Acidobacteriota; class Terriglobia; order Terriglobales; family Acidobacteriaceae; genus Telmatobacter. The sequence continues at coordinate 3,586 of CAZHOO010000170.1, read as the reverse complement.
TTCAATCCTTCGTCGCGCGTCAGCCCCTTCCATGATCCCGGATGCAGCACGAGGTACTCTGCTCCCCAAGTCAGCGCCCGCTCAATCTCGCCGCGAAAGGCCGAGATGCTCTTCTCGCGAATTTCGGTCGACTGACCACAGACATTCACCAGGTAGCTCGTGTGGATCACCAATGGCCCGACGTCGAGCTTTTTTCTAAGTTCGCGCATGCGCTCGCTCTGCGCAGGGTCAACCTTTGGCGCACGCCACATACGTGGGCTCGACGAGAAAATCTGGAACGTGTTCGCTCCAATCTTCTGCGCAAATTCCACGGCGTTCGAGGCCCCGCCCGACGTCCCCAGGTGCACCCCAATCCGCTTCATCATGCGATCAGTCTAATGGGTCAGAGGCACTACCCCGTCAGCGCATGAGAAAGGTGACTGTCCGCTCACGGAGCCAGCGTCGGCGGCACACTTCGCGGTTACTGCAAACTTGACTTGTCCTGCTGGCGCACAGATTTTCCTGCGGCCGGTATGGGAATCTCGATCGATCCCGTTTTTGCGCTGGCCGGGTCGTAGACCACGATGCGCAAGGCTACATCGCGCACAGGCAAATCCAGCGAGAGATGAGCGGAGATCGCGCCCCCCTCGGCGAGGAGCTTGCTATACCGCGCGGCGGGAAGATTGAAATTAAACGCGCGGCCGACTGAATTTACTTCGTCCCCATCTTCGGTATAAGCCACCAGCACGCTCCGCAATTGTGCGAGTCTCGCACCATCTTTTTCCTCCGCAACAGTCAAGCTTTGTAACGGCACGTTCAAATCCACCTCATAGCGACGTGTTCCTCCAGGAAAACTCTTCGATTTTTCTCCTGCCACATCGTCGCCGGGAGTCGCGCCCTGCGCAACATTGGCATCTTGCTGCAGCACGCGAGCCTGAAACAGAACCTGCGTCGATGGCGGAGCGCCCAGAACCGCCGCTTTGGTCATCTCGTCCGGCATTTTGCCGCTGCTTTCCGCCGGCGTCTTCGCGTCCTCAATGTAATAGCCACGCCGGTAAGCAAGCTGATACTTTGCTCCATCCAGCTTCACTTCGACGCTGTGGAAGACGACCCCGCTCTGGCCATTCTTTCTCTCCGGCGGGACATAGGCGATGCTGTAAAAACTCGACCCATCGCTCAGAGCATCTTGCAACGCTTCCTTCAAGCCGTTCGAATCGTGCACCGCCCTTCCACCTGTCTCCTCGGCCAGCACATCCATGCTGGCGTGCTCCGCGGTGGTCTGGAGCGCCGCTAATTGCGTGTCCTGTGAGAATCGGCCAGTTCCGCCGCCTATCGAGCTTGGAACCGTTGGCCTTGTGTAATCCTGCGCCTGTACTGACGCGTCGAACATGGGCTGCCCCAGAACTCCCCGAACATCGACCGGGTACACGGCAATGCGCTCTGCCGCCAGCAGGTCGGCTGTATCGCGCACTTCTTCGCCCAGAAGTCCCTCCGCGTTCAACCTGATCTGTTCGATAGGGCTGCTTCCTATCGCAAAAAACTGGAGCGGGAATGATCCGGAAAACCAGATCACATTCTTGCGCGCCGGAATTCCGCTTAGATAGCGCGCTAAATCCTGAAGCGCATCAAGGGTCAGGTCCACGCGCATGCCCGTCTGTTGCTCTTCTGCATCGCCCATAAAATCCTGGGTATTCGCGATGTCCTGCGGCGAGATTTCCGCGTCGGTCAGCTCGTCAAGCTCGGCCTGATCCTGTGACTTTTGCTCCGCGGATTGCCGCAGCGATGCAAGCGCCACCGCCTTTTTTTCAGCCAGCACGGCAAGCAATCTGGCCGTATCCGAGGTGAACCCCTGGATGAGCCGCAGCTTGGAGCCGAGTGTGAAGATTGCGATGTGTTGCCCAGCGGGCAATGTCTTCAGATAGCGGATCATCTCGCGACGCACATAGAGTTGATCGCTGGCCTCTGTGTTCAGCCCGTCCAGCAGCAACACATTCACCGCGCCTGCGTTCGGATACGCGGGAAGGTTGGTGTAGGTGTCTGGCGGCAGAGCCGGCGGCCGCACAACCGCCTCACTGGTGTTGGCGGGCTCGCTCTCATCAAACGATGCGATTTTCTGCTCGTGCCCGTCCTCGAACACATGGAACCTTGCGCGGTCCAGATCCTTGACCGGTTTACCGTGATTTGTCACGACGATATCTACAAGAACGAGATCGGATTGCGTATGCAGCACGGCCCTCGCTGCCGAAGCATTCGTGATCACAGTCGCGTCAGACGGCGTCGACGCGCTCTCACGAGTCGCATCTGCTCCCGAGGCCGGCGCAACATTTGGGGAGGAAGAACCAGCAGAAGGATTCAGGGCAGGCGTTTCCGTACTCGGCGTTGCCGATGGTGACGGGGGGACCGTCGCAACCGTCTCGCTGACCGGCACGGCTGGATTGGACGGTGATGGAGTTCCAGGAGAGCTCGTGGCCGGAGCGGAAACGCCGGCGGATAAGTCCCGGGCTGGCGCTTGATTCCCGTCTGTCTCGTTGCTTGGCTCGCCTTGGCTGGCATTGGTCACGATCCGCGCCTCAGCGCGAAACTCGTGATAATTCGTAAACGCGATGTCATTCAATTCCGTCTTTTCCGGTCCCAAACTCCCGTCGCTTGACCCGATCGACACGACGCCACGGCGCGAGGCTACGATGGTCGACCCGGTCGGGCCGTCCAACGGATATGCGGAAAGAGCCACGCCCCTCACCGGGCAAATGTAACTGCGGCCAGCAATCGTGACCGGTGCATAATCCACCGCGATTTCAGCGACCATGCCCTCGTGCGGCGATGTCATATCCGCAACCTGAATTAAACGCAGGATGGCGCCCGTCGTCTGATCGATCGCGATCTCGCCGTGGTATGCAGGGAGAATTCCGTCTGCCTTGCTCTTGACGGCAACACCCACCAGGAAATGCGACTCAGGCTGCGGCACGGAATAGGAGAAGACAGCTACCGGGCCGCCCGTGCCGCGCTCCCACCGCGCCCATTTCAGGCTGCCATGAAGAGCGTCGCCCACCACAACCATCAGGATCGGCCCAAACTCGCCGGTGGTCGTGAGCGACTGCTCGGGTTCCTGCTTCAGCTTTCGGGCGCCGGCATACGAGACCTCTTTGCCGTCGCGGTAAGTGACAGTCCTCGTGAATGTGCCAGCATTCAACAGCGCGGTCGAACTGCTCCCCGCGGAAAAGCTTGGCTGCGAGGTATCGTTCTCGTAGTGAACTGTTGCGCGGGTCGCATAAAAGTCGGGCAATCGCGGAATGGTGTTGGCCACATACTCTGCCGCCGACCTCAGAATCTGGAGCTGGGTTTTCACGTCGGGTCTGGGAGAACTTACGGCATCGGAAGCCGGCGGATCTAGAAACGCCGACAAATCGGCCAACTTCACCAATTCTCCGCGCGTACGAAGACCGGGGAATTGCGCTTCCCATCGAGCCAGCCTGGCCGCGCTAACGCGTTCGGTCAGCTGCACATCGTCGAGTTCGCCAGCCGCCTTGCCGTCCGGCTTGTCACGGAGCGTCTGAAGGAGCTCTTCCATCGTTTCGATGGAAAGTGTTTTAGCGGCGACGGCCGGGAG
>CAZHOO010000169.1:0-4103 GCA_964533905.1 uncultured Occallatibacter sp. | reverse complement strand
GCAACCGCGCCCTTCAGCGCAATGCCCGAGTCGAAGAGCGCCAGACTGGCTCCGCATACTGATGCCATTGACGAGGATCCATTCGACTCCAGAATGTCGCTCACGATACGTACCGAGTAGGGCGACTCATCGGAACTTGGCAGAACCGCGCTGATGGCGCGCTCCGCCAGGGCTCCGTGGCCCACTTCGCGCCGACCTACGCCGGTCATACGCCCAGTCTCACCAACGCTGAACGGTGGAAAGTTGTAGTGCAGCATGAAATTCTTGCGCTGCTCGCCTTCGTAGCTTTCCAGCCGCTGTCCGTCGTCGGCAGTGCCCAGAGTTGCTGTCACCAACGCCTGTGTCTCGCCGCGCGTAAATAGCGCCGATCCGTGCGTCCTTGGCAGCACACCGGTTTCGATCGTGATCGGCCGGATCTCGTCGAACGCGCGCCGGTCGGGCCGGATGCGGTCCTTTGTCACCTGCTCGCGGAAGATCCGTTCGCGCAGAGTCTCGTAATAGTGCGCCAGCTTCTTCTTTCCGTCCGCGTCGTCGGCAGCCAGCCCAGCGGCCAGTTCCTTCTTGATCTCATCAACCAGCGCATAGCTCTCGATCTTGCCATGCGTTTTGGTGTCCAATGCATCCTTGAGCCGATCGCCAACCTTTGCCTTCAACTCGCCGTAATACGCTTCGTCGAACTCCGGCGCAGTAAAAGCCCGCTTCTGCTTGCCGGCCTTCGATACCAGTTCGTCAATAGCGGCAACAATCTTCTTGATCTCTTCATGCGCAAACTCGATGGCCGCGAGAATCACCTCTTCGGTCTCTTCCTTTGCGCCCGACTCGATCATCACGATGCCGTCTTTGTGGCCGACCACCATGATGTTCACCGTCGTTGCTGCGCGCTCGGCGTATGTTGGGTTCACCACAAATTCGCCGTTCACGCGTCCCACGCGCACCGCGCCAACCGTGGCGCCGAATGGAATGTCAGATAGAGCCACCGCCGCGGCCGCTGCATTGATCGCGATTACATCGGGGTCGTTCTCCTTATCCGCGGAGAGCACCAGCGCAATCAGTTGCGTTTCGTTGCGGAATCCATCGGGGAACAAGGGGCGCAACGGCCGATCGATCTGACGGCACGTCAGAATCTCTTTTTCGCTTGGGCGGCCTTCGCGCTTGATAAATCCGCCAGGGATGCGTCCTCCGGCATAAGTGTACTCACGGTAGTCCACCGTGAGGGGGAAGAAATCGATCCCTTCCCTGGGATTGGGAGAAGCCACCGCGGTGGCCAGAACAACGGTTTCGCCCGTCGTCACCAGCGCGGCGCCCGAGGCCTGCTTGGCCATGCGTCCAGTCTCAAAGACCAGTCGCTTTCCGCCGGATAGCTCGACGGCTACATCATGTTTCGTAGACATATTGTCCTCGTTTCGTTTTGTTCGCTTGGGAAATCTGTGTGGGAATGCGCGGCTTTGCGCGCAGAAGACACCTTTGCGCAAGCTCAGGCGTCCCTCTCAGGCCGCCCGGCGCGCCGTGGTCAGGTGTTCCATGTTGTATGGGGACCGTGACCAGTGTCCGGTCTAGATACTTCCGGTTCAATGTCGGCTTTCTTCTTGTTACTTCCGGATCCCGAGTTTGCCGATTACGTCGCGATAGCGATCCGCATCGTGCGTCTTCAGGTAATCCAGCAGGCGGCGGCGTTTGCTGACCAGCATCAACAGTCCACGACGGGATGCATGATCCTTCTTGTGGGCCTTGAAATGTTCGGTCAGCTCGTTGATCCGCTCACTCAGAATCGCGATCTGGACTTCCGGCGATCCGGTGTCCGTTTCGTGGGTTCGGAAGCGTTTGATCAGGTCGGTCTTTTTCTCAATCGCCAGCACGGCGTCAGTTACTCCTCATCTTCTCTCGTGTCCACTCTTCAGTGTCTACTGAAAGATTAACATGAACCTACCCTCCGGCAAAACCCGCGCCGCTCCCGTGGGATCGAACACCAGACTGGTAAAGCTTTCACCGTGAAGGATAAGGCCTTCGCCCCGGACAGACTCGACGGCACGTCCATTACTCTGCGTCGCATCCGATCGGTCGATCAGGCAAATTGGTAGGCAAAATCTCATGAAGGGTTGCTCTCCCGTCTTGTATAGTGTTTTTCTCGACCGGGCTGCCGGTTTTCCTCAACTGTGCTGCTGGAGGTTCAGCCGAGCGCCGGTCAATCCAAAAGGCACGACAAGATCCATAAGGAGGAGCAAATGGTTGATTCATCATTCGTAGGAATTGCGAAACAATCCGCTGGCTGGGCCATCGCATTCAGCGTTCTATTGATCCTCGCTGGGCTTTTGGCCATTGTCGTTCCGCCGGTCGCAGGAATCGGAGTGGCGATCCTTGTCGCGTGGCTCGTCTTGCTCGGCGGCGCGGCGCACCTTGCCATTGCGTGGCATATCCGTTCAACAGGTGGACTTGTGTGGGAGGTTCTTCTCGGCCTGATTTATTTGGCTGTGGGGATTTACATTCTGGTTTGGCCGATTGCGGGCCTTGCCTCGCTCACGCTTCTTCTTGCGGCTTATCTGTTCGCTAAGGGCATCTTGGTGTTGATCCTGGCCGTCCGCCTTCGCTCACAGCCGGGCGGAAGCTGGCTCTTCTTCGATGGTGTAATCACCCTGATTCTGGGTGCGATGATCGCCCTGAGCTGGCCATCGAGCAGCGAGTGGGCTATCGGAACCCTGATCGGGATCAGCATGTTGTTTGCGGGAATCGCTCGCCTCCCCATGGCGCTTGCTGCGCGGCGGCTCATCTCGAAACAAGCGTAGGCTCGGCATACCCTAGGGGCCCGCCCAATAGTTCGCTCTTGCCACAATTCGTGCCCCATAGTCCTCGGCAGTCCGCACGCGAATCGTGTGCAACCCCGGCGTCGGGTCCGACGGGCTGAAGCTGATCAGGTAGCGATTGCGCGCATCCCGCGCGGCGCGCAGGATTTCGGCCTGGAATGCCTTGCTGCCAAAGAATGTCGTGTATTCGCCACCGCTCATTTCGGCCACCTCTTTGGCCACATTCTTCTTGGCCGCGTTGATCGCCATCACCAGGGGCGCCAGCAAATTGCCTCCAGCAGTCTGTTCCGGCAAACCGGGTGTCGGTGTATGAGCTGGTGTCGTCTGCCCATAATATGGACCATGCATCCCGCCCGCGAACTCTGCCAGCGCCGGCGAAAAGCTCACGCTCAGAACCAGCACATCCGACTCGCCAATTCTTTTGATCAGCTGGGCAGGTCTTGTGTGTTTGCTGCCGTGATCGCGCTCCTCGCTGATTAAAAGCAGCACGCGCCGGTATTCTTTGGGCTCGGACTCAAGCAGCGACACCGCGTAATTCACCGTGTCCAGAATCGCCGCTCCGCCATTGCCCGCCTGCAGTTGCTGGAGCTTCTGGTCAACTTCATCGCCCGAGTGAGTGAAATCGTGGATTAGGTGCGGCACAGAATCGAATCCCACCAGCGCCACTTGGCTTCGTGGATCGAAGAGAAACACATCAAGCAGGGAGCCCAACTGTGCCAGCTTGTCAAACTCGAGCGTGCTCGCTCCGCCCCGCTCAACTGCAACCACCAGAGCAACTGGAGCCGTGTCCATCTCCGGCTGAACCCTGATCTTTTGCGGAACGCCGTTGTCTTCCAAAATAAAATCGTTCGGCTTTAGTCCGTAGAGAATGCCACCGCCCTTTTCTTCCACCAGCGTCGGCACCAGGACTTCGGTCGTTGTAACACGGAGACTTGGCGCAGCGCCCGGTGCGGCCGGCATCGGCTTGGGCGGCTCAATGGGCGGCAGCTGCTGCGCCAACGCGGCCCAGCTCGCCACCAAGCCCGCGCAAGTAAGAAACCCAGCCGAGTAAAGTCGAATGCTCATTCGTACTTAGACTTGATCCTAAGCGATGCGGCTTCTCGACCCTGCCACTCTGTTTTCCATTTCCCTCTCTTTATGTTTTGTTATTCTCCTGTTCGGAGGCGCTAACTCCCATGCCCAAAAACAATCCCAAAGTCGACGCCTATATCGAAAAGGCCCGCCCATTCGCGCAGCCCATCCTCGCCCATTTGCGGAAGGCCATCCACGCCGGGTGCCCCGGGGTGGAGGAAACCATCAAATGGA
>CAZHOO010000168.1:0-4266 GCA_964533905.1 uncultured Occallatibacter sp. | reverse complement strand
TGAGCGGCATGACGGGAACGGCGGAGACCGAGGCTGCCGAATTCGAGAAGATCTACAAGCTCGAGATCGTGGTGGTTCCGACCAACAAGCTGATGCGGCGGTTGGAAAATCCCGACGTCGTGTTTCGCACGGAGAAAGAAAAGTACAAGGCAGTGGCGGAGAACATCTCGGAGTTGCACGCGAAAGGGCAGCCGGCGCTGGTGGGTACCGTATCCATCGAGAAATCAGAGCGGCTTTCGGCGATCCTGCAGAAGAAAGGCGTGAAGCACGTGGTGCTGAACGCGAAGTTCCACGAGCGCGAAGCGGAGATTGTGGCCCAGGCCGGACGGTCGGGAATGGTGACAATTGCCACCAACATGGCCGGGCGCGGCACAGATATCCTGCTGGGCGGCAATCCGGACTTCATGGCCCGCAAGGAGCTAGTGGACAAGAAAGAGGCCCGCGCCATCAGCGGGGCCGAGGGCGCGATTAACCCCATGGCGCCGGCAGGATTCCAGCGCTTCTACTACCAGGGCCAGGAGTTCGAGATTTCCGACGCAGGTTGGGCCAGCGCGTTCCATGTGCATGCCAGAGCTGCGCAACTGGAACACGAGCAGGTGATCGCGGCCGGAGGTCTGTTCATCCTGGGTACGGAGCGGCACGAGTCGCGGCGCATTGACAACCAGTTGCGTGGGCGCGCCGGCCGCCAGGGCGATCCTGGCGAGTCGCGATTCTATCTGTCGCTTGAAGACGACTTGATTCGTATCTTCGCGCGCGGATTCGCCGGAACCGTGATGCAGAGAGTGATGGTTGAGGACGAGGCGATCGAGTCGCGCATGATCACGAAGCGTATCGAGGGCGCGCAAAAGGCGGTGGAAGCGCAGAACTTCGAGGCGCGCAAGCACCTTCTCGAATACGACGACGTGATGAACAAGCAGCGCGAGGCGGTCTACGGATTGCGCCGGCAACTGCTGGAAGGCGTGGAGCAGCGCGAGCTGATCCTGGAGGATTATGTCGGCGGAATTCTGAGTGGTCTTCTCGATGAATATGCCGGCGAGAAAGTGCGACAGGATCAGTGGGATCTCAAGGGTCTGGAAGAGAAACTGGTCGACCATTTCGGATTCAATCTCGCGGCATCGGGCATCAAGCCGGAGACGCTGAGCCGGCATGAGCTGGGCGAGGAGATCTTTGCCAAATTGTCCGAGGGCTATGAGGCCAAGGAGAAGATTCTCGGTGCGGCGACAATGCGCCATCACGAGCGCATGGTGATGTTGAGCGTTATCGACGGGCTGTGGAAGGATCATCTGCTCTCGATGGACCACCTGAAGGAAGGAATCAATCTGCGCGGCTATGCGCAGAAAGACCCGCTGGTGGAGTACAAGCGCGAGTCGTTTGAAATGTTTGAAGCGATGATGCTGAAGTTCCAGGAAGACACGGTGCGGTTCCTTTTCCGGATGCAGATTCTGGGGCCGGATGGACAGCCGCTGGACAGCGCAGTGCCAAGTCCGCGCAGGCAGGTGCCTCCGGCACCGCCGGTGGCCAGCGCCGCGCGCCCGTCAGTTGGCGACGGTGCGCCGCGCGAGATCGAAATCCATACGCGCAAGCCGTCGACCACCATCGACGCGCTGGAGAAGGAGTTCCAGCGCAAGAAGGAGAAGGAGCTTGCGGTGGCAAGCCGGCAGGGCGGCGGAGATTCAAGCGAGGCTGCGCAGCGGCGGACGGGCGACAAGGTGGGCCGCAACGATCCGTGTCCGTGCGGCAGCGGCAAGAAATACAAAAAGTGCCACGGGGCGTAGGTGCAGGGAATAGGGAGTAGGGAATATGGAACATAAATCAGCGATGCATCAACGCAAGAAACCCAGCCAAATTGGCTGGGTTTCTTGTTGGCAGCGATGAAAAATGTCGAGAGCCGGAGATCCCAGCGCAAAACTGTCGTTCATAGCGAATTTAACGCAGGAAGCTGAAGAAGCCCTTTTTTTCGTTCTTCTCAGCGAGCAAGCCGGCGGCTGATTTCGCCATCTGGCGGATGGTTTGCGAGATGGTGGAGTCGACCATGACCATGGGAGTCGCAGTTTCACGGGTTCTGCGCGCGGCGGCATAGTCGTCGGGAATCTTCCACTGCGCAACCCGGGTCAGCGCCTTGTTGACCTGTGCTTCGTCAAAGAGCGCGTCGCTGGTTTTATGGCGATTGATGACGATCTGCAGGTTCTCATCGCGCTTTGCGAAATGCTTAACGATCATGCGATTGGCGGTGCGCATTTCAGAGATGCCTACCTGTGTAACGAGGAAGATAGTGGAGGAATCCTCAAACAACAGCGAGTCCATCAGATCGAGGCGCGAACCGATGTCGACGACGACATAGTCGTAGATTTCGCGCGTGACCGTCAGGAGCTTGTCAACAGCCTCTTTGGTGGCCTGCACGTCGGACAGATCGGTCGGTGCGGGGAGAACCGAGAGTCCGGAGCTGTGCTTGGAGGCAAGCGTTGAAAGCAGATTGGCGTCGACGCGGTTGGGCTTTTCAAGAGCTGTAACCACCGAGTACTCAGTGATGATGCCGAGGTTGATGGCCACGTCGCCCAGCGGCAGGCCAAGATCGATTAGAAGCGTCGTGCTGTCGCTCTCCTGAGCCAGCGCAAGGGCAAAATTGGAAGCCAGCGTAGTAACGCCACAACCTCCTTTTGAGCCGAGGAAGACAAACAACTTTCCGTTCTTCTTACTATCGTCGCGTGGCGGGGGCGTTGCGCGCGGCGCTGCAGCACGAGTGAGGGCGGCGGAAACTTCGTTGGCATCAAGGGGCAGAGTAAAAAATTCGCGGACACCGGCGCGCATGAACTGGACAGCGCGCTTCATATCGGCGTTTGCCGTGTAAGCCATCACGTAAGCTCGTCCGCTGGCGCAGAGGCTTTCGACGAGAGCGAAGGCGTAATCCGGCTCACTGTCCACGTCGATGATGACGACTTCGTAAGCCTGCGCGAGCCGCTGCGGCAGGTCATCAAGCCTTGGCGGGAAAGACGAGAATTCGTGGAGCTTGAGGCCCGGATGCTTGGAGACAGCGCTGGCGACAACCTTGCGGCGTTGTTCGTCCGGTCCGAGAAGCGCAACGTTCAAATGGGTTACATCCGGGATGGCAGTATCCCTCGAGGCTTGCAGCATAGCAAACAAACGACTCCCAAAGGTCTATTTTAAGCGATCTCATTGCTGGTATGGGAGTTGCTATGCCCCTTTCGGGGGAGTGCGAAAGGAGGGACGCGGGAGGAAATCGCTAACCGATTGATCGTGAATGGGGGTAAGGGGTCTCGACGGATGAGATGCAGGGAAAGCCGAGCTATGTGGCGGGGATTGAGCTAATAGACCTGGCGGGGGGTGAGCGCACTATCTCGCAGAGGCGGCGATGGCGGAAAATGTCAGGTCTTCGACTGTGCGGTGGTGCTCGAAGCGCCACTGGTCGAAGAGGCGACCGTAGCTGAGGGTGATGTAGGCGGATGGATCGACACCGAGACGCCGGGCCGAGCGATCGATCCAATCTGAGGGACCTTCGAGCTCGGCGTAGTTGCCGATTGGCGTTTCATCGATGACGCAGTGGCCCTCGCCATCGGTCCATTCGGTGCGCCATTTTTCGTACCGAAACGTGGCGACGAGGCCGAGAGAGAGAAAGAACTCGGCCAGCGGGCCGCCATGCGCAACCAAGGTTTCAGTTTCGACGCGATGCTTGTGACGATCGATATCGTGTTGACCGAGGCCGACGGCTGCGGGGCTGGGAAGGCGCTTGTGGGTCAACGTCCAATGGCCGGCGTAGCTGCGGATGCGGAGGATTTCGGTGCGGGCGCGCATCCGGCGATCGGGAGTGTCGTAAAGGATGTTGGATTCGAAGCTGCGCGGGGTTTCGAGGCGAAAGCCGGCAGATTGAAGCCGATCGGCGAGAGCGGCGAGATCGGAGACGCGAAATTTGATCTCGGTTTCGATGGGCATAGGTCAAGGTGAGTATAAGGGAACAGGTGAAAGAGTGAAGAAGTGAAGGGATGAAGCAAACAGGCGAGAATAGGTGAGTGAAAACGCTGCGGCTCAAGATTGATCCGAACGGTCTGGAAACGCCTGAGGCGCGCGAGGCACTCGAGCGCGCGGCGGAGATTCTGCGCGGCGGGGGCCTGGTGGCGCTGCCGACGGAGACTGTGTACGGGTTGGGGGCGAATGCGCTGGACTGCTCTGCGGTCGAGAGGATTTTTGAGGCGAAGGCGAGGCCGAAGTGGGATCCGATCATCGTTCATGTGGCGTCGCAGGCGATGCTCG
>CAZHOO010000167.1:0-4300 GCA_964533905.1 uncultured Occallatibacter sp. | reverse complement strand
TCGCCGGAACGCAGTCGTTGAAGGCTAGTGCTTGGAAGCTGGCTCGACGTAGCCCGGGTCCGATGCAATCTTGTACCAAGTCCCCTTGCCCAACTTACCCACGCCTACCATCACGCTGGCTGATGGCAAAGTGTACGTTCCCTGGTCATCCCACTGCATACTTACGGAATGAAGCGTGTACTTTCCATTGCTCGCGGTAAACGTCCCGTTATGCGGCAGCGTGCCATCCGTTGCCTCGCTGTGGAAAGTGTATGTGCCATTAACCGAAATCTCCCAGACCCAAATGCCGGAGTTGACATAGAGCTTCCAATAGCCCACCAGGCTGGGGTCGACCGATCCCGGCGTCCCGCCTGGCGGCAGTGGCAGCGGCGCCGCCCAGCGCACGTCGTCGGTTGAGCAGGGCGAAAGCTCCAACCTGCAGCCGACGCCGCCTTCGCCTTCGTTCCTGCACGCCGCCAGCGCTTGTGCCGCGGCCCCTTCGCGCGTCGGACCCATACCATAGCCAAAGTAATTCGGATCCAGCTTTATCGCCAGCGCCACGCACTGGTTCACCACCGAATTGACAGCCTTGCAGTCCTTGGCGCCGACCCCTTGGCAGGACTGAAGGGCAAGGCGATCTGCATCGGCCTGCGAGTCCTGCGCATGCGACTCGCCGCTATCTAGCGTCGTGGGAGAAACGGCGACAGCCGCCCAACGAATCTGCTGCGCCGCCGCCGGCCGCGCGGTCAGCGCCGCCAAAAGCAGTCCCAAACCAGCACACGCTGCCACGCTTGCTTCGCGCGTCCACCAACTCGATCCCCGCATCGCCATCCCTCCTCAAGCTCGCGCTTGTTACCCACCATCACAATGCCGTGTAGGCGAAGTCAAGCAAAACTTGCACGCCGATCCAGTTCCAACCCGGCCGCCGAGGCAGCCAACGCGGCCGCTCAGCACAAGTAAGCTTCCTCTCCTCAGGTCCGAAATCTGCGGCAGATCAGAAGCTGAGCTTTACCGCTCCCTGAAGAATGCGCGGAGGGGCCGCGCTGATTGCGTTGCCAAAAGTCGAGCTGCCGATATTGCCGTCAATCGCATTCGGTCCGTTGAACTGTGCGTGGTTGAAGACGTTGAAAGCTTCCACGCGAAAGAGCAGAGTTGTCGATTCTGTCAGCGCCAGGCTCTTTGCCAGGGCCATGTCGTAATTGTCCGCGCCCGGCTCGTAGAAGAAGCGTCTCTTTGACGTGCCCGGCGTGCCCAGCGCATTCTCGCTGAACGCCGCTCCGTCAAAATAGCTGTTTCCGTTGGTGCGCGGATTCCGATTCAAGTGGAGCGGGCCGCCATCGTAGTCTGGCTCGTCGATGCTGCTGTTGTTCACTCCATTGGGATTCGTGCCGATCAGCGAATTGTCTCCGTTGTTGGTCATGGTGACGGGAAAACCGCTGGCAAATCGCGTAATCCCCGACAGAGTCCATCCTTCGCTCAGGCGATTCGCATGCATCAACCTGTCAGCCGGCAACTGATACTCATAACTGAGCACAAAATTCTGCTTCACGTCGAACGCAGACAACCCGTAACTCAGCGCCGGGTTAAACGGATTGACTTCTTCGCCGATATTCGACGAGTCATCCAGAGATTTGCTGTACGTGTATGCAGCCGAGAACTCCAGCCGTCCGCTGGTGTGCCGCGCGCTCAGTTCCAAGGCGTTATAGTTGGCGCGCCCAATGTTCGACTGCAGCGCATCGCTGCCGAAATTCGAACCCAGGGGTCCGCGCGTTCCGTTCACTTGCCCCCCGGCGATCGGGTAATACACCGTGTCCTCGCCGTTGGCGCCGCAGGTCAAGGTGCCCGGCTGCACCTCGCTGGGCTGGCTCAGGCTCAGGCACAGCGCGGGGTTGCCGGGGTTCGACTCGATCAACACCCGCTGCCGTCGACTCGACGTCCCGATGTAGCTCGCGCTGAGAACCGTGTCTGGCCCCGCTTGTCGCTCGATCGACAGCATCCACTCTTCCGTATACGGCACGTGATTGTGCACGTCGTAGCCCGGAATTCCGCTGATTGGCGCGTATGTGCTCCAGTCGATGTTTCCATCAGGATGGCTGCGCGAAGAATTCAACGGCGCAAACGTGTAAGGGAACGGTTGCCCGAAGTTCGTCCCATCGGCCGCGCTCACAAATGGTGTCGCGAAAAGTGGCGGAGCAGGGCTGCTGTACGTCGTCCCATACGGCGCATTCGCCGCCAAGACGCTGATTGAAAGCGCATCGATTGCCGTATAGAAATTGCCGAAGCTTGCGCGGATGCTCGTTGTCCCTGGGCTGCCCAGAACCCTCTTGAGCGGCCCGCTACCCGCTTGTGGCGACCACGCTATACCCAGGCGTGGCGCAAACCCGAGGTTGTCCACCGGCGCCAGCGCGCGCGGAACGCCCGGATCACCGGGATACAAAATTCCCGCCGGCGCTCCCGGAAACACCTGCGACTGCGCACCCGCTACAAACGTCGAAATCTGGTTGTATTTTTCCGTCCACGGCGCGATGCGATCCCAGCGCAACCCGTAATTCAGCGTCAGGCTGGGCCGCGCGTGCCAGCTATCCTGCGCGAACACCCCTACATATCGATTGCGCGCATAAAACGGATTCAATTGGCTCTGGTTGTACTGGCTCGGCACGCCGATCAGAAAATCCGCGAAGTCCATGCCCGTTTCCGCACCTGAAAACACAAAACTGCCGTTGAATTGCGCGATGGGGTGCGCGTTCACCTGGTCGGCATGGAACTCCGCGCCCATCTTCATCGTGTGGCTCCTCACCACTTTTGAAAACGTGTCCGAAGCCTGATACGTATCATTCGCTTGGATCAATTGATTCGCCGCGGCCCCGATCGAGTAGCCATTGAAATTCAGGTTCTCCACGCTCTCGCCCTTGGGATCGAGTGCCACAATACTCGGGCTCCCGTCGGCGTTCGCAAAGCCTTGCGAAACCAGGCTCACGCCACGCCCGCCCACAGGCTGTCCCAGGTTGGTCATGTCGCGCAGGTAACTCAGGTGCGCCTCGTTCACCGTCGTCGAGTTGATCGCCTTCGTAAGGCTCAGCGCCAGCAACTGCGCTCGCCCCGTCGTTAGCGCGTCGAACCCCGGCACACTGGCTCCGCTCTGCGCAGTCGGATACGGATTATCCAAATTGAAGTCGTCGACAAAGTAATACGCCGACAGGAGTCCCACGCGCGAATTCGCATCCACACGCGCGCCCGCCTTGTCGTCGCGGACCAACTGGTTCGATCCCGATGTCGCAAATCCATCCGCATTATTCCGCGCGGGGATATACTGGAGCAGCTTCTGCGCCGGAACCGACCAAGCGCTCTGCGGAATCTGCGCGTTTCCGAACACACACTGCCCCGCCTGCGCATTCACCGTCGTGCAGCCGCCGAAGTAGTACGGCTCGCCCTGCGTGACCGTGTAGCCCAGCTTTTGCGTTAGCAGGCTCGCCAGGTATGGCCCACCCACCGTCCCTGTCAGCAGCGTGTTGCCCTTGCTGTCTACAAAATCCGAAAGGTCCCCGGCCCGATCCGCGTTCGACGGCACGCTGATCTCCCCGGTATCGATCCCCTGTGTCTGCCGCGTCCCCTGGTAGTCCGTAAAGAAGAACAGCTTGTCGCGCCGGATCGGCCCTCCCAGCGTTCCGCCAAACTGGTTTTGCCTGTACACGCCGCGCGTCGGCGAAAAGTAATTTCGCGAATCCACATCTGTGTTGCGCAAAAAATCGAACGTGCTTCCGTGAAACTGGTTGCTCCCATTCTTCGTAATCACGCTTACCTGGCCGCCCGAGAACTCGCCATACTCGGCGTCGAAGTTGCTCGTCACAATGCGAAATTCAGAAATTGCGTCCAGGTTGGGAATGATCGCCGTTCCGGCATTCACATCCTCTTCCGCATCGCTGCCGTTGACACTAAAGAAGTTGGCGGTCTCCCGTTGCCCGTTCACTGAAATCGTTCCCGGATTCAGCGTGCCTGACGGGTTCAGGACGGTCGCGCCCACATCCTCCACCGTCGCCGCGCCAAGCGTGGTCTCCGGAACCACTCCCGGCTGGAGCGCCAGCAGATCGGTAAAGCTTCGTCCGTTCAACGGCACCGCTGCCATCTGCCGCCCGTCGATCACTTCGCCTGATTGCGTGCTCACCGTCTCCACGTGCAAAGCATTGTCGGTCACGGTTACCGTCTGCGTGATTGCGCCAACCTTTAGCTGGCAGTCGAGCGTCAGCGCCGCATCGGTGTCGAGCGCAACATCTTTGCGCTCATAGGTTTCAAACCCCGCGGCCCGCGCGCGGAGCTCGTAGCG
>CAZHOO010000166.1:0-4321 GCA_964533905.1 uncultured Occallatibacter sp. | reverse complement strand
GGCAATTCTGGCTACTTTGAGGAACCTGGGCTCGTTTTGATTGACGTTCATGCACATGGCGTAAGACGTTCCTGCAATTTTCCGACGGATATCGATGCTGGAACCATCATGCGCCGAAAGGGATAAATAATCGGCAAACTTCGAGAATTTATATTCGGCATGGAATGAGGAGGATGCGGGAGAATTTTAAAGTTTCGGGCTTGACATTCGGAAACGGGGGCAGGAGAAGGCTAATCCGCCGCTTCTTCCGCGGGAGTCGCGGCCACGAAGGCGGGCTCGGTGGTCAATGCTCGCCAGGCGAGGAGGAGTTTCAAGCGCCAGCGCAGGATCATGCCGAAGGCAAGCAGATAAAAGAGAGCGCCGGTTTGCTCGATCGTGAGGAAGCGATCAAAGAAGCCTCGGGCAAGGTAGCGGACGACGGCGAGCACGATGATAACGGCGAAAAACGCGCTCGAACGCTTCATCATGATGACCCCGTCTTCACGATGGAGATCGGAGGTGAGCAGGAGCGGATAGGCGAAGATGATGGCGCCGATGAAGAATGCGCCGAGACCCCAGATCCATGGCACGCGAAACGCAGGGACGAAGAACATGCAGAATCCGGTGGCCATGCCCAGGGGCGGCATGATGATTTTTTTGAGGGTCACGGCGGAGCGGCCCTCGCGGATCCGCCAGGCGAGGACGCCGGTAAGGCCGATGAGCGAGACCAGAGCCGTGATGAGGGGAGTGGAGTGCATCGGATTTGCGATTCCGTTCTTGCTTTGCGTTTGGCTACGGGCAGCGCCGCTCCGATTCGGGGAGTGGAGACGGGAACCTGACTTATCTAAATTATAGGACGCTTGATGGTGCGGGTGAATTCACGAGGCGGGCGCGCCCGGCCAGGGATCGACAAGAAGAGACGATAAGCCGAGGTCGTCGCCGTAGCGCTCGACTTCGACATCGATCATGTGGACGAATGCGGGCAGGCCTTTGAAGGCGGGCACAGCGTCGGAGCCCATGATCTGCGGCGAGATGAAGAGGTGCAGGCGATCGACGAGGCCGGCGGCGAGGAAAGCCGTGTTGAGGCGCGTGCCGGTTTCAGCGAGGAGGTTGAGGACCCCTTCTTCGCCGAGCTTCAAGAGGACTTTGTCGAGCGGAACGCGGCCTGCATCCGCAGGAAGAACCTCGACGCGGACACTGCGATTCTCGAGCTCCCGGATGCGGGCTTCGTCGTGCGAGACGGTGAAGATGACGACATCTTTCTGAGCGGTCGAAACGAGCTTGCAATCGAGGGGCATGCGCAGGGCGGAGTCGAGGACGATGCGGAGCAATGGACGGCGGCGGCGAAGGCCGCTGCGGTCGGTCATCCAGGGATCGTCGGCGAGCACGGTGTCGACGCCGACCATGGTGGCGTCGGCGGCCCAGCGCAGATGCTGAACGGCGGCGCGGGCCAGTTCGCTGGTGATCCAGTAGGGCGCGTGAGGTATTTGCTGCGCAGGCGGCGGCGCGATGCGCGCATCGAGCGTCATGGCGACCTTCATGAGGACGAACGGGCGATGATGCTGGATCCAGCAGGCGAAGCCTTCGTTGAGGCGGCGAGCTTCAGCCTGGCACGGGCCGAGACTGACTTCGATTCCGGCGGCGCGGAGAGCCTGAAGGCCGCGGCCGGCTACGGCGGGGTTGGGATCGATGGTGGCGGCAACGACGCGGGAAACACCGGATTTGATCAGTGCGTCGGTGCAGGGCGGCGTGCGGCCTGTGATGGAGCAGGGCTCAAGCGTAACGTAAGCTGTGCCGCCGTGAACGCGGTCGCCGGCGTGCGCTGTGGCCTCGCGAAGAGCGACGACTTCGGCGTGGTCAAGGAGATCGTACTCGTGCCAGCCCTCACCAACGACCTGGCCGGCGCGGTCGAGAATGACGCAGCCGACTGCGGGATTGGGCGAGGTAACGCCGATGCCGCGGCGCGCGAGTTCGAGGGCGCGGCGCATGTAGCGGAGGTCGAGATCGGCAGATTGGTCCAAGACGTTCATCTTATTCCAGTAGCGAATCGACAAACTCTACCGGGGCAAATTCCAGCAGGTCTGTCATTTTTTCGCCGACGCCGACGAAGCGAACGGGCAGTGACAGCTCGCGTGCGATGGCGACGGCGATGCCGCCCTTGGCGGTGCCGTCGAGCTTGGTGAGGATGATGCCGGTGACGCCGGCGGATTGCGTGAACTGGCGCGCCTGCTGCAATCCATTTTGTCCGGTTGTTGCATCCATGACGAGAAGAACTTCATGAGGCGCGCCCGGGATGAGACGTGCTGCGGTGCGGCGCATCTTGTCGAGTTCGTCCATGAGGCCGGTTTTGGTGTGCAGGCGACCGGCCGTGTCGACATAGAGATCGTCAATGGAGCGTGATTTGGCTGCGGAGATGGCATCAAAGAGGACAGCGGCAGGGTCGCCACCCGGCCGGGTTTTGATCATTTCAACTCCGGAGCGTGAGGCCCAAACTTCAAGCTGTTCGATGGCGGCGGCGCGAAACGTGTCGGCGGCGCAGAGAAGGACGGAGCGGTTTTGCGCGCGAGACCAGGCGGCGAGCTTGCCGCTTGAAGTGGTTTTGCCGGTGCCGTTGACGCCGACAAGAAAGGTGACCTTGGGCGGCAACACCTGCGGTGTGGCAGCCGCCGCTTGCGGGGCCTTAAGAATAGCGACTAGTTGCTCCTTTAAGAGGTCGCGTAACTCAGCGCCGCCTTCGATGGCCTGATGGCGTGCACGGTCGCGGAGGGAGTCGAGGATGGCGGTAGTGGTTGGCACGCCGAGGTCGCTCGAGAGAAGGGCGGTTTCGAGCTGGTCGAGAGCGGACTCGTCGACGGTGCGGGTAAGGGCAGCGAGGTCGGAGATTTTGGCGGAAAAGGACTCGCGAGTGCGCGAGACGGCCTGGCGCATGCGGTCAAAAAAACCCTTTTCTGGCTTCGGATCAGATTTTTCCGGTTCTTCGCGGCCAAAGAGAGTGGTGATCATCGTCTCCAGTTTAATTGGGACAGCGGTGTCAGCGGGGCTAGTGGAGTTAGTGGAGCTAACCGACAGTCTCGGAGAGAAATCCCGGCAGGCGAGCAAATTCGAGGCGTGGACATTACGCCCGTTCAGGCCGATGTTGTGGCAGTCCAGTGCCATCCTGGGCACGTTCGGCGCGGATTGAGGCGGGATGGGGCTGGCGGTCCGATATTCTGAAGGAGATCGACGTAAACCCACGAGAAGAAATGACTAAAGCCGCCCAACATCCGCTCCAAACGATCCTGGAAAGCCGCATCGCCATCATTGATGGGGCGACGGGCACGACGATCCGTACCTACGGGATGAAGGAAGCGGACATTCGCGGGGAACGATTTAGGGACGCGAAGAAGGACCTGCTGAACAACGGCGACCTCTTCACGCTGACTCGGCCCGAGCTGATCGGGGACATTCATCGGCGTTTTCTCGAGGCGGGCGCGGACATTCTGGAGACGAACACGTTTGGCGCGACAACGATTTCGCAGAGCGAGTTTTTTGTCGATGATCCGCGCGAGCGTGGAGGACGAAAGGATCCGGAGTTTTATCAGAAGGTGATTGACGACAAGTTTCTTGGCGACCTTGCGTGGGAGATCAACGAGAAGTCGGCGCAACAGGCGCGGGAGTGGGCGGATCGCGTGGGCAACGAGACGGGTCGGCAGCGATTTGTGGCCGGGGCGATGGGACCGCTGACGGTGTCGCTATCAAATTCGCCGGATGCGGACGATCCGGGATTTCGCGTGGTGACATTCGACCAGGTGAAGACGGCATACAAACAGCAGGCGCGCGCGCTGATTGCGGGCGGCGCCGATTTGCTTCTGGTGGAGACGATCTTCGACTCACTCAATGCGAAGGCAGCGCTGGTAGCGATCCGTGAAGTGTTTGACGAAGATGGCCTGGCTACGAGCGGCAAGGAATTGCCGGTGATGATTTCGGCGGCGGTGGGGCGAGGCGGCGAGACGATGATCTCCGCGCAGACGATTGAGGCGTTCTGGACGGCGGTCCGGCATGTAAAGCCCTTCAGCGTGGGGCTGAACTGCTCGCTGGGGCCGGACTTGATGGCGCCGTTTTTGCGCGAGCTTGCAGAAAAGGCGGATGCGGCCGTGTCGTGCTATCCGAATGCGGGATTGCCGAACCCGCTGTCAGCGACGGGATTTGACCTGGGGCCTGACGATATGGCGCGCTACCTCAGCGAATTTGCGCACGAGGGCCTCCTAAATCTTGCCGGCGGTTGCTGCGGGAATACGCCGGAGCATATCGCGGCCATCGCGAGAGCCCTGGAGGGCATTGAGCCGCGCAAGATTCCGGCGGC
>CAZHOO010000165.1:0-4342 GCA_964533905.1 uncultured Occallatibacter sp. | reverse complement strand
GGGGTTGATACGCTTCCGTGATCCGCTTCCCGAGGTCCGGAGCGAATTCGCGCAAATATGTGTAGATGTCAGTTATGTTGCCATGACTCATGGAAGGGCTCCGTAATGCGGGTTCCGCTTGTCTGATCGCCACATAACTCCGATACTTGATTCGGTCATTCGATCAAGGGAGGAGGCAACACAATGGAAGCGGTCAAGCAAATAATTGGGCGTATTGAATGGATCAGGCGGTATAGCGCAGGGCCATTTCCGGAAGAGCGAATCGCGTATCTCGTTCACCTTCTGAAAATCGGACACAGTGTCCGGCGAATGCGGGATGGCAACAGGTTTCTGTTGGGTATCGCCGAGCAGATCGATCTCAGCCGAGCCGTCTATCTTGATGGCACTCGGGATTGCGGCGCCCGGGTTGTCTAGTTTACTCTGAGTTTCAGCGATTGCCTGTATCGAACTCTTAGCTTCACTCAAGTTGCCGTGAGCCTGAAGGACCGACATGCGAGTGTTAGGATACACTCCGGTACTGAACAAAGCTGGCTCTATCAGTTGGAAGAGGACTCACTATTCGCCACGTGCGCGCCGCCGGTGCAAGACTAGGCCACAGTGCACCGCGTGAGCGGCGTCCTGCGGCGGAGTGAAAGTTTGCACCGCCGGATATTGTTTTTGCAATCTATTGCCTTGATGGCAAGGTCCATTAGGCACCGGGATTCGCCGCAGGGCTTCTTACGATGAAGTGCAAGCCGTGGGCAGACGAACACTTGTGCATCATTGTGGCGGCGGCACTCATAGTTGTCTTAAGAACTCCAGTAGGCCAGGATCGTCGCGCCATCTCCTGCGACGTGAGGTGCGACATGTGTTGGGAGCACACGCTTCGAGCGCTTTCGCCTTCATGGCAAGATCTGTTTCCGCGTATACATTTGTGGTCTCTATCGATACATGTCCGAGCCAGGCTCGAATCGTGTTGATATCCACGCCGGCTCGGAGCAGATGAGTTGCGGTGGTGTGCCGGATCGTGTGCGGGCTGATTCGTTTTTTTGTCAAGGATGGCATGCTCTGCCCCGCCAGTTGAACGTACCTTTCCACCAGGGCATTGAGACCAAACCGGGTCATCGCGTCGCCATAGCGGTTGACGAATACCGGGCACCCTTCGGCACGTCCGGCAATCAGAGGTTTGAGTTCCTCCATGGTCTTCTTCCAGAGCGGGCAAAAACGTATCTTTCGCCCCTTGCCATCGAGTCTCACTGAACCAGTCCCGGTCGAGTCCCAACTTAAGTCTTCAACGGCGATTCTCACCGCCTCGCTGGCCCTGGCCCCCGAGTTGTATAAGAACAGCAGGATTGCGTGATCTCTGCGACCCTGCCGGGTGCTTCTATCCGGCGCCGACAACAGAGCTTCCATCTCCTCTTTTTCAAGATAAGGAACAGAATTCCTGTCGTGTCGCTTGAACGGGATGTTGCGAATCCGGGTGCACCAGACCGCGGCCTCCGGCGCTCGCTCTGCGACGAATCGGGCAAATGCATGGAGCGTGGCGAGCCTTTGATTGCGTGTTATGGCAGTGGAAGCGCGGTCGATTTCCAGATGCGCGAGAAACGCGACGACTAACTCAGGCGAAATGTCCTCAATTGTCAATCTGTCAACCGCAACGCGGGTTTGACGGGAGCTGTACGGCAAGAACAATCGGAAGGCATCGCGGTAACTCTGCTGAGTATTTCTTGAGAGGCCCCGCTCATGCACGAGGTACTCCATCAGGAAACGGCGAACCCAATAACCAAGAGAAGAATTGTCAGGCATGGCACACCTCCATAGTGGAATATTGCTCGAATCGGTTGTTCGCTTCTTCGAGAAGTTCTTTGGTCATTTGCAGATAGTGAGCAGTGTCATCGATACTCACATGGCCCAAATACGTGCTTAGTTGCGGCAGGAGACGCTGCACGTCCTTTCCCTCCCGATACCATGTAATGATTCGATTCACCGCAAAGGTATGCCGGAAGTCATGAAGACGTGGCTGATAGCGTGCGTTATCGAAACGGAGAACACCCGCCTCCATCCGCAGCCAAGCGAACTGATGGTCTGCATGCGCATGGGTGATAGCACGGTCCAGCCTTGTACGAAAGAACGTCATATTCGGGTCCTGGATTGTGTCTTTCCATTGCCGCTTTCGATAAAGGCGCAGTATCCCGGCCAGATCCTGGCCCACTGGCACTAAACGTGATTTGAAGAACTTTGTCTCGCGGATGGTCAGGATCGCGTCGTCAAGGTTTATGTCCTCGTTCGTCAACTTGGTCGCCTCTCCCAAACGGATTCCTGTTCCATAGAGCAGTAACAGGAATGTTCGCATTGTGTATGGAGTCAGAGGAGCTGTCGGCGAATAATGCGCATCGGGAACGCCCAACAACCGGCGCATGTCATCGATGGAGTATATGTAGGGGATAAAAGCGTGCGGTTTTACTCGAGGCGGGGGCGGCATTACAGAGTGCTGGAGGTGACCGCGCGCCAGTACATACCGGAAGAAGATATCCAAGGTCTCGTACTTCTTGACCCATCCACTGGTTACCTCGGCTCCGTCTACAAGGAGAAGGTGAGCCTGCGTGTGCTGGACACTGAGATCGTTGAGATCAATGTCGCCTGTTTGCCGCAGAAACGCCTTCAGGCGGTTGGACTCTCCCTTATACCGTGCGCCAAGGGACTGCTTAAAAATGACAAATTCCTCGATTGCGTTTGCCAACTTCATAGCACACCTCCCAGGTTGACATCACCGACTTCTCTGAGGCTCGCCAACCGATCGGAAGTCCACTCCGGTTGAGCCACGGATTTGATCGCAGTGACATACTTGGTCGCAAAAGTGACGTCCACCTCTGCCACCTGCCGCAATCCGCGCTCATCGACCTTGGCATAGATCTGGGTTGACCGCGGGCACTCGTGCCCCAAATGATCACCAATTTCTTTGAGCGTGAACCCTTGGGACAAAAGATGTGTAGCGCACGCGTGTCGAAGAGCATGCGGGCCGGTGTGGGGCAGTTGAAGTCCGAGCGCACGAATGTGCAAAGCGACGCAAGCTTCGAGCCCACGCATCGTGCTTGGCCGATACGGGGTCATCAAAGTTAGGAATATCTCGCGGTGAGGCGACCTTGGCCGAACCTCCTTGAGGTATTTCAGAATTGCTTCGCCTACTACCGGAACAAGAGGATATTCCTGTCGATTTCTCCGTTTCAGGCGTTTGACATATATGCGCTCTGTCCGCCAATCAATGTCGTCGAGGGCAAGCTTGGCCGCCTCTCCGATTCTCCATCCGTAAACGGCAAGCAGAAGAATGACGGCGCGATCGCGAATGTGGGAGGGCCGATTTGTATCGACGCTCGCGATGAGGCGCTGCACGTCCTTCCATGAGGGCCCTTGAGGGATTCCAGACAACGTGTAGATACGCGGCCTTTCAATCCTTGAACCGATGCCGGAAATGCACCAGCCGCGCTGTTCTGCAAAACGGAAGAAGCTGCGCAGAGTCTGGGCGTACACCGCGATAGTTGCACGCGACCAACATTTGTCCTTATTCTCGACAAAGTAAGCAGCCACGGCTTCCGATCCCACCTCTTCTAACAATGAACCTCGTGCTGTGAGCCAGTTGAAGAATAGGGACAATGCGGTGCTTCGTGTCAGTAGCGTCTGTTCGGTGTATCCCCTTTCGTCCTTCAAGTGATTGAGGAATAGTTCCAGCTCTTTCTGAAATACGTGAGAGCGTTCTGGACTGCGCAACTTGCCGAGAAAGCGCAACCACCTTTCCCCGATGTAGGTGAATTCTCTCAGCGCAAGCTGACGAGTTCTGGCCGTGGAATCAGGCTTGCAATGACTGGAGACCCACGCTTCGCCTGCCTGTCTGATTTGAGTCACGTCCAATAAATCGGCTCGGCTGAGGTCGATCTGCTCGGCGATACCAAGCAGAAACCTATTGACATCTCGCATTCGCCGGACACTGTGTCCGATTTTCTGAAGTTGCTCCAGGTACGCATTTCGCTCTTCTGGAAATGGTCCTGCGCTATACCGCCTGATCCATTCAATACGCCCAATTATTTGCTTGACCGCTTCCATTGTGTTGCCTCCTCCCTTGATCGAATGACCGAATCAAGTATCGGAGTTATGTGGCGATCAGACAAGCGGAACCCGCATTACGGAGCCCTTCCATGAGTCATGGCAACATAACTGACATCTACACATATTTGCGCTTATGTTGTATAGAACATAAGACCAAGTAATCGAAAATAGTGGCGAGTGCTGCCATGAATTAACCTCGAGTCCTAAATAGGAAGGGCCAGCCCTTTGAGGGGCTGGCCTTGCAGTAATGTGTGACAGGGGA
>CAZHOO010000164.1:0-4343 GCA_964533905.1 uncultured Occallatibacter sp. | reverse complement strand
CTTCCCATCACCGGATGGCCGCAACTCGTGGAAACTTGGCTGAGTACCATTGGAATGGTTTCCGACTCGTCACCCGCGGCAGAAGCTTCTCAGTAACTCCGCCAGCCTGCCAGAGAATGCGAGCCCTCGCACCTTGAAGCTGAGGGCTGAAGGCCAATCACTGACGGCTGTCTCTTATGCGTGCGTCAGATACCCCATCCCATCCAGCACCCCGCGCATGAAGGCGAAGCTTTCGATCACGCCGGGCATGGGATCGTCGGGGTGGATCTCGTATTCGAGATCAATGAAACCCTGGTAGCCGATCTTGATGAGAGCCTCGAACATCTCACGGAAGGGCATGATCCCTTCGCCCACGGCCACTTGGCTTTCCTTGCTCGCGAAACTGGTGAGGTCCTTCACGTGCATGTTGTAGAGGCGCGGACCGCATGCGTGTATCGCTTCAACAAGGTTTGCTCCCGCGCGTGCCGCATGTCCCACGTCGATGCAGCAGCCGATGCGCGGGTCCATGTTCTTGATCGCCTTCAGCACATCGAATGGAGAAGGGAAGAGCGTGTCTTCCGGCCCGTGGTTGTGAATGGCGAGGCGAATGTCGTATTCCTTCACGAACGGTTCGATCAGCGGAAGCGTATCGGGCGTGGGGTCCCCGGCCACGATCACTTTGATGCCGGCCCTCTTGCAGTATTCGAACTTGGCGCGAATTTCGTCGCTCGAGTTGTTCTTGAAATAGATGGCGCCCGCGGCGTGGAGCTTGATGCCGTTCGCGGCGTAATCAGCCAGCGCTTGCGCCTCCAGCGTTGGGTCTGTCGGTAGATGGTCCTTTACGTCCTTGCAATTCAGAGCAGTCAGGTTGAGCTGCTTCATGAATCCGATGAGTTGAGCACGCGTGAAGTTTCGGAAGGTGTAGCTGGCAAGCCCGAGGTTGAGCGGCGAGAACTTGCCCGAGGCTGGAATCGCTTCCGCTCGCACTTTCGCAGCGCCCATCAGTATCGGCACAACGCCCGTTGCCGCGCAGGCCGCCGTAACCGCGCTCGACTGCAAGAATCCCCGGCGAGATAATCCGCTCTTCATCGCTTCAACGCCTTCTGGGTGTGGCGCCACCCGCTTGCCATGACTTGCTTCGCGTGACTCACCATCCGAGGTTCACGCAAAGTTTGATATCTGCCCCCTGAAACCTGACGCCTGTTTTATTGCTTTCCCCATCTGTACACCAGTCCGCCCGTGAACCCACGGCTTGCCTGCACCGTCGATCCAAAGCCGGTGAAAAAATACTCGGGCGCGAGTTTGAGCGCGAGGTTCGGAGAAACATTCAACTCGCCAATCACGCTCACGCTCGCCGCAAAGGTGCTGGCGTCGGGGTAAAGGCCCTTATCGACGGGCGGAATGCCATTGGTGTCGCCTGAGAAGTTGCCATAGGCCCAGCCCGCCATCGCGCGCCCTGAGATGGCGAACTTCGGCTGCATGTAAAACCGATAGACCGGTCCGCCGATCACGTCGTACTGGCTGATCGCGGGCCTGGTGAAATATCCAGTGCAGTAGGTCGTGATGTTGCAATAGGCTGTTCCAAAGTAGCCGCGGCCGATCAGCGTATAGCCCAGGCGCTCAGTCGAAAATCTCGTCAGGCCCGTCTCCCAGGCGTAATAAGTCAACCGCTGCAGATTGGGCCCCGGCTTGAACCGCAGATAGCCCATGTCAAGGTAAGTTTCCCAGCGGTGGTCGTAGGCATCGTGAATCGCCGTCGAGCGGCGCTGCTCGCGGCGCAGCCGAATCCGCTCCTGCACGCTGATCTCGCCCTGATTTGCTTGGGGGGCCTGCTGGGCGTCGCCTGAAGGTTGGTTCTGCGCCAGCTCCTGGTTTTGATCCTGGGCTGGACTGAAGAGCGTCGTATTCGATGAAGAATAACTCGAGCTTTGCGCAAGTACGGCGGGCATCACCGGGAAACTGAGCGCCAGGAAAACTGCAAGAGGGCGAAAGAAGACCATCGGGTTCGGATTTCCTCCATGGGAGTGCGAAAGCTGACGTTCTGACCGGCCCAAAATTGCCTTTCGAGCGCCCGCCGTGGCAGAATCGCTTCTCTTCAGTCGCAGTTTCAAGGCGGTCTGGATGCGGCGCTTCCCCCATCTGGTATTAAATCATCTCGGGGCGAGCTTCTGTTCGAGCTGCGCTACGAATCCGGCCGTTCAACTGGCCGCGGAACCCTTCATCCGGGATGTGCAGTTTAGACGTGCACAGGCGGGAACCGGCACTCCGCGCCCACCGCAAGTTTCGCCGCAAATGGAGGCCTCTCTGCGATCATAGCCATGGGAGGCGCTGCGAAAGATGGGACGCATTTTACTCGGATTCATTCTTTGTTTGGTTGTCGTACCGCTGGCCGTGCTGGCATGGTTTCACTTTGGGCATCCGCCCGTAGCTGTAGCCGACGCGCCGTTTCCGATGGAGCGGCAGATCGTCTCGATTCCGCTCAACGCGCGCATCTCAAGAGAGATGCCGGGCAACGCGCCGATTCAAGCCGACGAGGCCACACTGACTGCCGGCGCCGAGATCTACGGCGACCACTGCGCTGTATGCCACGGCTTCTACGGCAAGCCGTCGGCCCTCGGCGGCAGCATGTATCCAAGGGCTCCGCAACTGTGGGTGCAGCACAAGGGATCGAGCGTTGTTGGAGTGAGCGATGACCCTCCAGGCAGGACTTACTGGACGGTCTCGAACGGCATTCGCCTCACGGGCATGCCGCAGTTCAAGGGCACGCTTACTGAATCCGAAATTTGGCAGGTGACTCTGCTCCTGGCCAATGCGGATAAGGCTCTGCCTCCGGCTGTGCTCCAAGTCGTCCGCGGCGAGCTGCCTGCAGATGCAACGCCAACCGCGCCTACGGCGCCCGCAACACAATAAGCGCTCACGATTTACGACTCACGAACCGCGAACAGCGAGATGCAAGTATGAACGTAATGGATTGGGTCCGCAAAGGTTTCGGCTACGTGCTGCTCAGCATGGGTGTCTCGCGTCCCGCGCCCAAGCCGCGGCCACAATCAAAACCCGACTCCCCTTACAATAAAGAAGGAAGCCCCCCAGCTGATGGCGGATAGAGAAGACAAAGAAACAAAGAAGAGCGGATCGCAAGACGGGCAGCCCAAGCGCAAAGCCGACGATGAGGTTGTCGGCAAGGTTTATGATGCGCAGCTGATGCGGCGGCTTGGCCATTTTGTCCGTCCTTACTGGCTCCAGGCATCAATCGCCACTCTCTCCGTTTCGCTCAAGTCGCTCTGTGACGTTGCCGGTCCCATCCTCGTCATGGTCGCCGTCGATCGCTACCTGGCTCCTGAAGCCAGCGATCAAGACCCCTCAAACGCCGTTGCGCATTGGGTCGCCGTGAAGAGCCCACTCGCGCACGTGCTTCCTCAGGCCGCCGTGCAAGGCATCACCCGCCTCGCCGCAATCTACCTCGGCATGCTGGTCCTGGCGTATCTTCTCCAGTTTGTCCAGGTTTACCTCATGCAATGGATCGGGCAGAAAATCATGTTCGATCTGCGCCGTGACATTTTTCGGCATATGCAGCGGATGGACGTTGGATTCTTCGACGTCCACCCCGTCGGCCGCCTCGTAACGCGCCTCACATCTGACGTAGACGCCGTCAACGACATGTTTACCGAGGGCGTTCTGGCCATCGTGAACGACGCCTTCATGCTCGCGATCATGGCCGTCGTGATGCTGGCCATCAGCTGGTGGCTGGCGCTGCTCGCCTTCGCCGTTCTGCCTCTCATTCTCATCGTCACCCGCATCTTCCGGGACCACGTGCGCGAAAGCTATCGCCGCGTGCGCACCGCCATCGCGCGCATCAACAGCTTCACGCAAGAGCACATCTCCGGCATGGCCGTGGTGCAGCTCTTCAATCGCGAGGCTCGCG
Source organism: uncultured Occallatibacter sp. (assembly GCA_964533905.1). Lineage (GTDB taxonomy): Bacteria > Acidobacteriota > Terriglobia > Terriglobales > Acidobacteriaceae > Telmatobacter. Next base: position 442 of record CAZHOO010000164.1, on the reverse strand, counting down.
CCTACAAGGACTTTGAAGACGTCAACCGCCAGCACATGATTGCCTTCAAGGACACTATCTTTGCCTACGCGCTCTATTATCCCGCGGTCGACTTTCTTTCCTCGGTCGCAATTGCGCTCGTTGTCTGGCGCGGCGGCTTCGGCGTGCTTCATCTGCCGCCCACGGTCACCATCGGCGTGCTCATCATGTTTACGCAGTTTTCGCTGCGGTTCTGGCGGCCCATTCAGGATTTGAGCGATAAATACAACATCCTGCAAGCGGCAATGGCGGCCTGCGAGCGCATCTTCAAGCTCATGGATTCCCGGCCGGAGATCGTGAGCCCCGCGCATCCCATTCCTGGTGATGGCTCAAATCGAATTGAGTTCGATCACGTCTGGTTCACCTACCAGAAATTGACCGACGAGCAAAAGGCCGCAGTCGCGAAGGCTGAGCAATCATCGGC
>CAZHOO010000163.1:0-4433 GCA_964533905.1 uncultured Occallatibacter sp. | reverse complement strand
CTTTCATCTCGCGCTGCGCGGCGAGCGTGTCGGCCGTTTCGCCCGATTGCGTGATAAGCAGGCCCAGTGTGTGCGGCCCGGCTATGGGATCGCGATAGCGGTATTCGCTGGCGTAGTCGACGTCGACGGGCAAGCGAGCAAGGCGCTCGATCATGTACTTTCCGGTGAGGCCCGCATGCCAACTGGTGCCGCATGCGGCGATGCTGATGCCTGCGGCGCGAGCGAGCTCTTCGTCGGGAATCTCCATCTCGCCAAGGAAGACTTTGCCGGAGTCGAGGGAGACGCGGCCCAGAGTGGTGTCAGTAACGGCGCGCGGCTGCTCCCAGATTTCCTTGAGCATGAAGTGCTTGTAGCCGCCCTTTTCGGCCTGGATGGGATCCCAATGAATGTGCTGTAATTCGCGTTCTATGGGTCGGCCTTCGAAGTCCGTCAGCTTGACGCCGGCCGACGTCAAAATCGCGAGGTCGCCATCGGCGAGGAAGTAGACGTTGCGCGTGTGATGCAGAATGCCAGGCACGTCGCTAGCGACAAACGATTCGCCCTCACCGACGCCGATGATGACAGGTGGTCCGAAGCGTGCCGCGACGATTTTGTCGGGCTCGGCTGCCGAGAGCACGCCGAGAGCAAAGGCGCCCGTCAACCGCTTGACCGCCGAGCGCACCGCGGCTTCGAGTGGAACGGGCTTTCCTGCAGCTTCAGCATCCTTCTGCACTTGCTCGATCAAGTGCGCGATGATCTCGGTGTCGGTTTCCGTTACGAATTTATGGCCCTGCGCGGTCAGCTCGCGTTTCAGTTCAAGATAATTTTCGACGATGCCGTTGTGAACCACCACGATGCGGCCGGTGCAGTCGCGATGCGGGTGCGCGTTCTCTTCGGTTGGCCGACCGTGCGTGGCCCAGCGCGTGTGGCCGATACCGAATGTGCCATCGAGCGGATGCTCGCGCAGCACCTCTTCCAGATTTCCCAGCTTGCCGGCCGCCCGCCGGAGCTCAAGCGTCTTGCCGCCCGGATGACCCACGGCGATGCCTGCCGAGTCGTAACCCCTATATTCGAGGCGCCTTAGCCCCTCGATGATCACTGGAACGACCTTCTTCTTGCCTACGTAGCCAACGATCCCGCACATAGTTCGATTCTAAGCGAACCGCGCGCGGCGCACCCTTCCTCAAAGGGGTTAGTTGACCCTTTCCGTTGAGAGCGCGGATGCATTGTTGAATCGATCGAGAACGATTCCCGTCCTGAGACACAAGCCCTGGAACAGGACGAGACCAGTTGCAGATCGTTGTCGCGGTTGAAGAGAATGGCTTAGCCAGATGCCCACTTTTCGAGCGTATAACTATCCTTACGGCGCCTGCCCGTTCGCGTGCGCAATTCCATCATGAGGGCTGCATTCATCTTCCAAACAATCCGCATTTCGTCAGGTTTGGCGGGTTTTGTCCTGCTTGCCGCGGCAGCGACCGCGCTTGCGCAACCCACCATTCCGCTTCCTCCGCTGCCATCAGGCGTGGGCCCGCTGCCAAACATGGTCGACCGATACCCAGGGCGCCCCAGCCTGGCACCCGCTATCACGATTCCTGCTGGGCCGCTCGGTTTTTCCGTTCCAGGCGAAAACTATCTACTGCGCCGCCAGAGCTTGGTTAGCCTCGATTTCCTTGACGAAGACCGGATTCTGTTCACGTTTCGGGTGTCGGGGCTATTGGAGCGCGATGCCGGCGACAATTCAGATGACAAGAGGCAACAGATTCAAGCGCTGTTGCTGTCGCTTCCAAGTGGCAATGTCGAAGCCCGAGCGACTTGGACCGTGCCCGACCGTTCGCGCTATTTGTGGATGCTCAACGACGGACATTTTCTTCTGCGCGTACCTGATGGTCTGGATGAAGGCGATGCCAAGTTGCAGATGAAAACCTACCTGCGTCTGCCGGGCCGGCTGCTCTGGATCGAGATGGATCCCAGGCAACAAGTGATGATCACCAACTCCGTGGAGCCCGCAACTGCAGTGGATAAGGTGGGCCAGCCGGGGCCGCCTGTTGCGGATCAGGCCGCCGCGACAACAGATGGACAGAAGCTCGGCCAGCAAAGTGTTCTTGTGATCCGCACTCAGAAGATGGCGACAGGCGAGGTGACGCATGAGAGTCGAGAGCCGTGGGCGGATCAGACCTCTGATTGGCCCATGAATTCTGAAGGCTACCTTGAGAAATTTCAATATGGCGGCATTCATTGGCTTCTGAACTTCCACGATTTTTCCGGCGCAACCCGATTTCTGACCCGTCTCGATTCGACGTGCCCACTGACGTACAACTTCGTCTCCGACTCTGAATTGCTGCTGGCCACGTGCGATCCGGATAACGGATGGAAGCTCAGGGCAATGTTGAGCTACGGACTTTCGTTGTGGGAGAAGAGGATCGGGTCGAATGCGATGTTTCCGTTACTGGTAACGGCGTCAAACAGTTCACGCGTGGCGCGGGAGACGCTGCTCCTGAAGCGCTCAGCCGACAAATATAAGCGGATGATCGGCGGTGGGGATCTGGAAGGCCAGGTGGTCAAGGTATTCGATGCGGCTAACGGCAACGTAGTGCTGGAGGCTCCGCTCACGCCGATTCTCGACGGAGGTGGCAATGTTGCGATATCGCCTTCAGGGCAGCGCGTTGCCATCCTCAACGCGGGCGCCATCCAGGTTTTTCAACTGCCCGCAGCGCCCCCCGTGCCCGGGTCCCACTGAAATTCGGCGGACCGGAGTGTGCAGCGGCTTGTTCAGTTTCTCGGCTTATCCCTCACCAACCAGCTTCAGGTAATCAGGCTCGTCGGCAATCGTCCGATGGCGAAAGGCGCGCACAATTCTCCGGTCTTTGAGAAAGAACACGCCCGGCATCTGGTCTGCGTCCTCCTTGATCAGGCCGATTCCATACTTGAACATCGCGCCCCGGAGCCAGCCTCTCCATACTGTCGGATTGAAAAAGTGCAGATAAGGGTTGGTGCGCGTCAAACGGAAGGCGGGGAGCTGATAGAGCGTCGCCTCGGGATTGCTGATCCTTTCAATGTCAGACAAGTTGTAGTAGTCGAAGTAAGGCTTGGCCCGTTCCGAAGAGCCGAGATGCACAAAAACAGGGCGCACACCTTTGGCCTCGATCTGTGGACGGATCTGAGATACGCGGTCCAGCGTTTGCGCACAAAAGGCGCACGCAAAGTGGCGAAGGAAGACCAGCAGGACCGGCGATTCATCGACCAGATCGAGCAGCGAGCGGCCCGTCTCAGTGTGAAACCCGCGCAGGGATTCGGCGAGATTCGATCGATCAGCGGGCTGGAGTGTCGCGGTAGTCATTCAGTTTTACTCCGGTCCGGCTACCACCGGGAGAGAGGTCGATTATAGAAGGAATCTTCGCTGTGCGAAGATAGTTGCACCGATTGCTCGTTCCCCGGGGTTTGAGGAGGCCGAATTGAGCGTTGGAAGAAATGGCACCGCGCGCGAACTGCGAATGGTCGTGTTTTCACTCGCCGTTCACGGATGCGTTCTGGCTGCGATCTGGGCCGGAATGATTGCGCAATCCCGAGTGATAGCGCGGCCCGAGAGCCTGACCATTGCTGGAATTGAAGACGCCGGCGGCTCACACGCCGTGGAGATTCCGCTGCCAACGAGGCTGACCGCGACGGATACGAACAAGCCGGAACGGTACGCGGACGCTGCTGTGGCGCCAACCCTGGTCATGAGGCAATTACGCCCACGAAACGATGCAGGAGGCGGCCGGCCGGCTGCGCCGCATGCTGGCGAAGGGCGAGGCATCGCTGCGAATGGAAACGGGAGCGACAACGAAGATGCGCGGCCTGCATTTCCGGTCTTCGCGCCGAAGCCAACGGTGACTGACGGCGCGCTTTTGCCTGCGGCCGAAAAGAAGATAGTGGTGGACGTTAAGGTGGACGAAGAAGGCGCCGTGGTGAGCGAGACACTCGTAAAGGGATTGGGGAATCGGCTGGACCAGATTGTTCTGGATACCGTGAAGACGTGGCGTTTTCAGCCGACGACGGTGAACGGCAAGCCAGTCGAGACCGAGGCAGAAATCGTCTTTCCTTTCGATTTACAGTATCCGGTGGATGGGTAACGGCAGGGACCAACGCACCAAGGGCACAGGGACTACGGACACGGAGTCGCGGGATGGCAGTTTAGAGATGGAATCCACTTGGCTAGCGAAGATGCCAGAGGCTCCAAGTGGCAAAGATTGCCACCGCACCCGCACCCTCAATGAGGAGCGCAAAGCTAATGCCGGCGACAACGTGCCTGAGGTTCGAGATGGCCTCGGCGGCCCACTCTGCCTGGGGTACGCCGGGAGGCCCGAGGGGCACCGACTGAGGGTAGGTCCTTGTTGGAAAAGAGGACCCGAGCAGCGAAGGCGCGGCAGCTGCCAGCTTTAGATTCACGAACTGCGGATTAGCCATTGAACCCC
>CAZHOO010000162.1:0-4479 GCA_964533905.1 uncultured Occallatibacter sp. | reverse complement strand
GAGCATGCCCCACTACAGCGACATTGCGGATCTCACTTCCCTGGTACGTTTTCATGGGTGTCTCCTAAAGGGTATTGGCTTGGTGTGCGGGCGAGGACGCCCGCACGACAGCCGGCCGGGAGGCCGGCGCTACAAATTGTGATTCTTGCGTTTCGGGAATCAGGCTTGAGGCGATTGCGGTAGCAGTCGTACAGGGATTGAGGAGGGACGCCCAGTGGGGCGTTCGAGTGGCCGGATTGCCGGGATCGAGCTCCCGGTCGGGCTTCTTCCTCATCCATGTCGAGGGTCGTCCGGGCGCGACAGGCGGGCAAAAAAGGGTTCCGCCGGGGCGCGTCTTTCTCGAAAGACGGATGCTATCACAGCGAGAGTGTGAACGTCCTGTGACAGGAAGTACAGGAAACAAGGAGCGAGGCGAGCAAGGGAGCGAAACGGCGAGTTAGCAAGTTAGCGAGTCAGCGGGTCGGCGCGAGCGGAGCGCGGAATTCAAGGATTATGGGCGATGCGTGCCCATCGTGCTGTGGCGTCGTGGCCCCGTAACATCGTAGAGTGGATTGCGGTACAAGTAGCAGAAAGGGCTTGAGGATGAAGGCACGGATTTGGGGTTGCGTGGTTGCGGCGGGAGTTTTGATTTTGGCGGTTGGGATGTTGAGCGCTCAAGCTACGGGTGGGGCTGCGAACCCCACTCCAGCCGCTGCGCCAGCGCAGGGGCCCGCGCAAGCGACGACTCCAGGAACGCCGGGGGCCATGCCGGGATGGATGATGCCTGCGCCGCACGAAAACGCGCCGCTGGGCAAGTTTGAGCGCTTCCCGGGCGATGGCGAGGGCGCATTTAAAACGGGGCACTATCGCGATCTATTTCAAGAGCAGGGGCACACCGCGGCAGAGACGCACGCCAAGATCGAGAAGGCATTTCAGCAATTATTCCATGGCGACGGGCAGGAAGAGCGGGTCTACTTTGAAACCGGAGCCAACGAGAACGGGACGCTGGCGTACGTGACCGACTGGGCGAACAACGACGCGCGCACCGAAGGCATGAGCTACGGAATGATGATCTGCGTCGAACTCGGGAAGAAGCGCGAGTTTGACGCGCTTTGGAACTGGGCGCATACCTATATGTTGATCACCGATCCGAAGAATCCTTCGGTGGGGTACTTTGCGTGGTCAATGAATACAGATGGTACGCCGCGTTCGACGGGCCCGGCGCCGGATGGAGAAGAGTACTTCACGATGGCGCTTTATTTTGCGGCCCATCGGTGGGGCAACGGCAAAGGCATTTACAACTACAAGGCGGAGGCGGACAAGATTCTGCGCGGCATCCGGCATCACCCAGTACTCAATGGGACCGGGCCGTTCAAGATTCATCCCGACGATCCGCCGTTTGTGCAGCCGAATCATCCGTGGCCGAGCATCGCAAATGAAAGAGCGGCGGCGGAGGCGAAGGCGGCGGGACGGCCGTGGCCGCCGCAATTTTATCGATTCATGCGCGGCGGTCCGCAGAAGGAGACCATCGGACCGATGGTGGACGAAGACCACAACATGATCAAGTTCGTGCCCAACTCGCCGGGAGGCGTGACGGATGCGTCGTACCACCTGCCGGCGTTTTATGAATTGTGGGCGCGGTGGGGCCCGGTGGAGGATCGCGTGTTCTGGGCGACTGCCGCAGATGTGAGCCGCGACTTTTTCAATCGTGTGACGGGGCCGGAGACGGGACTGACGCCGGATCGCAGCAACTTCGATGGGACCCCGGTGGCGGGGCGCGATGGAACGCCGGTGCCGTTCATGGCCGACTCGTGGCGCAGCGTGAGCAACTGGAGCGTGGATTACTCGTGGTGGAAGAAGGATGCGCGCGAAGCGGCGCTGAGCGATCGCATTCAGAAGTTTTTCTACGGGCAGGGAATCGACAAGATTGTCGATCGGTACACGCTGGATGGGAAACCTCTGAGCGACCATCACCCGCTGGGGCCGATTTCAACCACGGCGGTGGGCAGCCTGGCCGCGACCGACGGGCCGACGGCGAAGGCGTTTGTCGATGCGCTATGGAATGAGCCGGTGCCGAGCGGCGAGTCGCGCTACTACGACGGGATGCTTTATTTGATGAGCATGATGCATGTGAGCGGGGAGTTCAGGATTATCGAGAAGACAGCTGGTAGCCAGTAGCTTTTAGCTGGGATATGATTCAACCGCAAATTGAGACCTGTCGGTTGACGGCGGTGGCAAATGATCAAGTTAATTCAGCGCTTCAATAAGCATCTGCTTTGGGGTGCCGCATTAACTATTTCAGTTTGCGGGATTGTTGGATGTGAATACTTCCCTGAGTCGGCATTCGAATTGTCGAGCGATTCGAGGCTGCCAAAATGGATTACGCTCCCACCGGGGCTTACACGAGCCGATGTATCAATTACGATGAGCCTCTACGATAGTTTATGGGGTAGTGACGTGAAGTTTGTATTACAAGACAAGAGAGGGAGAAGGCTGAAAAAGATATTCGGGAAGCAGACACCCCAAGGATCTCTTCAGCTGAAGCATCCTCCGCCAGGGTTCGACCCTGGTTATCCAGCCTACGAAGTCATCACTGTGAACGGCATAACTGACATTGTCGAATTTAGAAAGATGGAGCCGATATTCTATGTCACTGATGACCCTGCCGTAAGGAAAGAGCTTTTGGCGGGCGGTACAGGTTAGCCAAAGCGCACCCCATGTGTCGAGATTTTGATCGACGAGATCCCTGCGCGGGTTGTGGTACAGTTTGCTCACTGCTGCGCGCTGATCATTCCCCAATTCTCTTGACGAAAACCGCGATTCGCACGAGGTGAGCGCCAATGGCTGCTGCCGGTTCCGCGCACGAGGCTTATCGGACGGCGGCGCCGCCGACAGATGAAGCCGCGCGCTTGAAACTCGTCGGCGAATCGGCGCAGCGCAAGGCGAGCCTGCGCCTGCTTCCAGTCATCGCGGTCGGCTACGGCCTCGCCTACATGGACCGCATCAACATCAGTTTTGCCTCGCTGCAGATGAACCGCGACCTGCACTTCAGCGCATCGGTCTACGGATTTGGCGCGGGAATGTTTTTCATCGGATATGCGCTGTGCGAAGTGCCGTCGAATCTGATGCTGCTTCGCTTCGGCGCCAAGCGCTGGCTGGCGCGCATCATGTTCACGTGGGGATTGCTGGCGGCGGCGACGATGTTCGTGCGCACCCCGCTCGAGTTCAACGTGCTGCGATTCCTGCTGGGCATGGCGGAGGCCGGATTCTATCCCGGAGTGGTTTATTACTTGACACTGTGGTTCCCGGCGCATATGCGAGCCCGCGCAGTGAGCCGATTCTATGTTTCGCTTCCGCTGAGCTCGGTGGTGATGGGATCGGTGGCCGGGTGGCTGCTGGGGCTTGGTGGCAAACTGGGGCTCTCTGGCTGGCAATGGCTCTTTCTGGTGGAGGGATTGCCGACCGCGATCTTCAGCCTGGTGATTCTGAAGATGCTCCCGGACAATCCAGCCAAAGCGGCTTGGCTTACGGCGGAGGAAAAGGAGTGGCTGCAGGGACAGCTCAAGGCTGACGGCGAGAAGGCGCACCTGGGGCACAGCGCCGGAGTGATGCAGGCGCTGATGGAACCGAAGGTGTGGATGATCGGCGCCTACTTCTTTTTCGCGCTGATCACGAGTTATGCTTACAGCTTTTCCGCGCCGGCGATTCTGCAGGGCGTGACGGGCTGGAGCGTGACGCACGTCGGCTATCTCGTCGCGTGCATTGGATTAGCTGGCGCGGCGGGGATGCTGATCAACAGCGCACGCTCTGATCGCACAGGCGAGCGCGCGATGCATTGCATCGTTCCATGCGCAGTGATGGCCGCCGGCTTTTTGACTGCAAGTTACGCGAAGGAGCCGTGGCTCGTAGTGCTTGCGCTGGCCGCGAGTTTCACTGCGTTCATGTCGATGCTGGGGCCGGCCAATGCGGTGCCCATGCAGTTCTTGGCAGGGCGCGCGGCGGCCGCGGGCATCGCAGCCATGAATACGATCACTATGTTCGCCGGATTTGTGGGGCCGTATTGGATGGGCGTAATGAAGGACCGCACGGGCAGCTACGACGCAGGGTTGCGAGGGCTCGTGCTGCCCGCTCTGCTGGCGGCGGGAACGATGTACTTGTTAACGCGAAGCCTGGCGCGGCGGCCTGTGAGAGCTGCAGCGGAATTGGCGGAAGAAGCGGTGTGAGTGGCTTTCGTTCTACGCCCAGAAATGCAGCGGCGAGTCGCGGCTAAGGCGCCACTTCCGCGGGCAGAATTTCTTCCACATCCACCCACTGCGTAGGGTAATTGCCGGTGTAGCAGGCAGTACAGTACCCGGTTTTCTGCTCGTTTTTTCCCTCGTCTCGGACTGACTGAAGTAGCCCTTCCAGAGACAGGTATGCCAGCGAGTCAGCCTCAATAAACTGGCGAATTTCCTCGACAGAATGACTCGCGGCGATGAGTTCGCGTTTCGATGGAGTGTC
>CAZHOO010000161.1:0-4483 GCA_964533905.1 uncultured Occallatibacter sp. | reverse complement strand
CGTGCTCAACGTCATCGGCGAGCCGGTCGACAACCTCGGCCCCATCGGCGAAAAGCAGCGCATGCCCATCCATCGCCCCGCGCCGCTCTTCGATGAGCAGTCCACGAGCGAAGAGATGTTCGAGACCGGCATCAAGGTTATCGATCTCATTCAGCCCTTCTTGAAGGGCGGAAAGATCGGCCTCTTCGGCGGCGCTGGCGTGGGCAAAACCGTTGTCATCATGGAGCTCATCAACAACGTCGCCAAGAACCACGGCGGCTTCTCCGTCTTCGGTGGCGTGGGCGAGCGCACCCGCGAAGGCAATGACCTCTGGCTCGAAATGACCGAGTCCGGCGTCATCAAGCCGGGGCATTGGCAGGATTCGAAGTGCGCCCTCGTCTATGGCCAGATGACCGAGCCGCCCGGCGCGCGCCTGCGGGTGGCCTTGAGCGCGCTCACTGTCGCCGAGTACTTCCGCGACGTCGAAGGCGCAGACACGCTTCTCTTCATCGACAACATCTTCCGCTTCACGCAGGCCGGCTCCGAAGTCTCCACGCTTCTTGGCCGCATGCCTTCTGCCGTCGGCTACCAGCCGAACCTCGCCACGGAAATGGGCGAGCTGCAGGAGCGCATCACCTCCACCAGCAAAGGCTCGGTCACGTCCGTGCAGGCGGTCTATGTTCCCGCCGATGACCTCACCGATCCCGCACCGGCCACTACCTTCGCTCACCTTGACGCCACCACCGTGCTCTCGCGACCGCTTTCCGAGCTCGGCATTTACCCGGCAGTCGATCCGCTCGCCTCCACCTCGCGCATCCTCACCGCGCGCGTTGTCGGCGACGAGCACTACGACGTCGCCCAAGGGGTAAAAAAGATCCTTCAGCGCTACAAAGATCTCCAGGACATCATCGCCATCCTTGGCATTGATGAGCTCTCTGAAGATGACAAGCTTACCGTCGCCCGGGCGCGCAAAGTTCAAAAGTTTTTGTCGCAGCCTTTCCACGTGGCCGAGCAGTTCACGGGCATTCCGGGTGCATACGTCAAAATCGCCGACACCGTCCGAGCTTTCAAGGAAATCATCGAAGGCAAGCACGACGATGTGCCGGAGCAGGCGTTTTATATGAAGGGCGGCATCGAGGAAGTTCTCGAAACCGCGGAAAAGCTGAAAGCAACGGTGTAAGAACAGGGTTCAGGGATCAGGTTTCAGGGTTCAGAAAGGCGCGTCGCGCGGAGTCGGTGTTTGACTGACCCCTGATCCCTGATCCCTGACCCCTAAAAATCCCGAAGGGATTTTTTATGGCCGAAGAAAGCAACCAACTCCGCGTCCGTCTCGTCACTCCTGAGCGCACGCTCTTTGAGGCCGAAGCTGCGGCCGTCGAGCTGCCTTCGCAGTCCGGATACATGGAAGTGCTCTACGGCCACGCTCCCTTAATGGCCTTGCTTGGCGCCGGCGATGTGCGCATTCACACCGGCCCTGGCCTCGAGCCAACCAGTCCTGAAACATCCACGTATAACGTCAGTTGGGGATTCGTTGAAGTCCTTCCCTCCCGCGTCACCATCCTCGCCTCCGATGCCCTCAAGCCCGAGGAAATCGATGTCGCCCGCGCCAAGGAGCAGCTTGATCGGGGCCATAAAATGTGGAACGAGGCCGGCGAAAGCGAAGATGCCTACAATGAGGCACTGCGCGTCATCTCTGAAGGCGAAGCCAAAATCTCCTCCGCCACCGAGGTCGTCAAACCGCACTGATCTCGATACGGCCGGCACGCTTCAAACAATAAGCCCCGCCTTCTCAGACGGGGCTTTTGCTTCACGAGTGGATTTTCTTGACGTATCTTTCGTATCTGGATCGGGACCATTTCCCTTCGCTCACCAGCCGCTGTGCGAACGATTTGGCGACGATCTGAAAAGGATACCTGAACAATCGAATGACTCGTATCGTCCAGGTGCGCTCCCTCCGAAACCAGTGCCGACAGAGCTTTCCGCTCCAGTCATCCGCAATGTCTTCCTTTTCACGGAACTCCGGACGGAGAGTTGCGTCGATATGGTGCCCAACCTCATGAAAGAGCACTCCGCCCAGCTCGGACTCCTGAAAGTAGCCAATGTGAAGTAGCCATCGCCATAGCCCCTTCTCGTAACCGCTGAAAGTACTATCCACGAAGATCTCGATCCAAGCTTGTTTGCCTTTCCATGCGGGGTGATAAAGCCCGCTCGCCTGCACAATTTTGATCTTGCGCCCTCGAGACTTCGTCACGCTTCGCCTGCGGCTGCGCGACAGCCCGGCTTTATTGGTTAGAACAACCTCCTTCAGACCAAGCAGATAACTCGGCGGAACTGATTCGAGCATCCGGGTAGCGAGGGACGAGACATCAAACGGTGGAGAGTAATCCCAAAATCTCGCGACGACTTTGGTGTGGACGCCGGGTGACGCGGTCGCGTCCACGATCGCTTCTGGATCATCCAATCTCATCGCAAAGGAACCCGTCGGCGCAATTCTACGCCAATCTCTGGATCAAACGAGCTCGCCGCAGGGGCCTTCGTCCTCCGACGAAGATCCCCAAAACTCCTGCTGCTTCATGCTCGCAGCTCGGTCCGCCTAATTCTTGGGTCGCTTCAGCACCAGCGGAAGCTTCACATTGCCTTGCGTGAACGATCCGTCAATCGATCCCAGATCCCCGCCGATCGCGCCTTCGAACGTCGCTCCAAGCCCATTCATGGTGATGATCAACGTGGCGCCGACCCGGGTCACTGAGGTTGCTGGATACCACACTGGGCTTTGATCGGGGCTTTGAATCTGGGCTGTTAGACCGCTCTGCGTATTGACGATTTTGAAGATCACATGCAGTTCGGTGTCGCCGGTGTTCAAGGTTCCCGTCCATGTGCCGTCGATATCCGTCGGCTCTGCCGGCTTGGGCGGGGCCGGCGGCGGTAGCGGCGTCGCGGAGCGGTGAAAATTCAGATCGACCGGCTGGCCCTGCGACCATGTGCCATCAATCTCCGAAACATCTTTGTTGACCGTACCCTCGTACGTTCCATGCACCGCATCAACTATCAGGCCGAACTTGGAATCCTTGAGCGTCACTGAGTTCACCGGAATCCCGTAAGTGCCTTGGTCCACACTGTCGAGAGTCGCCGTCAGGCTGCCGTCCTTTGCCGCCGTCAGGTGCAGAACAAGCCGAAGTTGGACGCTCCCTGCGGTCAGCGTACCTTGCCAGTCTCCCGCCAATTGGGCCTGTGCGCTGCACGTGGGAGCCAGCATCGCAGCTACCCCTGCCAGCAAAACCAGGTTTCGAATGATGAGACCTTTCATCGTCCTCTCCCTCTCGAGCCAAACATCTAGGCAGAACCGCGGTTGTCCGTCATTGCGCGCCGTCACTCGCTCACCCTTTAACTTGCTCTCCGTACGTCCCACCCGCTAAAGTTTCAGCCGAGGCTTCTCCGCTTGAGCGCCGCCATATGGGTGCCCCAGGTCTCGATTTTGAGACCTGGGATAAGACGCGGGCCATCTCCAACCGCTTCCCTAAAGGATCGTACATGTCTTTGACGCCCGCTTCCGTCGCCAATCGCGATATCGACTCCACGCTGCGCGAAAACCGAGTCTTTCCGCCGCCGCCTGAGTTCAGCGCCAAGGCTCACATCAAAAGCCTCGCCGAGTATGAGTTGCTCTACCAGGAGTCCATCCAAAACCCCGAAAAGTTCTGGGCGAGTGTCGCCAAAGACCTGCATTGGTTCAAGCCCTGGGACAAGGTTCTTGAATGGAATCTTCCCTGGGCCAAGTGGTTCGTCGGCGGCAAAATGAACCTCAGCTACAACTGTGTCGACCGCCACGCTCTCGGCGAGCGCGCTAGTAAGACTGCGCTCATCTGGGAAGGCGAGCCAGGCGAGGTTCGCCGCCTCACCTACGCCGAGCTCCACGCCGAAGTTCAGAAGTTCGCCAGCGCCCTCAAGTCTCTTGGCATCCAGAAAGGCGATCGCGTTGCCATTTACATGGGCATGACGCCCGAACTCGCCATAGCACTCCTCGCCTGCGCGCGCATCGGCGCCGTCCACTCTGTCATCTTCGGCGGATTCGCCGCCAACGCCATCGCCGACCGCGTCGCCGACTGCGGCTGCATCGCCATCATCACGCAGGACACCAGCTACCGCCGCGGCAACGAAATCAAACTCAAGGCGACAGTCGACGAAGCCATGCCCGCCTGCCTCACCGTGAAGCATGTCGTGGTCTACAAGCGAACCGGCTCCGCAGTGAACATGGTTGCCGGTCGCGACCACTGGTGGCACGATCTCGTCACCAAGGCCGATCCCAAATGTCCCGCCGAGCCCATGGACTCCGAAGATCCGCTCTACATCCTTTACACCTCCGGATCGACTGGGAAACCGAAGGGCTTGCTCCACACCACCGGCGGCTATGCCGTCCAAACCTATCTCACTTCCAAATACGTCTTCGACCTCCGCGACGACGACATCTACTGGTGCACGGCCGACATCGGCTGGGTCACCGGCCACT
>CAZHOO010000160.1:2822-4619 GCA_964533905.1 uncultured Occallatibacter sp. | reverse complement strand
CCCCCCCAATCGGCCACCGAGCCGATCAGCCTGTCCGCCGTTGCAGCTGACATTCGCTGATCCGCGGTCCGAAAGGTAGTCTCAACATGCCACTGTAACGTTACAAGCCAACCTTGAGCCTTTTGTTTCAGCGGTTTCCCCGCCTTGTATTCCGATGGACGCGATTCGCTTGGAAACCAACCAAACGACTGGGAACCGACAATCTGTCCCGCAGCCCACGAGCAATGTTCATCGAAAAAGGGGTATCTAGCGGTCCACGCTAGTCCGAGGCTTCCATAAAAACTGCGCTCCCAATGAGCCGCTCGGTGCCGCGAGGTTCTCGCACCGCCCATCCGGCAATCAGAAGGCTGGGCGTCGCAGCGGGCTCAATTTCGACCAGCGCGCCAAGCGCCCCGAGTGTCGTGTGCATAACCCGTTGATCCGGCTGCGCCGCGCGCGAAACCACGGCGCATGGCAAATCGACCGGCAGCCCTTCGGCCAGCCACTCCGCAGCCAGCAACGCGAGGTTCCGGCCGGGCATATAGACGACGCGCGTGCCCGCCTCAACCGCTGGCAGCGCCTCGCGATTGTGCGACTGCGCATGGTGCCCTGTGGACAGAATCACATGCGACGCCCAATCGCGATCGGTCAGCGACCGGCCAATCGCGGCTGCTGCTGCAAACGCAGCCGATACGCCAGGCACAATCTCCACCGGCACATGAGCATCCGCCAGCGCGACCAACTCCTCGCTGGCTCGCCCAAACAGCATCGGATCGCCGCTCTTCAGCCGCACCACGCTCCGCCCCGCCCGCGCACTCTCCACCATCAAACCATTGATTTCATCTTGAGTAATGGTCTTCGCGCCGCAGCGCTTGCCCACGTTGGCCACATCCGCGCCCGGCTTCGCCAGATCGAGAATCGCCTGTGGCACTAGATCGTCGTGCAAAATCACGTCCGCACTCTCAATCAGCCGCACTGCCTTTAACGTCAGCAATTCAGGATCGCCCGGCCCGGCTCCAACCAGATAAACATTCCCGGCAACGGCGCGCCGATCCCTGCCCGTCCGTGCCAGGTGTTTCGTTTCGCACAGTGCCGAATCGCAAATCTGCCTTTGCGCAAGCTCGTGCAGCAGCAACCTGCGTTCTTCGCTCCGCGGATGTGCAACCAGCACCTCGCGCCGCAGATCGCCCAGCCTCGCCAGCCACGGCCCCAGATCTTGCGGCAATTGTTCGTCGATCTCGCGTCTGAGCCGCTGTGCCACAGCCGGGCTCTCGCCTGCGGTCGAAATCGCAATCTGCAAATCTCCGCGGCTCACCACCGACCCAAAAAAGAAGTCGCAATTGGGAATGTCATCGACGCTGTTTGTCGGAATCCCTCGCGCTACCGCCTCGCGGTAGACCGCGGCATTCACTTCAGGCACGTCGGTCGCGGCGATCGCAATAAAGTTGCCGTCGAGATCCGCCGCTTCAAACTCCTTCTTCATCCACTCGAGCGTGCCTTCGGCCGCCAATTCCTGGATTTCCACACGGGCCTCAGGCGCAACGACCCGCAGCCGCAACCCGGTCTTCAGCAGCGACCCGATCTTCTCAAGAGCCACCGTCCCCGCTCCCACCAGCAGGCACTGTCGCCCCTCAAGCTTCAGGAATATTGGCAACAAACTCATTTTTTAATTCTCAGCTCGCATTTCACTAGTCGCAGTTCCGGTTTTCTCTTCCTTGGTCCCTTGTTCCCTCGGTACCTGCTTTTCTCACTCCGCCACGCCATGCGGCACGCGAGCAGTTGGCAGATCGCGCTCCACCGGCTCCAAAACTTCCCCAG
>CAZHOO010000160.1:0-2722 GCA_964533905.1 uncultured Occallatibacter sp. | reverse complement strand
TGCGGCACGCGAGCAGTTGGCAGATCGCGCTCCACCGGCTCCAAAACTTCCCCAGCCAGATGAGCACGCAATTCTTCATTCGAGTGGCGTGCGAACCATGCGCGCAAATCCTCTGCACCGCTGCGTCCCGCCAGATACCGCCGCAGCAGCCGCTCAATCGCCTCGGGCACCAGCGGCGCAGGGCACCGGTATCCCACCGGACGCGAGATCCCTGCATGTTTACCCACGGCTCCACCAAGGCAGAAGTAAAAAGCGTCGGTCAGCTTGCCCTCATGCTTGATCTTCTTTCCCTCGAGCCCAATGTCCGCAATCCAGTGCTGCCCGCAACCATTGGGGCAACCGGTCACGTGCAGCTTCAACTGCTGATCGAACTGCGGCAAACGCTCTTCCATCTCATCAACCAGCCACCGTGCAAAGCCCTTGGTCTCGGTAATCGCCAGCTTGCAGAACTCCGTGCCTGTGCACGCCACCGCGCCCCGCCAGAACATCGATCCTTCCACGTGCAGTCCAATCTGGCCCAGCTCCCGAGCCAGTTCGCCGGTCTTCGCCTGCGGCACATCGATAATCACCAGGTTTTGTGAGACCGTCAGCCGTAGCGCGCCGCTTCCGAACCGCTCCGCCAATTCCGCCGCCGCTTCCAATTGCTCGCCGCTCACGCGCCCACGCAGCACCGATGCGCCCACGTACGCCAATCCCGGCTGCCGCTGCGGATGGATGCCCACATGGTCTCGAAGAACATCTTCCGGAATCCGCTCCGGCGCCGCTGGATCGAGCTTGAATCCAATCTTCGTCTGCAATTCGTCAAGAAAGCGCTCGGCAGTCCATCCTTCGCGCATGAACAGGTACTTCATTCGCGCTCTGTCTCGGCTCTCGCGCAATACCTGCTGATCGCGGAAGATCTCCGTCACGCCGCGCGCCACCTGAACCGCTTGATCCGGCCGCACGAACGCATCGAGCTTCACCGCCAGGTGTGGTTCGTTTGAAAGTCCGCCACCGACACGCAACGAATAGCCTACTTCGTCGCCGCGTTTCACCGCAGTCAACGCAATGTCGTTGATCTCCGGATAACTGCACCACGAAGGACACCCGGTTGCGCAAATCTTGAACTTCCGGGGCAGGTTGAAGAAGTCGTTGTTGGCCGTCAATTCATGCGCGATCGCGACCGCAATCGGCGAGGCATCGATCAATTCGTCGGCATCCACGCCGGCCAGCGGGCATCCCGTCACATTGCGCACCACGTCGCCGCAGGCGCCCTTGGGCGACAGCCCAATCGCATCCAGCGCGTCTACAACCTCCGGCAGCGTTTCGATCGTCAGCCAATGGAGCTGAATGTTCTGACGCACCGTAATGTCTGCCAGGTTCCGCGCATGCTTGCGGGTAATCTCGCCGATTTTTCGAAGCTGGCTTGCAGAGACAATTCCGTTGGGGATCCCGATCCTCATCATGAACCATTCGGTCGTCAGCCCTTCGCCGCCCTTGCCACCCGTAGCGCCCACGCCGTCGCCCTGCGTGTAAACACCCCACCATTTGAAATAGGTAGAAGCCCACTCCGGCACCACGCTCGAGCGCCCTGCGCGGGCAAATGCGCGAACCTCGTCAAACGCTTCCCACGGATTCTTCTCCCGCTTCAGTCGCTCCATCCGCTGGGCTTTGGTTTCTTTTGGCGCCGCCTGCGCCTCTGGTTCGCTCATCTCGTCTCTCTTCTCTTTCGTTCCGCTTAAATAAAATGCCCGCGAGAGCTTTTTGGCTCAATCGCGGGCATCGGGAAGCCGTGGACTTGTATTTCGAACTTCAGACCCAAGTCACCCTCGCCGCGTGAGCAGCTTACAGCAGCGACAACAGGCCATGGGTTCCATGGCCAGAATATTAGACTATTTTGGTCCGAATTGCAATCTTGCGCGCAATGTCGGGAACAAACGGCAGGACTTACGCGCCGGCGGCGACCGTATTCAGCTCTTCAAGGATTTCGTACACTGCCGTCTCTGCCGCCCTGGCGCAATCTGCCGACAATTCCATCGAAATAGGCTGTTGGGGATCGATGGCGATGGCGTACAAGATCACTTCCCGCGTTCCACCCTGCATATAGAACGCATCCAGCAGGTCCTTCACTCCGATGTCGTGCGCAGTCAGCGTTGGTGGATAGTCCTTTGAGAAACGCGGCGTAGTCCGCGTCACCGTTCCCGGAGGATTTCCATCAGCCGCGGCGTCAACCAAAACGATGCGGTCAGCATTCTCGAGAGGCTCCAACAGAATAAATCCGCCTGTCCCGCCGTCCAGGCACTCGACTCCGGCCGGCAGCGTCTGCTTCTCCAACGCGCGCACCACGTGGACGCCAACGCCCTCGTCGCCCATGATGACGTTGCCTAGACCCAGCACCAGTGTCTTTTTCTTCACGTCCACCCACACACCTCGTCCTGCCAGCGATTCACGAATGCCCAGCGCGGTGGCGCGGTCTCTTACTCCCCGCTCCCAGCAGTCTTGTTCCCTTGTTCTCTCGGTCCCTGGGTCCCTGTCTCTTGCACCCTGTCGAACTTCCAGCCACCAATGATCGAGCTTACCGTACCCCGACCCTCAATGTAGTCATGGTAGAAGGAAAGATAAATGTGAACGATGACGAACGTGACAAAGAACCATAGGAACAAATGGTGCCAGAAGCGCACTCCCATATCGCCGCCCAGCAGCGGCACCACCCAGGTGAACATCCTCGGCACCCACGACGAAC
>CAZHOO010000159.1:0-4649 GCA_964533905.1 uncultured Occallatibacter sp. | reverse complement strand
CAAGCACTTCCTCGCGCGGATGCCCATAGCGGTTGCGCAGACCGCAGGAAATCACGGCCCACTGTGGCTGAACGCGCGCGAAAAATTCTGGCCGCGTTGATGTGATGCTGCCGTGGTGCCCCACCTTGAGCAACGTGCTCCGAAGTCCCGGCTCGGCGAGCATCGCCCGTTCGATCGGCGCTTCGGCGTCGCCCTCCAGCATCACGGATGTCGCGCCATAGGCCATGTGCAGCACCAGCGAATCGTTGTTCGTCGGTTCAGGGCCTGGGACGTAATCGCCGAACGGCGCCAGCACATTCACCTGTGTGCTTCCAAAATTGAAGGCGTCGCCGGCGCGAAAGCTTTTCACACGCACATGCTGCGCCGCTGCCTCATCCAGCAGCGCGCTATACACTCCAAATCGCGGATTGTTGCCCACCCAAAGCTCATCCGGATGGAAGTTGCGCAGCACGGCGAACAATCCGCTGATGTGATCGGAGTGCGCATGAGTCAGTGCCACAGCGTCAAGGTGCCGAATACCCCGCGCCCACAAAGCGGGCGAAACCACTTCTTCGCCGATGTCGAAATCCTGGGGCGCCTGCCTCGGCCCTCCGCCGAATCCGCCCCCATCGATCAGCAGCGTTTTTCCATCCGGCGTGATGATCAGCAGCGAGTCGCCCTGTCCGACGTCGATCGCCTCCATGAGCATCGCGTTTTTTTGCCGCTCGATGGGCCGCGGCAGAACCGCGGCCAGTGCCGCCATCGCCAAAGCGACCCACGCTGCGCCTCCCATCCAGCCTGCCCTGCGTGCCAGGCTCTCATGCGCTAGCACGATCGCCGCGCCTAAGAGTGCACAAAACGCGGCCGACTGCCAGAGCAGGGGATTGGGAATCCTGAAATCTCCCAGCGTCATCGACCCGAACAAATGCACCAGCCCAATGCCGAAGTGCATCACCAGCGCCACGAGCGTCGCCGGAACCACCGCTGCCGCCGGCCAAACCACAAGCAAAAGCAGCGTCAGCAGCGCCGCCGGCATCAGCACAACCAGCAGCGGCAGAATCAGCAGATTCACAGGTAGCGCGAAGATCGTGATGCGGTGGAAATACACAGCCATCGGCAATGTCATCGCCAACTCCACGACGCACGAGACCACCACCAGCTCGGCAAAGCGGATGGCAAACCGCACGCACCAAGGGAAAACCCGCCACGCAATCACTCCATTCCCGGCGCGCTCCATCCGTTCCGCCACCAAACGCATCATCAAACGGAACTCCGCCAACCGCGGCGCGAGCTTGATGTCCACGGCAACGAGTCGCAGGTCGCGCATCGCGGCCGCGTAGGGATGAATCGTTCCTTGCAACAGCGGAGCCGCCACTCCCGCGATCGCGAGCACCGCCAGCAGCGTCATCTGCAGGCTGGAGTCAAACAGGCTCCGCGGGCTCACCACGAGCAGGCACAACGCGGCAAAGCCAATCGTATTCAGTGCGTTTCGCTCGCGGTATACCAGCCGCCCCAGCAGATAAAGACTCACCATCCACAGTGACCGCTGCACCGGTGTGGCGAACCCCGTGAACAGCGCGTAGGCGAAAGACACCACGATCGTCATCATCGTTGCCGGCACGCGCGGCATGCGCAGCCGTCGCGCAATCCAGAAGATACATGCGGCCACGATGGCCAGATGAAACCCTGAAACCACCAGCATGTGGAAGGAGCCCGTGCGCTCAAAGCCCACGCGCAGCGCATGAGTCAGATAGGTGCGATCACCGGCCACCATCGCAGCCAGCATCACGGCATCGTCCTCGCTGAGCCGCAACGGCGCGGGCAGATTCTGCATGGCTGCCGGCAGTGCGAGCAGCCGAGTGGTCGACGCATGCTGCCACCCGCTGACTCTGCACGCCACGAACGCACCCGGCGCCTGGCCCAGACGCTCTACTCGATCCGATGAGACCGTTGCCGACGACGTGATGCCCTGGTCCAGCAGATAATCGGCCCGGCTCCAAACTCCGGGATCGCGATAGACCTCCGGCCGCAGCAGCCGAACCGCGACTCGCACCCGTTCGCCGCATCGGAACGCATGCACGCCTTGATCCGCAAAGCTAGGCCAGCCCGCCGCGGCGGGCCAGCGAACAGTCAATCGCACGCCGCCTGCCACCGGTGCCTGCGCATCGCTCTGGTCATCCACCACTTCAACCGTCGCCACGCGCAGATCGATTCGCTGCGACGGCGAGGCAGCCGAGGCCTCGTCTACATTCTGCTCAATCTCGGTGCGCATGGGCCCCGCATCGATCACGGTCCCTTCAACCGTTCGCGTCAATCCGTCTGAAAGCGCGGCTAGTTCGGGAGCAGGCGCGGGCTGCGGCTGCATTTCCCCGCACCACGCGCCCAGCAGCATCCACAAAGCCGCCAGCGGCAAAGTCACGATCCGCTGCGCGCGAAGGGCCGCCACGCCGCACACCGCAGCTACCAACACCAGCGCTAAAAGCACCAACGGAGGCGACAGCCAAACCCGGCCTGCCACAACAATCCCCGCCGCAAACAGCCACGCTGCATGAAACAACGGCACGGCAGTCAAGCTATGCGTGCGTCGCGCAGGGTTGGGTTCGTCGGCGTGCATTCGAGCGGTTCCAAACTTCACGTGCTCTCTTCGGGGCCGTGAAATGCTGCATTCTCTTCGTGAAAATGCCGCGCGGAAACGCCGATCTGGGGCAAGTCATTTCCGGAAGCGAATCCGCTCCCAGAGCTGAAAAGTGAATTTGGCATCAAGCCTATCAGGATTTCCAATTTCGGGAAGTGTTTCCCGGCACATCGCCGGCTACAGCGGCTTCACAATTGCCTTAAACCAGAGCCGAAGTTGCCGAGTGGCTTTTTCATCAAGAAAAAGCCACCTTTCGAAAATGCCGGTACGTGCACGTTCATTGTGAAACCGCTCTAGCGCCGCAATCGCACCACCGTCTCAATGTGAAACGTCTGCGGAAACAGGTCGGCGAGCGTCATGTGCTCAACGCGATAGCCAGCACCCACCAGCGCACGTAGATCACGCGCCAGCGTAGCGGGATCGCACGACACATACACCAGCTCCGGCGCGCCAATTCTTCCCAACAATTCCGTCGTTTCCGCGCCCAATCCCGTCCGTGGCGGATCAACGACAATCAGATCCGGTCGTTCGCCCTTAGCGGTTCCACATAAGAATTCCAGCGTCGTCGCTTTCACGGTGCTAGCGCTAGTCTCCCGCAAATTCTCCGTGAGCGCGGCAATCGCCGCCGGCGCCGATTCTACCGCCGTCACGCGATCGAAACGCTGGGCAAGCTTTCGCGCAAACAGACCCACGCCGGCAAACAAGTCCCACGCAAGGCTGCCGCTGAGGTCGTTAGTTACGCATTCGACAAGCTTGTCCACAAGCCAGCGATTCGCCTGGAAGAACGCGCCGTGATCCACGCGATAATCAAAGCCTGCTGCACGGTATGCAATGGATTCGGCGCCAGCCCGCGCGACCGTCCTTGGCTGGTCTTGTTGAACTTCGACCAGCTCCACGCCGCGGAGCGAAGGAATCTCGGACGATATCGCATCAAAATAGTCCGTGAGCGGAATCCGAGCCGCGCCATCCGTGAAGACGCTTGCCAGCATCGAATCTTCAGCCGCATCGCAAAAAAGTGAGACTTCGGCAGGCCGGCTCGGAATTGCGAACTTCCTGAATAGTCCCGCCGCTCTGAACGTAGCCTCGACCAGCACAGGCGCAGCAATCGGACACTCGTCGATCGCGACGACGGCATGCGATCTCCGCCCGCGGTACCCTGCTCGACCCTGCGCATCGAAAGCCAACCGGATCCGATTGCGGTATGCCCAGGGCTCACCCGCAAGCACCGCAATGTCATCCGGCGCGTGCACGCCGCTGCGCTCGAGCGTCTCGCGCAAAATGGCTTGCTTCATCTCGAGTTGCGATTTGTAATCGGCGTGTTGGTACTGGCAGCCACCGCACACCCCGAAGTGTTTGCACTTCGGCACAACCCGCTCGGCCGCGACCTCAACAATTTCTTCCACTTCGGCGGTCGCGTATCCGCGCTTCTCTTCGACGATGCGCACGCGCGCCTGCTCGCCGGGCAGCGCCAGCGGCACAAAGACCGCTTTGCCTTCGACGCGCGCCAAACCGGCACCGCCATAAATCGGCTTTTCAATTCCGACGAGTTGCGGCGGCCCGGCACTCGCGCTGGAATCAGCTTGCCGCGCGCGCCGGCGCCGCGAAAACGACCGCGCCCGCTTCTTCATTGCTGGCTCATGTAGAACAGGCTCAACCGCGGCAGGTTGTAGTGCACCAGCAATTGCTTCCGCTCAAACTGCTGCTCCACCTGCCGCAACTGCACCACGCCCATACGGCTGCGATAGGGCGCGAGCTCCAGCGCTGCGTGCTCCTTCAACCCCACAAGCAGAGTCTCCGGGGCCGCTGCCCGGAGCGCCGCATACAATTTCTCTTCGAGCACCGTCAGCGATCGCTCCAGTCCTTCGAGATTCACGTCTGTCGCTTTCTCCGCGCTGCCGCCCCGCACCTCCGCCGCCAACTCTCTCAGCCGCGCGGCCGTAGCCCGGCAAGCCTCCTCGGCAACGATGGCCCGATCCAGCGCCTCTGCCGCTGCCGTCAAATGCGCCGCCACGCGCTCATGCTCGAATCCGGAATC
>CAZHOO010000158.1:0-4674 GCA_964533905.1 uncultured Occallatibacter sp. | reverse complement strand
CGATGCCGATGACGAATCTATTGTTCGGGCGACTCTTCGACTGACACCGATTTATATGATCTAGCTGCCGGGCTGCAATCCGCGCAGATAAGCCAAAAGGGAAAGGACCCCGTCAGAATGCGTGATGAGCGCTCACCCGATGCTCCCGGCCCGGCATCTTTGGACTGTCGAAATGCTTCGGGTCTCAGCAGACTGACCCGCTTACAATTCCTCGGCTGGTTCCTTCTGGCCCTCTATTTTGTCACCAGCTTTGTGCTCATCCAGGGACGGGACCCGGTCTGGGGAGATGAGCTTTACCCTCAATCGACTGGATGGTCCATCGCGAATGGCAGGCCGGCCCACATGAGCGTCGATGGCTTGTATCCCCGGGACATCCCGCTCGAGAGATTCTTCGGCCCGGTGTCCTTCCACGTTGCGGCAACGCTCATTCACTTCTGGGGTCTGAGGATGCTGGCTTGGCGCGCGGTGTGTTTTCTCTTCGGAATCTCCCTAATCACAGCTGCGACAGCTCTGCTTCTTCGCTTGTGCGGCGCCAGCCAATGGGTCACACTCGCCGGAGCTGCGGTGGCGCTCATCGCGAACGGGTACTGTATTATCGCGCCCGGCCGTTGGGATCCAGTCACAATGGGTTTTGTCCTCGCCGGCTTCGCTTTCCTGCTATATGCCGTGAATGGCTCGGGAGCCAGGCTTGCTTTTCTGGCTGTTCTGGGCGGGATCTTTTTCGCTCTGGCCGCTGGTTCGACGCCTCGTGCGCTGCCGTCGTTGGCCGGCGTGGCTTGTGGGCTGTTCTCTGCGGCCTGCTTCGATGCCAACAGGAGGAATCGAATCCTGAGCGCCGGCGCTGTGGCTGCGTTTTCTGGTTTTGTGATGGACGCCTTGCTTCTGGCGCCGCTAGGCATGACGCCATGGAGCTGGCTTCAGACCGTGAGACGCCTGAGCAAAGGCGATCAAATCGATACGTCGCCATTACTCGGCGGAGAGTGGAATCCGCAATTCTCGATAAATAGGGCTGTCGCCCTGGTGACGATTTTCTTGCTCTCTTCAGGCATTCTTTGCGCATGGATGCAACGACGGGAGCGGGCCGGAGAGTTAAGGACATGGAGGGTCGCGCTGACGATCGCGGCTCTGGCCAACTTGACCCTCTGCGCTGTTTTCGCCTCCCGCATTCTCTCGTACGCCATCTTCTGGCTGCCATTGATGGTGGTGGCATCCTTTTCTTGGATTAAATGGGAGTCGCTGAGGGGCAAAAGCCTCCGTTTGT
This sequence comes from uncultured Occallatibacter sp., assembly GCA_964533905.1. Taxonomy (GTDB): domain Bacteria; phylum Acidobacteriota; class Terriglobia; order Terriglobales; family Acidobacteriaceae; genus Telmatobacter. The sequence continues at coordinate 3,413 of CAZHOO010000158.1, read as the reverse complement.
TGATCGGAACCCTGGCCATCCTTGAGTTGCTTCTGCCGGCAACCTTGGAGATTCAGCGGATGTATACCAGCGTCGAACTTTGGAGGGGAAGAGACCCCGCGGTACTTCTCAGCGAAATTCGCAGGGAAATCCCTCGCGGCTCCATTGTCTTCGGGCCGATCGGAGGATTTTTCTATCCGGTAGAGCAAGCAGGCTCGCGCTATCTCTATTTGGGCAACGACATTACGCCTGGTTTGGCCGTCGGTGACGGGAGTTCGGCCCACCTGAAGCGCGCCGTTGATGCCGCGGCTTGCACGGCTCCCACTTTTGCGATTTGGCCGGGGGACGGAGGGAATCCAATCCTGGACGTCATCCCTCGAGACCCAAGAGTCGAAATGAGCTCCGACGGGGTGAGTGGATCGAACGGTCTGGGCATCGAGCGTTTAGCCGCCCCAAGCGATTGCTCTTCAGTCCAGTTCGATACCAGTTCAATCAAGCCATTCGGCCAGCCTTGATCAGGGGGAACGATGGTCGAAGCTTGGGGGTTATCGGTGGAAATCGGAGGCCTATCTGCGGATAAGTCATGTCTGATAACAGATATTCTGTTAACTAAAATTATGCACAAGGCAACTGCCCCTAACTCCGTCCCTGTCAGTGCCCTAAGTGCCACTGCGACCTTCCCTTCGAGATGTCCATCCGGAAATCAAGCGGCTTCAGCGCAATGCTCCGCCGCACGGGCGCAGGAACGCCACGGCCTCTCGAAGGTTGCAACTGCCTTTTATAAAGTTTGGTTGGACTACATCTTGTAGTGCCCGAGGTCCTCGTCGTTGAGCCCTTCAAGCCACCCGCGCAGTTGCTCGGCGGTAGGCCCTTCTGGCGGGCCGCTTGTGTTCAGTTTGGCGCTTTCCATCACCTTGTCGGCGACAAAGATCGGGCAATCCGCGCGGAGCGCCAAGGCGATCGCATCGGATGGACGAGCATCTACAGCAACCTGCTCGCCCGCTTGCCGCAACCACAAAACCGCATAGAATGTATCGTCTTTAAGCTCTGTGATTACCACGCGTTCCAGTTCACCATTCAAGTGGCGCACTAGGTTTCTAGTCAGGTCGTGGGTCATGGGTCGCGCGGCCGTCATCTTCTCGATTTCGAGAGCAATCGCGTTAGCCTCAAAGATGCCCACCCAGATCGGCATCACTGCCTCAGATCCAACATCCTTCAGCACCACGATAGGCATATTCGTGGAGGGGTCCATCATCAGCCCGCGAATTCGCACTTCGATTTCCCTGCCGCGGGTACCTTCGGCGGTGTTTCGGATGCCTCCGACTGCCTGTTTCTCATCCATCGGATTCCCTCCGGCCGAGCCTTTATGTTAGACCGCTTCGCCGATCAAACTATTAGGATACGCTCCGGTGATCCTAACGCGCACGTAACTTCCAGGCGCGGGAGCGATGGGCTGTGTCCATGCAATATTCACGGGTTTGTTCTGGGTGCTGCGAGCCGAAATCTGGCCTCGCTGCGGATTTGCCCCCTCCACCATTACCTCAAGAATCTCCCCGATCTGCTTGGAATAGTTGACCCTCTGAATCTCTCTTTGACGTTCAAGCAGAACTTGAAGCCGTTTCGCCTTCTCGTCTTCAGGCAGGGTGTCAATCATGACTAGCGAGGGGGTGTTTGGCCGCGCCGAGTACTTGAAAGCGAAGACGCAATCGTACTCGACCTGGGCCAATAGATCCATGGTCTGGATGAAGTCGTCATCGGTCTCGCCGGGAAAGCCCACAATAATGTCGGTCGAGATCGAAATCGGCCGTCGCGAAGCCTTGATCCACGCGATCCGCTCCAGGTACCACTCCGGCGTGTACTCCCGAGCCATCTGCTTCAGCACTTTTGCCGACCCCGACTGCACAGGCAGATGCACGTGGTCGCACAGCGTAGGCACGCGGTCGATGGCCTCGACGATGTCGCGCGTAAAGTCGCGAGGGTGGCTGGTGGTAAAGCGAACGCGTCGAATGCCATCCACTTCGCCGACCGCCGCGAGCAACTCAGCGAAACTCGACTTCCCTTCCGGATCACGGTAGCTGTTTACGTTCTGGCCCAGCAGTTGAATTTCTGTATAGCCAAAGTCAGCGATCCGGCGTGCCTCGTCGAGCACCGACGACGAGCTCCTGCTGCGCTCTTTGCCGCGCGTGTACGGAACCACGCAGTAGGAGCAGAACTTGTCGCATCCCTCAATGATGGTGATGTATCCGCGATACGGATTTTGCCGCGCCGTGAACTCGGTCTCGAAGGTCTCGTCCGTCTGGCGGTCATCAAGGCCGGTGATGCGGTTCTCGCCTGCTTCAAGCCGGGTGAGCATCTCCGGCAGCTTGCGGTAGCTGGCCGAACCCGAAACGAGCGAAACATATGGCGCCCGGTCGAAGATCTTCTCGCCCTCCTGCTGCGCCACGCAGCCCAGAACTCCAAAGCGCTTGCCCTGCTTGTGCAGCTTCTTGTAGTCGTTCAGGCGATTGAAGACCTTCTGCTCCGCTTTGTCGCGAATGGAGCAGGTGTTGTAAAGTATCAGCCCGGCGTCTTCCTCAGTCTCCACCTGCCTGTAGCCCTGCTGGTGCAGTGTGCCAATCACCTTCTCGGAGTCATGGGCATTCATCTGGCAGCCGAATGTCTCCAAATAGAATGTTTTCTCGGTCGCCATCGCCTCTTCAGTATACGGGGAATCAACCGGAGCTATGAATGGCTCGTCATCTGGTGCGTGTCGGCGCTTCAGGCCCTGGGCGTTACCGGCGGACGCTTTGAGCCGTAACCGGCGGAGCCGGCTACTCCCGGTCGAACACCAGAACGTCGGACTTGCTTTGGCCCGGAGCGTGCACCGTCATCGTCAGCATCTTCCCGTCGGCGGAAAGTGTGATCTCCTGCGTATCTATCACCTTTTCGCCGGCCTTATCCGTCATCTCCAACGTATGTTCGTCTTCTTGGCGGATGGAGCAGAGAGAATGTCCCCCTGGGTTGGGATAGTCCTTGCCGTCAAGCATCGCATTCCTGGTACTGTGTTCCGCAGGCAAAATGAAAGTGAGGCCGCCGCCCTGGTATGCCTTCACTTCCAGAAGAAAGGTCGAGTTCATCGTCTCCTTGATGCTCTTCCAGTCCGCCGCGAACCCCGATCCCTCGCCGCTGCGCTGGTAGATATAATCCATGCTGACAACTGTGGAGCCGTCAGCCTCGAACTCCCGGTAGTAGTCCGCGAGCGTATTGCCGTCCTGTGAGAGCTTCCAGGTTCCTCTGAGGAGCAGCCGTCCGTCTTTTTTGCGCTCGACGATCCAGCTGTCTGGGCCATTTGCCTTCACCGACAGCGTGGTTCCTCCGTAGAGCCCCGGCTGATCGCTCCCATCCACCACTATGGTCTCGGCGCCCCCGCCAAAATCGAACGCATATGTATTCCC
>CAZHOO010000157.1:0-4682 GCA_964533905.1 uncultured Occallatibacter sp. | reverse complement strand
TTGTGCTGTCCCGTCCCTGACCGCAAATCCGCCCGCGGCGGAGGTCAGGGATGGGGCAGCCAACCAATGCGACCGCAGATCCCTCACCTTCGCTCGGGATGACAACTCCTCGGTGGTGGCTTAGCGCTGTCGCACTCCTATCGTTCACCGCGGCGACCGAAAAGGCTGAGGAAACCCCACGTCGCGGAAGCTGTTCGACAACTATGAGACGCTAACCATATGGATTCAATCGCGTCCTTCGCTGTTGCGGAACTTCCTAATCGTTCCATCCCGCAAAGAGGAGAATAATGGCGACTGTCACGCAGCTCGCGCCCAGCACCACCCGTTCCGCATTCAAGCTGGTTCTGTGGATCGCGCTTGGCCTTACGACGCTCTTTGTCTTCATTACTTCAGAAGTATTTTTGATTGCGGACTATCCGATGTATCACCGCTACCGTCTGCAGGTGATCGCGGACCGCGATCTGCTAATCCCGCATGTGATCTGCGGAACCATCGCCTTATTGAGCGGCCCTTTGCAGTTCTCTTCGCGATTCCGCCTACGCCATCTGAAAATTCATCGAATCCTCGGCCGCGCCTACGTTTTCGCTGTGTTTATTGGCGCGTTCACTGGCATTGCACTCGCCGCCGGCCGGCCGGGCTTGCCGGGAACCGCGATGCAGGCGACGGCCTGGATCGTTTGCACAACTGCCGCATTTATCACTGCGCGCAACCGCCAAATCACACAGCATCGCCAGTGGATGGCGCGCTCTTACGCCGTTACGTTCACCTTTGTGTCAAGCCGCGTGCTCAATCTGTGGCCACGTTATTGGAGCCACCTCGGCGACGTGTTCTCTGCGGTGGGCGTGATCGCCTTCACGCTTGTTTCGCTGCTTGCGGTCGACCTCGGGCTCAATTGGCGCGAGCTCACGACACGCCGCGCCTGATGGCGGACGGCGTGGTCCTGGCTGCTACTCACTATTCCTTTCTCCGCCCGTCAAAATCATCACGATAGTCCACTGGATCTCGAACTGCACCATTGTCCAAATGAAGCATTCGTCATCTGACGCGCATCAGGGGCGATACAATTCAGCGTATCGAATCCGAAAAAGGAGATTCCAGTTAGTACGTCATATCTACATCAAATTCCTGTTCAAAATGAGGTTCTTGTCATCGGCGGCGGCGTGGCAGGGTGTGCCGCTTCCATCGCGCTGGCTCGCAATGGACGGAGCGTGACTCTGATCGAACGCGAGCCCACACCGCGGCATAAGGTCTGCGGAGAGTTTCTGAGCGGTGAGGCGCTTGAAGATCTGCAAGCACTCGGTGTCGAGGTGGCATCGCTTGGCGCGGTACCGATCGACTTTGTTCGTTTGGCCGCTCGGAGCCGGGCAGCAGAGGCTCCATTGCCATTTCCCGCGGCCTCGCTTACGCGTAAGGCGCTTGATACGGCGCTAATCACTGCGGCTATTGCCGCTGGAGTTCGTGTCGAGCGGGGTCACGGCGTGCAGACGCTGGTTCGTACGACAAGCGGCGACTGGCTGGCTACGCTCGACGATGGGAGTGCTTGCGGAGCGCCAACGGTCTTTCTGGCGACCGGCAAGCATGATCTGCGGGGCTACCAGCGACCGGAAGATCCTGAGCGATGGGTGGGCTTCAAGATGTATTTCCGCCTGGCGAGCACACAGGCTGCCGAGCTGGCGCGCGCCTCTGAGCTGATGCTCTATCCCGGAGGCTATGGCGGCATTCAGCCGGTTGAAGACGGCAATGCGAACCTTTGCTGGGTGATCCAACAGAGATACCTTGCGCGCGCGGGACACCGCTGGGAGAACCTGCTCCAGAAGATGCAGCAAGATTGTCCGCATCTCGCGATGAGGCTCGCCGGGGCGGAGCCGTTGCTCGCTAAGCCGATCGCCATCACGCATATCCCATATGGCTTTATCCGCCGCACAACGCAGGAGAGGCTTTACTGCATTGGCGATCAGGCAGCTGTCATTCCGTCATTCACGGGGGATGGCATATCCATTGCGCTGCATACGGCCCGCGGAGCAGTCGCTGCCTATCTTGCAGCCGAGGCGGCGCCGCTCTTTCAGGCGAAATTGCGGTCGGGATTGCGGGCCCAGATGCGCCTTGCCGAGCTTGCGGCCGATGGTTTGAATAACGCATTCGCACGCGCCGTCTTGCCGTTTTGCTTGAGAGTATGGCCCGGCGTGATGCGCGTGACGGCAAGGCTGACACGCGTCGCCCAGCACGCCTCTGCCAATGCGTATGCTTCCGCCGGCTAAATCCATGGACGCTAAAAACTGCGCAATTCAAATGTGGAGTCCTTCAGGAGAGAAGCAATGAAAGTATTCGCGATCTTCGTCCTCGCTGCGACGCTAGGGCCGGCGGCACTTGCGCAGCATCAGACCTTTATCGTGAATCCCGATGCGAGCGAGGTCAAGATGACGCTCAATACATCTCACGAGGTCGTCAACGGCACCTTTCACATCCAAGTTGGATCGATAGGGTTTGACCGCAGCGCTCCCAGAATGTCAGGTTCCGTGGTTATCCTGGCTGGCAGCGGCAAGACGGGCAATGACAGTCGCGACAAGAAAATGAATAGGGACATCCTGGAAGTGGAACAGCACGCAACGATTTCGTTTGAGCCGAAGAGCTATAGCGGCGGCCTTGCAGAATCAGGCGACTCGAACATTCAGGTGACGGGAATCTTCACGCTGCTGGGCGCGCCTCATGAAATCACAGTCCCCATGCAAGTGCACCTGGAAGGCGCAAAGGCAACTGCGAACGGGCATTTTGTAGTGCCTTACGTTGATTGGGGCCTAAAAAACCCGAGCTTTTTGATCTGGAAGGCAGAGAACGACGTTGCAATCGACATCCATTTTTCGGGCACGATTTCAAAGTAGCGGGCGCAGGCAGTCGAAGTGACTGCTTAATTCACCTCGGCTTCCGCGAGTGTGGCGACCATGGGCAGGAATGAGTCAACGCGGGTGAGCTTGAAGAGCTGAACGACGTGTGGGTTGGCTCCGACGGCGACGAGGCGGACGCCCTTGCCTCGACAGCGGACATAATGACTGACGATCACGCCGATTCCCGAGGAATCCATATAGGGAACTGCGGTGAGGTCGAGGATGTTCGTTATCGGCGTGGTGTCGCCCGGGGTCAGTTCGCAATCGAAGATGTGGTGGAAGGCGGTGGGCGCGACGGTGTCGTACATGTCGCGCGCAGTGAAGGGCCCGGTGAAGCGGAAGATCACAGTGCCGGGATTCTTGCCCGGAAGACGATCAATACAGAAGGCCGTGCCTTTCCAGATCTGAGCTTGAATTTCTGGCATGTTCTCTTCTCCATTCTGAATCGATACCCCCTCGACCCCCTCGCAAAGCACGGACCGGGGCACCCAAACCCACTGGCCCGCTCAATCGAAGTTGGGTTGAGGAACTCTGCGGATTGACGCCGAATCGACCCCGCTAGGGTGAGCTTATGCGAGCCGGAGAGACCTGGACAATGATTAAGTGGAGAGAATGAGGCGGAAGGGAACAGCAGGAGACATCCTTATTGCCCGAAAACCAGAACGGCAAACAGAATGACCCATGCCAGACCCATGGCGTGCCAATACCATGCGGTGGCGTCGACGGCGATTTGGCGGGATTCGACGCGCTTGAGATGAGAGAGCGCGACCAGGCAAAAGAGAAGCGCGAAGACGCCGACAAGAAGGTGAAGGGCGTGCAGGCCGGTGATGATGTAGAAGAAGTAACTGGCCGGAGTGGCCCAGCGGTCAAAAGCGAATCCCTGGGCGGTGAGCTGACGCCATGCGATGACCTGCCCGGCGAGAAACGCGAGGCCGAGTGCAAGAGTGGCGCCCAGCCATGGCAGAGTTCGGCGCAGCGCGGGGCGGCCGAGACCGAGCCATTCTTCGAGCACGTCAAATTCACGAAAAATGTGACGGCGCGCGAGCTCCATGGTAAGGGTGCTTAGGGCGAGGAGCGCGGTGTTGAGGTAGAGGATGCGCGGCAGCAGGATGGGGTGCCAGTCGCCGATCTGCTGCATGGTGCGCGGATCCAGGCGGGTTGACATTTGGCGCGCGTAAAAGACGGCGACAAGAGCGACGAAGAACATTATGTCGCAGGCGAGAATGCAGAAGACCGAGGCGCGGAAGCGGTTGAGGGCCTCGCGAGGGCCGCGGCGAGGACTGTGCCAGTCGTCGTCGCCTCCGCCACCGCCGCCGCCAGTCGGGCGGCGATCGACCGGCGGCTTGCCGCCGGTTCCGGGGGCTTTGCGCTCAACGTCGGACGGGATGGGTGTGAAGATGGAGGGCATGGGGAACCCTGTGAGGATGAGGTTACCTCACTTTTGATTGGACGCGCCGAAAATCGGAAGAGGTGGCTGGAGTTTTGAGAAAAGAGCGGCTCGCGCGAAGGGCTGGAGGGAAAATCCCAAGTTGTTTCGGATGTTTGCACGATTCTCGGGCGATTCATCAAATGGGACACATGGAGAATTTTGAGTGACGGGATCGCGAAGCACGCGCGGCGCGCAGATGGCTTTGGCGCGAACAGCCTGAATCATTCAAACGGCAGCAATTGCGAGCGAGGGCCGCCTGGACGGCCAGTCCTACCAGCCTCGGGTTTGGAGAAGCTGCGACTCTTCGAGGGCGGCGGCAGCGAGGCCCTTCATGGTTCCCGTGACCTGCTCGGCGACTTCGGCGAGAATCT
>CAZHOO010000156.1:0-4750 GCA_964533905.1 uncultured Occallatibacter sp. | reverse complement strand
ACACCGCCCGTTTTCGTCTCGCCACGAACCGCCGGCGACGGCAATCCATCCAACGTGCAATCTTCGCCGTTCTCCGGGGCCCCCAGCGAAAGGTCTTCGCCGCAGGGGTGGCCCACCGGGCCCTTTCAACCCACGCCCGCCGCATCGAGTCTGAACCCCGCCGGACGAACAGATGTGGAAGTTGAAACAGGAATCACGGCTTCCGCTGAGACGGCGAACGTTTCCGCGCCGGCACCCACTTCCCCCCAAGACAATCTCCGCATCAGCTCCGAACCCATGAACGTTCTCGCCGCCGAAGCTCAGGCCCGCTTCGCCGACGAAGCGAGCAGCCAGCCCAATCAAGGCGCGCTCATTCACTCCATTCCCAACGCTATGTCTCCAGCCGCTCCGCCCATTGCCTCGACGGTGCAAGCCAACTCACCGGCACCGTCGCCCGCCTCTCAAGCCACTGCAGCCAGTTCGCCCAACGCGACGCCAGCGCAGGCCGACGCGACGATCCCCACCACGTCCGCCGCCCCGCTGAGCAATTCTACTCACTCCGACCACGGCGTCTCTACCCTCGCGCAAACCGCGCCATCCGCGCAGGACGCAGCCTCCGGCGCTTACTCCGCGCCGCAGCAGCAATCCTCGCCGTCGCCCCAACAACCCGTGCCACAACCACCGCCAACTTCGCCTGCCGCTTCATCGTCGTGCCAGACCACCGTGCCCTCTTGCCCGCCCGCCAAGCCCGCGCCAACCCTCGCGCCTGCCAAACGCAAGCGCCCGCGCAAATCCTCTCCGCCCGAATCCCAAACGCCTCCGTCGCAGACTCTCGGCAACGCTCCCATCGGCGCCCCGCCGGAAAATGCTCCCTCCGCCGCTGCATTTCAAATGCAGCCCACGCCATCCGAATCCGCCGGCGCATCCGATCAGGAACTTCAGCAGCAGAATCTTCCGCCCCTTCGTGGTCCTTGGATTCATATTCAGCGCCAGGCCGCTCCGCCTAGTCCGCGCGATCTCGCCGAGCAGCAACTCCAAGCCATTGAAAGCGGCTACAGCGGCTGGCTCGGCGGCACTTCGCTGCTCAACTATCGCAGCGGTGCTCCCGGCTACTCGCAACTCGCCGCTATCGAGTCGCCCTTTGAGGCCTCAGCCCCGCTCGGCACTCACGCCCGCATCACCGCCATCGCGCGCCCCGTCTTTCTTGACTCCGGCCAGGCCGATGGCACCGCCACAACGTCGGTTCTCGAATCTCAATCCGGCGCAACCTGCCTCATCGCCATTCCTGAGCCCATCGGCACATACGCGGCCGGCCAGAGCTTCACTCCCTGCACCTCGCCATCCATCGGCGCGCTTGTTCCACCCGCGCAGCAAAACGCCTTCGGCCTCGGCGGCGAGTTGCAGCTCACCTTCCCGCATCTCACCATCGCCGGCGGCTCCACACCTTTCGACTTCCTCGTCTCCACCGTAACCGGCCGCTTTCAATGGACCCCCAACGGCGGTCCCGTCACCATCAGCCTCGTGCGTGACTCCGTGAAGGACTCGCAGCTTTCTTACGCCGGCCTGCGCGATCCCGCCGGCAACACGCTTTCAACTCAGGGTCAAATTTGGGGCGGAGTCGTTGCCAACCAGGGGACAGTCCAGGTTGCCCACGGCGACGCCGAGTCCGGCTTCTATTTCTCCGCCTCCGGCCAGTACCTTACCGGCTACAACACGCGCTCCAACAATCGCGTCGATGGAACTGGCGGCGCATACTGGCGCGTCATGGCCTCGCCTGAGTTCGGCAACCTCACTCTCGGCGCAAACTTCTTCGGCATGCACTACGCCAACAATCAAAACGCATTCACGCACGGCATGGGCGGCTACTTCAGTCCGCAGGCCTACTTCCTCGCCAACGTTCCACTCAGTTGGCAGGGCCACTACGGCACGCGCTGGCACTACAACATCAACGGCGCGCTCGGCGTGCAGGCTTTTCAGGAGGACTCCACTCCGCTCTGGCCTCTGGCCGGCGACAAGCCTCTTGAAGTCAGCCAGAACAATCCCATGCTGCCCAACGTCACCAACGTCAGCCCCAACTACGACTTCCACTCCCAGGTCGCCTACCAAATCCACACCCATTGGTTCGCCGGCGCATATTTCGCGGCCAACAACACGCGAAACTATTCCTATGCCTCAGTCGGATTTTTTGTTCGCTACACTTTCCGCGAGCAGCCTTCCGCCGTCGCCGCTCCAACGGGCCTCTTTCCCGCCGACGGCCCCCGCCCCTTCACCGTCCCGTAAGCCGCGGCGCGCACCCTCATCGCCGTGTCATCCTGAGCGGAGCGTGCTTGGGGCCCCGTGATCGCAGCGCGATCATGGGGTAAGCGGAGCGAAGGACCTGCTTCTCGGGATGCTTCGATTCGCGCCAACTTTCGCCCCATTAATCGATTCGAATTGATCCGCAATGGCAAAATAAGTGCATCGCATGTCTGCCGGTCGATCGACTCCCGCAGAATCGAAAGCCAGACGATGAGGAGGGAACGGAATGAGCGCGCCACCAACAAAATTCAATAAAGCCGACGTCCGAGTTGGGTTCATCGGCCTCGGGCTCATGGGTAGCCATTTGACGCGGCGCTTGCGTGCAAGCGGTTGGCGTATTCAAGCATGGAACCGCAGCCCAAAGCCTGCAGATGAGATCGGCAAACAAGGGATTGCCATTGCGCCGTCCATTGCGGATCTCGTTGCTCATTCTGATTTGGTTCTTTCGTCTCTGGCAAATGATGCAGCCGTTCGGTCCGTCTATCTGGATGAGGGCGGCGTCTTTTCCGCAGCGGCGCGGGGAACCGTGATTCTTGAAATGAGCACGATATCGCCCGATCTGTCGCGTCAGTTGCACGATGCGGCCCGCACCAGAGGCGTGAGCCTGCTCGATGTGGCCATCTCTGGGTCCACGCCCGCGGTCGATGCCGGAAGCATCACATTGCTTGCCGGAGGCGACACAGAAACCTTCGAGCGATGTGTCCCTGTTTTCGAGTCGATTGGTAAGCAGTGGTTCTTGATTGGGCCTGGCTCCTCAGGCGTTCAAATGAAACTGGTAGTCAACCTCCTTCTGGGCCTCGATATGGAGGCGATCGCAGAGGCGGTCTCGCTCGGAGAGCATCTCCACATCGATCGCAATATTCTGCTCGATGTCCTTTCCAAAACAGCTGTGGTCCCTCCCGCGTTTGTGGGCAAGTTCCGCAAGATCAAAGACAGCGACTACTCGCCTGAATTCCCTCTGCGGCTGGCGAGCAAAGACCTCGATCTGGTCATGGATGCCGCAAGGGCGTCTGGCGCCGATTTGCCTGCGGCCGCTGTCGCGCAATCCGTATTTGCATCCAATGTCGCTGCGAGTGGCGACCTCGACCTGTCCGCTATCGCGCCGTCTGTCCTTAGTCGCCCGCGCCGCCCTTGACCAGCCAATAAAGTACGGCCAGCTGCCCCCGGCCTTACTGTCAAGAGGGGTGACCATTGCAACTCGCCCCAACCCTCTGAAAACACTCATCAAAAATCCTTTCCCAAGTTTGCCGATAATTACCTCGATTGCGCGCACAATATTCGTATGAGTCGAATCACCACATCCGCGCACGAAGCCGGGCAGGGAACCCGCGCCCAGGTGGACCTAAGACCCGCCATAACCCGACCTCAATCCCTTAAAAAATTCCTGAAAATGCTTGAGTTTTGGTGCAATTTCGACCCCTCTAGATGCCCGATTCAATAGAATCAATGCCTTAGCTGTTAACGCATCGATAAATAGCCTATTGCTCGACTGGTAAACAAGCGCGAATCCAGAAGAACCAACGTTCTGGCCTGCAAGATATAAACTATCTTAATAGAAGATATTGACAAACTTAATATTATTGATTATCGTCATTCCAAAGGTAGGGAAACCAGCTCCGCTTCATGACCACCGACTCCAAACCCGTCCCCCAAACCATTTCCGACTGGCAAGACCTCCTCCGCATCGCTCAGGGCTCGCCTCTCATCATCGAGCGCGTCCGCGTCCCCGAGAAACAAATCTCAGTCGAAGGCCAATTCGATCTTCCCCAGCTCGCCCGTCTCACCCTTGAAGATCAGGTCTTCGTCATCGCCTTCCTCCGCTCCCACGGCACCATCAAAGACATGGAGCAGACATTCGGCGTCAGTTACCCCACCATCAAAGCGCGCCTCAATCGCATCGCCGCCCAGCTCGAATTCGTTGAAACCAATCCCTCCGCATCGCGCACTGAAGTCCTCGAGCGGTTGAACACCGGCGAGATCTCAGCTGCCGATGCCATCCGCGCACTGGAGGCCCTTAAATGATCCCCAACGTCGCTGTCCTCGAAATCCAGAACCCGCACTTCCACATGCCGCGTTTGTGGCTCCCGCTCTTTCTGCTCTGGATTCCGCTGGCCTTGCTATTGCTCCTGCTTTCACCTGTGCTCTTCATCATCGTCTGCGCCATTAGTGTCACAACCGGCGTCGGCCCATTTCGCGTCGTCCGCATCTTCTGGGACATTCTCTCCAGCTTGCGCGGCACCGACGTCCGCGTCACCTCAAACGGCAACAAAGTCCTGGTTCGGGTCTTGTAGCGCCGGTCTCCAGACCGGCTGTAGTGCGGGCGTCCTCGCCTGCACAAGGAAACAACATCGAGACGCATACGCTCCAACAGTTTTCAAACTCGTCAGGAGAGAATTGAAATGAACGAAAACCGCCGTCAGATCCTGGAAATGTTAGCCGCGGGCAAAATCACCGCGGACGAAGCCGACCGCCT
>CAZHOO010000155.1:0-4756 GCA_964533905.1 uncultured Occallatibacter sp. | reverse complement strand
CGATGGATGCAGGCTTTGCGCCGGCTCACGCGGGACTGGCAGATTGCTACGCGCAAATGGGATCGATTCGCGTTGGACAGATGAAACCGCTGGAAGCGCTCGCGCAAGCACATTCGCATCTGCAGCGGGCCCTGGATCTGGATGAGACGCTGGCCGAAGCGCACTGCACGTTGGGGTTGATCAAGAGCTGGTACGACTGGGACTGGGACGGAGCGGGGCAGGAATTTCAGGCGGCACTGGCGCTTGATCCGAGCCAGATTACGGCGCTGATTTGGCAATCGCTGTATTTATCTGCGGTGGGGAGAACGCAGGAGGCGATTGGCTCGATGCAGCGTGCGCGAGAGATTGAACCGCTATCGATAGGCGTAAATCTCTACCTCGGAGTTGCGCAAACGCATGCCGGGCAGCAAGATCTTGCGCTACGGCAATTTCAGCAGTGTGTGGAACTGGAACCCGGTTATTACCGGACCTATTTTTTTCTAGGCCGGAATCTGGCATGGCTGGGGCGATATGAAGAGGCTGTCGAAGCCTTCGAGAAGGCTCTTTCGCTCACGCCCGACAACATTGAAGCGTTGGCCTTTATGGGAGCCGCTCTGGCGGGCAAGGGCGAGCGTCAGCGCGCTCTCGACATCGTAAAGAAGGTGAGAGTGGCAGGAGAAAGAACAGAGCCGGCCGTACTGATTGCCGCGATCTACGCGAAGCTCGGGCTCGCCGCGGAGATGTACGAGTGGCTGGAGCGAGCGGTCGCAGTAAAGTCAACTCCGATTTACATTACAGTCATCAGCAACGAATTCGATCCTTACCGGGCGGACGCACGTTTTCACAAATTTCTGGCGTCGATCGGCTTGTCTCACCTGGCGCGGAACTAGGCGGCCGGAACGATGTTCTGGTTGAAGCGGAAGAAGTTGTCGGGGTCATACTTCCTCTTAAGTTCGGAGAGGCGGGCATAGTTAGCGCCGTATGACGCCTTGACTGCCGACGATCCTTCGTCGCCTAAATAATTCACGTACGCATCCGATGCACCAAGGGCTGCGAGAGCAGCGGCGAACTCCTGTGCCCAGGTGATGCATTTCTCCGCCATCGCTGGATTGGTCCACGCGGGCATGATGTTGATGCTATAGTGCACGCGCCTGAGGCCGAAGGCAGTTTGCTCGACGGGCACGCGGCTGGCGGCGCCATGCATGTGTTCGAGGACCACCTGGGTCTGCTCGCTGGGCATGTTCTCTGTGTGATCGAGTATGACGCGGATGGCGTTGTCATTGAGCTCGCGAAGGAACGGGCACTTGAAGTAGTAGTGCGCGCCTGCGGGAGCCGTGAAGTCGAGCATGGTTTGCAGCTCGGTGTATTTCTTTTCGCCGATCATGTCGGCGGCGAGTGGCGCGGCAAGATAGAACTGTTTGCATGCTGCGGCGCGGTCGGGGTTGGATCCACTGTGACAGAGAGCGATTGCGGCCATGGGATGGCCGTGGCCGGTGAGGAGCGCGGCGTATGCGGTGATCTCATCGGGCGCATTGGCGGTGAGATCTCGATATTGGCGCAACAGGTCGAAGGCTGTCGGGCGCGGATACAAAACGATGCCGCCGTGGATGGAAGCGAGCTCGTGCAGGCGAAATTCGAGCGTGGTGACGATGCCGAAGTTGCCGCCGCCGCCGCGGATGGCCCAGAAAAGGTCCTCATTCTCTGTGGCGCTGACGGAGAGGTGATTGCCGTCAGCGTTCACGAGGTCGGCGGAGATGACGTTGTCGCAACTGAGGCCGTGCTTGCCCATGAGCCAGCCGATGCCGCCGCCGAGCGTTAGGCCGCAGACTCCGGTGGAGGAGATGACGCCGCCGGTGGTGGCGAGGCCGAATTTCTCACCTTCGCGATCGAATTCCCCCCAGGTGGCGCCTCCCTGTGCGAGCGCCGATTGCCGACCGGGGTTGACCTGGACCTCGCGCATCAGGGAGAGGTCGATCATGATGGCGCCGTCGGCGACGGACTTTCCGGCCACGCTGTGGCCGCCGCCGCGCACCGAAGCGGCTAGGTCGTGTTCGCGAGCAAAACGAACGGTCTGAATTACGTCGGCGATGCCGGTGGGGCGCACGATGACGGATGGCTTGCGGTCGATCATGCCGTTCCAGACATGGCGCGCAGCGGTGTAGTCAGGATCATTCGGGGTGAGGATGGGGCTGTTGAGGACTCGGCGGAGCCCGGCAAGTTGGTCAGTTGAGAGGCCTTCCATCTGCTCTTTCATGTTGAAGAGACTACCAAAAGTTCGGGGTGAGCCGAGATGAGTTCTGGATGAGTTGGATGAGCCACTGAACTCATTTGCAACTCATCTCCGGCTCATTGAGTCCGCGGTGAAGGTGGGGCAGACTCCTTTCATGACAGGGCGCGAACAGGACGAGGCGCCGAAATGAAAAAGGAGAGATTCACATGAAAACCAGAAGCATATTAGTACTTGCCGCTTTGGTCCTGGCCCTCACGCTGTCGGCACTTCCGGTTCGTGCCGCTGCCAGCACAACCTCGGCCGCTCCGCCTTCCGACAGCCAACTCGTGCGGGCGAGTGGTGACAAGCAGGTCAAATACATGGCGGTAGAACTAGCTGCCGCCATCTTAGAGTCAGTGCTGCTGCCGTAGGAGCAAACATTCCCTTCCCGGCCGCGGCCTGAACCCTCTTCCCCTGAGGGTAATTACGAAATAACCCACTCAATGGCGGACTCAGCGACGCGAGGAGCGAGCCCGACAGGAAACCTCTGCCGCTAAAGTCCTCAACTTTAACCGCTCGACCAACCGGCGCATTTCGCGCTCATCCCCAAGGAGGGACAACAATGAAAAGCAAATGGATGCTTACAATCGCAGCATCGGTCTTCGGGCTCGCACTCGCGTGCGTCCCCAAAGCTCAAGCGGCCTGCGGAGGTGTCACGCTGCCGCAAGCACATCCCAGCAATTATCAACTCCAGTCCGGGTCTGCGCGCCTGGTGCGGGCGTCGCTGGGCGGCCAGGACGGCGACGACTACTCGGGCGGTGCCTCGATCGTCGGCATGTGGCACGTGACGTTCACATCCCACGGTTCGGGCAGCGACTTGCCCGATGGCACGCCGGTGGATAACGCCCTGGTTGTCTGGCATGGCGACAACACCGAAATCATGAATTCCTATCGCCCTCCGCAGGATGGTGATTTCTGCATGGGCGTTTGGAAGCAAACGGGGAGATACACATACAAGCTGAATCACTTCGCATGGTTCAGCAACGTATACGATCCGACCAACCCATTGAGCTGGAGCGAAATCGGGCCCCCGCAAGGTCCTACTCACATCGTCGAAGAGATCACGCTGAGCCCGGACGGCGCCCACTACTCGGGCACGTTCACGCTGGATGCATACGACACGTCGGGCAATCCGGGAGTCCACATAGTCGGTGTGCTCAGCGGAACCCGAATCACCATGGACACCACGGTGCCAGGTCTGCTCTAGAAAATGGCCGAGCACCGCAATTCATTTTGGCAAGGCGGCGGATTGGAAATTCGCCGTCATTTTCTTTTTCGGGAGCGAGTCGGGCGGGCTGACTAGTTTGCTGCTGAGAGGATGCGGGCGACGAGGTCGTAGTCGTGGGACTCGGTGATCTGGGCGTGGTAGAAGCGACCGGGTTCGAGATCGTTGAGTGGGCCGAAGTCGTTGATGAAGACTTTGCCGTCGATTTCGGGAGCGTGGAATTCGGTGCGGGCTTCCCAGAGGAGAGGCGTTTCGGCGCTGGGGCCTTCGGCGAGGAGGGTGATCTCGCGGCCGACCCAGTTTTTCTTGGCGCGGCGCGAGATGGATTGCTGCAATTTCATCAGGCGGCGGCGGCGCGACTCGATGGTGCGATGCGGAACTTGCGAGTCGAGAGCATAAGCAGCCGAGCCCTCTTCATGCGAGTAGTTAAAGACTCCGAGCCAGTCGAATTTAGCCACGCCGATAAACTCCTCCAAAAGCTCAAAGTCGCGGAGCGACTCGCCGGGAAAGCCGACGATGAAGCTGGTGCGGAGAGCGATGCCGGGCACAGCGGCGCGAACCTTGGAGAGCGTTTTGAGGAAAATATCAGCGCCGGCGCCACGTTTCATGCGCTTGAGCACGTCGGGGGATGCGTGCTGCAGCGGCAGGTCGAGGTATTTACAGATGTTGTCGTGGCGCGCGATGGTTTCGAGCAATTTTCCGGTAATGCGGTTCGGATAGGCGTAGAGAAAACGCAGCCACTTCAGGTCCGGGATGCGAGCGAGCCGGTCGAGGAGAGTGGCGAGGCCATCGCGGAGGCCGAGGTCTTCGCCGTAGCAGGTCGTGTCCTGGCCGATGAGGGTGATTTCGCGGACTCCGCGGGCGACGAGTTGCTCGGCTTCAGCGACGACGGACTCGAAACGGCGGGAACGGAATTTGCCTCGCAGGTTGGGTATGACGCAGAAGGTGCAGGGGTGGTCGCAGCCCTCGGCGATTTTGATGTAGGCCGACGCGCGGGGCGTGGATAGCAGGCGAGGGGTGGTTTCGTCGTAGAGGTACGTGGGCAGCGCCGATGAAGCGCCGGCCCAGGCGTCGCGAAGGAACCGACCGGAAAGTTCGCGGGCGTCGCCTTCGGGGCGGGCTTTGTGCGTGCCGGACCGGGATTCTTTGCCGGAGCGGATCTCTGCGCGAGTGGTGGTGAGAATGGTGAAGGGCGAGGGTGTAGCGGGTGCGCCGACTGCGTTGAGCCCCGCAGCTTCGAGGATCGATTCGAGCTCGCCGGTGCCGACGACGGCGTCAACTTC
>CAZHOO010000154.1:0-4765 GCA_964533905.1 uncultured Occallatibacter sp. | reverse complement strand
TCGAGTCAGGTGCATTCAACCGGGCTCTGCCACCTCTCCGCGCTGGCCGTCGCTTGAAGAAGCCGCTCTATGCGCGATGCGATGCGCTAAGAACGATTTTTGCCAGCAACTCAGGAACACCGGCCTTGGCTAGTTTAGTGGTAAACCAGCTCCTATTGCAACGCATGTCCATGAGTCGGGAGGGTGTTCATGCGGTACCGGCCTGGTTACTCCGGCTCGTCGACTGCCCGACGTACCATGGTTGGAGCGAGGACCGCTCGATGAAGAAGTTGCTTGTGACGGGTTCATCCGGACTTATCGGATCGGAAGTGTGTGTCGATTTTGCGGCAGAAGGCTGGGAGATTCACGGAATCGACAACAATCAGCGCGCTGTGTTCTTTGGCCCGCTGGGCGATACACGATGGAATCAACACAGACTTGAGGGCGCGATCAAGGGGTTCGTCCATCATGAACTCGACATTCGCGACCGTCAGGGAGTACTCGACCTGATGAAGCAGTTGAGGCCGGACGCCGTTGTGCATACCGCCGCACAACCGAGCCACGATCTGGCTGCATCCATTCCATTCGCGGATTTCGATACCAATGCCGTGGGCACGCTGAACCTGCTTGAGGCGGCGAGGCAGCACGCTGCGGAGGCGCCGTTCGTCTCGATGTCGACTAATAAGGTCTACGGCGATGCGCCCAACGAACTGCCGCTCAAGGAGCTTGAGACACGCTGGGAATATGCGGATGTGGCTTACTGGAACGGGATCCCTGAAACTTTTCGCATCGACCAGTCAAAACACTCGATCTTCGGCGCTTCCAAGGTTGCCTCAGACGTCATGGTTCAGGAGTATGGCCGCTACTTCAATATGCCGACGTGCGCATTGCGCGGTGGATGCTTAACCGGACCAAGCCACTCGGGCGTGGAGTTACACGGCTTTCTAAGTTATCTGATCAAATGCAATCTTACGGGCAAGAAATACAACATTTACGGATACAAGGGAAAGCAGGTGCGCGATAACATCCACTCGCACGATGTGGCCCGGTTTATTGCATCCTTCATTGCCGCACCGCGAGCCGGCGAAGTCTATAACATCGGCGGCGGACGCGCGAACAGTTGCTCGATTCTGGAGGCATTTCAAATGATCGCGGGGATTTCAGGCAGGCAGATGACTTCAGAATATGTGGACCAATCGCGCTCCGGCGACCACATTTGCTATATCAGCGATCTGCGAAAAATGAAAGCGCACTACCCGGGTTGGGGGATCACGAAATCTCTCGTCGATATTTTCCGGGAAATCCACGATTCCTGGGCCGGCCGCGCCGAGACGGCGGAATAGCTCGCAAAGAGCCTCGGTGGCACGAGGAAGAATCGAAGCTGTCTTCCGCGCCACTCAGGCGCCAAAAGAATTGAGGCTGGCCAGTTTATTTACCGGCCAGCCTCAATGTTCTTGCAATAATCCAAAGTTGAGCGGGTCCCCAACTTTCTCATCAGAGACCCGCGATTCGCGAAACGAAGACCGCCGAACTACTGCGCAGCCTTCTTCTGAGGGTGACGCTCCGCCAGCGGCTTGCGTACCTGCGGTTTCACTGCTGTCTCATCCACCGGCGTCGTGCCCTGCACGTCGGAGGTGAACGTCGCGCCGGCCGGTACCAGGTAATCTTCCACCGTCTGTCCGTCGGTTGTGCCCGTGGCTGCGCTGATGCGCGAAGCATCGATTCCCTGCTCCGTCACCAGATAGTCCTTGGCGTTTACAGCGCGCTGCGCTGCGGCGTCTTCCACCTTGGCGTGCTTGTGCTTGGCAGCGTACGCCTCCTGCTTCGCGGTAAGCGCCTTCTCCTTGGCATCGGACTCGCCAACCACAACTGCCTTGGCATCAGCCTGCTGCTTCAGATCCAGTGCCACCTGATCCAGGCAGGCCTTGGCTTCGTTGTCCACGCGCAACGGACGCTTGGGATCGTTGCTAAAGTTGATGGAGCACAACGCCTGAGTCTTCGGAGCCGGGGGCACGTACGGCGCGGTAATCGTCAGACTGGTCTGCGAGCTTTCCGTGTGACCCTTGTCGTCGGAGACGTTGCACGTAATGCCTACCGATCCCGTTGGTGCGCCGGCCGAGGAGTATTCGGCAGTCGTTCCGCTGCCGGTGACCGTCCCCGCTGACGCCGTGTAGCTATACGTCAAAGGACGGTTCTGCGGACTGACGCCCACCGCAGTGATCGTCGCGGTGTCTCCGGGCTTGATCGTGGTGGGACTGGCCGAGCAACTGATTGTCGGCGGCTCGAAGGCCTTCACAGTGATTCCGGCCGTACCAGTTGCCGTCTCCCAAGGCTTCAGTCCTTCCTTGCCGGGCTTGCCTTCCTTCACGTTGCAGGTGACCGTGTACTCTCCCGGCGCAAGCGAACTCGTATCCAATTTCTCGGTTGTGTCTGAACCTGAGGCTCCCGCACCCGACCAGCTGTAGATCACGTGGTCCTTGGGGTTTAGGTTGCCGGCGGTTGCCGTGAGCGTAACCGGGTCGCCCGGATAGACCGTCTCTGGGCTTGCCGAGCAAGCCAGCGTAACTGGTGTGGGCGGGGCAATCGATCCTACGTGAAACACGATGCCCGCGCTCAGACGGGCCGCGTCGATATTCGCGCGTCCGCCGGCGTACCCCGGACCCCAATCATCATGCATGTATTCGTAATCGGCCTGAAAAAGACGAATTGCCAGGTGATGGTTGAACCATGGCGTCTCGTAATCCAGCCCGCCGCCGGCCGTCAAACCAGGTCCCCACTTGGTGGGCTCATGATCCGGCCCATCTATCAACGCCGCATTCACAAGCGCGTGGACAAATGGAGTAATGTTCCCGTCCGGGAAGCGCATAATCAGGCCTCCGGCGATAGTCTGGAAGCCGTCGTCGTTCCCGTGGGTGCCAATGTTCGTGCCGGGCACTTGGCTTCCCCACTCATGCACTCCGTACTCCGCCTGGACGCCGACGATGCGATTGAAGTAATAGGCGCCGCTAAACAGCCCACCAAGATTCACGGCATCGTAGGAATAGGGCGTGAACAATCCGTTCCCTTGCGGAACCTGGACAGTCCCTTTGGGGGCGAGATAGCTGTAGCCGACAAAAATATCCCACCTCGAAGGCATATCGTTGCTCACGCCTCGCGCCGATGGTGCCGACTGGCCCAACATCGCAGCTGGCAACATAATTCCGAATGAAACCAAGGCGAGAAAGCGACCCAAAATTCTCAAAACACGCGTTTCCATGCGATTATCCTCCGCAGTTCGTCTAAGGGGACCAAAATGAAAGAAATACTGACGCCGATAAAATTGCAGAGCGCGGTCCAAAAAATAGAACCTGGCGCTTTTGCGCAGTTTGCAGAGCAGTGGAGATTTCCCCACAGCATCATCAAACATACCATGGGAAATGCGGCGAGAGTATATCTCTTTCAATGAGATGCCGCGATTAAGCATGATCAATGATCCAAGGTTACTGGCATTAATTACCTTGGTAACCCCACCCCAAAAGTGCACTCATAAAGCGACTTTCTGCCATGGACGCAGCCCTCAAGTGCCCTTTTCAGGTTCGATGCGTAATCGCCTCGCTGCGTTACTCCAGTACCGCCGTTTGGATGTGAAAACGCTGTCAGGGCCGGTGCTTCGAGCTCGAATAGCTGCTGAATCTGCAAATACGACGTGACGTTAGGCGACCTCCTTCGCGCGCAGCCGGGACTTAACGAGGACGGAACATCCGTTGGCGTCGAATACCGTGCGGCCTTTCGGGAACTGCGCTTTGCGTTTTGGGTGGGGAAGAATGCGGAACGGAGGTAAGCCGTGCCCCGATTGAAGCGCGCGATCTAGTATTTTGATGAGAATAGCTCAGTGAAGGCTGGAACGGCCGGAGGCGGGACTCGTGCGGGTTGCGTTGGGACAGAAGATATTGCTATGGTCGCTTTTCTTTCTTATCTGCATGGGTCTTGGCTACCCCGGTGTCATCCGCTATAACCCATCATCGGTTCCGGGGCTGTCAGATTCCCTCGGCTACGCTTCGCTCGTGACCGGCGGCAATTTAGCGGGCGACGAGTCCCACCGTATCCTTGTTCCCTATTTGGCGAGGCCCATTTATTGGCTGGCCAATGGTCATCTGCATTCCTGGAATCCCGTTTTCTTCGCGCTCCTGGTGGTCAATTCCTTTTTTATCGCGACCACGGCTTATTTGCTGGTCACGATCAGTTATCGAATTGTTGGAGACTATGCTGTTGCGCTCGTAAGCGGGTTTCTATACCTGACTAACTTCGCGGTTGCGAATTTCAATCTCTCCGGCTATGTGGACTCAGCCATTAACTGCATGATGATTGCTGTGGCCTGGGCCTTGCTCACAGAGCGCTGGTGGCTATTGCCGATTTGGGGCATTGTGGGCGCGCTTGCCAAGGAAACTTTCGTGCCTCTGTCAGTCGTCTTTGCTTTGGCGTGGTGGCTAACGTGCTGGCGGAGCACCCTAAGGCTCTCGCGACTGGCGTGGACAGGAGCCATGACGGCAGCTGGATTCGCAACGCTGATTCTCGTCATGGCACAGGTCTCACCAGGATCTTCACCGATGACTTTTGCTGCTTCCAGATGGTCGGAGTCCGGCGCCGGCTTTCTTTACCTTTCGGGTCTGGTCCGCTGTCTCACCGCCAGGGAAACCCTCTATGTGTTTGGATGGTTGCTGCCGTTGGGAGTTTGGCGGCTGGGGCGCGTGCCAAGGCCATGGGTTGTTGCGTCGGTATTCGCGGCACTGGCGGCACTTGCAATGGG
>CAZHOO010000153.1:0-4767 GCA_964533905.1 uncultured Occallatibacter sp. | reverse complement strand
TGATCGGAGGCCAGGTTCTCGACCTCGAAAGCGAGCACCTCAAACCCACGCCCGAACTCGTCGAGGCCATCCATCGCGCCAAAACCGGGGCGCTTATTCGTGTCAGCGTAGTTGCCGGCGGCGTCTATGCCGGAGCTACGCCCGACGACGTTGCGCGCCTCGACCGCTTCGGCCGCAAAGCCGGTCTCGCATTCCAGATCGTCGACGATGTGCTCGACATGACCGTTGACTCAGCGCAGCTGGGCAAGACCGCAGGCAAGGACGAAGCCACTCAAAAAGCCACGTGGCCCGCCGTCTACGGAGTGGAGCAGAGTTTGCGCGACGCCGCGCAGCTGGTCGACGAAGCCTTCGCCGCTCTCGAACCCTATGGCAGCCGAGCCTTCGGCCTTAAAGCCGTCGCCCGCTACCTGATCGATCGCAAGAACTGACGATTGATTTCCGAACCGTCTTGCCTCGCCACGGCCCGCAAGCGCATCAGCAAGATTGTCGCAGCGGAGATTGCTGAACTGCACAACCTTGGCCGTCGCGCGAGCCTCGCGCCGTAGGCGCGACGCTAGTTAGCCCCGCGCTTCAGCGTGGGGAAAGCCGCAACCTCTCTGAAATGGGAGTCCCGTAGGGACAGGCTCAACTGTTAACCATCTACAATTCGCCCTACTGGCTCAGCACCTTGCGCAGCTTTTCGCTCTGGCTTGAAAAATCCTCGACGGCGGTCTGCGCCTTGCCCAGCAGCCCTTGCAGATCTTCAAGAAATTCCGGAAGCCTGTCCCAGCACGCGCGCACAACATCCTGCTGATCGATAAGCACCAACGCGGCGCCGGAAAGGGCCGTCACCAGGCCGATCTTGCGTTGGCCCGTCACCAGCAGCACACCGCTTGCGGCAAGTGTGCCGGCCGCGGCATAGCGAATCCAGTTTGTGGAGTCTGTCTCTCCGGCGCGCTTCTCATAAGCCGGCTCCCTTGTTCCCTGCGTTAGCGGCACAACCACCATGACCCCTCCTGACGTTCGCACCAGGCTTCAATCTTCAAAAAAACTCAACTGCCTTTCGAAGTATCGCTCGAAAACCTTGCGCCCGGCGAATCCTCGTGCATTTCTCTCTGGAAAACTGCCTGACGCTGCGGTCAATTCCAATTATCCAGGGCCGATCATCCCAAGCCAATCAATCCAGATCGATCTCGCGAAACGGCTTGCCTTCAGGCGCGTCCTTGGCCTTGCGCATGGCTTCGGCAAACTTCTTCTCCAGCAGATCTTCCTTGTTCTTTTCGGCGTCCACACTCTGCCTGAAGATGGACTCGGTCCGTTCGCCGTGTTCGCGCATGGCCTTGGCCGCCGTCTCCAGGTCTTCGAACATCCGCTTGCGCGGGGCTGAAGTGTGGCTTACCAGTACTCCGGTCTCGGCATCGATCTTCAGCATCGCCCCGCAATCCGGGCAGGCAACCTCGAACGATTTGTGCTCGTTCTTGCTCATAACAATTCGTATTCTATGCGCTCCAGCGTACTTTTGGCAGCTGCCTTCCGGCCTTGACAGCGCTGCCCCCACAAGCGAAAGATGAATGGGCTGGATGGGCAACCCTGCGCGGCACATAAAGCCGCGGCCTCAGCGAGTGGCAGCCCCGAACACATTTCCGCACACCAGGAATCTGACCATGAAAATCGGATCGATGAACTCCCTTCGCCTCCTTGCGCCTGCTGTCCTTGCGATTTTTTGCGTATTGATCGCCGCCGGCCGCGCCGTCGCGCAATCCGCCGCGGCAAATGCGCCTGCCGTCATGCCGCTTCAGGTTGACCAGGCAGACCCCGCCGCGGCCGGCATCATTCCCGCCGGCGCCACGCTTGAGCGCATCGCCACCGGCTTCACCTGGGTCGAAGGCCCCGTCTGGGTCAATGACAGCCTCTTCTTTGCCGAAATCCCGTCCAACTCCATTCGCCGCTGGACGCCCGGCAAGGGCGTAAGCATCTTCCTTCAGCCCAGCGGCTACAAGGGCTCCGCTCCCTACGGCGGCCGCGAGCCCGGTTCCAATGGGATGACGCTCGATGCGCAAGGTCGCCTCACCGTTGCCGGTCACGCCCAGCGCGACATCTTCCGTTTCGAATTGCTCAATCCTGAAGCCGTTCAGACGGTTCTCGCCGATCGCTACCAGGGCAAGCGCCTCAACAGTCCCAACGATCTGGTCTACCGCTCCGACGGCTCGATTTACTTCACCGATCCGCCCTACGGCCTGCGCAAGCAGAACGATTCGGATCCCGAAAAAGAGCTCCAGGTCAACGGCGTCTATCGCATACCCCGGGCGTTCCAGCAAAAGCCAGGCGCGCCGCCCGCAAACGATGCGCTGCAGCAGTTGATCACCGATCTGCCGCGTCCCAATGGCATCGCCTTCTCGCCCGGCGAGCAATATCTCTACGTCGACTCGACCGAGCCGAAGAAAATCTGGATGCGCTACCGCGTGCTGCCCGACGGCTCGCTCACCGACGCCAAGTTGCTTTATGACGGAACCAGCGACCCGCGACCCGGGGGACCTGACGGCATGAAAGTTGACATCGAGGGCAATATCTATAGCGCGGGTCCCGGCGGCGTGGTGATTCTGTCGCCTGAAGGCAAGCGGCTGGCAACATTGCTGATTCCCGAGCGCGTGTCGAATGTGGCCTGGGGCGGCCCCGATCGCAAGACGCTTTACATCACCGCGTCGAGCAGCGTTTACCGCGTGAAGCTGAACATCGCCGGCAACCCGGTCACGCAGCCTCCCTCACCGATGCGCTGAGTCGCCATCTTGCGGAGCGCACAGGCATCAGTTCTCCCAAGCCATGTCGGCCCGAGCAAAGATTTGCTTTCAGCGATCTTTGTCCAGCACGAAGAAGGGGTGCCCCAGGTCTCGATTCTGAGACCTGGGATAGCAGGGACACATCTTCGCGATGTCATCCTGAGCGGAGATCGTTCGCCGCAGCGAACGATCGAAGTCGAATGGGATCTGCAGTTGCGTTTCGCGCTCCTCACCCAACACGAAAAAGAGGTGCCCCATCGCGGCTTTTGCCAGGGTGGGGTAGGCCGATACTTCGCGCGGCGACCACCTACTGGCTGATATCGACAAACTCCGTCTTCCCCGGCGGCGTGGCTGCGGTTTTGAAATTGACCACGTGATAAACCGCCGGCTCGGTGCCCACGTTTCTGAAACAATGGACCTGGTTCGATCCGTTGAAGATCACGCTCCCCGGTCCCACACGAATCCATGTTCCATTTGAGAGCGTCTCCACCGTGCCCGTACGCACGATGATCAACTCCTCGTTCGGGTGTTTGTGCGGCTTGTGCGATGAGAGCCCCGGGTTCAGCGTCGAAATGTGAATCTCGAGATTCTCGAGCGTCGCCGTTGGCGCCGAGCACACCGACCGCACCGACCCGGTGGCGTTGGGTTTCGCAACCATCGCGTTCCAATCCCACACCTTCGATCCCATCACGGCTGCCGGCGCGGGAGTAGGGCCGGACGCGTTGTCGGCGGGAGGCGCAGCGGGTGTTGTGCTGGGAGTGTTTTGAGCAAAGGCCAGCGCTTCGCTGGCTACGGCAGTTGCGGCCAGCGCCGCGAAAAGTTCTCTGCGATTCATCGTGGTTTCCTTTTCTAGTTTGTTTGGAGCAGAGCCGCGTGCGAAAATCGGCGCTCCCAAACACGCGTTCCTGTTCGCTGTCACTTATAGTGGACCGCGCAGGCGCATGCAACTTGACCGGGTTCTTCAGGTGAACGAGCGACAGTGAGTTGGGCCTCAGAACACCCTGCCTCCTCACGCCGTGGCGATTCCGCGCCTGTCCCGCCGCCCGCCAAATCTGCTGTCAAGCCCGCATCGGTCGGAATCGCTCCCAAACAATTGAAAACACGGAGCAAATTCTTTTTTGAAGTTTGCCGATTTTTTCCGCGATTTCGCTATGCTTGATTCAGAGAGCAAAAACAGGGCCTTTCTCCTTTTTCGAGAGTTGGCGGCTAGCTCAAAGCACGTCAACTTGCAAGACCGTCAGCCCGCGCGTCGCCGATACTTTTTGACTGATTGCAACTAAACGGGTGCAAAGACCGGGAAATGTGCTCCCAAGTCATTGATTCCAGGTATTTGGGCATATATCTCCAATGTTTTCAATGGGTTAGAGCCACCACCGGATCGCATAAACGCCTGAAAATAAAGCTCTTAACCCCAAAACGCCCGAGAGAATATTTGGCGAGTGTCAACCGCTTGGCTCACTCCTAATCGACGTCGAGCGACTCGCGCGTGAGATACCCGAGACCGGCCGCAGGAGTGCCGAGAGTTGCGGACAACTCCGCTGACGCCGCTGACTCCGCTATTTCTGTGCCGTTTGCACCGGCTTCTGTCCGTTCGCGACGGGCGGATTCACTTGCGCGTTCAGGAAGTTGGCAAGGTCGTCCACGTCCTGCTGCGTGCCGACCATCGGCGGCATGAAGTGGTGATAGGGCGAGTCGGGCTTGTACTCATGCAGCATGGTGACGAAGCTTTCGATATTGGCGTGGTCGCGTCCGGCGAGCAGCTTCGCCAGCGGCCGGTATCCGTTGAGCGTGTGGCAGGCGCCGCATTCGCCGCGGAAGATGGCCTCGCCGCGCGAGTAGCTCGTGTCGGCGCCGTTCCACACCCAATTGGAGTGAACCAGATAACCATTCTGATCGATCTTGGCGGCGTAAGGCACTCTCACGCCGTTCGAATACATCCAGCGCCCGATGACGTAGGGCTTGCGCAGCATTTCGCGCGAGTATTCGCCCGCGCCCGTGGCCACCAGCGCAA
>CAZHOO010000152.1:0-4788 GCA_964533905.1 uncultured Occallatibacter sp. | reverse complement strand
GCCCCCGTGTTCACGGGGGCCAAGTTGCCTTGGTTCTCTCGCGTTGCGAGAGCTTTTTTGGCGGCCTACGGCGGGGTGGCCGTTGGCGCGAGTGCAGAGCCTCGGGGGAGGAGTTGGCCGCTTATTACGGCTGCTCCGCGCCTGCTGAGGCAGGAGCGCTTTGGGGTGACGCTGCTGCCTGGGCCGCCAAACTGTTTTCCATCACACTCAGATGCACACTGCTGAACCGTACCCGCTCCGGCTTTTGGTTTTGATCGCCAGTCGCGGTTGAGGCCATCTCAACTTCGTTGCCGAGGGCCACGGAGTGCATGCGGTAGACGGGAATCTGATGTTCCGCTACAAGGTAACGCTTGACTGCTTCCGACAAGCGCTCGGAACTCTGTATGCCTGCGCTGCCCGCCAGCGGCGAGTGCGCTTCGATTTCCAGGATGTAGCCTTCATGCCCGGTAAGGCTTGAGGCCAGTTGATCCAGCGCCGCCTTCGAATCTGAAGTCAGCACCGGGCTTGAACCGCGGAACTTGATGACCAGATCGGAAGCCTGATGATACTGATCGAGGCCGTTCACGGTCGTATTGATCTGGTTCACATGATTCGAGGCAGATTGCGCGGCTGTACTGGCGTTCTGCGCCTGGGTATTGGCATTCATAGCCAACTGGTTCGCTGCGTCGGCAGTGTCCTGCGCCTTGTGGATGCCGGCCTGTGCCCTTGCGTCCACATCCTTGATGTAGGCGGCGTTCTTGGCGTTCACTTCGTCCAGTTCGCTCAAGCGGTCGTTGATCGGATCGATCTGCCTCTTCACCCACTTTTTGCGGGCGAAGGGATAGATGCGGCCCCAGAACCCCTCTTTAGCGGGGGTCAACGGCTGTTCAGTTGCTGGAGTGGAGGAGGGCTGAGCCTGTGTGTCGGTCGGAGAGGTTGTGGTGGTCTGGCTCGAAACGCCAGACGATGTCCCGGTGTTTACTTGGTCCTGAGCCCAAACGGGAATTGCAATTGCAGCTGCCAACGCGAATACCGCCAGTTGGCGCGGGAGGAGTTTTGTTTCAATCGCAGATATTTTCATGGGTTGAACCCCTTATTTGGCTCGCAGCATTGAATCGCTGCGGGATTGGAGCGCTGCTGTCCGCTCGCCCTGTTAAAAGCACGATCGGTGCCAAAGGAGGGGCTTGATCCGGAAAACGCCTATCTACTTGAAAATAGAATGATTAGTAATTTCTGCCTCGGTGCAAAAATGGCCCGATTCTTGGCCTGTATACCGCTGTTTGCGCGTAATTTTTGCATCTTCGCGTAGTTTCTACCCGGTCGCGAAGTGCATGGCTATTTCGAGTTGACCCGGATGATTCGGATTTCGGGGAAGGCGCCGTCCCAGTCCTGGGCGATGGTGTCGAAAATCAGCCGGAAATCGGCGCTGTCTCCCGGTTTCAGCGGCGCGGCCGATACCGGCTCCACATCCACATAGGGCTCCCTCGTCCGAATCAGGTTGAGAGCCTGGGTTTCGTTCTGCGCTACTTCATGTGCTGGATCGCGAAATAACACCTGCACCGTGATCCCGGTCACCGTGCGGCTGCCCGTGTTGGCGATCGACCCGTCGATGTAAGTCACCTTGCCGCCAGCCAGGTTTGCTGACTCACTCATGTGCAGATTGCTGATCGTAAAATTCGCCGCATTGGGATCGAGCGCCGCCGAGATCGGTGTCACCGCCGGCCCGCTCTTTCCGTGCTCGTAAAAAAGCACCAATCCAATCCCGACGGCTAACACGATCACCGCGGCCGCGATCATCGGCAGCCAGTTTCTTTCCTGTGTCGCCTCGGGACGAATCAATTGTGGACCTGTGCTCACGAGCGCGATTGTACACCCGATTCTGTCGGCCCTGCCGCTCTCGCAGCCGTCCAACCCGACCCGTACAAGTTCGCTGCAAGTCCCTCACGCCTGCACCAAACGCATTCGTCGAATCGTCATTCTTGTTTGCATCCAACGCATGTCCCGCGCGTCTAAGGGGCATTGGGATTTAAGCGTGACGCGAATGACCGCTTATGCAAATTGCCGAATCTTGGCAGCATCGCAAATCCCGATCCTGAATTAATCAGAAAAACACAGAAAGATGACCCAGAAGGAAACCAGCAAGATGATTGCAACGTAACTCGATGTGAAGACAATTCAAAGGCAGGCCCCCGATGCATCCCCCGCAGAACCACGCAGCCACCTCGCCGGCCCAATTCGATGCGATCCCTCAACCCAGTCCCGCAGCTGAGCGTGTCTACCGGGGCCTCACCATCGCCGCGATGCTCCTGATCCTTGCCAGCATTTTGCTGGTCTGAAGGTGTCTTCGCGCGCCTCAGGTCTCCAGATCGCGATCCGGCCTAAGAGCGGGGAGCCGCCGTCTTCACGCGAAGCTCGCCTTCTTAACCGACTGTCGGAAGTCGGTACCTCGCATATCGACTCGAACGCACATTTCTGAGAGGCGCGATCTCATGCGGTCGCCAATCCGGTCGCCCAGCGTCGCCTCGCGCGCCGCCCGCTCCGGTTCGCTCGTCGCTCCGCCCCCCGCCGGCAGGTCCGCATAGTTTGTCGTGATGATAGTTGTCTGCCTGTCGTTGTAGCGCGTGTTCAGAATCAGCGCCACCGTATCCCAAACCCATTCATTGGGTTTTTGCGCGCCCAGGTCGTCCAGCACCAGCACTTCGGCGGCAAATACCGGCTTCAGCAACTCCAGCTCCGTCGTCCGCACCTCGGGATTGTAGCTGTTCTGGATGCTCTTCAGTAGCTCTCGATAATCGCAAAACAGTCCCTTCGCCCCGCGTTCTCGCACCAGCCGCTGCAGCACGCCGACCGCCAGGTGCGTCTTGCCCACGCCCATGGATCCGGTGAAGAGCAATCCCTTCCCGCCTGTGTCCACCGGATACTCATCCACAAATCGTCTTGCCGTGGTCAGTGCCGCTGCCAGCAGCCGGTCGGCGCCATGGTAAATGTGGAAAGTATCCAAAGTGCAGTCTTTGTAGCGCGCCGGAATCTGCGCCGCACGAATCCTCCGCTGCTCCCGTTCCGCTTCCTGGCACGTGCACTCTCGGCTCACCCAATTCCCGGCCGCATCCATCGCCCGAACCAGACCGACTCCCTCGCAAATCCCGCAAACTGTCATCTCGTTTTCCAGCCTAGCGCACCCAGCCCTTGTTGCGTCTCGGTGCACTTCATCGGCCCTCATGTGGAAATTCAGCGCTGGGCTGCTTACAAGGGTTTGAGCCAGGAGCTGGAGGCTAGTAGCTGGAAGCTGTGTTCTGCTACCTTGGAGCCTGACGTTTCCTCCCCTTCCATAACCTCGCTCGTCAACCCTGCCGCACTGGAGCTGCGTTTTGGACCTGATTGGCCGCCTTGCTGAACACAAGACGCTCGCTGCCGCGCCGCGAGAGGAGCTGGCCTGGCTGGCTGCGCACGGTAAGCTGCGACGGCTTCAGACCGGCGATATCCTTTCCCATAAAGGTGTCCCCGTCGAAGGCCTGTTCGTCGTGCTCTCCGGCCATCTTTCGCTCTCGGTCGATCGTGGCTCCGGTCCCCAGAAAGTCATTGACTGGCGTCCAGGAGA
This sequence comes from uncultured Occallatibacter sp., assembly GCA_964533905.1. GTDB lineage: Bacteria > Acidobacteriota > Terriglobia > Terriglobales > Acidobacteriaceae > Telmatobacter. Next base: position 1,211 of record CAZHOO010000152.1, on the reverse strand, counting down.
TATCAGCGGCATCCTTCCTTTTTCGCGATTGGCCACCGCGCCCGGCGACGCCATCGCTGAAGAAGCTACTGAAGTGCTCGCGATTCACCGCGACGATTTCCGCGAGCTCACACGCGAGTGCTACACCGTCACCTCGATTCTCGTGCACATCATGATTGACCGCGCGCGCCTGTTCACGTCGAGCGATCTGCAAAACGAAAAAATGATCTCGCTCGGCAAACTTTCCGCCGGTCTCGCCCACGAGCTCAACAATCCTGCATCCGCCATCGAGCGCAGCACAGCGTCACTCAGCAACAGGCTGGAAGAAGCGGAATCGGCGACTCTGGCTCTCGGCACGGCTCGTCTCGGCGACGCGCAACTCGCCGCTGTCGATCAAATTCGCAACGCCTGCCTTTCTCGCGCGCCCCTGGGCGTCCGTTCTCCGCTGCAGCAGGCTGAGCGAGAAGAGGCAATCGCCGACTGGCTGTCGGATCACGGGCTCGTCACAGCCAACTCCGACGTTCTTGCCGATACGCCCGTCACTTTCGACGCTCTCGATCAACTTGCTGCGACTGTAGAGGGCCCTGCTCTCGACGCCGTAATTCGCTGGGCCGCCGCGGGCTGCGCCGTGCGCGGCCTTGCCTCCGAAATTCAGGAAGCCGCCATGCGAATCTCCGGCCTCGTGATGGCTATCAAGGGGTTCACCCACATGGATCAGGCCATGGTCGCCGAGCCGGTGGATCTCGGACCAAACCTCAGCAACACAGTGGTCGTGATGCGAGCCAAGGCACGCCAAAAATCTGCCGAAGTCGCCATTGAGTTGGAGGCTGGTCTGCCGCTCGTGCGCGGCTTCGCCGGCGAGCTTAATCAGGTCTGGGGAAACCTCATCGACAATGCGCTGGATGCCATTCAAGATGGAGGACGGTTAGAAGTTAATGCACGCCGCGAAGGCCCGCGAGTCGTTGTGCGCATCGTCGACAACGGTCCCGGAATCCCGCCGCAAATCCTTTCGCGCATCTTCGATCCATTCTTCACCACCAAGCCGATGGGGCAGGGAACCGGTTTGGGCCTCGACATTGTTCGCCGCCTCGTACGCCACAACGACGGCAACATTGAAGTCGACTCAAAGCCGGGCCGAACGGAATTCCGCGTCACGCTGCCCATCGCCGATTCCAGCATAACGGTGCCCGCGAAATGAACAAGCCGGTTCTGTTCATCGTGGATGACGATCC
>CAZHOO010000151.1:0-4807 GCA_964533905.1 uncultured Occallatibacter sp. | reverse complement strand
AAATCGTGCGCTTCCCCTATCACAATGGCGATCTCAAAGCCACCGGCCCCATGGAGAACCTGGCCGATCTGCCCGGCGGCGGGCGTCTGCGCGGCGGCGGCCACTGGACCCGAGATCTTCGCTTTTCGCTTGACGGCACAAAGCTCTTCGCCTCCGTCGGCTCTCATTCCAACGTCGACGACAGCGATACTCACCCTGAAGAATTCCATCGCGCCGATGTGCTCGAGTTCACTCCTGAAGGCAAATTCATCGAGGTCTACGCATCGGGAATTCGCAACTGTGTAGGCGAAGCCATCAATCCCACCACCGGCCAGCTCTGGTGCTCCACCAATGAGCGTGACGCCATTGGCAACAACCTCGTCCCCGACTACATTACCCATGTGCAGGAGCACGGATTCTACGGCTGGCCCTGGTTCTACATGGGCGGCCCCAACGGCGGACACCAGGACCCGCGCCACGAGGGCAAGCATCCCGAACTCAAGTCCAAAGTCATCACGCCTGACATTCTTCTTGAGCCGCACTTCGCTTCGCTTGAGTTGACCTTCTATGAAGGCTCGCAATTCCCCGCCGAGTTCAAGGGCGACGGCTTCGCCGCCGAGCACGGCTCGTGGAATCGAGCCAACCGCGCCGGCTATGAAGTGGTACGTCTGCCCATGCACAACGGCCACGCCACCGGCGAGTACGAGGATTTCCTTACCGGCTTCACCGTCGGCGGCGCCGATGGCGATGTCTGGGGCCGTCCCGTTGGAGTTGCCGTCGCTCCTGACGGTTCGCTCTTCGTCTCCGACGACGGCTCACGTTCCATCTGGCACGTCATCTATACAGGCAAATAACCGCGCCAATCCGCGCGCGATCATGCTTGTAGCGCCGGCCTCCGGCCGGCTGTCTTGCGGGCGTCCTCGCCCGCACTCCCGCCCGACAAAGCCGGGTGCCCCACCCTCGCCGCGGCTTTGTTTTTGCGGCTAGGGCGGGGTAGAAAATTCTCACGCCCCACCCTGATTGAGTGCCCGCGCGACGAATCAGTTCGTGACAGCACGAACTCCACCCACCTCGAAGTTGTCATCCTGAGGTCGCCGTGGCGACCGAAGGATCTGCAGTTGCTTTTTTGCGACGTTCATCCACCACAAAACAGGGGTGCCCCAGGTCTCGCTTTTGAGACCTGGGATTGCACGAACTCGCCAACTTGCTAACTCGCTAACTCCGCCAGCTCCGCCAGCTCCGCTAGCACCGCTAGCACCGCTAATTCCCCTGCTTCTACTTGTACGCCCCGCTCCCCTTCAGCAGCTCATCGCGGTGCTGGCTGTAGTCGACGTAGGAATCGAATGCTGGGCTGATCAGCGGATTGTCGTGCCCTGCGCCCCTGATTGCCGCGCGCACCGTATCAATGCCTTCCGGCTGCGGTGTCACGTAGACAATCGCAAACATCCCCGGCGCATCCGTGTGAATCGCCTCGGTATCAACTTCGTATTCCAGAACCGTCCCGTCAGCCAGCATCTTTTCCAGCATCGGCACAACCACGCCCTTGCTCAGTGTCTCCACCGCATCGTCATCCGCAGTCGGCTTCAGTTGATACATCGCCACGTTGACATATGCGCCCGTATACGCGCCCGGCTTCCAGTTGTAATAACGGCTCACGAGGACGAGGTCCCAATGCTTGGTCGGATTGAGCGAAATCGGCGTATCGGCCGGAGCCAGCGCTCTCAATTTGTCCAGCACTTTCATAAGGCCCGCGATCGACATCGACGACCACCACGTATCGTGCGATTCGCCATCCACCGTGTGTACCTGGTTCGCATCGTAGCCATAGCCCACCAGAGTCCCATCGCCGAGCGCCGCATCGAAAATCGTCTTGTCCACGTCGTTGACCCTCGACACGTCGCCCCAGCGCTCCCGGGGAAATTGCCAGTTGGCAACATACGAGTACATGGCCGGTTTCTCTTTGACCTCTGTCGTCTGCGCGCCTGATGGAACGGCGCTCAGCACCAACACCGCGACCCCGCACAGACCTGCGAAGACACTGCTGCACACTCTTGCGTTCATCTGCTTTCTCCTTGCTTGATTTAGTCAGCGATGCTCTGGGGAATGCCTGACCCGGCAAGTCTACAGCAGCCACAACGGATCCCAACTGTGAATTCTTCGCGCCTTTTCGAAGCGCAATTTCACCCTGAGCCCAGCGAAGGATCTGCGGTTGCTTTTCGCAATCTTCCCTCCGCACGAAAAAGGGGTGCCCCATCCCCGGGGTCCCCACAGACAGGTCCTCGTCTGTGGGGTGGATTCAAGCTCCGCTTGGGTGGGATAGCACGATCCCCGTCACCCCACCATTGACATCAACCCGCCAACCCGCTAAAAGAAAAGGCCCCACCATGGGGCCTTTTCGCTAACTTGCTAACTCGCTAACTTGCTGGCTCGCCGTCTTCGAATATCTCCTCAATCCTCATCCCAAACAGCCGCGCCAGCTTGAACGCCAGCGGCAAACTGGGATCGAATTTTCCCGTCTCGATCGCATTGACCGACTGCCGCGACACCTCCAGCCGCTGGGCCAGATCCCCCTGCGACCAGTCCCTCTCCGCGCGTAGCACCTTCAGCCGGTTCTTCATCGATACCTCAGCCTGACCAGCGGGTACGAAAGCAAAAAGAACAACCAGAAGATCGGATAAACATAGACCAGATCGAGGTGCGGCGCGTGGGCGAAGTCTTCCAGATACCCCCAGACCGTGGTAATGGCCATCGTTCCCCCGGTGCCACCCAGAACGCACTGAATAAGGAGGTTTCTCTGGAACTCATCTTTCTCCACGGCCAGGAACCTGCCCATCTCCACGAGGAACCACAGAATCGGAAGCGCAGGCAGCACCGCAACGGCATAAGCCGGCAATCCCTTCAAATGCCAAAAGCGGAACACGGCGCAGGCGCCCAACGCGAGCAGCACGACCAACGTTGCGCTCATCCAGCAGGCGCGTGCAAACCGGCGTTGCTCGGGAGTTTTGCTCGAGCAGAACATAGTAAGTCTCCTTTACAATATGACAAGGAAACATTACACGAGTTCTAAGGACCTGTCAAGTCCCATTGACAGTTTGTTGAGATTCTCCACCCGTTTTTCCGCCCCGCCCAGCCCTTGTCAAGTCCCTGCGCCCACAATAAAGTCTTGACCCTCTCGTAAGTCCTTTGTTCTCTGGGCCCTGCTCTCTTATCTCTTTTTCCCCAAGTTTGCCGATTATTTCCCGTTTTTCGCTACACTGGTCTCATATGCAGCCAACCTGCCAACTCGCGAACGCGCGGAAGCGCGGCCGACCAGCCAGGACACAACGAGTCCTGCGTTTTTTGATAGCTCGGAGTCCGGCCTCCCTTGTGCTGCGTCCGGCTGTCTATCTCGCGATCCAAACCCCAGATGTTCGCTCGACAAAAACACGAAAAATGACAAAATAAAAAATTGGCGCCTTTTTCGCTAAATATTCGCCATTTAACTCGTTTAGAATCAGTAAATCGACCCTTGGAAAGCCGCGGAAAATACATCAAATTACGTCTCATCTGATGCGACAACTCCTTTAGAATCAACGCGCATCTCTTCCATTTGTACCGTTGCGCTATCTCCTCGTAACTGTCTCATTTATTCACACTTGTTTCACTTCTCTCGCTCGCGGGCACTGTCTACGGCCCACCGTTCACCGACCACTGTCCACTGCCCACCGCCCACTGTTCCCTGTCCACTGTTAGGCTCATTCCATGGGATTCCGGGACTTCCTCGGCAACGCGGCCACCGTCACGCACCTGCGCGAGAGCATCCGCTCCGGCCGTTTCCCCCATTCCATGATCCTGGCCGGGCCCCGCGGCGCGGGCAAATACACGCTTGCACTCATGCTCGCTCAGGCCGTCAACTGTCTCAAGCCCACCGTGTCCGACGGCCTTCCCGACTTCTGCGGCGTCTGTTCCAACTGCGTCCGAATCGCCGCCTCCGCCGACCTCGAAACGCTGGTCGACGAAGCCGTCGAGGCCCGCGACGATCTGCGCGAAACCGACAAGCGCGAGACGCGCATCCTCGTCCAAACGCATACTGATGTGCTGGTCATTCCGCCTGACCCGCCCCAGCTCATGATCAAGCTCGGCCAGGTTCGCCAGGCCATTCACGTTGCTTTCTACCGCCCGCCTGCCGAGGCCCAGCGCGCCTTCACCATCTTCACTTCGTCCGCGTTCATGAAAGAAGCGGCCAACAGCCTCCTTAAACTTCTTGAGGAACCGCCCGATCACACATCGCTGATCCTGCTCACGGAGAATCCGCAGGAGCTGCTGCCCACTATTCGTTCCCGTGCGCTCATTCATCGCCTCGGCGCGATTCCGGCCGCCGACCTCGAATCTCTCCTCGCTCACCGCCGCCCCGAGCTCAAGCCGCAGGACCGGTCTCTTGTCGCGCGTTTGGCCATGGGCGCAGTCGGCCGCGCTCTCTCGCTCGATCTCGCCGCGTACCTCGTCAGCCGCGAAGACGCGCTGGTCATTCTGCGCACGGCCATTCGCGAACCGGATTACTCCGCTCTCTTCCACGCCACCGAAAGCTATCGCGCCGGCGCCGACGGCCAGGAGAAAACCGTGAACCTCCTCCGCGCACTCTCCAGCCTCGTTGAAGACCTGCTTCTCATGGTGGCCGGCACGCCATCGCTCATCCGCAATGTTGACATTGCCGCCGAACTAACCCGCCTGTCTGAAGGCCTCACCATCGACTGGATCGATTCCGCCGCCCGCGCCCTCGTCCAGGTTGAGCAGGGCATGCGCCGCAACCTGCTGCGTTCGCTCTCACTTGACGCCATGGCCGTCAGCC
>CAZHOO010000150.1:0-4839 GCA_964533905.1 uncultured Occallatibacter sp. | reverse complement strand
TCGGTGCGGCCGATCTGCCACGATCCCCAGGGCTCGTTGCCGATGTTCCAGAACTTGATGTGGTAAGGCTCGGGATGGCCATTTCTGGCGCGCTGCGCGCCCATATAGGTTGAGGCCGAGCCGTTCATGTATTCGACTTGCTGAGCGGCGGAGTGCGAGTCGCCGAGGCCGGCGTTGACGCTAATGTAGGCTTCGACACCGATGAGCTTGCACAGCGTCATGAACTCGTCCATGCCGAGGTCGTTGGTCTGCATCGCGCTCCATGCGTTGTCCCAGTCGGGCGGGCGCTTATCGATATCGCCGATGGTGTGGTACCAGATGAGGTTCGAAGTGTAGTTGCCGCCATAACGCCAGAAGCCCGACTTGATCTGGCGGATCAGCGGAATGGTGTCGGCGCGGAAGCCGTTGATATTGTCGGCCGGCATCAGGGAGAGGGTTCCGATGTGGAAGTCGCCGGAGCCGGCTCCAGTGATCTCGATTGCGGCGTCGGTTGTGTCGGCGCCCGCTTTGAACGAGAGAGCGTATTTTTTATAGGCGCTGGTGAGGGACGGGAACGAGATTGTCTGGCGATCGTTGGCGCCGGTTCCCCAGACGAGCGCGACTTTGACGTGGGCGCCAGGAGTGCCGCGGAGATAGATGCGGCCGGTATACCTTTTCCCGTTGACGAGAGCGAGGCCGGCTTGGCGGATTCCGTGCGGAGTTGAGGCGTCGAGCGTGATGCGGGGGCTCTGCTCGCCGACGAAGGGATTGTCCTTATCCATGACGACGACTTCGTCAGGCCCGACAGGACGCCATTTGCGCAATTGCATGCGCATGGGATTGCCCGGCCGCTGGGTTTGGGATTCGGGGTCTTTGGAGACGATGGGGAAGTAGAATTTGCGGTCGTCGAGCATCTCGGCCCAGAGGCTGGAGTACATGGTCTGGCCGATGTGTTCGATGAACATGCCGTACTCGTAGGGCGAAACAGGCGTGCCGGTCTGGGTGGCGTCTACGGTTGCCACGATTTTGTCCGGCGCCGCCGTTTGTTGAGCCGAACCATTTGCCGTGCCTGCGAAGCACAACGCTGCCGCGGCCAAAGCTGCACATTGAATCTTCATGGAACTCCTCGATCGTTTGTTCGTGGTTATTTTCATCCAGCCGGTGGGTTTTTTGGTTGAGCGGTTTAAACGCGCGCCAACCTGCCTAAAGCAAGCGAAACGAGTATACGCTTTCTCGGTCAGGATGAGAATCGATTTACGGCGCGACAAACTCCGGTCCTTCGTCGAGGGTAAGCCGAATTTTACGCGATCTTCCGAAATCGCTTGTGGAAACCGGCAGGAACCATGTTTGATGGAAAGTGAACGAATTACCCGCATGATCGCCTGCGGGAGCGGAGGTTGGGGCGCGGCTCTATCTGAACAAAAACACTCGAATGATGACATCAGAAACTCCTCACCTCTCACCTCCCTCCGGGTCCGGCCAGCAGATGGTGCAGAGCCTCGGGCTGTTCAGCGCGACCACGCTCGTGGTCGGCTCCATGATCGGGAGCGGCATCTTCATCGTCGACTGTGACATTGCGCGGCTTACCGATTCTCCGGCGCTGTTCTTGGCCGCGTGGCTCGTGACCGGAACGATGACGCTCATCTGCGCGCTCAGCTACGGCGAGCTGGCGGCGATGATGCCCAAGGCCGGCGGGCAGTATGTTTACCTGCGCGAATCGCTCGGACCGCTGTGGGGTTTTCTCTACGGTTGGACGCTATTTCTTGTTATCCAGACGGGAACGATTGCGGCGGTGTGCGTGGCGTTTGGGAAATTCCTCGGCGTGTTTTTCCCGACAGTCTCAAGCACGCACTGGCTGTGGCACATTGCGCACGTTCCGGCGCTTCCCGTGGGACCGATGGTACTCGGCAACATGGACATCGGCGTGAACACCGCGAATCTGGCTGGGATTTGTGTGGTGGCGTTTGTTGCGCTCGTCAATATTCGCGGCGTGCGATTCGGCGCGGGGTTGCAGAATGTGTTCACGGTGGCCAAGGCGCTGGCGCTTGCGGGGCTGATTTTGCTGGGATTCACGATTGGGCGAAACGGCGCGGCGCTGGCGGCGAATTTCGGCGCCAACTGGAGCGAGTTCTGGCGCAATGCAAGCTGGCACTCGCTGCATCCGGTGCAGGTGGGCGTGCAGGGACCCATTGCACTGGTCGGGTCGATCATAGTGCTGGCCGTGGTGCAGGTGGGCTCGCTTTTCTCCTGCGATGCGTGGAACAACGTGACGTTTACAGCTGGCGAGATCAAGCAGCCGAGGCGCAACGTTCCACTTTCGCTGGGATTGGGAGTGGGCTTTGTAGTGATCACGTATTTCCTGGCCAGCACGGCATACATGATGGTGCTGCCGTTGCACGGCGATCCGCACGGCGCGACTGTTCTTGCGCGGGGAATTCAATACGCCTCTGAGGATCGGATCGGCGCGGCCGTCTTGCAGCAGATCTTTCCGCACTTTGGCGGGTATCTGATGGCGGCGGCGATCATGGTGTCGACCTTCGGCTGCGCCAACGGCATGACGCTGGCAGGCGCGCGCGTCTACTACGCGATGGCGCAGGATGGGCTGTTCTTCAAATCCGTGGGCAAGCTGCATCCGCGCTTCAAGACACCGGCGGCGGGGCTGATTGTGCAGGCGATCTGGACTGTGGTGCTCTGCGTGTCCGGCTCGTACGGGCAATTGCTCGACTACATCATCTTCGCTGCGCTGGTCTTCTACATCCTGACCATCGTTGGGCTTTTTGTGCTGCGGTTCAAGCAGCCGGATGCGCCGCGGCCTTACAAGGCCATTGGATATCCGGTCTTGCCCATGATCTATATCCTGATGGCTTCCGGCATCTGCCTGGCGCTCCTGCGCTACAAGCCGCAGTACACGTGGCCGGGAATGATTCTGGTGCTGCTGGGTGTTCCGGTGTATGTGCTGTGGTCGCGTAAGACGGTTCGCAGTTCGTAGTTCGCAGTTCACAGATTCAAGTTCGCGGACACCTTGAGGTCTCCGGTTTTATTTTTTGGCCTCATCTCGGGGTTAAGAGGTTTGTTTTCAGTGACTTGCGCGCTCCGGTGCTGGCCGTATCCCATTGATTCCAAAAGGCTTAGACCTTAGAATTCCTGGATTCAGCGGTTTAGCTGCTGTTTTTCGGCTCATCTCTCTCGTCGCCGTGTTTCCTAGGGCTGGTCAACTTTGCCGTCTCGTGGCGGGAATCTCGATTTGAGTTCAGTATGCGCCAAGCCGGCATAATGATCGGCAAACTTGGCGCGAAATATTTTTAGTTCGCAGTCGGCTGATTGCAGGTTGGTTGGTGGGCGAGAGAGGGGTCGTGACCATGGTGCGCTCTCTTGACACAGAGATTCAAAGAGGGCCGTCCCTACGGGACTGCAGTTCACTGGGTCCTTTTTCCCCACGCTGAAGCGCGGGGCTAACATCCTTTGCGCCTACGGCGCATTGGGCGAGGTAGAAGCGATTGTGTTCCCTGCGTGGAGCGCAAACTGGGAGTGCGGGCGAGGACGCCCGCACGACAGCCGGCGGGACGCCGGCGGTACAGGGGGTCATTTTGCTTGGGCAGGGGCGGCGTAGATCGTGGTATTGCCGCCAACGGTGGAATCGACGAGCGGCGCGGTGATGATGTCGGACCAGGGCTTGCCGGGGTGACGCGCGGCCCAGAATTCCGTCCATGCCGGCGGCTTCTCCTCAGAGAAGAGCGAGAAGGTTTGAGGCTCGGATGCGTACTTTTTGATCAGGGTGGGGTCGGCCGAGGCGCGCACGAGGAAGTCCACGGCGTCCGAGATGGTGTGGCCGTTGACGCGGAGGCTGTAGAGGTCGACACCCTGGCGAGAGGCTAGCTCAGCGATCAGAACAAGAGGAGAAAGCGCGAAGCTCTGGTAGTGAAGCGCGTTCTCATGGCGCGCCATTTCCAGTGGGAGCGAGCCGTCAGGGTTGATTTGGCCGATGGCGCGGAAGTATTGCGCAACGCCGCGGCGATAGAGTTTGTTGTCGTTGGTTAGGATGCCGACGGAGGTAGCGCAGAGCGCGCGCCAGTAGGCGTGGTTGTTCTCGCGAGCATCGTCGCCGGGATGGGGATCCTGATCGAACATGTACTCCGTGACTTTTTGCATCCAGGCGAGGATGGCGCTGCGCTGCGCGGCGGGAATGGCTGGGTCGGTTTGGACGACGGACCATGAGAGCGAGATGGAACTGAGCGTCCACTCGACCTGATACCAGGCCTGACTGCTTTCCTGATAGCTGTAATCGAGCAGGGCGTTCGCAGCGGCCCATTTGGCGAGCAGGTTTGCGACGCAGACGGCTTCAGCGGAGTCGCCGGTGACGACGTAATGGCTAGCGCCGTTGCTGACTACTTCATTGAGCTTGCGGTAAGGGGCAGTGGCGATATTCTCTTGCGGGTTAATGGGGCCGTTGCTGCCGCTGAGGTAGTGGTGGGGGATGATCATGCGGCCTGCGGGCGGCGCGGGTTGGTCTGAATTGGTACACGCGGACTTCGAACTGAGAGCCTCAAGCACGCGGGGGGTGGTGGCGTGGGCCAGTTCGGCGCGGCGGGCCGGGACGTCAAGGAAAGAAGCGGAGGGGTTGGTGACGGCGGCTTTGGCGTTGGGGTCTTTTTCGGCGAGGCAGAGCGGGACGACGAGGGCCAGAGCGACGACGGCAGCGAGCGAACGGAGATGCATGAAGATCACAATCCTACGACGTCAACGTTTTCGTTCGATGGTGCACCTACGTTTTATCAGATCGCGTATCTCGACGCTGCAGTTTACGGAGTTGCTTTGCGCCGATGGGAGATCGCAAAAAGCAACCGCAGATCCCTCGGCTCC
>CAZHOO010000149.1:0-4923 GCA_964533905.1 uncultured Occallatibacter sp. | reverse complement strand
AGCGGCAGCTCGCGCTACGCCATCATCAACTCCATCGGAAATCTTCCCGTCGCCTATATGATCTATCTCGATGGCCGCGGCTACGCGCTCTGGGGTCCGCGCGCCATGCCCGCGGTGGACGCAATCATCACCGCGACAGTATGCGCGATTCTGCTGGCGCATTTTGCGGTGAGCGGGCGGAGGCGGGCGAAGCTGGCCGCGTAAGGAGTTGTGCAAGGGGATTTCTGAAAGGCAACCGCAGATCCCTCGTCGCCTGCTGCGGCAGGCTCCTCGGGATGACAAGCGGAAGGGAGATCCCTATCGGCTATTCCTGACTAGCCAGCGTCTACTGTCTACTGCCTGTATTCAGGATCGGCCCGATCGCGCCGGGATTGTCTCCCAGCCGCGGATCTACGCGAAAATCCCACACCGATTCACTGATGTCGGACGGAGAGATGATCTCGACCAGCGCGTACTCGCCGATGGTAAGCGTCTGCGCCGGCTCAATCTTCAACCAGTGCTTGCCCGGCAGCACTTCAGATTTGGTGGGAATCTGGTCCTCGTCCTGCGTCACAGTTCCGGTCGGGCTCATGTGGACCGCGCCCACAATCCGCACTTGCTGCCGCTCGTCTACGCGCACAATCACAAAGCCCGATTGCGCCGAGTGCGCGCCATGCTTGGCGGCGTTCACAGCCTTCGCGCCGCCCGTATCCACGGTCATGGGGTGCGTCAGCGCCGGTTCCGTCTGGTCGTCAACACCCAGCGAAAGATAAAGTACCGGGTCGTCGACGTGAAGGTGCACCCGGGCGTTCGCGCCTTCCAGTTCAAGGCTGGCGTGTTGAGAAGCCAGCGGATTCAGCACTTCAATCCCCTTGCGGTTCTTGGTGTTCAGCGAAAGGTCGGTCGCCTTCAGCTCCACCAGCTCGGGAGTGCCGTGAAACGTATCCAGCACAAAGACGCCGTCCTCGTCGGGTAACTCCACGCCCGGAGCTACCTGCGGCATGCGTGCCCTCTCGTCGCTCCGCACTTCGGTTTCTTCCGCGTCGATGTCCGCCGCTTCTTTCATCGCCGGCGATGCATTCTCATCCGCCAGCTCGGCGTGTTCCCTGGCCCACTTGTTGGTCGCGTCCCAGTCGACCAGGTCATTCGGTAGCTCTTCCCACTCGCCGCGTTCCTGCGAAAGATAGCGCACGCGGTCTCCCACGATCTGGTAATCGCGCACCAACTGGAAGGAGCCGTCTTTGAGGATTAGTCGCAGATTTCGCCCTGTGCCCGGAACGGCGGGCTTTAGAGGCAGCGGCTTGGAAGCGTGGTCCGGGTTCTGCACGGCCATGCCGTCCTTGTTCCCCTGGCTGTCGGCTGGGCCGCTCGCGCTCGGAGCAGGCTGGCCGCTTGAACTCTGCGCGGCTGCAGCCACAGGCGCAACCAGGAGAATAGCCAGCGAAAGCGCCGGTAGGCGCCGTCCTCCCCGAAATTGCAGAAAACAAATCATGGCCCTCAGTTTAGACGCTGGCGGTGAGTGGGCGTTTCCCGCGCGAGGCCGGCAAATCTCTTCGCTGCACGGGTCGGAATGCGAACTTAAGTGCAACCTCTAACGGCCCCAAGCGTCCAAATTATTACGGGCTTTCTGTAGAATAGAACCGGAAGGTTCCATCGATTGACAGGACTTAAGACAGATCTCCGCAGCAAGCGCGGCGCGTGGCCAGGTCTATTCCCGGCCGTCGCGATTCTCTGTCTGGTCCTGCTGGCGATGCTGGCCGTAGCTCAGGCCACGCACCTTCACTCGAACGATGCGGACGCGGATCACTGCCAGCTGTGCATCGTGATGCACACGGTGATTCCGGTTGCTGCTGCTGCTGCTGTCATCATCATCGTGCAACTGGGAGCATCGGCTCCCCCGGCCGAGCCCATCGTCGTTGCCCGCCAGCGGCAGATTCGCCTCTTCATTCGTCCGCCTCCCATCTTCTGCTAGAGCATCTTTCCGTTTTCTTCAAGCTCCTTGCATCGACCCATTGCTTCATTCGGCGGGCGATGCTTGGCAACATCTGCACATCCTGATCCTGAAGCGGACCGATGCTCCCTCCAATGCACTGAGGAAGCCGCGACAGCTCGTCTCGCGGCGATTGCTTCTCAACCCTCTTTTTTTGAGCATTGTCCAGGAGATTTTGCCATGACGTTTTCTCGCGGCGTGACCAAGCGCCTTCTTCCCTTGATTGCCCTTGCCTTCGCAGCGCTCTCCGCGTCCGCGCAGAGCGGCAACGCCGGAGCCGTACGCGGTACGGTCACCGATCCGAGCGGAGCCGTGATCCCCAACGCCACGGTTCATCTCACCAACCAGGTCAGCGGATTGGACCGCACCACAACAACCGACGCCACTGGACAGTTCACCTTTCCCAATATCCCTTTCAATCCTTACAGAATTGACGTCTCCGCAAAAGGTTTTGCCCCCTTGAGCCAAACCGCCGAAATTCGTTCATCTTTGGGAATCACCACGAATCTCGTTCTGCAAATCGCGGGCGCCAGCCAAACCGTTACCGTCCAGTCGGGAGGAGATCTCATCGAAGATGACCCAACCTTCCACGTCGACGTCGACCGCGACCTCTTCAATAAAGTGCCGCTGGAGAGCGCTTCATCCACGTTGAGTTCCTTGGTAACGCTCACAACCCCCGGAGTTGCCGCCGACTCCAACGGCCTCTTTCACGGCCTGGGTGACCACGCTTCGAACTCTTTCTCTGTTGACGGCCAGTCCATCACCGACCAGCAGAGCAAAGTCTTCTCCAATCAGCTCCCGTCTAATTCCATTCAATCCATTGAGGTGATCAGCGGCGCGCCTCCGGCCGAGTATGGCGACAAAACAAGTCTCGTCATCGTTGCGACCACCCGTTCCGGACAGGGTGTGACCAAGCCCACGGGAAGCGCATACAGCTCGTATGGCAGTTTTGGCTCGGCCGCAGGCGGCTTCGATCTCTCCTATGGCGGAAAGAGTTGGGGCAACTTCATCGAGGCCGACGCCCTTAACACCGGCCGCTTTCTTGATCCGCCAGAATTCACCGTTTTCCATGACAAAGGAAACGAAGAGAACTTCTTTGATCGAATCGATTACTCTTTCACGCAGGCTGACTCAGTTCATCTTGACTTCAACTACAGCCGCTCCTGGTTTCAGAACCCCAACGCCTTCCAGAATCTGAACATCCAGAACGTTGAAAACGGTGGCTCTGCAGTTGGCGGAGGCGCCAGCGCAAATCCGACCTTCGTCAATGTGGGCAACACCGATCAGCGCTCCGAGATTGGCACTCTCAACATCTCGCCCACATACACCCATGTCATCAGTAACGACTCGGTCGTTAACCTTGGCGCTTACGTTCGCAGAGACGATTACAATTACTACCCGAGCGGAAACCCTTTGGCCGACCTCGGCCCCGCTACCTTGCAAACCTCTTCGATTGGGCAGTACCGCACGCTGACCAACTCCGGAGTCCACGCGGACTACTCATACGTGCGAGGACATCAAAACATCAAGGCCGGCGCCCAATACGAGCAGACCTTTCTGCGCGAGCACGATAGTCTGGGTGTCGTCGATCCCACTTATCCACTCAGCGCTCCTTGCGTGGATGTGAACGGCAATCCTTTGCCCGGATACGCGAGTCAATCCGACTGCGATGGCGTCACATCGTTCCCGAATAGCAACTATCTTTCGGTCCTTGCGCCCTACGACCTTACCCGCGGCGGCAGCGATTATCTTTTCTTTGGCCACACCGACGTCAAAGAGCTTGCCCTCTACATTGAGGACGAGATCAAGGCCGGTAATTGGGACTTCAACCTCGGATTTCGCGAAGATCTTTACAACGGCCTCACCGCTGCCAATCAGGCCGAACCTCGCGTGGGCATTGCTTACAATCTCAAGCCCTCCTCCACGGTGTTGCGCGTCTCCTATGCGCGTACGCTGGAGACCCCGTTCAATGAAAACCTGGTGCTGTCCAGCACCGGCTGCTCCGATGTGGTGCTGAATCCGCTGCTTAACTGCTCCTCAGGTGTTTCTGCAATTCTCGAACCTGGTTTTCGTAACGAATTCCACGCCGGCTTCCAGCAGGCGGCCGGAAAGAATGTGGTCGTCAGTGGCGAGTACATCTGGAAGTACACCCACAACGCGTTCGATTTCAGCATCCTGGGCAACACTCCCATTACGTTCCCCATCGACTGGCATAACTCCAAGATTCCAGGCTATGCGCTGAATGTAAATGTTCCTGATTTCCATCACTTCAGCGCCTATCTTGTGACTTCATCGGTGGCCGCCCGCTTCTTCCCGCCGCAGGTGGCCGGCGCCGGCGCGACCGTAGGTCAAACCGGACTCCCATTCCGGATCGATCACGACGAAAAATTCAACGAGACTACCCATGTTCAGTACACGGTCTCTCACGACGGAAGCTGGTTCAACGGTGTCTGGAGCGGTTTCAATTGGCGCTTCGATTCAGGCCTTGTCGCCGGCTCCACGCCCTGCTACGGCACCACGGATCCCAACACCCCTTGCGGCAACAGTTCGACCACTCTGGGTGGTCAGCCGGCCATTGCCATGGTCGACACAAACATCCCTCCCGGCCCGGCAACCAACAATGCGCCCCTTGCATTGACTGCCGACGAAGAGTTCCAGGCCGGATTCGCTTGCAACGGCGTGAAAGCAACGCCTACGCAAGCTCTTCCCGCCGTCTGCCCGGCGAATGAGTTCACTTCGAACCTCATCAAGATTCCCGCTCCAAACGCCGGCGACAACGACCACGACCCGCAGCGCATCGCGCCGCGCAGTCTCTTCGATGTCTCTCTGGGAAAGACCAACCTCTTCAACAAGGAGCGCTTCAAGACCGATCTCGACCTGACGGCGATCAACGTCACCAACAAGTACGCGCTCTACAACTTCCTCTCGACTTTCAGCGGCACGCACTACGTGAC
>CAZHOO010000148.1:0-4945 GCA_964533905.1 uncultured Occallatibacter sp. | reverse complement strand
TCCTCGTTCCCGGCGGCTTCGGCAAGCGCGGCATCGACGGCATGTTGAACGCCATTCGCTATGCGCGCGAGAAAAACGTGCCCTACTTCGGCATCTGCCTCGGGATGCAGACAGCCTGCATTGAGTTTGCGCGCAATGTTTGCGGTCTTAAAGACGCGAACTCATCGGAATTTGACCCAGCTACCGAGCACCGCATCATCTACAAATTGCGCGAGCTGCTCGGCGTGGAAGAGATGGGCGGGACGATGCGACTGGGCGCGTGGACCTGCGTCTTGCAGGAAGACTCGCTCGCATCGCGCTCCTATGGCGGCCAAAAGGAGATCAGCGAGCGCCATCGGCACCGCTACGAGTTTAACCGCGAATACGAGGCGCTGCTCACCGGCGCCGGCCTGCGCATCTCCGGCTCAACGCCCGACCAAACCTACGTCGAGATCGTCGAAATCCCCGGCCACCCGTATTTCCTCGGCTGCCAGTTCCACCCCGAATTCAAATCGAAGCCTCTCGAGCCGCATCCGCTCTTCCGCGAGTTCATCGTCGCCAGCTACAGACACCGCCTCCAGCGGTCGCAAATCGAGTCGGTGGCCAGCCAAGTCGTGCAGTAGGGACCAATCGGCCTCGCTGAGGGCGCGAGATGTTCGATGACCTCGAAACCGCAGAACAAAAAACGGAAGAGAAGAGGAGGCCCTCAGAAGAAGATGACAAGCCATAAGAGGGATGTCGCGCTCGTCTCACGTAATTGCCATCATTGTTTTTGCCGTGCTGTACTTTCCTTTTAAGAGCCATCCGTGGAGCTTATACGTTGCTGTTGCAGGCGCCTATTCGGCATTCGCGTTCGCTATCGCCTTAGGCTTGGCATTGGAAAATCTAGATGATATTTTCGGTGATCCCCGGATTCCGCAGTATGTTGCGGCGTTGTTCGTGCCGCATCTGCTCGTGTTGGGCCTAATCATTCTGGCTACGTATCTCTGGCTCTATCTCAACGGGATCCTCCCCACTTGGGCGACTCTCTGGGGGCGCAGGCCTTCATTGTGGAGCGTTTGCGGCGTCATTGTATTTTGGTTCGCTGGCACACGAGAAGGCATTTGGATGGCAGGCAAGATCAAGCGCCGGCTCAAAGAATCCGAGGATTGAGAGTTGCTTGTTTCTCTCGCGCGGCCGCGGCCAGCGCTGTCACGGCGCCAGAATCTTCTCGGCCAAGTCCGGCGCAACCCTCTGGAAGTGCCGCACATTCCATGTATAGATCCATTCCGCATTCGCCTTGCGGGCGCAGGCCACGTGCAGAGCATCGTAAATGGTTCCTCCGGTCAGGCCTGCAGTCGCGCAGGCCTTGAGAGTCTCGACGTACTCATTTGCGGTGAGAGCGACCGGGGAGATTCTTACGAGAAAAGCCTCCAGCGCAAGCATCGCGTTGCGTCCCGATAGTCGAATCCCCGGCGGCATCGATGTGACCGAACTGTAAAACTCAGCCAGCGTGTGGGCGCTTACGGCAGTTTCTTTCCTGGCGCTCCCGTTCCATAACTTCAAGCTGGATACATGATGAACATGATCGGCCTGTGCGATGGCAACAAGTACGGAGGTGTCGAGGAAGATCACTCTTCGTCCTGATCGACACCGGAATTCAGGCCAAGGATGCGCCGCTCGCGTTCCAGCCGCATCTGGGCGATGGACTCATTTACCATCTCGACCGTGATCTTCTGCGGGCTCGGCCGATCGGCAGAGAGAATTAGGGGAGTTCCATTCTCGATTACAAGCTGAGCTTCGGCCACAGCAGGCGTGAGGGTGAGGCTGTCGCCCTTCCGCTCCGCCCGCAATCGGGTTCCCGGATTGAGGTGCAAGGCATCGCGAAACTTCTTGGGCACGACGATTCGACCCGCTCGGTCGATCTCCACTATGGCATTCATAATGGCATTATACCATCTAAAATAGCATTTTACTGGGAAGCTGGGCTCATGGGCTGGAAATCATGGAAATCCGATCAGGTCGTCGCTGGTTTCGTGAAGGACTTCGAGCGAGCCCGTTTCGGCGCGCGATAACTCCGGCGCGCTCAATCCCTGGCGTCCCGCCTTCTTGGTTCTCATAACCACCTCCAGGCCTTCGAGAACCAGCTCCCGAACCGTTGTCCCGCGCTCAGCGGCCATCACCTTGACCGCACGATAGAGGTCATCTGGAAGATCCACGGAAGTGCGCATAAAAACATATTAGCATATATATGTATTTACGCTTTGCTCTTCTAAAGTTCGCCGATTGAGCTACTTTTCGACCGCCCGTCCATCTGCCGATCGGCACAACTGAGCCCGGTCAGTCTTTTTCTTGAAACATTCTTTGCCAATCCAACCTGTATTGAAGCGATTTCATCGAAAGTTGCGTCTACTACCAACGGAGAGCCTGAACCCGAGCCAATTTTCAATGAAAATGCACGCCTTCCACACCCTTCCCCTGAACCCCCGCCCCGGCCGCAAGCGTCTCATGGACCAGTCCGGTACTAAGCTAGAAAAACTACCCTCCGGGTTATTGACAATGATTTCCTGCCGGGCCTATCGTGTCTAAGTTTTGGGCACAAGAATCGAAAGGATGGAATTAAAGATGGTCGCCTATTTCCAGCTTCAGCCTGCTGAAGCGGAGCTGCAAGACTTGGCTGAGCAATACTGGCAAACCGCCGGCGAGAAGGAGCATGAGCTTGAAAAGGCTGCCTTCGAGGCCGGGGAAGCCATTCGCAATGGAGATTACTCGCTGGCCAATCTGGAAGCGATTGTGCGCTGGAAATCGGAGCGCGCGGTACAGGTTTTGATCTGCAACAGCAACGAGAAGATCCGGCAGGTGCTGGCGGTCGCGGCCGCGCCCGAGTCTTCGACTGAAGCCGCCGTCAAGGCCCTGCTTGAGTTGCACGGCGTTGACATTGCCCTGGCCTCCGCCGTTCTGGCTGCGATCTTCCCTGAGCGCTACACGGTGCTGGACTACCGCACCCTCGAGGCGCTCGGCCACGCGCGTCACGACGTCCACTTCTACCAGGAGTATCTCGACTTCTGTAAGCGTCTTGCGGAAAGCAACGTCGTGAAGCCGCTCAACGAGCTTCCCGCCCCCACGCCTCTGCGCACGCTCGATCGCGCACTGTGGGAGTGGTCGCGCACCCACACCGAGTAATCGCCGGCTCACCGGATCATTGCCGCGTGCTCTCCCATCCCGTTCACGGGAAACGTGGAGAGTACGCGTGCAAGATCATTCCGATTTCAGAGTGCGGAGCTCTTCCTGCCCCCCGACTCTGATCCTGCCCCCTGTACAATCTCCTTCGTGAGCAGCTCGTTCGAAATCGGGCCGGTGCAGGTTGGCTCAGGCCAGCTGTTTCTCATTGCCGGTCCCTGCGTTATCGAGTCTGAAGCTCACTCCTTTAAAATGGCCGAGGCTATCCAGCGCATCGCCGCCGATCTCAGCGTTCCTTTTATCTTCAAAGCGAGCTACGACAAGGCGAATCGTACCAGCGTCAAGAGTTTTCGCGGCCCCGGCCTTCTTGAAGGCACGCGCATCCTCGGCCGCATCGCAAAGGACACGGGCCTTCCGGTCCTCACCGATGTCCACGAGCCCGCGCACTGCGAAGTCGCCGCTGACGCGGTTGACGTGCTGCAGATTCCCGCGTTTCTTTGCCGCCAAACCGACCTGCTGATTGCCGCGGGAAAAACCGGGCGCGCCGTCAATATCAAGAAAGGCCAGTTCGTTGCGCCTTGGGACATGACCCACGGCGTCGAGAAGGTCCGCTCCACGGGCAACGAGCGCGTTTTTCTTACTGAGCGCGGCTCATCGTTCGGCTACAACAACCTGGTGGTCGATTTCCGTTCGCTCGCCGTCATGCGCCGGCTCACGCCCGTGGTCTTTGACGCGACGCACTCTGTGCAGCAGCCCTCGGCGGCCAACGGCATCAGCGGCGGCCAGCCGGAGTACATTCCGCTGCTGTCTCGTGCGGCGGTCGCTGCCGGTATCGACGGACTCTTTGTCGAAGTCCACGACGATCCGGCGAACGCCAAATCCGACGGCGCGAATGCCCTCGACCTTAAGCTCCTCAAGCCCCTGCTGGAAACGTTGCTCGCTGTCCACGCCGCTGCCGGCGCAGTCCGCTGAGGATTCAGACGGCGCGAATCTCCATGGTCTTCCCGAGCGCCTTCAATGCCCCTGCGATCCCGTCGATCTTCGTTGTATGGCGCAGGTCGATTAGTCGCGTCACTTCCTGCGGCGTCACGCGAAGTCGCCGTGCCAAGTCAGCGGGACGAACTCTTTGCGCGATCATTTCGTTCAACAACAGCACCTTGGCTGAGAGGCTGGCAGGCAATTCGATCACTTGCTGACCACGCCTGGCTCTGGAGGGCAGCGGAACCCTCCGCGCTGCTTCAAAATAGAAGTCGAGTGCCGACTCAAGAGCGTCTGCACCATGTTGCAATGCGTCTTCGACGCTCGTCCCTTGGGTGATAGCTTCGGGAATGTCGGGAAAAGTGACGAGGAAGAATCTTCCGTCACGCTTCAATCTCACCGGATAGCGCATCAGTCCTCCTGTTTGAGCCCAAGCTGTTCCTTGATGGCCTCAACAAGGCCCTTGCCAAGATCTTTGGAGTGCATGGGAAGAACCGAGACCTTGCCATTCAGTTCAACCCTTAAGTGTGAGCCCTTGGCGGACTTAAACGTGGCTCCTCGCGCCGCGAGCCATCTCTTGAATTCAGCGCTCTTCACTTGCCTCCTCCACTATAAGCAATTTTGCTTACTCCGTCCACCGCCGAGAGAGCGGTCCTGACCTTCACGGCCCTCCGCACCCCACCGTCCCCGTCGTCGTTTTCCCATCGAGCACAAAGCACGAAATGCCCTGAATATCCGTTCGAAACGTCCGCACGTGCGCCTGCTGCAACTCCTCAAGCACTTCCTCGCGCGGATGCCCATAGCGGTTGCGCAGACCGCAGGAAATCAC
>CAZHOO010000147.1:0-5197 GCA_964533905.1 uncultured Occallatibacter sp. | reverse complement strand
AGCTCTGCTGAATCCAGCTCGGCGGCGATCATGAGGCCTTTGCCGCGCACATCGACGATGGCTTCATGCCGTGTGGCGAGCTCACGCAGACGCTCCCGGAAGTAGTCGCCGACTTCGGTTGCATGGGCGAGCAGCCCTTCATTCTCGATGGTGTCGATGACGGCGATGCCCACAGCGCAAGCGAGCGGGCCGCCGCCGAAAGTGGTGCCGTGCATGCCGGCGTGCATGACGCGCGCGACTTCCTCCGTGCAGAGCACCGCTCCGAGTGGGAGACCACCGGCGAGGGGCTTGGCGAATGTGGTTATGTCGGGTTGGATCCCGTAATGCTGATACGCGCACCATTTTCCAGTGCGGCCCATGCCGGACTGAATCTCATCGACAATGAGGAGCGCGCCGGTAGAGTTGGCCAACGCGCGCGCTTCGGCAAAGAATTCCTTGGTCAGGGGGCGGATTCCGCCCTCGCCCTGAATCACTTCGACGAGGATGGCGCAGACCTCGTTGGAGAATTTGGCGCGGAGATCCGCGACGTCGTTGAAGCGCACAAACTCGACACCGGGAACCGCCGGCGCGAATGGCTCACGGTATTTCGCCTTATACGTTGTGGACATGGCGCCAAAGGTGCGGCCGTGGAAGCTCTGTTCGAGGGCGAGGAACTTTGTGCCGATTTTCGCGCCTTCGTTGCGCCTGAGGCCCGCATACGCGCGCGCCAGCTTGAGCGCACCCTCCCAGGCCTCAGTGCCCGTATTGGCGAAGAAGGCGCGGTCGAGGCCGGTGCGCTCGGTGAGGCGCAAAGCCAATTCAGCCTGGCCCTCGTGATAGTAGAGATTCGAGGTGTGGATGAGGGCTCGGCTCTGGCGCGCAATCGTATCGACGATTGCCGGGTGGTTGTAGCCGAGGGCGTTGACGCCGATGCCGCTGAGCAGATCGAGGTACTCCGTACCGTTCTCGTCCTGGATGTAGACCCCTTCGCCGCCCACAAACAGGACCGGGCTCCGATCGTAGGTGGAGAGGAGCAGCCGTTGCTCCGCGGCGCGAATCTCTTCGAGTTTCATTTCCTAAAAAACCTCCTTAGGCGACCATCACTTCAGTACCGTGGACAATCCGCGAGCTGCACAAATCGGGCAGGGAAGCGGCAGCTTCGGCGGGAAGAATTCGTACGCGCTTGACGCCATTTAGTAGCGCTTCTCGACATGCGCTCAACTTGGGCAACATGCCGCCGGAGATCACCGCGCTTTTGGCCATCTCCGCAATCTGATCGATGGAAAGCCAGCGCAGCACTTCTCCGTTTGCGCCCTTCACGCCAGGAACATCGGTGAGGAAAACGAGTGCGTCCGCATGACAGGCAATGGCGCAGGCCGCGGCCATCTCGTCAGCGTTGATGTTGTAATACTCGCCGTCGAATCCAAGCGCCATGGAACAAAGGACCGGAACTCCATTTAACTGCCATATGGCGTCAAGCCAGCGTGGATCGCTTGCAGCGATTTCGCCAACGAATCCAAGATCGGGCGCGGTGCGTTTCTTGCGCGCACGGAAGAGCAATCCATCGCCGCCTGAGAGGCCGACGGCCGGTTGGCCCAGCGCACCGAGCGCGGCGACAAGCCTCTTGTTGACGCGGCCGGCAAAGACCATCAGAGCCACGTCACGCGTTTCGGCATCGGTGACGCGCAGGCCGTCGATGAATTCGCTCTGCTTGCCCAGGGTTTTGAGCGTTTTGGTCAACTGCACGCCGCCGCCATGAACAACGGCGACTTGATTGCCGTCGCGCACAAGGTCGGTGATGGCGCGCATGCAGACCTCGAGCAGGGTTGGCGATTCCAGGCCAGCGCCTCCGAGTTTTACGACGTACTTCATTCGATCCCCTCCGTGGCGCGCCTCATGCAAGGCCCTCCGACTCCGGCCAGCCTTCCATGACGTTCAAGTTCTGTACCGCCTGGCCAGCAGCGCCTTTAAGCAGGTTGTCGAGGCAACTGACGATCACCGCGCGCTTGCCGGTGGAATCAAGCTGGAAGCCGATGTCAGCATAGTTGGTGCGCACCGAATACTGAATCTGAGGGAGGGTTTTCGCGTAAAGACGAACCATTGGACTCATTGCATAAAACTTGCGATACACGTGGGCAACGTGCTCGTGGGTTTCCGGCTCGGCGAAATGGACATAAATGGTGGAGAGGATTCCGCGCGGAATCGGCAAAAGATGCGGGGTAAACACAATCTGGCAGTCGCTGAGACCGGTTTCCTCGAGAATCTCGCCCGTGTGGCGATGCGAAAACACTCCATAGGCCGAAAGATTGTCAGCTGCGTACATGAAATGCGTTCTGGCCGTGGGAACTTTGCCGGCACCGCTGACGCCGCTCTTCGAGTCGGCCACGATTCCACGATCGAGGTCGATCAAGCCCGCAGCGACCAGAGGCTTGAGCGCCAGAATGACGGAAGTGGCATAGCAGCCGGGATTCGCGACCAGTTTGGCAGATGCGATCTCTTTGCGATGAAGCTCCGGCATGCCGTAGACGGCCTGCTCCTGCGTGGCCTCGGCAATGTCGGAGCCTTCGTCTTCGAAGGCATACACAGCGCGATGGGCCGGCTCGGTCAGCCGCCACGCGCCGCTGAGATCAATCACGCGCAGACCGCGCTTAAGCGCCTCCGGCACCCACTCGCGCGATTGCTCATGCGGCGTGGCGAGAAACAGCACATCGACGCCAAGCGTAGAGAGCAGCTCCCAGGAAAAGGGCTCAAGCTTCAGGTCCGCCGCGCCAGGGATTCCGGCAAGCTGAGGATGAATGTCAGTGAGCGCAATGCCACCATGCTCAAGATCCCGCGCGTCGACGCGCCCTGCGAAGACCGGCGGATGATTTTTGAGTCGCGGGTGTTGGAGGAGCAAGCGCGCGAGCTCGGCGCCGGCATAGCCGGTGACTCCCACAACCGCGGTTTGTATCGTCTTCGTCATTGTTCAAGCATCGTCCTGAGCCGGGCTTCCACTTCACTTGCGTGGCGCGAGTCCGTGCAAATTACCAAAACTGTGTCGTCCCCGGCGATGGTGCCGACGACTTCAGGCCATTCCTCACGGTCGAGGGCTGCCGCAACCGGTTGCGCGCCACCCATGGCGGTTCGCAGGACCACCTGGTTCGTTGCCTGACGCACGCGCAAGCCGAAGCTCTCGATCATTTCATGGACGGAAGGGGGCTGGTCCTCGTCTGGAGTTGCCGTGGCCGTTCCGTGGCCATTGGGAAGCGAATATCCGCCGGGTCCTTTGGAGACGCGCAGCTGATGGATGTCGCGCGAAAGCGTGGCCTGAGTTACGTGAATGCCGCGGCGGCGCAACTTGCGGCGCAGCTCATCCTGGCTCGTCACGGGCGAGTTCAAAAGCACTTCGCGAATTACGTTAAGACGCTGGACGTTCATTCCCATGCACCGATCTTTTAAGCGGGCAAAGCAAAGGCGCGGTTCCCGGCAGGAAACCGCGCTTGAATAAATATACGACGAAAGTGCATAAGTATGCAAGGGAAATTGTGAGGAAATATGGGGATCAACGAAGGGTTAAGTGCGTCCCGAGCGATGGCTCAATTCGGGCCCAACTCAAGGGGCTCACGGCCAACTTCCCTCGCTACGATACAGTCCAGTAGACGGCGAACCGTTGCCAACTTTGGTTCAGGGGCTTGAGGTCGATTTCGCGGTCCTGCCCAATTGCGCGAAATGCGAGAGCCTGGCCGGGAACTGGACGGATCCAGGCACCAGGATCGGGTCCACTGGCCCGGAGAGCGGGAACCTCAACGGAAGGTGCGTCGTCGATCTCCGGTCCCTGTTTGTGCTCGAGGCTGTCTTCAACCCCACTCTTTGGAAATTGCCCCGCTAATACGAGCGGCCCATAGAGCAGAGCCTGCTGCGAGCGGTCGTCGGCCAATGGCTCCGCAGTGAGGCGCATCGGCAGTGTGAGTTGAACATGATCGCCGGCCTTCCAGATGCGAGTCAGGCGCAAGTAACTGCCGGGTGTGCCGGAAACTTCAAGCGGCCGGCCATTGAGGAGGATTGAACTTCGAGTTGTCGTCCACGATGGGATGCGAACCATCAGCGACCACGAAGTGGCCGGCGTTTTTTCGATGGTGAATTCAGTGGTCTCGCTCTCGGGAAAGCTGGTGTGCTGATTGAGGCGAACGCCGCGTTCTTTCCAGTCGACGGTCGACGAGGCGTAGAGATTGACAAAAAGCGATTCGTCGTCGTGGAAATAGATTGTGTCGTTGAGCTTGGTGAATTCTTCAAGGCCCGTTCCGGTGCAGCACCAGAAGGAATCGTCCTCAGTACATGTTGTTTTCCAGGCTCCCGGCGCCATGGACAGGAAGTAAGTGGTGTGGCCTGTCGTGGGCTCGATGGCGCCGAGGCGGTGGTTCAGGAGATTGCGCTCGTAGTAGTCAATCAAGCGCGGGTCACCGGTCCACTTATAGAGATGGCGCGCCAGCTTCATCATGTTGTAGGAGCAGCAGCACTCCTGGTGGTGTGAGCTGATCTTCATCTCCGCCGCCAGATGGTTGGGATCGGTGAGCCAGTGTTCGTTGTTGCTTGAGCCGCCGGTCGCATAGGTGCGCGCTTCGGAGACAGTCTCAAAGAAGAAGCGGCTCACATCAGCGAAACGGTAATCGGAGCTGAGTTCATAGCGGCGCGCCGCGCCGATGACCTGAGGAACGTGCGTGTTCATGTGCTGGCCCTTAAGCGCGTCGCAACGAAGCGCGAGGGGAGTGAAGAAGATCTTCTTGGTGAAGCGGTCGCCGGTGCGGGCCCATCGGTCATCGCCGGTTACGGCGGCAAGATTGTAAAGAACGTCATTCATGCCGCCGTATTCGGTGTTCAGAATGTCCTGCATGTGGTCTTCGGGTTTCGACGCGGTCCAGGTGTCGACCCAGCCGGCCATTTTTACCACCACGTCGAGGGCCTGATCGTTGCCGGCCTGCGTCTTCATGTCGAGCAGGCCCGCCATGATTTTGTGCAGGGTGTAGTACGGGGCCCAGACATTCTTGCGCTGGTCGAGCCGGTCAAAGTATTCCGTAGGGAATGCGCTGAGATAGCCGTTGTCATTGAGCTTTGCCTGGCACTCGGCGAGGCTCGCCACGAGTTCGTCGGCCTTCAATTTGACGGCCTTGTCGCCAGTGGCCGCGTAGAGCATGGAGCAGGCGGAAAGATAGTGGCCGACAAAGTGTCCGCGCAGCTCGCA
>CAZHOO010000146.1:0-5250 GCA_964533905.1 uncultured Occallatibacter sp. | reverse complement strand
AAGGAGACCGGCGACTGGAGCATTCTCGACGAGAAGGCGCCCTACGACAACAAGCCCGGGACCGAGGAGCCGCTCTACGAGCATCTGCATCGCAGCTTCCAGTACACGCTGGAGCGGCTTGGACAGCATGGCTTGCCGCTGATCGGACGCGCGGACTGGAATGACTGCCTGAACCTGAATTGCTTTTCCGACACGCCGGGCAATTCGTTCCAAACCACAACAAATAAGGATGGCAAGGTGGCGGAGTCGGTGTTTATCGCCGGGTTGTTCGTGCACGCTTCGCGCGAGCTCGCGGAGATCGCCGGCCGCCGCGGCAAGAAAGAGGACTCGACCTGTTTCCTGACCGCTGCGGATCGGATGGAAGAAGCGATCAAGCAGCATGGGTGGGACGGCGAATGGTTTTTGCGCGCCTACGACAGCTTTGGAGAAAAAGTCGGATCAAAGGAGTGCGAGGAAGGCAGGATCTTTATCGAGTCGAACGGATTCTGCGTCCTGGCTGGCATTGGGCTCGATGACGGCAGAGCGCAGAAAGCGCTGAATTCGGTGCGCGAGCATCTGGCGACCAAGCATGGGCTCGTGGTGCATCAACCGGCTTACACGCGCTACTACCTGCACCTGGGCGAGATTTCGTCGTATCCGCCCGGCTACAAAGAGAATGCGGGCGTCTTCTGTCACGTGAATCCCTGGGTGATGATCGCCGAAACGCGCCTGGGGCACGGCGATGAAGCCTACGATTACTACCTGCGCATCAATCCTTCAGCGCGCGAAGAGATCAGCGAAGTGCATCGGTGCGAACCGTATGTGTATGCGCAGATGATTGCGGGCAAAGATGCGCCGACGCACGGCGAAGCCAAGAACTCGTGGCTTACGGGAACGGCGGCGTGGAATTACTATGCGATTGCGCAGTGGATCCTGGGAGTGCGGCCTACTTACGACGGCCTCGAAATTGCTCCGGTCATTCCCTCGAGCTGGCCTGGAATCACTGCGACGCGAATTTTCCGCGGCGTGACCTACAAGATCGCCGTCGAGCGCAAGGGCGCTGGAAACAAAGTGGCGCTGACTGTGGACGGCGCGCCGATCGAAGGCAACATCGTGTCGGCGCCGGCTGACGGCCGTAAGGAAGTATCGATCGCGGCGGTTTTAAGCTAGAGAGAGCGCGACCCGGGCCGGAGAGCTGGCTCGCGTGTGGAGCAAAGACCTTGTATTCTGCCAACGAAAAGCGCTACGACATGATGCTGTACCGCCGGTGCGGACGCAGCGGCATTCGGCTGCCCGCCATTTCTCTGGGATTGTGGCACAACTTCGGCGGCATGGATGATTTTGAAAACTCGCGAGCCATGGTGCGGCGCGCATTCGACCTGGGCATTACGCACTTCGATCTGGCGAATAATTACGGGCCTCCGCCGGGCAGCGCGGAGACGAACTTCGGCGAGATTCTGCGGCTCGATCTGAAACCCTATCGCGACGAACTGATCATCAGCACCAAGGCCGGGTACGACATGTGGCCCGGGCCCTACGGTGATTGGGGATCGCGGAAGTATTTGATCGCCAGCCTTGACCAGAGCCTGAAGCGCATGGGCTTGGAGTACGTCGATATCTTTTACTCGCATCGTCCCGATCCCGAAACTCCGGTGGAAGAAACCATGGCGGCGCTCGATCAGGCGGTGCGATCGGGAAAGGCTCTCTACGCAGGGATTTCCAACAACAATCCGGCGCAAGCCGCAGCCGCCATCAAGACTTTGCGCGAGCTTGGCACGACCTGCCTTATTCATCAGCCGAAATACTCGATGTTTGAGCGGACTCCCGAACGTGGCCTGCTGGATGTGCTGGGTAAAGAAGGCGTGGGCGGCATTGCTTTTTGTCCGCTCGCGCAAGGATTGCTGACCGACCGCTATTTGAGCGGCATTCCGGCTGATGCGCGCGCGTCAAAACCGCACGGCTTCCTGAAAGCGCGCGACATCAACGAAGAGAAACTGGCGAAGATTCGCGCTTTGAACGAGCTGGCGCACGAGCGCGGGCAAACACTGGCGCAGATGGCGCTGGCGTGGGTGCTGCGCGATGGGCGCATGACCTCGGCGCTGATCGGGGCGAGCCGCGTGGAACAGATCGAGCAGAATGTGGCCGCTCTTTCGGGCCTCGCATTCACAGACAAGGACCTGGCCCGGATTGACGCGATTCTAGGCTGAGATTCGAAGGAATCGATCGAAAGATTGGCCTCATGACTGGTTCGCGAGGCGGAGCAGCACAACGCTCGACCGCAATCCTAAATGAAGCTCCACGCGGGCTGAGCGTCTAACCGAAATCACCCAAAAGCTGGAGCAGTTTTCACACTTTCGTAATGACCAGTTCTGGTCATCCGCGCTCCATTCGTGACTCAAAACTGGTTACCATCGTCCAACAACGACTTGTTTGGCGACCTGTCGTAAGTTGATGCTCGCATTGAGAATTCTTCCCCGTAAGCGCGCGATTTTGGGCCGTTGATGGCGGAAGGAACCTGCGAGTTCAACTTGCAGAAGAACTGTCGAACTTGAGATCTGAACGGAAAGATCGCTGGTGTCTCCATGAGCATTTCATCACAAAAAGCGCCTCATACAGCGGGCCCAACTATTAAGACCCGGGGTTTTGACTGGAAACAGGCCGATGCTGCTGCTCCGACGCCATTATCGGTTGCGTTGATTGGCCCCGACGAGCAAACGCGCACGCTGGTTGCCATGGCCCTTGCCGATACGCGCAGGGCCGTGATCAGAGAGTTCAACTCGTATCCGCCGGAGGCGGAACACTTGCGCAGATTGCTGGCGTCGTTCGATGTTGTGGTGCTCGACCTGGACAGCGACCCGGATCTGGTTTTGGAACTCGTAGAGGAAACGGGCGCACGCGAACCAGCGGCCATCATGGTCTATTCGGAGAGGAACGACCCGAAACTTGCAATCCGGTTGATGCGCGCCGGAACCCGCGAGTTTCTTCAACTGCCGTTCGAGCGAGGCGCAGTTGCCGAAGCCCTGGCTCGGGTCACAGCCGGTATCGACGAGAGAGCTCTTGGAATCGATAAGCCAGAGGAAAAGAAAACCCTCGGAGGCTTGCACGTTTTTCTTGGGTCCAAGGGAGGATCGGGAGTCACGACCGTCGCGTGCAACGTTGCGATCGCGCTGGCTCAGAGGCCCGAACACAAGATCCTGCTCATCGACCTGGCTCTTCCGATTGGCGACTGCGCACTTTGCCTCGGAATCTCAGCGGGATACTCGACCGAGGACGCTCTGAGGAACAGTGACCGGCTGGATGCGAGTCTGCTTCACAATCTTCTGGTCAAGCACCGGTCCGGAGTATTTGTCCTGGCGGCTCCCACCAAGGTTCCCGATATCGAGGTTTCAAAAGGAGCCATCGACAAGCTGATCGCGATCGCGCGACAAGAATTCGACTATGTGATCGTCGATGTGGGATCGAGGATCGATGTCGCGGCCAAGGTTCTGTTCGAAGATGCGTCGACGATCTACCTGGTGACGCAAACCGGCATCTCTGAATTGCGGAATTCAAACCGCCTTATCTCACAGTTCTTTGCCGAAGGGAGCGAAAACCTGGAGATCGTGATCAACCGGTTTGAATCTCGCTTCCAGGAACCGGCAAACGAAGATGTCATCACCAAAGCATTGGGAAGGCCCGTGCGCTGGAAGATTCCCGACGACCAGGATGCCGCGCGCGCATTGCAGCACGATGGCGGGCTGCTAGAAACACGCACCTCGCGCGTCAGCCTGGAGATGGCCAGCTCGATTAACGGACTTCCAATTCCACAAGAGAAGAAGCGGGATTTTGACGCCTGGACTCCGGGCGACGAATTTGCCCCGGCCGGTTCCGGAATTCCAGAGACGGCGGACCCTGCGGTGCTGTCTGCGGCCGGCGGGGGCTCGGCTCCGACGATCAAGTGGCCTACGCCGGAACCGATCACTTACGGGAACAGGCTCACATTTGCGCAACTGAACGCGACGGCCTCGGCTGAAGGAACGTTGGTCTACACGCCGGGCCCAGGATACGTACTACCGGTCGGCACGCACTCGCTGTGGGTAACGTTCACCCCAGCAGACTCTAACGGACACGCTCCGCAGCAGGCATCAGTGACGATTCTTGTCACCAAGGGAATTCCCGCGATCTCGTGGCCCACGCCTGCCAAAACCGTTTATGGCGCGCCGTTGAGTGAAGCGCAACTGAACGCCACGGCGCAGGTACCGGGCAAGTTCGAATATTCACCTGGGCCCGGCGAGATGCTTCCGCCGGGGATGCATACGCTCTCAGTCACCTTTACTCCCGCTGACTCCGCAAACTACGCCACGGCGCAGGCCACCGTATCGCTTTCTGTGGCCAAGGCAAAATCAGCTATTCATTGGGCGGCGCCGGCTCCTGTTCTATACGGCACTCAGCTCAGCGGCGCACAACTTTGCGCGCGGGCTTCGGTTCCAGGATCGTTCGAGTACAAGCCTGACCTGGGAGCCGTGCTTGCGGCCGGAGAACATGAACTGACGGTGGTTTTCACACCTGCAGACACTGTGGGCTACTCCATATCGCAGAGCGCGGTTTCACTCAGGGTGAACAAGGCAACGCCTGCCGTCAGATGGGCGACACCGGATCCAATTGCCCACGACGTTGCTCTCAGCGCCGCTCAGCTCAACGCCCTGGCGCCAGTGCCAGGATCTTTCGCGTATACGCCAGAGGCGGGCGAAAAACTTGGGCCGGGAGTGCACGAGCTCTCCGCAATCTTTACCCCGGCGGACACGTTGAATTATGCGACCGCAAGAGTAGCTGTTTCGTTGACGGTTACCGAGAAGTTGCCGGCGGCGATCACATGGCCGGCTCCCTCCGCGATTTCGTATGGCACTGCTTTGAGCGCGGCTCAACTGAATGCAACGGCATCGGTCCCCGGAACATTTGTCTATACACCTTCCGCGGGTCACGTGCTTGCGCCGGGAAAATACACCCTCTCCGCCTCATTCATTCCATCGGAGGCAGAGAAGTACGCGAAGGCGCAAGCGACGGTCGAGCTTGAGGTGCAGGGATCGCCTTACGCCGCTTCATCGACCCATCCACCGGCTGAGGCCCCGGCATTGCGGACCCCAACAGCTACCGACTACACCCCCGCGGAAACCGCATCGGCGGCCGGGTCACATGAGCAACCTGCCGCCGACAAAAGGCCGCGAGAAACACGCACTTATAAGGGTGCTGTCTACGAGAAAGGTGAGGACGGTCAATGGCATCTCCAGAAGA
>CAZHOO010000145.1:0-5297 GCA_964533905.1 uncultured Occallatibacter sp. | reverse complement strand
CATAAACCCAATCCTGCCGGGCGCGATCCATCGGGACCATGCCGGCGAAATACTTAAAAATACCTCTCTTGCGGCCTGAAACAATCCCCAGAATATCTGGACCGTTTCCGGTGTAGCCAAGAGTCAAACCTTTGGGACAACACCTCATCCAAACGGATCGAGATGCGTCAGTTAACGAACCTGCGCATGCGGACATTCATCGCCACGCCCAGCGCCAGGAACGTAAACAGCACCGAAGATCCACCGTAACTCATTAAAGGTAAAGGGATTCCGGTGACGGGCATCAGCCCGATGACCATGCCAACGTTGACCGCGATCTGAAAGGTCAACACAGCCACTATTCCCATAATAATGAGGGAACCGGGCAGGTCGGCGGCTGTTTGAGCGTTTTGAATCAAACGCATCAATATAAGGAAGTATAGCAGCAGGACAAAAAACGCACCCACAAAGCCATGCTCCTCGCTGAATGCGGCAAAGATAAAGTCCGTATAGGGAATCGGCAGAAAATAACCCTGGGTTTGAGTGCCCTTCTCCAGCCCCTTGCCCCAAACGCCGCCCGATCCAACGGCAATCTCCGATTGCAGCACCTGGTAGCCCGACCCATGGGGATCGTTGCCCGGATTGATGAAACTTGTGAGCCGCGCCTTCTGGTAAGGCTTCAGGATCTTGCCGCTCGTCCAGGCTCCGCCCACCAGAACTGCGCCCACCGTGATCAGGATCAAGCTTTGCCGCAAATTGATCCCGCCCAGAAACAAGCCGGCGACCAGAATCGGCGCATAAGTGAGCGTCGTGCCGAGGTCCGGTTGGATGAGCACCAGGATCATTGGAAGTCCAACCAAGCCAAAGGCTTTGAAGATTTCAGTCCAGGTAAGGTTGCGGCCCCCGATGTTTGCGATGTAGCGGGCCACGGCGAGGATCAGCACGAGCTTCACCCACTCGGAAGGCTGGAATTGGACAGGCCCGATGGCAATCCAGCGGCGCGCGCCGAGGGCTTTGTGGCCGACGACCTTCACCGCGACCAGCGAGACAACGAAGATTCCGTAAAGCCACGGCGAAAAGTCGATCAGGCGGTGATAATCGATCTTGGCCAGGACAAACATGCCCACCAGGCCCGCTGCAATAAACAGGATTTGTTTCGTCCCGAAGCTGGCAAACCTTGTATGGACCGTGGCTGAATGAACCTCCAGCACTGACAGGCTGCAAAGCAGGAGTACGAGGCCTAACAGGGCCCAATCGAAATCGCGAAAACTCAGAAATCGGCGGATCGGCATCGTCAGTGCTCTTTCCGCCTCGCAGGAATCAGCGCCGCTACTTCTTGGAAACTTCGAACCGGCTCTGCCAGCTGCGGATTCGTGTCGCGCCGCGAATTCGAATCGCGGCGCGTACTTGTTGGCCAGGCTTCGTGTTGTGGCCGGACTTTCGCCGCCGGAGCGTTTTCGGCCACAACTCCGTTGCCATCGACATAGAAATGCCCGCTATGGATCTTCGGCTTCAAGCTTCCGCCTGTGCCGTCCGGCTCAGTCCAAACCGCGCCCACGTCAACCGGTCCCGCAGCTTTCTCCGGAGGCAAATTGCCCGCTTCGCGGCGCTTCTTATTCACGTAAGCTTCCACCACCTTCGCGCCGATGCGCGCCGGGTAATAACTGAATTCGCCATCCTGCCACAGGACTGCCACCACCAACTCTGGATTGCGCCGTGGCGTGACGCCCACGAACCACACGTTGGGAAAAGTAGCCCGCCCTTTACTGGTCTTCTCCAGCGCCTCGTGGCTCATTTGCTGAGCGGTCCCGGTTTTGCCGCCAAAGTCGATTCCCGGCAGGCCATCCCCTCCGGCCGTGTGGTAAAGCCCGGGCTGGGTCACTTCAAACATGCCGTTCGTGATGATGTCCCAATTCGCCGGGTCGATCGGAACGTAGGCGTCGCCCGTTCCCGGAAAACTGTCTGTCAGCGATTTGTAAAAGTCGGCCGAGAGCTCGTTGGGAAAGACCACATGCGGCCGCACCATGTGTCCACCGGATGCAATGCCGCCAATGATGCGCGCCAGTTGCATCGGTGTAGCCTCGACCGCTCCCTGACCAATCGACACGTCGAGCGTCTCGTCGGGATACCAACGGTGATGAAAATTCTTGATCAACCAGTCCGGCGAAGGCATCAACCCTGCCTGCTCGCCCGGCAGGTCGATCCCGGTCTTTTGTCCGTAGCCAAACTCCGTTGCGTACTTTACGATTCGATCGATTCCAAGCTTGTCGCCAAGCATGTAGTAGAACGTGTCGCAGGAGTACGGAATGGCGTTGTAGATGTCGACCGCGCCGTGGTGCTCGTCGCAGTGGTGGTAATAGCCGTAGGGTCCCCACCCGCCATTGCAAACGATGTGCATGTTCTGCGCAATGCCTTCCTGCAGCCCAGCCACTGACATCAGAATCTTGAAAGTCGAACCCGGCGCAAGCTGCGCCTGGATGGCCTTATTTAGTAGCGGATGATCGGGATCGGTGATGAGCTTGTTCCATTCCGTGCGATCGATCTTGACCGCAAACTCGTTGGGATCGAAGCTCGGCCGCGACACCATGGCCAGGATTTCGCCGTTTCGCGGATCCATGGCGACGATCGCACCATTGCGATCGCCCAGAGCAAGCTCGGCCGCGCGCTGCAAATCGTTGTCGATAGTGAGCCGCAAGTCCTGCCCCGGGACCGCGTGCTGAATGCCGAAATAGCCCACCTCGCGCCCACGGCTGTCGACGACCACCTCGCGCGAGCCGTCCTGGCCGCGAAGCAGCTCATCGTAGGTTTCTTCCACGCCTGCCTTGCCTACAACGTCGCCCGGCTCATAGTAGGCAAAGCGCGGATTGTTCAGATCGTCCTCGCTCACCTCGCCCACGTAGCCGATCAGATGCGCGGCAAATCCGTCGCGTGGATACAGTCGCCGCTCCTCATCGATGGTTTCAAGCTCGGGCAACTCATTGCGATGCGCCGCGATAAACGCCTGCTCATCGGCAGTCACGTCCAGTTTGATGGGGATCGGCTGATAACCGGGCTGCGTACGGAAGCGCCTCAGCATGGCCCGCAACTGATCGAGATCGAGATCCAGCCCCCGCGCAATCAAAGGCAGATCTGCGTCCACGTTGCGGTTTTGTTCCCGCACAAGGAAGCAGGTGACGGAGGGGTAATTGTCGACTACGAGCCGGTTCTCACGGTCGAAGAGCTTGCCGCGTGGCGCCAGGATCGGCTCCTTGCGAATCCGATTCTGATCGGCGAGCACGCGGTAGCTATCGACATTCAGTACCTGCAGACGCCACAATCCCGCAGCCAGGCCGAGCATCATCAAAAGAATGCCGTACTGCACAAAAGTCAGTTTGAGTGTGGAGAGCTTCTCGCCGCGGTTGATGCTCAAGGACATTGTTCTACTCTTCAGAATACAGCGGATTCAGTTCTTGCTTCTGGACTCGTGATCGCGATTCCTGTTCCCTATTCCCTATCCCCTAGTCCCTGTTTCTCAGTCCCTGACTCGAAGCCGGTCGAGCAGCGGAAACAGCACCAGCGCAATGACCCCGTTACCGACGGCGCGCAGCAATTCCGTCAACCAGTTCCAGTCCGCCGCGAGGCCGAGCAGAAAGCGAGCTACAAAAAGGTAGATAGCGCTTGAGAGCAGCGAAAGCGCGAAGGTGAGCAGCACCCGAATGATGTGATTATCGACGTCGATGCGAATTCCGACGGAGCCTGCCAGATAGCCGACGACGGTCTTGGCGATGCCGTTGATGCCGATGGGGTTATGCGACAGCGCATCCTGGAACAGCCCCATCACCGCTCCCATCAATGTTCCTTGCAATGGATTGCGGCGGCCCAGTGCAAAGAAGACAGTAACCAGGAGCGGAAGGTCAAACCACTCGTAGCGCCCGGCGACACGCGGCAGCCATGCTTGCAGCACCAATGCGCCGAGTGGAACCAGTGTGTAAACCAGTAGCGGATACCGCCGGATCTCCATATCGCGCCGGAATTCGGCGCCGAGAACAGACATGGCTATGGATTCCTCGGTGACGGCGATTGCGGTTCTTGCTTGGAAGACGGCTTGCCAGCACCGCCCGGCTCGCCGGAACCGGCGGAGGGGTGATTTGCCGCCGGCGTGGAACCCGCATCTGGCTTCGCACTCGAGTCGTCATTACTGCTGGCTGAATACTGGTCAGGATGCAACGGTTGCGGCGCCCGCGGTGCAATGGTCGGGTTAGTCGTATCGTTCAATGGCTGTTGATCCGGAGGAAGGTTGGGGTCGAGCAGGCCTGGTAGCTTTTCCGCCATGATCTCAGAGGCCTTCACCTGATCCTTGATCGCCGGGGTCACAGCGTTTTCTTCGCTTTGGCTTGCCGCAAGATCCTGCTCCTGTTGGGGCGGGAAGCGCGGCTCGGTTGAAGTAATCACCAACACCTCGTCAAGGCGATCAAGAGGCGCTGCCGGCGTAAGAATGATGTCAACGAGGCCGTCGCGATCTGGATCGCGAACAACCTTCTTCACCGCGCCCACAGGCAGCCCGCGCGGAAAGATCAGGTCGCCGCCCGCAGTCTGAACATGCTCGCCCGGCTTGATGCGCTGGTCGGCGGTTACACCCACTACTTCAAGCTGTCCCATGGCATCGCCCCGCAGGATTCCACGGATACGCGTCGTCTCCAGAATCACGCCCGCGCCGCTCGTAGCGTCATTGACAGCCAGCACCTGCGCTGTGTGCGGAAAGACATCGCGCACCTTGCCCACGATGCCTTCGGCAGTGATCACCGCCATATCCGGCTTGAGCCCTTCGTGTGAGCCCTTATCGATATAAAAAACGTGCGAACGGTCGGTCCCGCTCGTTCCATAGACTTGCGCGGCCAGTGTCGAATAGATATATCTCTGCTGAAAGCCAAGGATGGCTTGCAAGCGCTCGCCCTGGCGCGCATCTTCAAGCAACGCGGCCTGCTCCAGCCGCAGCCGATCAATGGTGTTCTCTAAATCTTTGTTCTGTTGGCGCACATGAACCAGGTCGATGTAGTTTGACCACGTGAACGACGTTCCCGTCGCGCTCCAGTGAATCAATCGCTCCGGTGGAGAGATTACGGCATTTGCCCAAAGCCGGATCAGCCGCACACCTCTGGGATCGGTGTCTTCGAGGGCGCTTATGCCGCTGCCTGTCCGGCGCACTTGCACTGCAAGCCCCATGAGCTGCAACATGAGCAACGCCAGCAGCACCACGAGGTTTCGGTAACGGGTGATGAACGATTCCATAACAACCAGTGATCCGTGTTCAGTGGACAGTGGTCAGATGCAGGCTTGAA
>CAZHOO010000144.1:0-5385 GCA_964533905.1 uncultured Occallatibacter sp. | reverse complement strand
GTCTTGTCGCCCAGAATGCTTCCGCCGGAAATCTGGCTGCTGGGATCGATCGCCAGCACCGCGACCTTTTCCTTTAATTCAGCAATAAGAAATTCGCCTAGCGCTTCAATCAAGCTGCTTTTGCCTGCGCCGGGTACGCCCGTAATCCCCACGCGGATCGAATCGCAACAGTGCGGCAGGCAATCTTCCACAATCAGCTCGGCCAGCTCGCGATCTCGCTCGCGGCAGCTTTCGACAAGCGTCACGGCTCGCGCCAGTGTCGAGCGGTCGCCGCGCAGAATCCCATCGCGATATTCTTCACGAGACAGTGCCCGGGCCTTCTTCGCCGCGCTCGGGGCCGCCGGCGCCCCGCATCCCGGCAGTTCATGCAGCGCGCTCTTCATCCCTTTCACCTAACCGATCACCGCGGCACACAACATCTCCAGAATCTTTTGTGCCGCCATCGGAATCGCCGTGCCTGGTCCGTAAATTCCCGCCACACCCGCGCCGTACAGAAACTTGTGGTCCTGCGGCGGAATCACGCCGCCCACAACCACAAGAATGTCGTCCCGTCCGAGCGCGCGCAGTTCTGCAATCAATTGCGGAACCAGCGTCTTGTGCCCCGCGGCAAGGCTCGACACGCCCACCACGTGCACATCGCTGTCCATGGCAAATCGCGCCACTTCGCGCGGTGTCTGGAAAAGGGGACCCACATCGACGTCAAATCCAATGTCCGCGAATGCGGTCGCAATCACCTTGGCGCCGCGATCGTGCCCATCCTGGCCCATCTTCGCCACCAGAATCCGTGGCCGGCGCCCTTCTTCGTGCTCAAACTCCTCCACCATCCGCCGCGCTTTTTTGAATTCCTCGCCGCCGGCGTTCTCTGCGGAGTAAACGCCCGCTATTGTCCGTGTCGCCGCCTCATACCGTCCCCACACGTTTTCGAGAGCCGTGGAGATCTCGCCCAGCGTAGCTCGTTTCCGTGCAGCGTCGACCGCGCATTCCAGCAGATTTCCCTCGCCAACTGCCGCGCATCGTTCAAGCCGCCCCAACGCCTCGCGCACTTCGCATGTGTTGCGTTCGAGTCGTAGCTCCTCAAGCCGCTTGATCTGTCCATCGCGCACCGCTTCGTTGTCGACATCGAGCACCGGAATCTCCGGTTCTTCCAGCGCTTTGTAGGCATTCACGCCAACGATCACGTCTCGTCCCGCATCGATTGCCGCTTGCCTGCGTGCCGCTGCTTCTTCAATGCGCATCTTCGGCAAGCCCGTCTCGATCGCTTTCGTCATTCCGCCCAGCTCCTCAACCTCCTCGATCAGCTTGCATGCCGAGTGCATCAGCTCGTGCGTCAACCGTTCTACGTAGAACGATCCGGCCCACGGGTCTATCACACGCGTAATGCCGGTTTCGAGTTGCAAATAGAGCTGCGTGTTGCGCGCAATGCGCGCGGAAAAATCCGTAGGCAGCGCCAAC
The DNA here is from genome assembly GCA_964533905.1 of uncultured Occallatibacter sp. Lineage (GTDB taxonomy): Bacteria > Acidobacteriota > Terriglobia > Terriglobales > Acidobacteriaceae > Telmatobacter. The sequence continues at coordinate 3,933 of CAZHOO010000144.1, read as the reverse complement.
GCCTCGTCCAGTGCATTGGTGTGCAGAGATTGCGTGCCTCCGAACACCGCGGCCATCGCCTCCGCGCACGTACGCACGACGTTGTTATAGGGATCTTGCGCCGTCAAACTCCATCCTGAAGTCTGCGAATGCGCCCGCAGCGCCAGCGATTTGGGATTCTTCGCGCCGAAGCTCTTCACAATCTTTGCCCACAGCATGCGCGCGGCGCGCATTTTGGCAATCTCCATAAAATGGTTCATGCCCACGCCCCAGAAGAACGAAATCCGCGGCGCAAACTCGTCCACGTCGAGGCCTGCCCTCACGCCCGTGCGCAAATACTCCAGCCCATCGGCCAGCGTGTAGGCCAATTCCAGATCCGCCGTCGCGCCCGCCTCCTGCATGTGGTATCCGCTCACGCTGATGCAGTTGAACTTTGGCATCTTCGCTGCGCAATAGCGGAAAATGTCGCCGATAATGCGCATCGATCCAGCCGGCGGATAGATGTACGTGTTGCGAACCATGAATTCCTTCAGAATGTCGTTCTGGATAGTTCCGCTGAGAGCCTCGGGCTTCACGCCCTGTTCTTCCGCGGCAACAATATAGAACGCCATGATCGGCAGCACCGCGCCGTTCATCGTCATCGACACCGACATCTGGTCGAGTGGAATCCGCTGGAACAGGATCTTCATATCCTCAATCGAATCGATCGCCACTCCGGCCTTGCCCACATCGCCCGCCACGCGCTCATGATCGGAGTCATATCCTCTGTGTGTTGCCAGATCGAACGCCACCGAGAGCCCGCGCTGTCCAGCCGCCAGGTTGCGCCGGTAAAACGCATTCGAATCCTCCGCTGTCGAGAATCCTGCATACTGTCGTATCGTCCACGGGCGCATTGCATACATCGTCGCGTACGGTCCGCGCAAGAAAGGCGGAATGCCGGCCGCGTAATGCAGGTGCTCCAGGCCCTTAAGATCGTCAAGCGCATAGAAGCTTTTGAGCCCCGCGCGTTCAGCCGAAAGCTGCGCCTCGGGCTTCTTTGCCCCAGGCGCCTCTACTGCCGTCTTCCAGTCGATCTTTGCAAAGTCAGGCCGCATCTTCAGCTCTTGATCCCCAATCGTTCCTGCCACTTCGTGAGCAACTCCAAGGGATTACTGCGCACATGCACAAAGTCGGCAACTCCCGCTGCCGCAAGCTCCGCGGCGTCTTCTGGATTTCCCGCCACAATCACAGCCGTCTTGCGGCCGATCGCTTTCATTTTAGGCATCAGCTCCGCCACAATCGCCGCGTACTCCTTATCCGCGCTGCAAAGCACGATCAAGTCACCCTCCGCCGCCGCAATCTCGGCAGCGTTTCTAAACCGTCGCGTCACTGTCCCCAATCCGGCGCAGGCAAAAAAACTCGCCGCGAAATTGGAGCGCGCTGTGCGTAGCTTCACGTCGCCAACTTCCGCCAGCAGTACCTGCGGTGTTTGTCCCCCTGCCGCAACGTGCCGCTCGGTGCGCAAGCGAAGTTGCTCAAAGGCTCGAGTTCCTCGATTCGTTTCGTTCATTCGCCCGGCGTCGCAACGGCTCAGCGCCTTTTCGACCTGATTCGCAAATTGATTTGTGCCCACAAACACCCGCCTGCGCGAAGCGACTGCTCTCTCTCGCGCCGCCATCGATCGATCCAGCGCGATCGCGATCGCGCCGTCTACCTGAGCTTTTCGGTAGCCGCCGTGAGCCTCAATTCCCCGCATGATCTTCCAACCTTCCTGCGCCAGAAGATCGGTGATCGTTTCTATGCAGTACGATCCGCCGGCAGCATCGGCGACGCACCCCATCCGCGCCTCGTGCTTCAGCAGAAGTTGTGTATTCAGCGCCAGTCTGCGGCTCGCTTCATCAGGCTGTTTGTAGCACGCATCGAACGGCGCCACCGTCACGGAATCCGCCCCGCCCAGAACCGCCGCCATGGCTTCGGTGGTTGCGCGCAAAATGTTCACGTGCGGGTCGTAGACCGTTTTGTTCCACCGCGAAGTGCGCGCCGCAATGTATGCCTGAGCTTCTGGCCGCGCGCCGCCAAAGCTTTCGACCGCGCGCGCCCACACCATTCGAAACGCCCTTAGCTTGGCAATTTGGAAGAAATAATTCGAACCCATAGCGAAGTGGAACTCAAGCGCGTCCGCTGCGCGGCCTGCATCCACGCCTCGCTCCTGCATCGCGCCGAGAAAGTCTACCCCGGCCGCCAAGGTGAACCCAACCTCTTCCGCTGTCGTCGCGCCTGCCTCTTCGAATGCGTCGCCATGAATCGTGAACGGCACAATTCCGGCCGGGGCGCTGGTGATAGGCTCCGCCGCGAACTCCACGCTGGCTAGTGCATCGCATCCCGTGGAAATCCGCGCAGCGTGTCGCCCCGTGCGAATCCTTTCGTTCAACAGCCTGAGCAGCTTCTCATCGCTGCGTTCGAAGTGCACTGGAATCTCGTCGAGATCGGCGAGCAGCGCATTCAAACCAGCAACACCGCCAACCAAAACGCTGCTGAATGCAATTCCGTCTGCCCCCGCTTCAACTCCGGCACGTGCTGCGCGATTTGCGCTCTCCACATCCACCGCGTCAATCTCTTCGCGGATCTCCCAATCACCTGTTGCGCGCGCACCACGCCGGTAAGGAAACACTCCCGGCGCTGCATCCATGCACGCCAGCTCCTTCATATCCTCGGCGCGATAATACGGTTTCACCGCGAGCCCTTCTTCGCTGTGCCAGATGAGCCGCTTCTCGTAATCCGCGCCCTTCAGGTCTCGTGCAATCGCCGCTTCCCATTCCGCAGTGCTGACCGGAGGAAACTCGTCAAGCAAATGTTCCATGGCCGCCTTCTCTCATTTGCCCTCGGGGTCCTCCACCATCTCCATAAGGAATCCAAATGCCGAATCGCGCCGCGACTTTGGATGCACAAAAAAAACCGTCGTGCCCCGCGAGCCTTTGCGCGGAGCCTTATCGATCAGCTCAAATCCCTCAGCCCGCATCGCGTCGAACGTGCGCTGCGCGCTTTCCACGCGAAAGGCCACATGCGCCAACCCGCCGCGTCCGCCGTTCTTGTCGATAAGCTTTTGCACGGGCGAGTCGGCGGAAAGCGGCTCCAGCAGTTGAATCAAGTTCGGTCCTTCGCCAATCTGCAAAAGCGCCTCGCGCACCTGGTCCACCCCATGAACTTCTTCGCGATGAATCTCCTTGAATCCGAGCTTCTCGTACGCTTTTATCTGGTTCTCAAGCTCGCCCGCCTTCACGGCAATCGCCACATGATCTACAAACCGGATCCCGGGAACCTGCTTTAAATCCCCGCCCGCCATTTCGTCGTCCACTTTGTTCATCCCGGCCTTTCAATTCGTTTTCGCTCCCGCGGCTCGAACTCGATCACTCCATCTCCAGCAGCAACTGGTTCACTTTCACTGGGTCGCCCGGCTTTACGTGTACGCTCTTCACGATTCCTGCTCGCGGCGCTGTCACGTTTGTCTCCATCTTCATCGCCTCCAGCACCAGCATCAGCTCACCCGCTTCAACGGCTTGTCCCGCTTCCATGTTGACCTTGATCACCAATCCCATTACCGGGCTGCGGCAAAATGCTCCTTCGCTGTCCCACGCCTCCATGTGTCCCCGTGCGAACGGATCCGTTGCATGCGCCGCAGGTCGCGCGCTGTAGCCCGGCGCCGCTGCATCGCCCCCGTCCTCCAAGACCTCTACGTCTACTGCGTAGGCCTTCCCATCAATCGTGATCTGAAGCTTCAACCCGCCGCTCCCTTTCTCCGGTGCCGCGCTCATCCTCTTGCGCGCGGGTTGTGCGAGGTCTGCACATTTGCTCTTCCTTGCTGTGCCCACGCGTCCGCGCTTTCCCGTCCCCCCGCTTCCATCCCAGCCCGCCGAACGAGCGCCTTCCTGCCGAGGAATGTCGTCGCCGCCGCAATTAACACCGCCGCAGTCTCAG
>CAZHOO010000143.1:0-5392 GCA_964533905.1 uncultured Occallatibacter sp. | reverse complement strand
GTGGTGAGCGTGCGCCTGATGGGCGTGGGCGGCCCGGAATATCTGAGCGCCGAGCAGCAGAGTTTTAGTGAGCATGAGCAGATGCTCTTCACCAAGGCCGTCTCGGTTGCCGAAAGCTTCGGCAAGAGAGTCTCCTTGCTGGTGATACCGGCCGGCGACGTGTTTGCGGCGCTAGTCCAGACGGCGAATTCGCTCGAGGTTGAATCCGTCGTTGCCGGGCAATCCAGTTCAATGAGCGCCGAGGACCAGGCGTTCCACATGGGGCAGGCCTGGGAGGCATTGCCCGAGCCTAAAAGACAGTTCAACTTCTATGTGATCGGCGCATCGGGCGAGACCAAGGTGTTCTATATCGGCCCGCATGCGCCTGCGCTGGGCCCTGAGGATGTGGAGCTCGTGCATCGACTGTGGCTGAACATGAGGCGCGATCCCCTGGCAGCGGAACTGCACCACAGCGACATCATTACCTACGCTCTCACGCGCCTGGCCGGCCAATATGCGCGGGAGAAGCAGGAGATCCTGCGCGATCTGCGCAATTGCCGCGCAGCCGATTCGCGCGCCACGATGCGCCTCGGCGCTCAGGATACACACGGCCCCGACGAAGTCGTCCAATCCCCCCGCGCCATCAAGCAAACGCGCGACCAGTAAAAGCTGTAGCGCCGGCAGCCACGCCGGCTGTCGTGCGGGCGTCCTCGCCTGCACACCGTTCACCGCACACCGCCCGCCGCTCACGCTACACTGCGATCTCGTCCCCCGGCTTCCAATTGACAACCTTCACCCCCGGCGCAACCAGCGCCGCCAGCTCCGCCGGTGTCCCCTTGAGCGGTGGAAAGGTGCCGAAATGAATCGGCAGAACCGTCTCTGGCGCGAGCAGCCGGCAGGCCAGCGCAGCCTGCTGCGGGCCCATGGTGTAGAAGCCGCCGATGGGCAGCATGACGATGCGAGGTTGGTAGAGCTCGCGGATCAGTTGCATGTCGCCAAAAACCGATGTGTCTCCCGCGTGGTAAAGCACCGGCCCCCCGGTGATGGCTAGAACGAACCCCGTTGCCACGCCCGCGTAGTGCGTTCCCTTGTCGTCTGCCGCGCCGGCAGAGTGCTTGGCGTCAACCATCGTCACCGTCACATCGTCGAGAGTTACCGTGCCGCCTAAGTTCATCCCCATCGTCTCGCTCACGCCCTGCTTCCCGATGTGGTCGGCCAGCTCATAGATCGCGACGACGGTCGATCCGTGCTTCTTAGCCACGGGCGCGGCATCCCCAATGTGGTCGCCGTGGCCATGCGTGCACAGAACGTAGTGGATCTTCGAAGGCAGCTCATAATCTTTCGGGTATTTGGGGTTGTGCGCAATGAAAGGATCGATCAGGATGTTGGTTCCCTTGGGAGTTTGAATCAGCACCGTGGCATGGCCAAGCCATGTGATCCGTGTTTCCTGCGATTTGCTCATAGGATCTCCGACAAAGTCAGTTCGTCTCCGGTAGCCTGCGGCCAGCGGCCGGCAGTTCTTCGTTTTCCGATTCTATCTCCGCTCTCTCAGACGCAGGAACCTAAACCAAACCCTTTACCAACCTCGCGCGGCAGGCGCAATGGTTCGATAAACAACGGCCGCGAATCTTCCTCCTTGACGCCCTTCGGCAATCGGGCTACATTGATCAATGAGGCGAACAAATGGCGAAACTGGACTCTCTCTTCCCCATCCTGCAGCCCTCCCAACTTACCGGCCTCGCACGCACCGCCGCCGATGCCGCGCTCGATTCCACCGGCTGCCTCACCGAATATCGGCCTCTCACCAGCCGCTCCATCGTCAACAAAGTCACCTCGAATCGCGGCCTTCCCTTCACCCACGCAATCAACCCCTATCGCGGGTGCGAGTTTGCCTGCCGTTACTGCTACGCGCGCTACACCCACGAGTTCATGGAAATGGCGCCCGCGGATTTCGAGCGCAAAATCTACTTCAAGCAGAACGCCGCGTGGCTGCTCGATCAGGAACTGAGGCGGCTGAAGCCCGGAACGCAGATTTCGATTGGCACAGCCACCGACCCCTATCAGCCGCTGGAAAGGCGGCTCAAAGTCACGCGCTCGCTCCTCGAAGTCTTCGCGCGCCACGGCGGCTTCCGTTTGGGGATCGTCTCGAAATCGGCTCTGATCTCTCGCGACATCGACCTGCTGAAGGAGGTCGCGCAAAACAACCAGCTGACCGTACACGTCACTGTGACCACGATGAACGCCGGCCTGGCTCGAAAACTCGAACCGCGCGCGCCACGCCCCGACCTGCGCATGCGCACGGTGAAGGAGTTGCGCGCAGCGGGTCTGCGAGCCGGCGTCCTGTGTTCGCCGCTCATGCCGGGAATTACAGACAGCGCAAGTTCCATCCGTGCCGTGGCCCGCGCCGCCGCTGCCGCCGATGCAAGCTTTCTGGCTTCTGGAGCGCTCTTCCTAAAGCCATGCTCGTTGCCCACGTTTCTCGGGTTTGTCGGCGAGCACTTTCCCGATCAGCTCGAAGCCTACAGACGGCGCTACGCGTCGAGCGCGTTTGTTTCATCCGCATATCGTGAGCGGATGGCGGCGCTGGTCGACCAGGTCTGCCGGGAGTTCAAGCTGGGCAAGCGGTATACGTACGAAGACGCCGAGAAGCAGCAAGCTCCGGCCGTCGTCGAGTTGCAACCATGGCTGCCGTTTGCCGGCGGGCGGGACCGCGCAGCCCCGACGGCAATCGTCACCGCGTCATGATCACTTCTGACACGCTGTCCTTGGCCAGAAACTGCCGATGGCCGCTCCAACCCGCGAACAACCGCTCGATGCTGCGATTCGTAAAGCACCTCTGGATCGGGAACTGCTGCGTCATCTGCATCTCAACATCGTCGCGCGCGGTCAGATGAAAGCGGCAGCGCACCGCCTCTTCGCCCTGCATTTTGGTGTGGAAGAAGGCCAGCACCTGGCCGCCGGGATTCATGGATGCGTAAAGGTGCGCGACGACGGGAGCAACCAGCGCCTCGGGCATGTAATCGAGCGCGGACCACAAAAGCACCACGTCGAACATGCGCCCGGAAAAATTGAGTGTGTGGTCCAGGTAGCCCGCGGCGTTCCAGATCGGTTTCTCGTCTTCGTCGGTCCCGGTGATCCAGTTTTCACCAAAGGCATCCACTTCAAGATCGGCGAGGAAGACACTCTGGCCGAGGTTGGTGAGGTAGTTGATATTGCTGGGCGACGTGTAACCGGTGTCGATGATGCGGAGGCCGGGCTCGGTCTCGAGACGCTTGCGGATCGCGCTCCATCCGCCTGAGTGGCGAGGCACGCGAGGGCCGCTGAGGCCCGGAACGGATTGGGCCATCGTGCTCTGCTGTTTCTTGTCGAACCAACTGCGCAGCACCCTGGTTGCCTCTTGAGCCTATTCGATACGCTCGCGCCGAATGTTCGGTGCGTGACCGCAATTCCTTGAAGGAGATTGCTGCTCGATATCTTCATTCTATTCGGAACTGAAGCGAAAGCGCAGGGCCGGCAGGGCAGACGAATCCCCAAACTGGGCACGCTGCCTGCCAAAAGACGATTCGTGCGCTTCCAGAACTTAGTCGCCGCCGTTCTGCGGAATGGGCGCGGCGTCGGGCGGCCGTGAGACGCCCTGCGTCAGGTCGACCTTGCCGTGGAAGATGGCGTTGTCTTCAATGGCCAGGCGAAGGGCGCGGATATCGCCTTCGAGGTGGCAACCGGAGCGAAGCTCCACTCGGCCGCTGGCAACGATGTTGCCCTGCACATGGCCCTGGATGAGTACGTCTTTCGCGGTGAGGTCGGCGGCAATATTGGCGTTGGGGCCGATGGTGAGCCGGTTCTCAGCCAGGTTAACGATGCCTTCCACCCGGCCATCCAGCACCAGGTCCTCGCTGCCCTTGACTTCGCCGTTGATGATGATGGTTTTGCCGATGCGCGCGGGAGAGTTTTCTTGTGCCATGAGCCACGATCCTTATCGACTTCCAAAGAAGTCCCTGCCCGCACTATACCAACCCTGCCAGTCTGCATCAATTCAGCCCGGTAAAAAGGTGCGTGCGGAGTATCCGCAATGCCGACAGCGCGCCGGCCCCCTGCGCGTCGCTGCCAGTTGGTGGCCCGGCACGCCAGATAAACTAGACGTGTGCACCGGCCCTTTTCGCTCCTCCTGCTCGCTGTTGCGGCTTGCTGCCCAGGCCCGCTCCGAGGACAGTCTGGTTCCGGCGCCGCCGCCCAGGCGCAGCCCGCGCAAGCGCTCGCAACGTTGGACCGCGCGCTTCAAAACGAGTACAACGCGGCACGGGATACGAGCCACCTCATGTGCTATGAGCTCAGGAAGACGAGCCCGCACTGGAGCTCGACCAAGAAGATTTGCGAGACCAGGGACGGCGACGTGGCGCGGCTGGTGGCGCAGAACGGTCAGCCCCTGAGTGCTGCAGACGAGCAAAAGGAAGAAGCTCGCCTGACCGAGCTCGCGGGCGACCCGGGAAAACAGCGCCGCCGCAAGCAGGCGGAGGATGAGGACCAGGGGCGCGTCCTGAAGGTGCTGCGCGCGCTGCCCGCTGCATTTATTTACCAGGACGCGGGCGCGGAAGATGGACCGGCCGGAAAACCCGGCCTCAGCCCGCCATCGAAAATCGAAAAGTTCAGCTTCAAGCCGAACCCCGCGTACTCCGCGCCGGACCTGGAGACGCAGGTCTTGACCCAGATGACCGGCAATATCTGGGTCGATCCGGTCCATCTTCGCGTGGTCCGGCTGGAGGGCCATCTGCAACAGGACGTCGATTTCGGCTGGGGGATCCTGGGGCGGCTGAACAAAGGTGGATGGATCGCGATCGAACAAGCAGACGTAGGCCCGGACATGGGAGTCGATCAATGGCGAACGGTCCATTTCCAGATGGTCATGAGCGGTCGCGTGGTGTGGAAATCGCGGGTCTTTGATACCACCGAGGATGAATCGGGATACCAGCCGGTGCCGCCCGGACTCGCTTACCAGAAAGCCATCGAAATGCTTCGCAGCAATCCGTGAGCGACGCTGAGGAAGCGATGCAAACAGAAATGCGGCCCACACAGAAGTGTGGACCGCTTTTCGTTTGAAACGCTTCTCTTACATCTTCACAAAGATGATGACCATGGTGAAGAGGGTGAGGGACTCAATGAAGGCGAGGCCGAGCACCAGGAATAGCATGATGCCGGGGCGTGTGCCGGGATTGCGGGCCAGCGCTTCAGTGGCCGACGCAACCGCGCGGCCCTGACCCATGCCGCACAAGCCGGCTGCCAGACCCATGCCAATGCCTGCACCGATGGGAATCAGGCTGGCCGCAGCCGAGCCGCCATCGGCAAAGACCGGGACGGCAAAACACAACACTGCCAGGGTGATGAATACGAATTGAAGTTTGCGCATACTTCTCCTGCT
>CAZHOO010000142.1:0-5460 GCA_964533905.1 uncultured Occallatibacter sp. | reverse complement strand
ATGGCGGCAACACCGACTTCCGCGTTCCCTACATCGGTTTCAGTCCGAACGCCTCCTACTACAAAACCGCCGGCAACTCCGCCTACGACGGTCTGCAAGCGCATCTTCAAAAGCAGCTCTCACACAACTACATGGTGGGCGCCAGCTACACCTGGAGCCACACTCTCGACGAACAGAGCGATCTCGGCTTGTTCTTCACCGGCGGCAATCCCAACAACCTTCGTAACTCCTGGGCCTCGTCGGACTTCGACCGCACGAACGTTTTCTCTGCGTATTTTGAGCTACGGTCTCCCGAGGTCGTAAAGGAACACACGCTTGCCGCACAGTTCATCAACGACTGGTTCCTCGATGGCACCGCCATTGCCCAAAGCGGCGAGCCGTATTCCCTTTATGAGTTCTATGGCGCGGTCGGCAGCATCACATTCGGTGACTTCCCAACGCTAATGAATCCTATCCTCGGTATCAAGAACCCGGCCAATCCCAAGGCGGCCCTGACCGGCAACAAAGGTGATGTGCGCGGCACCGGCGGCAGCTACATCCCGGCCATCGATCCCACTCAAATCTCCATTAACTATCTGCAACCCGGTCAGGACGGTATCCCCGTCTCCACCGGTACCGATCCGCAGGATATTTACGAAACCGATTGGGCGCCCCCACAGCGCAACATCTTCCGTCAAGCTGCCCAACGTCAGATCAACCTCTCCGTCCGCAAGCAATTCAAATTCACAGAGCGCTTCGGCCTGGAGTACGAATTCAACGTCTTCAACCTCACCAACACCACCAGCCTTGACGTGCCTTCAAACCAGGGACAGATCCGCCAGAACTCAGCGTGCTCAACGACCGCAATCCAGGAAGGTATTACGGAGGATGAGAACTGCCAGCCAGGCGCCGATTATTTTGTCAACTACGGCCAGATCGTCACCAGCAACAATCCCACCGATCAGCAAACCGCCCTTGGCAATCTCGACCAGTTACCCTACGCCACCGGAACCGGCGCTCAGACGCAGATTCCTCTTTTCATTCCTGCTGGAGCGCGCACTTGCGTTGCTGGGGTCAATACCGTTGGATCCAACGGCTGCCCCAATAACGTAGCCAACTTCGGGTCCGTCTACAGCACCATCGGTAGCAATCGCATGATCACGATGGGCTTCCACTTTACTTACTGATCGACTGGCTCGTGCCATGACAAACGGGACCCCTGGGGGTCCCGTTTTTGCCGCTTTCTCGCATTGATCCCCAGCGCACTTCGTTCGTACGTTGCCGATCCGCCTCCAATATCCGCCTCATTTTCCACAAGCTACTCGCTAAACTCGCGGTTTTCCCGAATTCCGGGAGAATTCTTGCATTACCCCTTGGAAAGAAGGTCGCCTCTGTCCTACAATGACTTCTCCTGAGAGATTGTCGTACCCTCTAGCTGACGTTTATTTGAGGGGACCCTTCAGCTCGTGTTTTGGGCACGGGCGAAGTTCCAATCATTTTTAGTCACGCGTTGATTGCGGCCGAGCGGCGCATCGCGAATGATGCGACGCCTCCCAGCCGCAGTCAGCCAGGCTTTTTTCGGTCGGCGTTCTTCATGCGCAGCCAAACCTGAATCGCTTTTGCGTCAGGGAGAATGATTGTTTACATTTGAAGCCGGTCAATTGGATAAATGATCTCCTCCATCCGATTGCCCGATGTGTTTTTTGGCCGCGTCTCGACGCAGCCCACAGCTTCCCGACCCCACAATTTCGTCTTGCCTTTTCACCGGATGTTCATCGGGAATTTGTAAGCTGATTCTTAGGTTTAACTGTTGTTTCGTCTTAATTCTCAGCTTCGGAAGATGCTCGGCCGGATCTACGTAAGTTTTGAGCATTCTTGCAAGTGCACCGAAAATTCCCGGGTACCTGCGCGTTGACCGATGCGTCCACTCTTGGCGCTGGCGACGACGCCATCATTCACGCGGTTTCGGGTCAAACGCAAACGACTACTTTTGGAGGACAGTTTCATGACATTCAATAAACTTCGCCTCGGAATTCGTTACCTGGCGCTTCTTATCCTCGCTGCGTGCGTCAGTTCCATCACACTGAACGCACAGTCCACAACCCAGGGTTCGATCGCTGGCTCAGTATTGGATTCCTCTGAGGCCGTGGTCCCCGGAGCCACTGTCACCATTGTGAACACCGCAACGGGTTTCACCGTCAGCCTTGTCGCCGACACCAGCGGCTACTTCAAGGCCCCGCTCCTCGAGCCGGGAAAGTACGTTGTCACCATCAGTTCTCCAAATTTTGCCAAGTATCGCGCAGAAGACGTCGTCGTAGTGGTCGGTCAAGTCACCACCCTCGAGCCGAGGCTGGCGGTCGCTTCCTCGTCGACCGAGGTCGTCGTCACCGAGCAGGCTCCAGTCATGAATCTCGACTCGCCTGATTTCACCGACACCCTGAACCAGACGGCAATGCAAAATGTGCCCATTAACAATCGCCGTTGGTCCTCGCTTGCGATGAGCACTCCCGGCGTCGTTTCTGACTCCAACGGCTTCGGCCTCGTCAGCATCCGCGGCGTCAGCCCCATCTTGAACAATGTGGAAATTGACGGCGCGGACGATAACCAGGCCTTCTTCGCCGAGGAGCGTGGCCGTACCCGTGAGGCTTACTCCACTTCGGCCAACGCTGTGCGCGAATTCGCCGTCAACACCGGCGTCTATTCCGCTGAATACGGTCGCGCAGCAGGCGGCGTCATCACGTCCGTCACAAAAAGCGGGACCAACAGCCTCCACGGACAGGCCTACTTCTACGACCGTGAAAGTAACTGGAACGCTTTCAACGACTACACGACCATCGCGGAAGTCATCAACGGCGTCAACACCCAGGTGCATATTAAGCCCGAGGATCTTCGCAAGATTTACGGCTTCACCGCCGGCGGAGCACTCATTAAAGACAAGCTTTTCTGGATCTATACCTACGATCAGCACACCCACGTCTTCCCTGAAGTAGGCATTCCGTATAATCCCGCGAACTTCTATACGCTGCCTCTCGCCGCATTACCTTCCGGCTCTACCTGTTTTCTCGCCGGCTCGAGCACGCCTCCAGCTCAGCCCTATCAAAACGGTTGGTTGAGCGGGGACACGACAGCGACAAAGACCGAGGACTCTGAAGCCTGCACGCTGGCTGCACGTCAGGGAATCACGTACGCGCAGGCTGCCGCCGACTGGGCCTCCCTTATCAATGGTGGCCCGCTCAGCAACGGCCAAACCGATCTGGGCCTCAACTCAGACCTCGGCCAGGTGGCGCGCTTCGGCTTCCAGGAAATCAATACTCCGAAGCTCGACTGGCAGATCACCCCCAAAATGCACTGGAGCGTCCTCTATCATCGGTTGCGCTGGGATTCGCCGGGCGGAGTCCAGACCGCTGCTGCCGTTAACTACGCGCGCGATTCTGACGGTAACGACTTCGTCAAGCTCGATTACGGCCTCACCAAGCTCACCAGCCTCATCACCGACCACATCAGCAATGAACTTCTCTACCAATACGGCCGCGAACTTGATGATGAAGGGCAACAGGCCCTTACGCCCTACACCCTTGCCGACGAAAACAATAAGAGCGGGAACTTTCCCTATGTTCAGATCGGCGCCTCGTCATCGGGCTGGGGATTCAATTCAGGCTCTCCCTACTACTCCTACCGCACAGCGTATCCGCTCGAGAAGAAATGGCAGATCGGCGACGTTCTCTATTGGAATAAGGGCAACCACAGCTTCAAGTTCGGCGCCGATATCGTCCATAACTACGACTTCCAGAACAACCTGTATGAGAGCAATGGCGATTACTCGTACCAGTATATCGGGCCGTTCTTTAACGATCTGTTGAACTTCAAGAACGGCGTCACTGTTGGCACATCCACACACGGTTGCGATTCCAACTTCACCGAATATGCCGGCCAATATGGTTCGGGTAGTTCGGCCAGCAATGCTGCTCCCGTAGTTGCCAATTACCCCTGCTACGCGGATTTCTACCAAGGCTTCGGAACTCCCAGCTTTGGTCTGAATACCCTCGACACAGGCTTTTTCGGCCAGGATAATTGGAAATTCTCGCCGCGGCTGACCCTGGAGCTCGGCCTCCGCTGGGACCACGAGAATCTTCCATCGACAGTCGCATCATTCGATGCCGCAGCTGGCGTCTTCGCACCCTACACCGGCATCACTAACAACCCCAAACAATGGTCGAACTTCGGGCCCCGGGTCGGTTTTTCGTATGACCTCTTTGGCAGTGGTGAAACGGTCGTGCGCGGTGGTTATGGCCTTTACTTCGGGCGCATCACCAACGGGAATATCTTTGAGATCCTGTTCAACACCGGTAGTCCAGCTGGGCAAACCGCTCCCACATTCTTCAACGCACCCACCTCTTCCGTTTCCGAGGGCCCGCAGTACCCGAATATCTTCGCCAGCGGCGCCAGCACATCCAAACCAAGCTCCTATTTCTTCTCTCCAAATCTGAAGCTGCCGGAGGTGCAGGAATTCGATCTCCAGATTCAGCAGGCACTCGGTAAAGATACCTTCCTCTCCGTCAGTTATCTCGGGTCGCTGGGCCGAGACATGCCCAACTTCCTCAACGTCAACATCGTTCCGTGCTCCACCTCGCCGACCGCGTGCGTTTCCAGAACCATTACGGTTTCTGACGCATCCGGCAAGGGTCCCATCCCGGCAGGTCCGTTGACCATCAACAACATCTACACCAGCTATGGCAACACCGCCCTCCTGGGCCCCAACGCCACCAGCTTCACGTCCATCACTGAAATGGTAAGTAACATCAACTCGAACTACAACGCGCTGGTTGGCGAGGTCGTCAACCACTCCCTCAAGAACATTCAATTCGACGCCAATTACACCTGGTCTCATGGTCTTGATTTCGCGCAAAACGCCCTCACTCAGGGCACCACGGAGAACTGGTATGACCCGTACGGAAATTACCGCTTCAACTACGGCTCTTCCAACTACAACGTCCCCAACCGTTTCGTCGCCTATGTCCTTTACAGCTTCCCCGGGGTCAGCGGCGCGAACCCGTTGAAGTGGGTTGCGAATGGATGGAGCTTTGACGATAGCTTCTCCATGCAGAATGGCTTGCCCTACACGGCGGGTTGGAGTGGCAAGCTGAGTGGCGCCTTGGGAAGCGATTTCAACGGTGCAGGTGGAACAACAATCATCCCGGGCTACGTCGGCGTAAACACCGCCCGCTATCCGCGCCACATCGTCGACGATGCTCGTGTGCAGAAGCAGTTCAACTTCGAGCGTTACATTCAGAACGTGCAACTCATCCTGAATGCCTTTAACCTCGCCAACCACCAGAACATCACCGCTGTTGGAACCACCGCTTATACCCTGTCCGGCTCCACGCTGACATACCTCGGCCAGGGTTCGCAATTCCCTTCCAACAACACGCTCGGAATTCCTACAAACTCCAACTCGAGCGGCTTCAGCCTCACCCCGCGTGA
>CAZHOO010000141.1:0-5476 GCA_964533905.1 uncultured Occallatibacter sp. | reverse complement strand
CGACTCCCGCCGCCTCCACCAAACTTCGCTCACACGTTGCGGGCTTCGGCCCGGCATTCCGCATCTCATTGCATGAAGCGTTAGATTTCTGGGCGCGGACAAATGCCGCGCGCCGGAGGAGTTTATGGATAAGGGAGTTGCTGAAGCGATCGCGGAACTGAAGGCACAGGGAATCCCGGTGGCACTCGATCTTTCGGGCCGCCATGCCGATCTCTATCTTGCCACCGCTCCGGATGGAGAGAAATACGAGTTCAATGCAGCCGGCCTTCTGGACCTGAAGGCGAAGGGGAAACTAAACCTCGAAGGTTTGCAGGAGATGCATTTCGCGAAGAAGAAAGCCCCGAATTTTCATAACCCACCCGGCACGTAAGCCCGTGGGCCCCGCCTCGTCTGCAACAATGGGAGGCGCTTAGTGAACGTCAGAATTTTGACTTGGCAAGGATTCGAGAGCAAGCACGTGGAACGACGAACCCTACTTCAGCTCGCGGGTACACTTGCTCTGGGCAAAGCCCTCGGCCTTCACGCTGCGCAGCCCATGAATGCGGCCGCGGGATCCTTCAACTCAGCTGTTCTGAGCACGGGCCGCCCCTATCCCTTCTCGGTCGATATCCTCTACCACGGGAGCCGGGCCCGACACGAAGTCGCGCTCACCTTCGACGCCTGCCCGCGAAAGGAGCGTCCCGAATTCTCCACGGCAATCGTAGACTTTCTCCGCAAAGAAAACATTCCTGCCACGTTCTTTGTCTCCGGCTTGTGGGCCGTGAACAGTCAGTCGGCACTTAAGGAGCTTGCCGGCGTCGCCAATTTCGAGATCGGAATGCACGGATATCACCACTGGAAATCGAGCGATCTGACCGAGCCGGTCATCGCTTCAGAGATCGAGCGCACCTGGGAGACCATCAAGCAATTGGGTGGCACGCCGCAACCATTTTTCCGGCCTCCTTATGGCGATTGCCCTCCTAAACTCGTGAAGGTTGCCAGGAGCCTCGGAGTGCTTACGGTGATGTGGGATGTGGTTTCCGGAGACCCCAACCCGCGTAATACTGCCGCCATCCTGGAACGCAGGGTGCTTACGATGTCGCGTAACGGAAGCGTCATCATCATGCACGTAAACAACGGTGGCATTCACACCGCCGAAGCGCTCCCGGCGATCGTCGCTGGCTTGCGCGCGCAGGGGTTCAGATTTGTCACGGTCGGAGATCTCGTCAAGTCTTCCGCTTAGAAGTGAGTCATGCATCCCGGCTCGCGCGATTCCTTCGTTCCGCGATAAATCTCCGAGCCGGCAAGAAGAAACGCGCCCACGCCGTAGGCATAGCTCGTTGTCTCTGTGAACTCTCCGGGCGCGGCGCCCACGGGTTGAATCGACCCCAGGCGTCCATCGGCATAGACGTGCGTGAGCATACCCGCCCACGCTTTTTCGACCGCAGGCCAATACTTGGCGCGATCAAGAATTCCCTCGTTCACGCCATATGCCAAAGCAAAAGTGATAAACGCGCTGCCGGAGACCTCGGGCAGCGGATAAGAATCGGCATCGAGCAAACCTGGCCGCCACAAACCGTCCTTGCCCTGGATCGAAACCATTTCGGCCGCCATCTTCTTGAGCAACGCAATGTACTTCGGTCGCAGTGGAGAGTTGGCGGGCAGTTCCTTGAGCACACGCACGATTCCACCCATCACCCAGCCATTGCCGCGCGACCAGAACAGCGGCTCCCCATTTTTCTCGACCTTGTCGAGATAGGAGGCATCGCGGAAGTAAAGATGCTTCGAGTGGTCATAAAGCAGAGAGGTCGTCACGTCCCACTCATGGTCCATATACGTGAGGTACTTTTGATCGCCGGTCGCGGCAGCCATGTCAGCGTAAACCGGTGGGGCCATGAAGAGAGCGTCACACCACCACCAGAGCGGACGCGTTGGATCACGCGGATCGGGCGTCGAAATTTGCGCGTCGAGGCGCGCGCGCAAAGGTGCCATCATCACCGCGTCATGATGAATGAAATATTGTTCCATGTACATCTGCCCAATCGCCAGATCGTCAGCGTGCATCGCGCGCGGTCCGGGCTGCCAATGGAGCTCTTCGGCAACGTTCAGCATGGCCTGCTTGTATTTGTCGCCAGCGACGCTCTCCGGAACAGCCATGAATCCGGTGTAGAGGGCGGCCCACGTCCAGTCCACCTGCGCGTCTGCCGGTAGTCGTCCGAGTTGCCAGTCGGCCACGAGGTTCATGGCCTTTGCCAGATTGCTCCTGTCGATTCTGGGAGAAAGGTCTCGCACCAGCGGTCCAGGCGTCGTCAAAGTGTCACCAGGAGGTGCGACCGGAGCGCGCTCCTGCGCGGCGGCCCATGCGAGAGATAGAAGCAGGGTCGCGAATGCGGCGAGAGCAATGCCGGAGAAAGGAGGAATATGGGTGATCAGCGAACGAGATAGACGACTATGCACGGAACTCTCCGATGGGTCGATTGATACGAATCGGAATGATTGTAGGACGAGCAGGTGGCAGCGGTCACTCAAGAGGGTGAGTTCGGGCCGGACCGGGGGATGGGAGAGCAGGGAACGATTCGATCTACCAGGTCGAAACGGCCAGGATTGTCGGCGCCCCGGTCTTGGCGTTGATCACGCCCACCTTCAGCACAACCTCGATATTCCGGTTTCCAAATTTGCTCCCCAGCTGCTGTTCGAGCAACTCCAGGTAGTGCGGGCTGGTGGCAAACTGCGCAGCAGCTTCCGTTCCATTGCGGCCGAGCCCGGCCAGCGCCATAACCCATCCGTCAATATTCGGATCGCGAAACCGTGCCACGATTGCATAATCGTCGGCGCTTGAGTACGGAACCGATTCGTCGCGTTCCCAGCCGATCTTTGGATTCAATGAGTCCACAATTCTTGCCTGTGGATCGGGAAGAAAATGGAATCGCAACGGCTCCAGCAAGCGGATCGTCCATTGGTTGTTGTACGCGCCAATCAGCGCGATCGAATGTTCGCGCAAATCCGTCAGGGTAGTCCAGGGAGACGCAATCAACTGGGTACTCGCCCCCGAACGCTCGATCGCTTCGTCGATTTGCGCGATCGCCGAAGCCGATTGGATGGATACAAATGGATAATCGACGTTTCCGTTTGATCCTGCCGTGATGACGCCCGAATATTTGTCCTGTGCAAACACCACGCTACCGGTGCAAATGATGACCGACCGCTGATCGTGCGTAAGCGGCGCCCAAAAGTCGTCCACCACCGACGCATGATGGGTCGAGCGGTACGTCCAAATGAACGTCGCGCCGATCGCGAGTATCACGCCGAGGATGAGCCACAGCAGCTGGCCGAAAATGACCTTTCTCAGATTAAGGGGCGGGCTCCCCATCGGTCCCGGCATCGTTGCCGGCGGCAGAAGCCTGACTGCCGACGCCGAAGGCAAAGCCGTTCTGAATTCCGGCGTTCCTCCTGCAAAGTCCGCTATGCCAACGGAATCCGGGGAAAGATGCGCTTCGTACCCACCGTTCGCTGACGCATCTTCGAACCGCCTATCGTGTCCCCGTAGAAACACCGGTACGTAGGACCCTGCCGGAAGAGAAATGCGAATGCTCGAGTTCCTACCCTCCTCGTGATAGAAGAGCATGAGCCGTTTGCGGACTTCACCCGCTGTGTACCGCACGACAGTATCCGCGTTCGTGTCGTAGGCGGCGGGACGGTCGAAAACCTCGACTCCAAGCGTCCGTTCCTTCAACAAATCGGACTTGCCGGCCAACGTGTTCAGCACGATGTATTTGAGCAAGGCAGGATAGCGTTTGCTGTTGCAAAAATGCGGACTTGCCAGTACGTTTTGCAACTCGCGGAGAACCGCGTCGGAATCCTGCTGGGTTTGCGGGTGCCAACCGTCCGGAATGGCCTCGGTTCTGTTCATTCAGGTTCACCGCATCATACTCGCCCGTTTTGCGGCTTGCAAGGACGTTTGGCACAAGAGAAAATCAAGCTGCAACTTGAAGAATATAAAAGGTTTCTCGAATTCGCCTGGATTCAAACGGTGAGTCACTTGTCAACCATGGAGATGACTTTAGTAAATTTCCGCTGACGTGGAATGCTGTATAGGTGCTGCGGTTCTGCCCGGAGTGGAGCTAGCTTGCGCTTTGCCCATAACCACGCATCGCGGTTAACGAAAGAAGCAGAAGCGCTCTGGCAAGCGATTGAAGCGCGGACTCTCAACAGATGCGGCAGTGAATTCAGGAGGCAGTATGAAGAGCATGAGATGGGCAAGATCCATGTTCCCAGGAATGGGCGCGCGAGCAACCGTGGCACTCGTCTTGATTCTCGCCGGCAGTGTCGCGGCGTTCGGACAGCAGATTACCGGAACCATCGTAGGTACAGTGAAGGATCCACAAGGCGCAGTGGTGAACACGGCCACCGTGAAAGCAACGAACCTGGATACCGGGTACTCGCGGTCGGTGCCGACCAACGGCTATGGAGAGTACCGTATCGATTACCTTCCTGTGGGCAAGTACAACGTTGACGCGACTGCGGCCGGTTTTGAGCGCTTTGTTCAGGCGAATGTTGCCCTCGATGTAGACCAGGAACTGACGCTCGATATTACGCTGGCTGTGGGCGCGCAGTCTCAGACCGTCACAGTCACTGAGGCTCCGCCAACGGTCAATACTTCTGACCCGGTATTGGGCGTGACCCTCGAGCCGAACGATATCATCGGCCTGCCCATGGTCAACCGCAACATCTACTCCGAGGTTTCCCTCACGCCGGGTGTAATGGCAAACAACAACAGCTCCACCTCGAACCCCTCCGGCAACCCCACTATGGCCACGGGGCTGTACGTCGAGGATGTGCAGATCAACGGCTCCATCGACTGGGGCAATGCGGCGGTGGCTTTTTATCTGGATGGCGGCAACAAC
The DNA here is from genome assembly GCA_964533905.1 of uncultured Occallatibacter sp. Lineage (GTDB taxonomy): Bacteria > Acidobacteriota > Terriglobia > Terriglobales > Acidobacteriaceae > Telmatobacter. The sequence continues at coordinate 593 of CAZHOO010000141.1, read as the reverse complement.
ATTACCGGCATGCGCAACTACGGCAACCCTTCGCCCAACCCCGACGCAGTGGAGGAGTTTCGCGTAGAAACGAGCGCATTCGGCGCACAATATGGCCAGTTCTCCGCTGCGGTGGTCTCCGTGATCACCAAGTCGGGAACGAACCAGCTTCATGGCGGTTTGTTCGAGTTCAACCGTAACACCGACTTCAACGCCAACTCCTGGATCCCGGCACACAACGCCGCAGGCCATATCATCGTTACGCCCTACCACCGCAACCAGTTTGGCGGTGACATCGGCGGGCCGATCAAGAAGGACAAGGCCTTCTTCTTCTTCAGCTACGGAGGTTTGCGCCAGATCACCGACTCGGTGTTTACAGGCGCCATCACGCCTACGGCGGCCGAGCGCCTCGGCGACTTTACTGCGGACACCTTCACGGTCTACACGCCGGGCACTGCCCATGTCGCCGCGAACCAGGTGGATGGAACGAACAGCAGCCCCAATTGCCTGGTTGCCAAACTAAATTGCATACCCCAGGCCCTGCTGGACACGACCATTGCCAACCTCGACAACGTATCCAACACCTTCGGCTCTTCCATCCCGCTGCCCAATGG
>CAZHOO010000140.1:0-5561 GCA_964533905.1 uncultured Occallatibacter sp. | reverse complement strand
TCAACACCGCAGGCAATGCACTCGTACCGGCCATAATCGCGACGCCGTCGACTGTGTTCGAGTACTGAATCGTTTCCGGTCCTACGGCGCCTCCGGTCATCACCATGCTCATGGCCTGTTCCATGGTCAAATCTGTTTCGATTACTCGGTCCACGGGAAGAATCTGAAGAAAGGCCGATGTAGGATTGATAGCGTTCGGCACCAGCACCGCTGCCAGCGGCTGGCCGCTCGCTGCGTCGGTCATGGTACGCGTCAGGAATCCAATACTCTTTTGGCCCGCGATAGGGAAGTCGATCAGCACCACGCGCTGGCTCGAATCCTTCTTGGCCATCATCGTGTCCAGCAGCTGCCGAACAGAAGTGTAGACCTTGGCGACAAAGGGCAACCGCTCGAGCATCGCTTCAAACAGACCGAAGGCCTGGCGGCCGATGACCAGGGAAGTGATTCGGCCCACGATGTAAAGCACAACCAGCGTGAGCAGAATGGCCATGACTGGTTGAATCCACGTGTAGCGGAACCAGCCCTCTGGAAGCAGCGGAGCGAGCAAACGAACGGCTGGCAGCCCTGCCTGAGCAAGCTCACTTAGGAGAAAGCTGAAGATCAGGTAGGTAACAAAGAGTGGGCCAATGGTGATAATTCCGGCCAGGATACTTCGCTGCACACTGCGCAGCGTGCGGCTCATATGTGCCTTCACGCGACTCTCCTCATTTCGAGAATACGCTGGCGCCAACCCGGTCGGGCAATTGCAGTGGATAACTCGGAGTTCCAAACGGACGCCAAATGAGCTATATATGAGGATTGCCTGACATATTGAGAGTAGGGCTTCCATGAATCAGCGGGACAGCGTCGAATCCATCGATCGGGACTCATCATCTCAAAGGTCCGAGGCGCAGCAGGCTCGAGCCATGGGTTCGCCTTTACCCATGGGCTCAGCGCGCCGTCCAATCGGATCCGCCGCGCCAGGGAACCGTTTGCCTCCCGGCCGAGCACTTCCGGGGGCAACGAGCGAGGATGAGCCGAGCGGCGCGCAGCGCGCCATGAACTTGTTTCGCACGGTCATGCCGATTGTGCAGCGCCTTCTGCCACTGCTTGAAGGGAATGTACTCACGGCGATCTCCAATGTGATCACGCCGCGGCCGCAAGCGCCCCCACCCACACCGAAGGTTGATCTCGCGCCTCTCGAGTCCAGCCTTGCCGCACTGCAGACGGAGCATCGCGGCCTGCGCGACCAGGTGACGGAGCAAAACGCGTCGCTCAAGCGCGTTGAAGATCAGTTGGAGATGGTGCGCGAAGCCACGGATCGCAATACTCTCGAGCAGCAGGAACTCCTCGAGGACTTGAAGGCCTTCAGCGGAAAAGTAAAAGTCTTCGCGGTGATCGGAATCGGGATGCTGGTGATCGGAATTGTGCTGAACCTGATTCTGTTGCTGCACATTCAGCGCGTTTTGCCCTAGGATGCCCTGGAGATGGGACTACCTGGGCCGTCCAAAAAATAAAACATAACCGTCAGGATCGCGAATCTCGAAGCCGCGCAGACCGTCGTTCGTGTCCTTGAGCGGCTCGCTAAAGTCTACGCCGCGGCCGGAAAACTCTGCGGAAAGCGCATTGGGGTCCTCGACATAAACAAACGCGTCCAGGCGCATGTGACGATGGCGGGTGTGGTTGGGCTGCGGCAACACGTTTCTCTCAGCCTTAACGAACAATTGTGCAGTGTCGCGGCCAACGATCGCGAAAAACGGATTCGTATCCGGCTGCTGGAATCGGTTTTGAAATCCGAGCTTATTGCAGTAGAACGCGATCGCGCGGTCAACGTCGGTAACGATGAAGCAAGGGGACATTGCTCCAAGGGTTGTTCCGGACATGCGAAGTGAGTCCTCCAGTTCCCGGCTTGCTTTACAGCTCCAGCACGTTGTCTTCGATCGCCAACCGGACGTTGCCGTCGGACTTGGCGAGACGCCGAACCGCTTCGGGCTTATCCACCTTGGCTCTCAACATCACTAGCGCCACAGGCACACTGCGTCCGGCGCTCTTGATTGTGTCGACAGCGGTCGCGCGATCGATGTTGCAGGCCGACATGAGAATCCGAATGCCGCGCTCCACCAATTTCGAATTCTGCATGTGCACGTTGACCATCAGGTTCTCGTACACGTAGCCAAGGCGCGTCATGGCGCCGGTGGTGATCATATTCAGAATCATCTTCTGCGCGCTGCCGGCTTTCATGCGCGTGGATCCTGAGATAACTTCGGCGCCCACGTCCGCAACGACAACGATGTCAGCAGCTTCAGACAAAGGCGTTGCCTGATTGCAGGTTACTGCCGCGGTGTGCGCTCCGCGCGCGCGAGCATAGGCAACTGCAGCGACAACATAGGGCGTGCGCCCGGAAGCTGAGACGCCGACCACAATGTCTTTGCGCGTCGGACGGCGGCGTGCGATGTCGCGCTGACCCAGCTCTTCGGAGTCTTCATTTACTTCGACTGCAGATGCGAGTGCTTTGGGACCGCCGGCCATGATGTATTGCACTTGTCCCGGCGCGGTGGAGTAGGTAGGTGGGCACTCCGAAGCATCAAGGGCCGCGATGCGCCCGCTGGAACCGGCGCCAACATAGATCAAACGGCCGCCATCGCGAAGACATCGCGCAACCTGGTCGATGACGGCGGCGATCTCCGGTATGGCCTTCTTGACGGCTGCGGCGATTTTCGCATCTTCGTGATTGATGATGCGAGCGATCTCCAGCGCGGATTTTGTATCGAGTCCCTGAGAAGCCTCGTTCTGGCTCTCGGTGGTGAGTTGCTGAAGCAGGTTGGCCTGGTCGTTGTGATTCCCGTTCGATCGGGAGCCGGCCGTTTCCTGCAGCGTTGTCATTGGTAACATCGCGTCAGACCCCAGCATTGATTGTATCTATAAATTCGGTCAAGCCCCTACACAAATTTCGTCAGGGCAGAGCCGCTTTCGTAACCCTTAAACCTTACCTTAGTAGCTCTTCGCGGACCGCGTCGTGAAAGGCGGGGCGGACCTCGCGAATCAACTGATTCTTTCGATCAGGCCAGGTGCGATTGGAGAGCAGAACAATGGCGACGCCGGCGTCCAGGTCGATCCAGAGCGAAGTGCCGCTGAATCCGAGATGGCCAACGGAGTGGTTCGAAAAATGCTTCCCGGCTGATGAAGCGTTGGACGACGGCGTGTCCCATCCCAGCGCATGCTCATTTCCCGCCGGCTCTTGCCTTTGAGTAAATCGATTCAACAGGTCCCGGTCGAACAATGTCGCGGTCAGTTTCGATTGCCCGGCCCCGCTTAGGATCGCGCCGGCAAATCCCAGCAGATCGTCGACCGTCGAAAAAAGCCCCGAATGTCCCGCTACTCCTCCCAGCACCCACGCGCTTTCATCCTGCACCTCACCCTGAATCAGGCGATGCCGAAACCACGTGTCCTGTTCGGTGGGCGGAATCGAGTTCCGCTCCGCCGGGGCAGGGCAGAATCCTGTCCCATCCATCCCCAGTGGACCAAAAACCTCCCTTTTGAGCCAAGTATCGAGAGGCTCCTGGATTCGCGCTTCAAGCGCCTTGCCCAGCAAGATGAAGGCTGGATCGGAGTATTCGGCGCGCGCCCCGGGCTTTGCCTCAAGGGGAAGCGCCATGCAAGCCCGCAACAACGCATCGGGCGTGGCGGCGGTGCGAAACAACTCAACATAACCCGGCAAACCGGAATTGTGCGCCAGCAGATGTCGCAAGGTAACTACTTGTGCCAGATCCCCTTGGGGCCGGCCAGCTACGAACTCGGGCAGAATCTCGCCAAGCGATGTTTCCAGGTCGATCTGCCCGCGCTGGACCAGCAACATTGCTGCGGCCGTCGTTCCGACGACCTTGGTCAGGCTGGCCACATCAAAGCGGGTTTCCGCGGCGATCATCGGCGAGTCAGGTTCGTAGGTAAATCGGCCCAGTGCACCCTTTAGAACCAATTCGCCGCCGGCGAGGACCCCAAAGGCGCACCCGGGGAAGGCTCGAGCCGAGATCGCCTCCTCCAGCACCCGATAGGCCCGGTCAAACCGGTTTTTCGCGTGGCCTGGGCCGGTAACGTAGCTTTGAAACTCTCGAGACATCTCTTTCTGGCATGGTAACGCGGCAATGGCCTCCCAGCTCGCTGCACCTGCTTTTCACCTGCAGCAAAGACGAAGTCGAGCTATCCTAGTGTGCGGATGTTCCGTCTATCCAGTTGAGCGCGGAGGGTTGGAATGACAAGGCTGCTGAAAGGCTATCGGGCAGCATTTCTGGTGTCTTTGACGGCCGCGGGCCTTATGTCAGCGGGTCTGACCCTGTGTTCCGCCCAGACCCCAGCCACAACCTTGCCCGACGCGAGCACCGCCGCTCCTGACACTCCGTCGGCCTCAAGTGCTACTTCACCTTCCGCACCAACGCAACCTTCGGCCGCCCCTGAAGCAACGACTCCGACAGCTGCCGAGCCAGTCGCCTTGTCCGACTCGGCGCCGGCGAGAAAGATCTACACCGTCCCCGCTGGAACCAAAGTTCTATTGGAATTGCGCAGCGCCATCAACACCAAATCAGCCAAGGCGGGCGACGGCGTTTATCTCTCATCCACCTTTCCCGTTGTAGTGGGCAGCCGAGTCATGATCCCCAACGGTGTTTATGTTCAGGGTGTGGTCGACCGAGTCCAGCGCGGCGGAATGAAGGCCAAGGCTCAATTGGATATGCACTTCACCTCGATCATTTTCCCTAACGGCTCGGTGGTGGAGATTCCAGGCGTTGTGGACAGTGTTCCCGGCTCAAAGAACCAGACCGTGAAAGACGACGGGGAGGGAACCATTGAGCAAAACGGCGACAAAGGCAGAAACGCAGGTCAGGCCGCGGAGATCGCCCTGCCCACCGGCGCTGGCGTTGGAACCATCGGCGGCGCTGTTTCAGGCCATCCAATCGAGGGCGGTCTTGCGGGTCTAGGTGCTGGACTGGCCACAGTAGGCATTGTTTCGCTCTTCACGCGCAACGCTGACGTCGATATTCCAAGGGGCACCCAAGTTGAGATGGTCCTGCAACGTCCGCTGCTCTTGGAAGATGAGAATCTGGCTGGAGTTGGCGATCCTGGAACCGCGCCCGCATTGGTCCCCGCCGCCAACCAGCAGAAACCGATTACGAACCGCCGGCCGCGAATCTTTTGCCCGCCGGGCGGCCTTGGCTGCGAGTAAAAGCAATAAATGCCAAGCGGCTGCTCGGATTTGAGAGCAGCCGCAGGCTTCAGGATTACCTAAATAAGTTTCGCGTCGGGTGCGACCACGCCGGGGCGCATCAGCACGCAACTTCCGTTCTGGTCGCACCGATAGCGAACATCCGAACGGTACATATCCCAGGATGTAGCGTCTCCGGCGGCAACCGTTGTCCCCAGAACAAATGTTCTGCCGTCGCTGGTTTCAATGGTCCTGGTCGCTGGGCTGTAGTCCGATACTGTCAAAACCCCTTCGGTGTAAAGACTTGCCGGGGGTGGCGTATCAAGACTCAAATGTGCTGGATTGAGTGCAGTTGGGTTGGCTGATTGCGCTTCCGTCTGCTCCTGAG
>CAZHOO010000139.1:0-5647 GCA_964533905.1 uncultured Occallatibacter sp. | reverse complement strand
AGATATCCGCGCAAAAACGGCTCCAAATATCCGTCGAGCACCTTGTCCACGTCGCCAACTTCAACCTTCGTCCGATGATCCTTGGCTATGCGGTAGGGCTGCAGAACATATGACCGGATCTGCGAGCCAAAATTAATTTCAAGCTTGGAGTCTTCGAGCTTTTTCGAAATCGCTCGCTTCTTTTCCAGCTCAAACTCATAGAGCCGCGAGCGCAACATCTTCATGGCCTTGTCGCGATTCTTGTGCTGCGAGCGCTCGTTCTGGCACTGCACCACAATTCCTGTAGGAATATGCGTAATGCGTACGGCGGAGTCGGTGGTGTTCACGTGCTGGCCGCCCTTGCCGCCGGAGCGATACGTGTCCACGCGCAGGTCTTCCACCTTCACATCCACATGAATCGTTTCGTCGATCTCCGGCGACACATAAACCGAAGCAAACGATGTGTGCCTGCGCTTGGCAGAGTCAAACGGCGAAATGCGCACGAGCCGGTGCACGCCGCTTTCGCCGGCAAGCATCCCGAACGCATTTTCACCCATGATGGTGAAGGTCGCGGATTTGATCCCGGCCTCTTCGCCGTCCTGGTAGTCGTTCATTTCGGTTTTAAAGCCCTGCTGCTCGGCCCATCGCAGATACATGCGCAAGAGCATCTCGGCCCAATCCTGGCTTTCAGTTCCTCCGGCGCCGGGATGCACCGTCACAATCGCATTTAGCGCGTCGGCCTCGCCGGAGAGCATCGTTCGCGCTTCGAGATCCTCGGCGAAAACTTTCAGTTCGTTGATACTTTTCTCCAAGTCCACCAATACATCTTCGCCCTCGCGCCCAAGCTCGAAGTAGGTCTCGATGTCGCCGGTCCGGCGAACGAGCTCGTCGTCGTCGCGCACCAGGGCTTCAAGCCGCTTGCGATCGCGCATCAACGGCTTCGACGCCGCAGGATCGGACCACAACGCCGGATCCGACAGCTTCTTTTCTATTTCGGAGAGTTCCCTGCGGATGCGGGCAGGGTCAAAGATACTCCCGCAGGTCGCGCACTTGGTTGCGCACGGGAGCGTAGGCGAATTCGAGATCGTTCAATGACATTTCGCTCTTGAGACCTGGCTTTGAATTTGATTCTTGATCACTGGTCGAAGCGCATCCATCCGTTTGGCAAATCCGCCGCGCGACAGATGAAAAGTGGAATTCTCTCTTTGCGGCATCTTGACTTTACGCTCTCAAGCAGAGACGTTTCTTGTTCAGAATATGCTGCCGGATCGGTAATGACAATCCAGATGCCATTTTGCTGAACGCTTGCGTCCTGTTTTCGATCATACGCAATCAGGTCGGCCGCTGACTGAAGAACAACTCGGGTCGATTCAGCTTTCAGCCTGGGAGATGGATCGACGGACAAGCCCCATTTCATGCCTCCAAGCTCTGCAACCCTTCTGGGAAGCATGTGAATGGAGATCCCCTGTGAGCGATCTTGCGCTCTTCCAGGTACGGCAAGAAAGGCGGTGCCCGCGAAAACAATCAGGAAAAACAGAACGAAATGTGAGATCTTTTCACGGATTCCAGTCTTCATGCGCTTTGCCAACTCTCCCTTATTCGACTTACTGCTTGCCAATGCTCACACTTCCCGACCACGCCACAAAGCCAAGGGAAATAATGGCACAGAGCCACGCAAACACGTCCCCATGCGCGGTGTAGAACGTGATGCCGTCGCGGAAACCAAACTCCGCCGGCAAAGCATCAACCTGGTGCCGCGGAATACTCTCCCGCACTCTGCCGTAAGGATCGATAGCAGCCGTCACCCCGGTGTTGGTATCGCGCAAGAGCCAGCGGCGATTCTCAACCGCGCGCATGCGTGCCATGTTCAAGTGCTGCCACGGCGCGCTCGTGTCGCCATACCATCCGTCGTCGCTGATGTTCACCAGCACTTCCGCGCCGTTGCGCGCAAGCTGGCGCACCTCGTCGGCAAACACCGCTTCATAGCAAATGAAAACACCGTAGCGATGACCACCGCCGCTTTGCGTATCGAGCAGGAAGACTCTGTGCGCGGAGCCGCGCGAGAATGAAGACACACGGCCCGTCAGCTTGTGCGCAAACGTGAGCATGTTCTGCAAAGGAATGTATTCGCCAAAAGGAACCAGGTGGATCTTGTCATACCTGCCAATCAATCGGCCGGTGGCGTCCACGATGAAAGCGGAGTTGTACTCGTTCCATGCATTCTCTTCGCGCGAGAAATCGGTTCCGATTCCGCCCACGACAAGGGGCGCCTGGGTGGCCGAAGCAACAGACCGCATAGCCTGCTGGAAGCTGGCGTCTTCTTCCATGAACGGCGCCGGCGACTCCGGCCAGACCACCAGGTCAGGATGCGTGGGATACGGCGGGCAGATGATCTCACCCTCGGGCGCGCCGGTCTGCGGAATTCCGGCGATGTACGTCTTGCACTCTTCACCGGCCAATCGCGTGAACTCCGCAATATGGCGGTCCCACTCCGCGCCCCGCCAGTTGTTGGCGTTGCCCACGTCGAGATTGGGCTGAATCAGAACGGCGGTTGCGGTCGGCTCCGTGTTTGGTGGCGGCACAAAAACACCCGCAAAGCCGGAGATGAACAGAACCGCGCCGCAACTTACCCAAGCCCAACGCGTCGCAAGCCGGCTTTTCGAGCTGCGTCCGACAAGCAATCCTCCCGCCAGCAACGCGTTCACGGCAACAAGAATGAAGGTGATGCCGTAGACGCCCGTGAACGGCGCGAGCTGATTAACCAGCGCATTGTCGATTTGCGAATACCCCAACTGGTCCCAAGGCACGCTTGTGATCCGCGCAGCCGCCAGGTCGAGTCCCGTCCACAGAAACGGAGCGAAAGCCAGCGCGATTCGCGTCGACCCCGTCGCCCGCTGAATCAGCACAACCCCCAGCCCGAATAAACCAAAGTAGAGTCCGAGCACCAAACTGAATCCAAGAGTCAGCAATTCCGGCGCCAGCGGCGGCATGTCGCCGTAATGCATCATGGTGTCGCGAATCCAATAGCAATTGCCCACGTACCAGAGCACGCCGCAAAGATAAGAAACAAAGAACGCGCGGCGAAGCGGATGACGCCGTTCCGGTTCGACACCCGAACGCGGGTGCCCCACCCTCGCGACGTCTTTGTTTTTGTCGCTAGGGTGGGAGAGGAGTGCCCAGATCAGCGGCGCCAGCGCAAACCACGCAAACACAGAGCGCCACGGAGGCATTGGTCCCGCGAACGGGAAAGGCAGCTCGAGCAAACCTGCGGAAAGTCCCGCCGCGGCCCACGGCTTCCAGTCCCGGAAAGAAGAAGACGACTGCATACACCGGCGAGTGTAAAGCATTCGGGTTGCGATAGAATGAGCGCATGATCCTCGCGATCGCAGCAATACGCATTCTCGAAACGATGTTCTTCCTGGGGATGATCGGCTCGGCGGTGGTTGTTCTGATCAGCTTCGTCGAAGACGGCAAAGAGCTTTTCGGCAAAGACTGAATCCCTGGGGAACGAGCCTTCGACGCCGGCGCTTGCACGGCGAACGAATCTCATTGAGCCGAAGCTATCCATCCGGCTGCAGCTTCCTCCCATAGCTTTTGAAATCTGAGACTTGGGTTGGGCGATCGTCGCCGCCCTGTTGTGCGCGAGAGTGCGCCCTCAACAGCGTCTGAATCAAAGCGCTTTAATTCTCGTTGACACTGTGTTCATTGAAAATTAGACTCATCGCAGAGCGGTGGTTTCGCTCAAAAGATTTTTGACTACCGGCTGCGCCTCGCCGCACCTTCGAGCTCTGCCTCCGGCCGCCTTTTTTCGACGGCATTTCGTCAAATCGGCGAACATCGTGAGGCAAAATTTTGGCTCGCAACGCCCGCTCGCGTGAAAGTGAATAGCAGCCTCTAGCGATGGCCTCTACCCGAACGACCGTAGCCCCTCCGAATGACCGTGTGCGACTCATCGTCGCTTCCTCGGTCATGCTCACCTTCATCTCCTTCTGGCGCGCAGCCGCCATCGTCCTCAACGATCTTGGCTCCTCCGCTTTCTACGCCGGCGGCATCGCCGAGCAAGCCGTCGGCGCCGCTGCCCCCTGGTTCATTCTCGGCATCATGCTCTTCAGCTTCGCGGTGCGCGCGGTGTACGTCGAGAGCTGTTCGATGTTCACGCGCGGCGGCGTTTACCGCGTGGTGAAAGAAGCCCTCGGCGGCGGATTCGCAAAGCTCAGCGTGTCGGCGCTGATGTTCGACTACATTCTCACCGGGCCGATCTCCGGCGTCTCCGCCGGCCAATACATTACAGGCCTGGTCAACGAGCTGTTGAACGTGGCCAATCAATCTCATTGGCTCCCACCGGCCCTGATGAATACAGCCGGCCAACCGATCCAGTTCAATATGGATTACACCTCCGCTCTGCTGGGCGCGGTGGTCACGATCTATTACTGGTGGCAGAACATCAAGGGAATCGAGGAGTCGAGCGACAAGGCTCTGCGGGTTATGCAGATCACCACTGTCATGGTGGTGATTCTGTTTATCTGGGGCACCTACACAGTTTGGCTGCGCGGCGCCTCCCTGCCTCCATCTCCGATCCCGTCTCACCTTAAATTTAGCGACGATGCGCTCGGCTTTTTGCGCGGCCGTGGATTGCCGATCTTTGGTTTCTTCGGGGTCTTGATGGCCTTCGGTCACTCCATTCTGGCCATGAGCGGCGAGGAAAGCCTTGCTCAGGTCAACCGCGAGATCGCGCATCCGAAGCTCAAGAACCTCAAGCGCGCGGCTATCGTCATCGCCATCTACAGCTTGATCTTCACCGGCGGCGGCACGTTGCTGGCTTCGATGCTGATTCCCTCCGCGCAGCACGCCGCCTACCAGGACAACTTGATCGCCGGCCTGGCCATGTACATGGCGGGTCCGATGTTTTGGCGCATCGCCTTCCGCATCTTCGTCGTGGTCGTGGGATTCCTGATTCTCTCCGGCGCCATCAATACATCGATCATCGGTTCCACTGGCGTGCTGATGCGAGTAGCCGAAGACGGCGTGCTCACCGACTGGTTCCGCAAGCCGCACGCGCGATTCGGCACCAGCTACCGCATCGTTAACCTGGTCTTCGTCCTGCAGATGTTCACCATCATCGTGAGCCGCGGCAACATCATCATGCTGGGCGAGGCTTACGCATTCGGCGTGATCTGGTCGTTCACCTTCAACGGCCTGTCGATGCTGGTGCTGCGCTGGAAGTATCACGGCGAACGCGGTTGGAAAGTTCCGCCCAACATCCGCATCGGCAAAACCGAGATTCCATTGGGGCTGCTTTCAGTCTTCATGGTGCTGCTGTCGGTGGCCACCGTAAACCTGTTCACCAAGTCGGTCGCCACCATCAGCGGCATCATGTTTTCCATCGCGTTCTTCATCATCTTCACCGTTTCGGAGCGCATCAACCTGCGCAGGCACGAGCTGACCGCGCGCCAGATGAAGGACCACTTCCAGCTCGAGCATCAGGAGACGATCAGCCGCGAGTCAACGGCCATCCGGCCCGGCGGCGTCATCGTGACCATGCGCGATGCCGCCAATCCGCTGGCCTTGAAGTGGACGCTGGGGCGAACCAGCACCGTGGATCGAGACGTTGTCGTGGTGAGCGTGCGCCTGATGGGCGTGGGCGGCCCGGAATATCTGAGCGCCGAGC
>CAZHOO010000138.1:0-5685 GCA_964533905.1 uncultured Occallatibacter sp. | reverse complement strand
TGGCGCATCGCAAGCTGAGCCGCAATGAGCAGCATGGATTTGCCGCGGAGAAGAGCGCCCGCCTGCGTGACCGCGACGAAGCGGCGCCGGAGCGGAAAGATCTGGAAATGGAGTATGAAGATTGGCAACGCGCGCGGAGATCGCGCAGGGGTGGCGGATTGAATTAAGGCAAGGAAATAGGGACTATGTTTAAGAATGCTCTGAAACAGTTCATCGGATGGCCGGCGTCGATTGCTCTGTTCGCTGCAGATTGTGTCGCTGAATGGACATGTCGCTTCATGGGAGGCAACCTTGGCCCGTTCATGTGGGTAACTCTGCACTTCATCATAATGCCCATCCTGAGCGCAGTTCTCCTCGTTCTGATCAGTGTGCGTGTGTTTGCCGAAAAGGGCACTACAAGAAAGCTAATCCTCTTCGGTTCTGTAAGTCTCCCGAGTCTGATTATCTTGCTCGCCCTCACGACGGATCCGAGGACACTCAAGCTTTTCGGCACATTTCAACACTAAGGAGCGGAATGAAGCGCGTTCACTACACGAAGTACAGCGGCGATCTGGCCTCGGAGATCGATCTCGAGAGTCTGCTGCAGGCTCTGTCTGACTATCTGCTCGACTCCGGTTTTTACGATCCGCTGAACGGCTTTCAAGACCTGGACCACACCATGGACGATCTGCGTGAGGCGCTGCGGCGGGTCCTCGAGTCGGGCGATTTTTTCGACGGCGAGACACGCGAGCTGCTCGACCGGATGATGGCCGAGGGTTCGCTGGACGAACTGATCGACAAGCTGATGGAAAGGATGGAGCGCGAGAATTACATCTCCCCACGGCCGCAGAATGGGCCCACGCGTATTGATGAAGCCAACGGGCAGGCGGGCAATGCAGAGGGCCGCGACCGCGAGAACGTGCGCTTCGAGGTGACCGACAAGAGCCTGGACTTTCTGGGCTTCAAGACATTGCACGATCTGATGGGGTCGCTGGGCAAGTCGAGCTATGGACGCCACGACACGCGGCACTGGGCGACGGGGATCGAGACGAGCGGTGGTTCACGGCGCTACGAATTCGGCGACACATTGAATCTGGACACGACGGCAACGCTCAGCTCGGCGATTGCGCGAGAAGGTTTGGAGCTGCCGCTAAATCTCGAGTACGACGATCTGCAGGTTCACCAATGCGACTACCAGAGCTCGTGCGCAACTGTGGTCATGCTGGATTGCTCGCATTCGATGATTCTGTATGGCGAAGACCGATTCACGCCGGCCAAGCGCGTGGCCATGGCGCTGTCGCATTTGATTCGCACGCAGTACCCGGGCGATTCGTTATCGCTGGTCCTGTTTCACGATTCAGCGGAGGAGATGCCGGTATCGCAGTTGGCGCGGGTGAAGGTGGGGCCGTGGCATACCAATACGCGCGAGGGATTGCGCGTGGCGCAAAGTGTGCTGGCCAGGCAGAGAAAAGATATGAAGCAGATTGTGATGATCACCGACGGAAAGCCGTCGGCGCTGACCCTCCCCGACGGACGGATCTACAAGAACGCTTATGGGCTCGACCCTCTTGTGGTGAGCGAAACGCTGGAAGAGGTGGCCCGCTGTAAACGGTCGAACGTGATGATCAATACGTTTATGCTGGCGCAGGATTACGGCCTGGTGCAATTCGTGCACAAGGTTTCAGAAATGTGCCGTGGCAAGGCTTATTTCACAACGCCGGCGACGCTGGGGCAATACGTGATGATGGATTACATGCAGCGGAAGTCGAAGACGATCCACTAGAGCCCGTCATTCACGTTGGCGGGTGAGGCGCAATTCTCGTCATACACGACTGCTTTTTTCGCTTCCCGGGAAGCAAGCTCAAGGTCTCCTCTTGCTCACCGCTTGGTTTCCAGGAAAACGAAGATGTTGCCGTCAGGATCCTTGGCAAAGACAAGACCGCCGTCGCGTTGCGCGTTCACACCCGCGGACTGCATCGCCTGATAAGCCTTCTTGGCATCGGGAACAGGAAACAGGAACTCGGGCTGCGCACCGGGGGTGGCCGCGCGCAGTTCCATATGCAGATCGGGCGCCCCCGGAGCCGTCAGGCGCACGTTGCCATTGGAGTCTTCAGCTTCGAAGCCGAGGTCTGTGTAGAACTCCTTCATCGCAGCGCCTTCTCGTACCGGCAAGTCGATCCCCATCAGCTCGGTGGAAACGCGGCCAGCGCCGAGATGCTGGCCCACATCAAGTGTGTGCCGCGAACCGGGCATATATTGCGTAAACTCGGTGACGCCGTGCTCTGGATCATTAATTGAGGAGATTAAGTTTCCGGCAGCGGCCTTGCGCACAGGCGCGGGGTTGAGGCCTTCACTGGCGTAATAGTGCTGAAGCGTGTTGAGGTCGCCGGCTTCGTAACAAACATGCATCCAGCCAAGAGGCTGCGAGTGGTCCGTCTGGGGATACAGCTCGATGAACTCGTGATCGTTAATCTTGATGAAGACCTCGGTCGTTTTTCCGTAGGTGAGGGTAAAAGCCTCTTCGAACCCCAGCTTGCCGAGAAAAGCGATTTCCCGGTCGAGATCACTTACACGAAAAGCAACGTGCGCGATGCCGATGATGCCTTGATTGGGCGGTGGTGGCTGCGCGAGAGAAGTCGCCGAGCAGGCGCAAACGAGCACGAGCGAGAGCAACAGGCATAATCTTTCCGAAATCCTCAAAAAAACCTCCAAAGCCCATCGGGGCGAAAGCAAGGCAAAGCGGGAAAAAGTGATGCAGCAGAAGGCTAAGTGTATTCCTGGCGGCAAGGGGTAAATACGTCAAGAACCTCAGAAGGCTCGATAGCGGAGGCCTCGTGCTCGACGCCTCCATCGATGACGATACTGTCGCCGGCGCGCATCTCCCAGCTGGAACCCTTGGCCTGAAAGCGAATGTGGCCGCGAACGACATAAACCATTTGATGATGCGGATGGCTATGGCGCGCACCCTTCCAGCCTTTTTCAAGGGTGTGACGCACGAGCATGAGGTGCGGGTTGTACGCGAGGACCTGGCGGACCATGCCGGGCTCGGGCGCGGTAGTCGGGGTGGCGTTCGTGGCGGTGTAGATGGCTTCGGAAGTGCTCATCGATTCTGTCTCTTGGGCTCCCGTGGCCTGCACCGGACGCCTCAGTGAATAGGATCACCGGTTGAGCCAGCCCCCGTCCACTACCAGAATGTGGCCATGAACGTAATTACTGGCTGCGGAGGCAAGAAAGACGGCCGCGCCCGCGAGGTCTTGAGGCTCGCCCCAGCGGCCGGCGGGAATGCGCTCCAGGATCTGACGGGCGCGCTCGGGATTGTTACGCAGTGCCTCGGTATTGTCGGTATCCATATAACCGGGTGCGATGGCGTTCACGTTGACGCCCTTCGAGGCCCACTCATTCGCAAATGCCTTCGTTAGCTGGCCGACACCGCCTTTGGCCGCCGCATAAGAAGGAACGAGAATTCCTCCCTGGAATGTGAGCAGTGAGGCAATGTTGATGATTTTTCCGGAGCCGCGCTTGAGCATATGCCGGCCGGCATGTTGGGTGAGGCGAAAGACACTGGACAGATCGACGTCGATAACCGACTTCCAGTCTTCTTCAGAATGCTCCGCGGCAGGCGAGCGGCGAATGATGCCGGCGTTGTTGACCAGAATGTCGACGGTTCCGAAATGCTGCACAGTCTCGTTTACGAGGCGCGCGCAAACTGCAGCGTCGCCAACGTCGCCGACGAGCGCGGTGGAATCGACGCCAAGAGAAATCAGCTTTTGCTGCGTGCCAATCGGAGCGGAACTGGAGCCGTGCACGGCGACATTGGCGCCAGCCTCGGCGAAGGCAACAGCGATTGCCGCGCCAAGCCCGCGCGATGAACCCGTGACCAAAGCGGTTTTTCCCTTGAGGCTGAACAGATCGAGCATTGTTGCCTGGAAGGTCAAGGGCTAGAGTCCTTTCCGACTTGTGTCACTCCGCAAGTCTTGTTGTCTTTATTATGTGCGAACCGAGCGGAGGAGAGCGCAAAAGGTTCTGCCCTGGAATGAGTTCCGATTTCAACAACCCGTCGGCTCCAGCACCGATGGAAAGACGATTTGATGGTAACGGCACTTTGGCGGTGACCCTGTCGCTGCAGCCTATTTGCTCTTACCCATTCATGCCAGCACAGCCTCGATAACCGGAGTCCGAGTCACAGCGATGACGCTAATGTCGTCGTCCTGGCCGAAGGCTTGCGCGGCTCGGGCGATGTTTTCAGCGGACGTCTGGCTGATGGCTTGGGTGTGCGCAAAGCCGAAGAGCTGGCCGTCTTTGCCGCGTGCCTCCACCACTCCATCGGTGAGGAGGGTGAGTTGTTCGTTAGCGGGCAGGTTGAGTTGCGTTTCAGGATAGCTTGAATTCACGGCGAGGCCGAGCGGAAGGCCGCCTTCGATCTCTTGCTCTGCGCCCCCCAAATAGGGCGCAAGATGGCCGGCGTTGGCTGCGCTGACTTTTCCGTCAGGAGCGATGCGCATGACGAGGCAGGTGGTAAATCCGCCATTGGTTCGGCCGAGCATGCGCTGATTCATAGCGGCGAGAATCTCACTGGGGCTCTCAGTGTAGCGAGCGAGTGTGCGCAGGGTTCCGATCAGCAGGGAGACGGTCATTGCGGCTGGCATGCCTTTGCCGCTGACGTCGCCGATGGCGGCGAGCAGGCCGCCGCCGGGGAGGGGGATGATCTGGGAGAAGTCGCCGCCCACCTCCTGGGCAGGCTTGTAGACGCTCTGAATCTGGAACCCGGGGATCGCCGGGATGTCTTCCGGGACGAGCACCTGCTGAACGGCGCGAGCAGCCTCAAGCTCGGAGGTGTGACGCTCCTCGTCGCGTCGCGTGCGGGCAAAGCGAAGCACGAGGATGGCGAGGATGGAGATCTGCATCAGGAAGTCTGCGATGTTTTGCGCTGAGGCGGGAAAGGGCCAGGAGACGATCTGGTTCAACCGGGCATAGAGGTCCCACTTGGTGACGCCGGCGATCGACAGGGCAACAAGGACGAAATCGACGATGCCGACGAAATAGGCAAGAGCGACGGGGCCGAGGAGGAGACGCGCATCGAGATTGCCGCGCCTGATCGCAAAAAACATGATCAGGATGACGCAGGCCGCGTAGGGCAGATGGGCGAGAACGCTCGTACCAAGCCACATGGAGTCGCTGAGCAAATTCAGCGAGTAGGCGAAGGTAGGGGCGGGCGCCAAGGCTGCGAACGCCAGCCCGATCCAGAAAATGGAAGTGCGGCGCTGCTTGAGCAACACGACGAAAAACATGTAGAGGCTGGTTGAAATGACGACAGAGATGCAACCAATGAGCGCCCAATGTCCCTGCCACCCTGATGCCCTGAAGTCCAGATCGTCTCCAAAGGCAATGGCCATAGCGTTGAAGATCTCGGCCAAGGCGAACCATAGATATTCGCGTTCTCGACGGCGTAAGAGGAAGAGTCCGAGCCCGGCAAGACCTGCAAGGAAGTAGGCGAAAAGCAGAATATTGCCCGCAAAATCATCCCGAAATTGACGGAGAATGGCGGCATCTTTGCGATCGTTCAAGAGACCGGCGTCGCCGATGAGGATCGACGCACCTGGTCCGGCACCACCAAAACCCACAGACCAACCGGACCATTGCCAGACGCGGACGGCAATGGTGAGCGAACCGCCTCGAGATGTGAGGTCGGCCGGGAGGAGAAATAAT
>CAZHOO010000137.1:0-5775 GCA_964533905.1 uncultured Occallatibacter sp. | reverse complement strand
GCAGGCCGACGGTGTGAAAGTGGTCTTCATTCATGACCACGCCGCTATAGTCGACCTCAACCTCAATGAGATTGGCATCGATTCCGTACACGGCCGCACTTAGAGCCTTGAAGAGCATGAGGAGGGCTGCGGAGGGAGTGTAGCAAAGCGCAACCGTCAATGATCTGTGCGCGCGGGCACAAGGGTTGACCGGCAGGTCCGGACGCGGTGCTTCAGGCCGGGTCGGAAGGGAAAGATCCGACGGATGCTCCGGGCGCAACGTTCTGACCGGCAAGAACGATGGCGTGGCTCCCGATGTGTGCGCCGTCGCCGATGACTGTGGGCTGAAGGCGGATTTTTTCGTAATCCGCGGCATCGTGCCAGAAAGAATAGATGCGCGTGTACGAGCCGATGATGGCGTTCTTACCGATTTTGATGCCGCCGCGATCGTTGATGAGGGCGCGCTGGCGGATGACCGCTCCGTCGCCGATGGAGAGGTTGTAACCGTAGGTGAGGTCGACGCCGTGATAAATCTTGACGCCGGAGCCGAGATGGTCAAAGATGTGGCGGCCAAGCATGCAGCGAAAACGCAGGCCTAACCAGTGATTGAGGCCGAGCGGCGAGCGGTCGAACATCTGCCAGAACCAGAGGAGAGGCTTCCGACACGCGAAGCGCTCGCGATCGACCTCAGGGAAGTGCTCCGCTTCCATGGTGACATTGAGCGGGTCGAGGGAGAGATTGACGACGTTGCCGGGCAGTTCTGAAGTGAGAGTGAGATTGAGTTTGCCGCTGTGAGGCCGGCCGAGGTAAATCTGCGTCAACTGATCGCGGACGATTTCGCTGCGGCGCTCCATTGAGCTATGGCGCAGGAACTCCTCGTCAAGAAAGCGAATCCAGCGACGGTAGATTTCTTCTGCTTCGGCGGCGGGATGGGGAACGACGATTTCTGACGTTGCCATATCCCTTTGACAATAGAACAGGGAACAGGCAATAGGGAATAGGGAATAGTGAGTAGAAGGCAGCGGAGCCGGCGGAGTTAGCAGGGTTGCTACCGACGGGCGACAAACCGCAGACAGGAAACAGCAGACGGCCAAACAAGAGCCGGAGAACCAACAGCAGATCTTTCGACTCCCGTCGCCCCGCTGAAGCGGAACTCCGGTCGCTTGGGATGACAGGCTCTTGGGGCTAAGGATAGTGGCGCGACAGCGATCAGCGCTCTCGTATGGGTTGAATTCCGCCGCTGACAACTACGAGCGGTGAATCAAGAACCGCCTTTACCGTTTACCCTGAATCATCTTGGGGTTAGCGCCGAGTTTTTTGGCGGCGCGGCGGTCGGCGATGGCGTGCATCTCCTTGCCCCAATGTGAGCGGTTGATGCCGATCTGCATAAACAGCATCATCAGGTTGCCCGTCCCCCAATAGAGGGCGAGACCCGAGGCATAGTGCCAAAGCATGAAACCGAACAGAACCGGCATCATGACCGCCATCATGCGGCGCTGGGAGGGATCCATCCCGGGAGAAGGCGTGATGTATTGCGACAGGAACATGCTGATGATGATAACGATGGGCAGAATATGCGTGGGGTCGGGTTGCGAAAGGTCGGGCAGCCAGAGCCAGTGCGCCTGGCGCAGCTCGACCGTATACTGGAGCACGCGGAAGTAGGGCCACAGAAGCAGCATCGGTATCAGCATGGGCAGGCAATTGCCATACATGTTGATGTTTTCTGTCTTGTAGAGCGCCATCATTTCGGCGTTCATATCGGCTCGCTTGGGGTCTGTGGCCTTGAGATTCGAATAGCGTTTCTTAATGGCGTCGACTTTGGGCTGAATGCGCATCATCTTGAGCGACGACTTGGTCATCATCAAGCGCGTGGGCAGAAGCGTGAGGTTGAAGATGATCGTAGACAGGATGATGGCCCAGCCCCAGTTGCCGATGCCATGCTCCACGATGAAGCGAAGCAGGAGGTAGAGCGGTTTGGCAACGATAGTCATCCAGCCGTACTGGATGAGCGGCTCAAGATTCGGCCCGTCGGCTTTGCCGTCCGCGCCTGTGGCGTGGATAGACTTGAGCACATCGGTGGCCTTCGGACCGGCGAAGAGACGGAGGCGCGTATCGCCGCTGGTGTCGCCCACGGCCAGACCAAGAACATCAATTGAGACCTTTTTGCTGTTGGGATCGGTGGCATCGCTGGGTATCTGGATGGCATTGTGCAGAGTAACCACGGTTGCGCGATCGGGCGCGTCGGGCAGAAAGACCGAGGCGAAGTAAAGGTCCATGTCGGCGGCGTACTGATACGGCGCGTCGATCGTGTTGTTGCCGCTCACTTTCGCCGCCGCCTGGGTATCCTGCTTGTCGTTAATCGACCAAGCAAAGAAGGACGGGGTCCGCGTCTGCGACGGCATCATCCCAGTCTGCTGCAGCTCTTGCATGTCACCAAGGCCAGCCGGCCATGCGACGAGGGCCCGGACCGGAACACCGTTTTGCTGTACCTCGGACTCGACGTTGATGACATAGCTCGAGTTGAAGCTAAAGATCTTTAGGACATCGAGGCCATTGGAGGCATAGTGAAACGAGATTGTAGCGGGCGCGAGAACGCTTCCGGTGGCCGTCGGTTGCGCCCCTGAAACCGATACCTGATAGAGCGCCTGGTTGAGCTGACTGGTGAGCGCCGGATCGTAGGTAAACAGCGAGAGGGGCAGCCCGAAGCGCGAAGCAGCCTGAGGCTGGACCAGATCGAGCGGCTTGCCGGCCGAGTCAAAGTATTTCTTCAGGATCCAATGCTCAACGTGCGCGCCCTGGTTGGTGAACTGAATCTTAAAGAGCTCGTTTTCCACCGTGGTTGTGGTAACCATCGAAGCCGCTATTTGCGGCGCCGCGCTGGAGGGCTGTGCGGTTGTGGCGCGCGTTTGAGGCTGGCTGGCAGCGGGCTGCACAGCCGGCACGACAGGCTGCGTTTGAGTCATAGCGGGCGAAGGCTCGGGCGGCTTGGGCTTGGCAAAGAAATACTGGTAGCCAAGGAATGCGGCCAGCACGATAAGCATCATGGCCATGGTGGAGCGCATATCACCACCACCGCCGCCTCCGGGGCCCTGCGATTGCAGATTGGGATTGTGAACTTCGGGCAAAGGAAACTTCCTATCGTTTCGAGAGGGCAACCCACCGGGCGGCCGCTCTACCTATGGTAAAGGTTCGTGGGGGAGGGCCGTTGAAGCGCGGCGGTGAGACTGGCTTGGTTGATCGGGGCGGACGGCGGCCCCAGGGACGGGATCGAATCCTCCGCGCGCAAAGGGATGGCAGCGCAGCAATCTCCAGGCGGCAAGCGCAGAGCCGCGCAGCGGGCCATGGGTGGCGATGGCCATGGCTGCATACTCACTGCAGGTGGGCAGATATTTGCAGCCGCCCGGGTGCAGCGAATGCAGCGCCGGCGAAAGCCAGCGGCGGTAGAAAGCGATCAATGCGAGCAAGATGCGCGTCATGGTGCGGGCGTCAGCCGGGCTTTGGGGACGGAGAGCGCCGAGTTGCGCTTCGGAGAGCGCGCCGCGTCGAACCGGGTCACTTCGAGCCGAGTCACTTCGAGCCGGGCTTGTTCAAGGATACGCACAATCTCCCGCTCAAGTTGCGCGAATTCGATGGTAAGCACGTTGCGGCGTGGGTGAAAGATGAGATCGCAGCCCGCTGGAAGGAGATCGACGTGGCGGCGCAGAGCCTCGCGCATGCGGCGCTTGATGCGGTTGCGCTGGTGGGCTTTGCCCATCACTTTGCCAACGGTGAGACCGACGCGCGCCGCGGCGGGAAGATTTGCGGCTTCAGCTTCGTGCGTTTGCGGGGCGACCTGCGGGGCCAGGAACCAGCTCATCGCGGCGGACTGGTGCTTGCGGCCGGCTGCGTAGGCGCGCACATAGTCGGCGTGCTTGCGCAGGCGCGAGCCCGCCAGGCTTTGACGCTGGACAGGTTTTGAGGCTGGAGTCATTAGGGCCAAATGTTGGCGCTGCGCGGCGGTTTCGAGTCCAAGCGGCGCAGCTCTGGGATCAAGAACCGGCCGGAGAATCAGTCGCGATGCCCGGGGCTGACGGAGACGCGCTTGCGCCCGGCGGCGCGGCGGCGGCTGAGCACGGCGGCGCCGGCGTTGGACTTCATGCGCGCCCGGAAGCCGTGCGTTTTCGCACGGTGGCGGCGGTTGGGTTGAAATGTGCGCTTGGGCATCGTGACCCGCTCCTGTTGGGCAAAGAGAATCTGCGTTTTAGCAGCAGTGTTCAGTATATCGCAGGCGAATTTTGGAATCCAGCGAAGGAGCGCACTTCACGATGTGGCAAGGGAGATGCGGAGACGAGATTATTCTGAAAGAGAGCCGCAAAGTTGAAGCGAAAAGCGCGGCATGAGCGTCGCACTTCGGTAACGCGGGTAACCAGTGAGCGAAGTTTCACCATCCTTGGTGCAACTCTTCGAGATCGCAGAAAACTTGTGTGAATAGGGGATTGCAACGGCCTCGGTTTGTGCTACTATCGGGACCGTTCCTGAAATTTCATGTGAAATTTTCGAATGAAATTTCGAGCATTCTGCGTATCGGATTTTAGTCAACAGCCTCGGCGCTGAATCCTTCGAGGCGGACCAGTAGTGGACAGGTAGCAGGTCGGCGGAAAGCGCGCGCGAAGCACGTTGTTTCGCGCCTTAAAGATGCCGTTGCCTGCAGGACAACAAACGAACCGCGCGGCGCAACGCCGGCGGAATCAGCAAGGATTGTACGATGGCATTTGCGACTACGCCGACCTCGGCAC
The DNA here is from genome assembly GCA_964533905.1 of uncultured Occallatibacter sp. Taxonomy (GTDB): domain Bacteria; phylum Acidobacteriota; class Terriglobia; order Terriglobales; family Acidobacteriaceae; genus Telmatobacter. Next base: position 1,021 of record CAZHOO010000137.1, on the reverse strand, counting down.
TCAATCCCTGGCTCCAGATTCTCGCAGCACTCGAGAAGAAGGTTATCCGGCAATCTTTCGAGACCTGGCTTAAGCCGACTCGATTCAGCCATGCCTCGGGGCGCAAGCTTTATGTGCGCGTGCCGTCGCCAGAGTTTCAGCATATCGGCGACAAGTACGGCGACCTGATTCAGGAAGCGATCGATTTGCAATCGCTCGACTTCGACGACGTATGTTTTGTGACCGCCGAAGAGGACCCCTCGATTCCGCCGCAGCGGAAGGATGGCGGATTCGGGCCAGTGCCATCGCATGCACCCACGGCGCCGCCTTCCAATGCAGCGCGTTCGCCGGAGCAGGGACGGTTTGATTGGTCGACTGCAGCGCAGCTCAACCAGCGCTATACCTTCGACGCATTCGTGATCGGCAACGGAAACCAATTTGCGCGCGCCGCGGCCCTGGCCGTGGCGGAACGCCCCTCGCGCGCCTACAATCCGCTGTTTTTATATGGCGGAGTTGGCATGGGCAAAACGCACCTGATGCATGCGATCGGGCACGAGGTGAAGCGCAGGCAGCCAGCCGCAAGCATTTGCTACGTGTCGGCGGAGAAATTTACCAACGAGATGATCAACTCCATCCGCAACGATCGCATGACCAGCTTCCGCGACCGTTTCCGCACGGTGGAGGTGCTGCTGATCGACGATATCCAGTTCATCTCACAGAAAGAGCGGACGCAGGAAGAGTTCTTCCACACCTTCAACGCACTGCACGAGAACATGAAGCAGGTGGTGATTGCTTCAGACCGCCCGCCGAAGGAACTGACGGAAATCGAAGAGCGGTTGCGTTCCCGTTTTGAGTGGGGATTGATTGCGGATATCCAACCGCCGGACCTTGAAACCAAAGTTGCGATCCTGCTGAAGAAGGCCGAAAGCGAACAGGCGCAACTACCCACGGATGTGGCACTCTTTGTGGCATCGAATGTGCGTACCAATGTTCGCGAGCTGGAAGGAGCGCTGGTACGGCTGATTGCATGGTGCCAGCTGAA
>CAZHOO010000136.1:0-5859 GCA_964533905.1 uncultured Occallatibacter sp. | reverse complement strand
AAAACATGATTATTGAGATTGGCGGCCTTCCTATCGAGGTGCAAACCAGCGATCCCGGATTTGCGAGCCTCCTCGAGGCGCGCTACGGCGATTTTGTAAGCTCCCGCGCCGATTCCGCGTTTTCGCTTCGAGTGAAGTTAACTCCGCCGAGGACGTCAGACCCCGATGCTGACGCCGAGGTTTGGCTCGAGGGCAGCGACTGGAAGATGCGGCGAGGCGATTTTCGCGCGAGTTGGAATTCCGCAGCACAGGAAGGCGAGGTTTTCCAATCGGCGAATCCCTATGCTATCGATTCAGTGCTTCGTATTGTGCACACCCTGATGCTCGCGCCGCAGGGAGGGTTTCTGCTGCACGCATCGAGCGCGGTGCGCAACGGAAAGGCATTCTTGTTCTCCGGCGTTTCAGAGGCTGGAAAGACAACCATGGCCCGGTTGGCGCCGCCCGACGTGGCGCTTCTTACCGATGAGGCGTCGTATGTGCGCAAACTCGATAACCAATATTTTGCCTACGGCACCCCATTTGCCGGCGAGCTCGGCCAGCCCGGCAAGAACATCTCCGCTCCTGTCGCCGCGCTCTACCTGCTGAAAAAAGCGGCAGAAAACCGCATCGATCCGGTCGATCCGGCTGAGGCAGTGCGGCGGCTCCTGCGCAACATTCTTTTCTTTGCCCACCAGCCTGAAATGGTTCGACATGTATTTTCCTCGGCTTGCGCTTTCGTCGAAGCCATTCCCGTCTACGAACTTTCATTCCTCCCCGACCAACGCGTTTGGGATCTGATTGGATGACAAATGACCCCAGAAGAACTCTATATCGCACAAAGCCCCGACATCGCATGCAGCACGCTCGGCGATGACACCATCATCATGTCGACCCTGGACTCGACAGTTTTCATGTTGAACGCCGTCGGCACGGCCATTTGGAAGGCTGCCGATGGCGCGATCCCACTTTCGCGGATTGTGCAGGAGAGAGTTTGCTCTGAATTCGACGTCGCTGAAGACATGGCATTGGCCGACGCAAAGGAGTTTGTCGGTGAATTGGCTCAACACGGCATCCTATCTGTCACATCCGCACCGCCTTCTCCCAGCGAGGTTCTATGACCCTGATCGAAGAGATGAACCAAAAGGCAACTGAGCTTGGCGTTCCTCTGAGCGCGCACCTCGACATCACCTGGCGCTGCAACGAGCGCTGCGTCCATTGCTACCTGGACCATGACGGAAAAGGCGAGATGACCACCGCCGAGATCAAGAGCGTCCTTCGGCAACTTTCCGAGTGCGGCACCTTCTTTTTGAGCATCAGCGGAGGAGAGCCCCTGTTGCGGCGCGATTGCTTTGAAATCCTCGAGTACGCGCGGGCGCTCCGGATGAACGTGAAACTGAAGACCAATGCGGTGATGATTGGCCCCAGGGAATCGGCGCGCATCAAGCAACTGGGCATTGAGCAGGTTCAAATCAGCCTCTACTCGCACCGCGCGGAAACGCATGACGCGATCACTAAGCTGCCGGGTTCATGGCGGCGCACCATCGACGCCGTTGGGCGCCTGAAGGCCGACGGTGTCAAAATCTCCCTCACCAACGTCCTGATGACGTATAACTCTGGCCACGCGAGAGCTGTAAAGCGGCTGGCCAACGACTTGGGAGTGGGGTATGTGGTTGACCCCACGATCACTCCGAAGTTGGACGGTGATTGGTCGATCACGAAGCTCGGAATTTCACGCGAAGAATTGGAAGAGATCTATCATACCGAAGAGTTTGTCGGGAATGTCGGCGAGTTTTGCGCGCCTCTTTCGACCGTCGACGAAGAAGTTCTCGATGGGTATAGCTGCAGCGCTGGGCACACATTGGCGTACATCTCGCCCTTCGCAGAGGTGTTCCCGTGCGTGCAGTTTCCGATGTCTTGCGGCAGCCTGCGCGAGCAAAGCTTCCGTGAGATATGGTGGCACTCCAAGCAGCTCGGGGAGCTTCGTTCCGTCCACGTGCGCGACTTGCACACCTGCTCCCACTGCACGCATGCCGGCTCTTGTTCTCGCTGCCCTGGTCTTGCCTATATGGAGGGCGATTTCCGCGGCCCGTCATCGCAGGACTGTGAAAAATCCTACGTCCGCACCGGCATTCCTTCTGCTGCTCAATCGGCGGCAATGAGCAGCGTTCGCGCGGCGTCGAGCCATCTGGTCCAGATTACTGGAGCAGTTTTCAACGCGACGGCGTAAGCGCTCCCGCGGCGGTCGACCCCATCCCTCGAATAATCTGCACTTGCGGCAGCGGCCAATCGCTCTTTGGAGATTTTCGCCCCCGAGGCTTCCGCTCTCCATGTTAAGCAGCCAAATCTCGCAATTCTTTCGGCAGCTGCCCGCGGGCCGGCGCGCTGTTGCCTTGGTCTGGAAGGCGGCCGGAGGCTGGACCTCGGCCTGGGTCGCCTTGCTTGTGTGCCAGGGGTTAGTCCCCGCTGGTTTGGCGTTGATGCTACGCACTCTGGTCAACAGGCTTGTCGGATCACCGAGTTGGCATGCGATCGTGCCGCCGGCGGCAGGCATTGCCGCGCTGTGGGTCGTGGCGCAGCTTTTGTCGAGCGCGCTTTCGTGGGTCAGGGCCGTGCAAGCCGAAAAGGTACAGGACCAGGTTCATCGACTCATTCACACGCAAGCCCTGAGTCTCGATCTGGCTTTCTATGACCATCCGGATTCTTACGACATTCTCTATCGCGCGCAGGTCGACGCGGTTGCGCAGCCTCTTGCGTTGTTGGAGAATCTCGGCTCGGTAGTACAGAACGGGCTGGGTTTTCTGGCATTAGCCGGAATCCTCTTCACTTACGCAGCCTGGCTTCCCTTGCTTCTTGTCCTCTCAGCGATTCCAGGGCTGCTCCTTGTCGCGCGCCATATTTTGAAAGAACACCTGTGGCATGTCGACCATACCCATCAGGAGCGGCGGGCTCAGTACCTCGACTCGTTAATGACAGACGCAAGTTCCGCAGCCGAGCTCCGTCTCTTCGATCTGGGCGGTTTTCACCTGAAGGCCTTTGAAAGATTGCGCCATGACTTGAGAGAAGGGAAGCTGCGTCTGGTCCGTGAAGGCGCGCTGACGGAACTGGGAGCAGGCCTGCTGGCATGGGCAGGAAGCCTCGCGGGCCTCGGCTGGATGCTTGATCAGAATCTTGCCGGCCACGCCAGGCTCGGCGATTTGCTCCTCTGCCTTCAGGCTTTTCAGCAAGGTCAGGCACAGCTCCGCTCTCTGCTCGAAGGCGCGGGCAAGATTTACAAGAGCCTGCTCTTTGTCGAAAACCTTGAAGACTTCCTCGCAATGAAACCTGCAATCCTGGCCGGCCGGTCTGAATCGCTTCGTCTGCCGATCCGCAGGTCAATTCGTTTCGAGCGTGTGAGTTTCACTTACCCGGGCAGCTCTCATCGTGCACTCGATGACTTCAATCTGGAGATACCGGAACGTCAAGTAGTCGCACTGGTAGGCTCCAATGGGGCAGGGAAGAGTACGCTCATCAAGCTTCTGTGCCGCTTTTACGATCCCGACGAAGGACGGGTTCTCTTGGATGGCGTGGAGTTGCGAGAACTCGATCCGAAAGCGTTGCGCAGCCGGATGACCGTGCTCTTTCAGCAGCCCGTCCGCTATCACGTCACGGCGAGCGAGAACATCGCGTTTGGCGACATCCATCGACCTTGGGAATCAGGCGAGGTCCTGGCCGCAGCACGGAGCGCTGGAGCGCTGGAGCCAATCGAGCGTCTGTCCCATGGTTTTGAGACTTTGTTGGGGAAGTGGCTCGGCGGAGAAGAATTGAGTGTAGGCGAATGGCAGCGCATCGCGCTGGCCAGGGCATTCTTCCGCCAAGCGCCGCTCGTCATCCTCGACGAGCCGACGAGCGCGATGGACTCCTGGGCCGAACAGGATTGGCTCAGCCGCTTTCGGACGTTAGTGGAAGGCCGGACTGCGCTAATGATTACGCATCGCTTCACCACCGCTATGTATGCCGACATCATCCATGTGATGGACAGAGGGCGGATCGTGGAATCGGGCACGCATGAACAGCTGATTGCGATCGGCGGATCCTACGCGGAATCCTGGTCTGCGCAGATGCAGGAGGTTGCTCGTGCATAAACCCGATTGGCTTGAGCGCACCTCTCCGGCATTTCGTCTGGTCATGGCCTCGTCCTGGCTGGCGCCGGATGCGGAACGGGATAAGCAGGAAAAAACAATTCGCGAGGCCGTAGCGGTCGCCCCGGATTGGGCAGAGTACCTGCGCTTGATCGATCGTCATGACGTCACGGTCCTGAGTTGGGCCGCGCTCAATCGAGTTCCTGGCGTGGCCATTCCCGAGGCCGTCGCACAACGGCTGCAAAAACTCAGCGAAGCGTACCGGATTCATGCGATCCGCCATTCCCTGGTTCTGACCGGAATTCTGAGGGAGTTCAATCGCGTCGGCATTCCCGTGATGCCATTCAAAGGGCCGCTCCTCTCCTTCGCGCTCTACGGCGACGTCGGAGTACGTCGATCGTTCGACCTGGATGTTGCTGTCACGAAAGAAAACCTTCAGAGTGCGATGGCCTGCCTTGAGAACATTGGCTGGAAGCTCGATGGCGCTCAGTCCTGCTTGAGCCGCCGGCAGTGGAACGGTTTCCTCGAGAATGGCCATCACCTGAACTTTACGCATTCCACTACACGAAGCTGCCTTGAACTACATTGGAGAAACTATTGGGAGACTTCGGAAACCGTGGATGCGCGATGGCTCAGGAGCCGGACATCGGACTGGAACGGCTGCATGATCAGGACCATGTGCGCAGCTGATTTAACGCTCTACCTGTGCACGCATGCCGGATTTCATCTCTGGTCTTCTGCCAAGTGGCTGGGCGATCTGGCGCGTGCTCATGCCGTAGGGCTCTTGGATTGGAGCGCTGCAGGCGAGGAAAAGGCAGTGCTTTCCGGCTTGAAGCTTTTAGATTTAGTCTATGGAACTCAGCTATCCGGCTTACCCAGGACGGACTCGCTGGAACTGCCGTCGATACTCATCGAAGTGCCGCTCAAGTCTCTTCAACATCCTCAGCTCCAGATCGAGCGCAGCTTCTTAGCCACACTGCAGAATCAAATTCGCTCCTTTCGATACGAGCGCCTGGTGAGGCCTCGACAGTGGCGCGACAGTCTCTCCGAACTTTTCTATTGCGCGAATGATTTTCAGGCACTTCCTCTGCCCGACAGTCTCTTCTGGCTTTATAAGCCACTTCGTCCCGTGTTGTGGGTTTGGCGGTGGGTTAGGAGGAAATGCCCGAGGTCCGAACATACTGACGCAAAGCCTCGGTCAACCACCCTGGTTGTGGACTACAAGTCTCCGCGTACTATGACGTAAAGAACGCTCGCAAGCTAGAATTATCGATCTACAAAGGGCCACGCTCATCACACAGACGATGGGCGTGGCCTTTTTGTCTGAGTACTGTTCTTGTCGTCTGCAAAAAGCAAATCCGGGGCAATGCTGCGATTCGTTAGAGACCTTATCCATGGTGGTGTCCACCCAAGACAGGCGTTGGTGTGACCCGTCCCCTTGATGGAGAGAGCGGATATCTACGCAGATGGGAGCGATCGTTCTCGAAACTGGGACGCCGGGTCTTTGACTGGAATGAGGGCGACCGCAGCTCGTCTTTGACATTGCAGCAGAGGTCGCATGCTTAAGACAGTCTGGGCGTGGTGAAGACGCGCATGAGGCGAGTGAGGAACTTCACTCGTATTCCTGAATGGATCTGAGAGCGACGAATTGATCTACAGCCCAGATTTTTCTAGTTTTCGGGAATGCTATAAGCTTTTGAAAAGCGATGGTCGGGGCGGAGGGATTCGAACCCCCGACCCTCTGCTCCCAAAGCAGATGCGC
>CAZHOO010000135.1:0-5885 GCA_964533905.1 uncultured Occallatibacter sp. | reverse complement strand
ATTAACTGGCGATGGGTGTGGCTGGTCGTTGCCACTTTCCTTGCAGGAGTGCTGAACGCCGTGGCAGGCGGCGGGTCGTTCTTGTCATTTCCGGCTTTGCTGAGCATGAAGATCCTGCCCGTGCAGGCCAATGCAACGAACACGGTGGCCATCTGGCCCGGGCAGTTGACGTCAGTCGCCGCGTACTGGCCGGACGTTCGCAAAAATGTGCGCGCAGCTTTGTTGATGGGAAGCGCCGGACTGATCGGCGGAACGGCCGGGGCGATTGTGCTGCTGAACACGCCGCAGACCACTTTCTTGCATTTGGTTCCGTGGCTACTGCTGGTTGCCGCGTCGATCTTCGCCGTGAGCGGTCCCGTTTCGCGCCGCCTTGAAAAGTACAAGCGCGCCCGGCGAAGCCGCACCGGGCCAGGGCAGCCCCCCGCGTCAAAGTCCCGGCACATTGCGCTTTTTCTTTCCGCCGTCGTGGTCAGCTTTTATGTGGGCTACTTCGGCGCCGGCGCGGGCTTCGTGTTTATGACGCTGCTCGGGCTCTACGGCTATGAAGACATCCATGTGATCAACGCGCTGAAAGTTGTGGCGAATCTGCTGGCCAACGGCATTGCCTTCGTCATCTTTATCGCCGACGGCCAGGTTGTGTGGCGCTATTGCGTGGCGGCGATGATCGCGGCAGCCGTCGGAGGATATGTCTCAGCGAGCCTGGCCAAGCGCGTTCCGCAACCAGTTCTGCGCGGGCTCGTGGTCGTGATCGGGCTCGGGATGGCGGCGTGGTTCTTCTGGAGACAGTGAAGAGAGGCGAGCAAATAGCCAGTAGCCAATAGACGGGCGCCTGTTGCCTCGCGCGCAATGAATCGGATATCCCGTGTGGCCGGCTTCTGCTTGAGCAGGTTGCCAGCGATGGATTCGAATTGGCGACGATCAACCTTCACGCAGGTAGTAAGGCACATCCGAAATTTACGTACAGTTATGCACAAGATTTACACAGCTTGCGCGGATTATGGCATTGTGCTTGACTCGTAGATAAGCGAAAGGCGCGGAGTCCAACCCGCGCCTAGTCACTTCCCAGTGTTCATAGCCCGCGCTCCCTTGGGTCCAAGCAGATCAGCCGTCCAAAGCCGATTCTGCTCCAACGGAGCGCCCCTTTTTATTTGCGGAGGGTGTCTGCCTGGTGGCAGTACGGGGATTTATACCCCCTATCATCCCTAGCCGGATTGGAGTTCGATTCTCCCGCCCTCCGCTCAAACTCATGCAACCGTTCTCTTCTAAGCCCTTTTGTTTCTGCGATAGTTTCACCACAAGTGGTGCAACTATCTGATTGGAATAATACCCCAAACATAAAGAAACTTTCCACAACTTCGTGTGATTTTCTTACCGTTCTCTAAGGTTTCTTCCGGCTTCCCGCCTGATACGGCCATTATCTGTGTGAACTGGATATATGTCCCAATAAGTAACGGGATTTCTCGATGAATCGCCCGATGTATGCGGATGAGCCAATCGACGTTTACTAGTCAGTCAATGGGGCCTTTGTCGATTCGTTAACAGGCAAATCATTGATTTTATTGAATCTTTACACTAAAGTAACCTGTTTTGCACCGGATATGGTGCAGATTTCAGAAGAGAATCACGCGACGGGCCCACGAGGATTGATTGGAGGCTCGGCCGCCTTGCGTTGCCCTTTCAAGTGGGCCATGGCGAGGCCGGCGGCTTTGAGCAGGTCCTGACCTTCTTCATGCTCGAAGTACTTCATCGCCATGCCATAGGCGGTGCAAGCGATGAAATCGCGGATGTTTTCGTAGGAGTCGAGAACGGGCATGGTCTCGCGGAATCCGAAACCTGCTTGCTCGTACGCGAAGTTCTCCCCTTCATCTTCCTGATCGGGGTCGAAGTCCTCGCTCTCGTTGACGCGGATCGACATCAGTTCGTGTCTGCGTTGCCAGGCCTGGATGCAGCGCTCGACCGCGGCATTCTTCTGGCCGGCGGGTTGAGGGTTCTCAGGCTCAGCTGCCCGGGGTGAGCCGGCGGAGCATGCGGGTTGGCTGGAAGAATCTGTCATAGTGAAATTCCTTGGGTGAATTTGGATTCTGAGACCATGATGCGCCAAAGGGGCATAATTACCGGCAAACTTGGGGGAATTTATTTTTAGCGGAGAAACGGCGTGGGATCAGCAGGTTATGGGAGATTGGAGGCTTGAGGAAAGGGAGCGCGGGTCTTGACAAGCTGGACGGGAGGCGGCGGGCGAGGGGAGTGGGGAATCGTGGGTCGGGGGTTGGGAAAGGGAATAGCGGGTAGGAGAGTCCGGCATCGGTGATTCTGCCGCATTGGAAGCCCGTGAGCCTGGGCACATGCGGGGATCGAAAAGCGCAGGTATGTTGAAGCTGGCGCGGAAGGAGTCTCCCGGCGCCTGAAGGAGCCGAACGCATGCCTGCGCGGTGGATGACGGAATTGATCGGATTGCTGGCTGGTTTCTGCACCACGCTCTCGCTGGTTCCGCAGCTCCACAGAATGTGGCGCTCAAAGAGCGCGCACGATCTCTCATTGACTATGTTCTTTGTTTTTGGACTCGGAGTCGTGCTCTGGCTGCTCTATGGAATCGGAATCCGATCGCCGGCGGTGATCACCACCAACAGCGTTAGTCTTGTGCTGGTGATTGTGATCTATTCGCTCGCGGTGCACTATGAGCACGCGCGCCCGGCGCGACATTGACGGATGAATTGACAAGCGATCGAGCTCAGGCGGCTGTCAACTTCACCATTGCGAGTGGATATAGGGTGTTGCGCTGCGGATGATCGGGATCGTAGAGGGCCGTGGCGGTCGAGCCCTCGGTCACCGGCTCGCTGCGGAATACCTTTCCCTGAGACTTGCTTCCGTCGGGCAGGGAGAAATCGTAATGGAGGAAATACCCGCTGCTTCTTCCGCGTGAGCCCGCATTGCAGCGAGTGACAACGGCGCGGGCGGGACGACCGCGGGCCAGGAGACGGCGCTTGGGCAATACTGCCGATAGCTGAATGGCGGCGAAACTGAACATGAAGAACAACGCCATCCCTGCGACGGGCAAAACGAGGAGCCAATGGGTCTGGGAATTTGGCGGGTCCGACTCCGGGTAGGACTTTGCGGGGTCGGAAGGCAGATAGAGGATTTCCAAGGGCGACCCGACCTGAAGCGCTGCCCAATGCGAAGGCGCCATGACGCCGTAGCCAGAATAGGTGCGGCCGTCGACGGTGAAGTCGTAGCCTACGCTGTCGATGCCCAGTCCTGAAGTAAGTCGCGTTACCGTGGCGTCGGTTTCGCGCCCTTCAGCCGACACCTGGCGGGTTCGGGCCTGCGCTTCGGCCTCGCGGCGCAACTCGCCTTGAACCGCCTGATTGGCTATGGCCATGCCAGCGATAATCGATGCCGCAGCAAAGACGCAATTGAAGACTCCCGTGCCGCTCAGCCGGACACGGCGCGGCAAAGGCTGATCCAGCTCGGGAGGTATCGTCCAACTCTCGGTTTCGTTTTCTACCGTGGGCATATCGCAGACAGCCTAGCACCGGTATTTTTCAGGATCGATCCCCAAATTGTGGGAGCGGAGTACCGCGGTCACTGGCCGCAATTGATGCAATCTTCAGCCTGCGGCCGCCTAAACCTGACACCTGTAAACTGAAGATATGAGCCACGAAGGCATTCGCTTGGCGAGCAAAGAAGAAAAGGCGCATGAAGAGGCGCGCAATCTGCCGCTCCCGAAGATCGCCGTCACTCCGGAAAAGGTGCGCGTGCTGATGACCGAGGGAAAGGGCCTGGAGATTGACTGGGCCGATGGCCACAAGAGCGCTTGGGGATTTGCGTGGCTGCGCGATGCCTGCCCCTGCGCCACATGCGTGGACGAGCGCGCGCAGCAGGGCCGCAAGGTTGGCCAGCCGAAGGCAAAGCCAGCGGCGCTCTTGCCGATGTACACGCCTCCGCCGAAGCCGGCGAGCGCACATGCGGTGGGCCGCTATGCGATCCAGTTCAATTGGGCTGACGGCCATTCCGGCGGAATCTACTCGTGGGAGTATCTGCGCCGTGTTTGCCAATGCCAGGAGTGCACGTTCAGCGAGGCGGAGACGAGCGGTACGCCGAACTGAGGGCTTGGCGGAGCGGGTGCGGGGAACGTGACGGGGTGGGGACAATACATTAGGAATGTGTCAAATGTCATCGATAGTTGCTACGGCTTGAGTCACGAAGATATGAGAGTGACGTTTCACAAGCTCAATGACGGTTGGAATGCGGAACCCAACGCGCCGGTGCCTTCGGTTGAAGTCCAGGACGAAGATGTGCTGCTCAAATTCTTTGTCAATTCGTTCCGATTTCCGGAGTTTCTCGAAGAGGAGTTTGGCATTCTTCTCTTCGTCCGATGCCAGCGGTACCGTCTCGGCTCAACCAACGACGAGGGTTGGTACCTTGGTCAATGCAGATTCAGCAGATTCGCACCCGAGTGGGGGCAGTTCTATTTGATCCAAGGTGACGCGGAGTTACTGGATGCGCCCAACGACTGGCAGTCCGTTGGCCCGCAGATCGGTGCGGGAAGACATTTCTTGTTCTACTTCCGTGACAACACCTTCGAGTGTGTGGCCGAGCATTGCAAAATCGAGCCGTCAGGGGTCAACTCACTCATGCGCACGCGGAAAGTGCTTGCTTTACCACCAGAAAGATCGGCGATTGCGCAAGTTGCGCTCGAGTAACCGGCTATCCGGAAAGTGCGTCTTTGCGTGGCCCGCGGGGACATCGAAAATCCAACCGCAGTCATCCGTTGCGCCACCCATGACTATAGAAGCCTGGGTCTGCTCCGCGTGTGCGGGCGAGGACGCCCGCGCGACAGCCGGTCTGGAGACCGGCGCTACAAGTGCATCGGCTATTTCAGGACAGATCTTTCGACTCCGTCCCGCTGAAGCGGGACTCCGCTCAAGATGACAAGCGGGTTCTTGCCCGACCACGAGCTTTCCGCTCGAGATGACAGGCGGAGCTGGTCCACTACTAATGATCGACCATCTTTTACAATCTCGGCATGAAGATTGGTTTTCTCGGCCTGGGCAAAATGGGAACGCCGATGGCGCTGCATCTGATTGCCGCCGGGCACGAACTGCGGGTGTGGAATCGGACGGAGGGCAAAACAGAGCCACTGCTCCGTGAAGGCGCGATTGCGGCGGCGACACCGGCGGAGGCCGAGCTGGGCGCCGACGCAGTCATCACCATGCTGTTTGACGATCCCGCGAATGAAGAAGTGATCTTTGGCGCGAATGGCTTGATGGATGCGCTTTCGCCGGGCGCGCTGCATATCTCGTCGAGCACCATCAGTGTCGCGTTGAGCGAGCGCCTGACTCAGGAGCATGCACGACGGGGGCAGGAATTCGTCGCAGCGCCGGTCTTCGGCCGCCCCAGCGTGGCCGAACAAGGCAAACTCTGGGTGGTGGCAGCCGGGGCAGAACGGGCGGTAGCGAAGGCTCGTCCGCTGCTCGAGACATTCTCGCGGGGCATCTCCGTTGTGGGCACTGAACCGCGCGAGGCTCACGCGGTGAAGCTTGGCGGGAATTTCCTGATCAGCGCGATGCTGTATTCGCTGAGCGAGGCATTCGTCTACTCTGAAGGGCAGGGAATCGATCCGGCAGCGTTTTTTGAGGCGATCAACAGTGCGCTGTTTCAGTCGCCGCTTTACGCGGCATATAGCAAAGTGATGCTGAACCCGCCGGAAAAAGCTGGCGCTACGGTCTTGCTGGGCGAGAAGGATACGCGGCTGCTGCGCGAGGCCGCTGCCAGCAGGGGAACGCAAGTGGAGTTGGCAGACACGCTGGCCGAGATTTTTGCTCAGGCAAAGGCTGCGGGGATGGGCAATGAAGACTGGGCCGTGGGAATGTACCGCATGTCACAGC
>CAZHOO010000134.1:0-6098 GCA_964533905.1 uncultured Occallatibacter sp. | reverse complement strand
CATGGCATGCATTTGGCTTCAAATTCTTCTATAAGACTTACATCGATCCGACAACAGGTCTTCCGTCCTATTGGGATCCTGTCAACAACTACTTCAGCGCCTTGCCTTTCGTCTACGGCACTCTGGTTTCCTCGTTTCTCTCACTGGTGTTCGCCGTCCCGCTGGCCATTGGCGTCGCCGTCTTCCTCACTGAGATGTGCCCAGGTTTTCTACGCGGGCCACTGGCCTTCTTGACGGAGTTGCTCGCCGCCATCCCCAGCATTATTTATGGTCTGTGGGCGTTCTTCATTCTGGTGCCCTTGTTGCGCGAATATGTAAACCCTGTGCTGATCAGGGGTCTCGGCTGGACTGGGTTCTTCGGCAACGATAATCCCACCGGGCTCGGCTTTTTTGCTTCTGGCGTCATTCTTGCGGTTATGATTCTGCCGATCATCTCATCGCTCACGCGCGAGGTGATGGCGGCCGTGCCCCACTCCCAGCGCGAGGCCGCGCTGGCGTTGGGCGCTACGCGCTGGGAGATGATCCGCATGGGCGTGCTGCGCAATGCGCGGATCGGGATCGTCGGCGCCGTCATTCTCGGCCTGGGCCGCGCGCTCGGCGAAACCATGGCCGTCACCATGGTCATCGGCAACACCCCGCAAATCAGCCGGTCACTGCTGGCGACCGGCAGTTCCATGGCGTCGGTTATCGCCAACGAATTCACAGAGGCGGTCAGCGACATGCACCTCAGCGCTCTCATGGAAATCGGTTTGGCACTGTTCATAGTCACCATCATTGTGAACGCGACGGCCCGCCTGCTTGTCTGGGCGGTCACGCGCGGAGCCCCGGCAACGCAACGTTGAGAAAGAGATAGGCGATCGTAAATCGCTGAAAAAGGGAACGGAGAGAAAGTGCCGCAAGAACACCAATTTCAGACCCGGCTGCGCTGGCTGGTCGACAAGGCCGCAACGTCGCTTGCGGTGTTGTCGACGATCCTGGTGATTGTGCCGCTCGCGGCAATCTTCATCTATCTCGTCATCAAGGGCGCCAGCTCGCTGAATATGGACTTCTTTACCAAAATTCCTGCACCCGTCGGCGAGACTGGCGGTGGAATGGCCAATGCCATCGTCGGTTCGGTCACCCTTCTGGCCCTTGCGAGTCTCATTGGCATTCCCATTGGCATCGGCGGAGGTATTTTCCTGGCCGAGTTCGGCCGCGGTACCAAGCTGGCCGATGCCGTCCGTTTCACCGCCGACGTTCTCAATGGGGTGCCATCCATCGTCATGGGCCTCGCCGCTTACGCGCTTATCGTTGTTCCTCAGCATCATTTCTCAGCATTCGCCGGCGGCGTGGCGCTCGGCATTATGATGATTCCCACCGTCTGCCGCACCACCGAAGAGATGCTCCTCATGGTCCCGCACAACGTGCGCGAAGCCGCGCTCGGCCTAGGGGTTCCCAATTGGCGCGCGGTGCTCTCCATTACTGTCAAAACCGCCTCACCTGGAATCATCACCGGTTGCATGCTTGCCTTTGCGCGAGTCGCCGGAGAAACCGCGCCCCTCATCTTCACCGCACTGGGCAACGACTTCTGGAGCACCAGCCTCAATCAGCCCATCGCCGCTCTTCCTTTGCAGATCTGGATTTATGCTGAATCTCCCTACGACGATTGGCATCGGCTGGCGTGGGCGGGATCGCTGGTTTTGATTGTTCTCATTGTGCTGGCCGTTTCGCTGGTGCGTTTCGTCACCAGCCGCGGTGTCCTGAAAGGAACAAGTTAAGCCAGTTCATAGTTCACAGCCTAAGAGGGATCGAAAAACCGAGAACCTAGAATTACGAATTCAGAACTGTCGTTAGGAGACATGCGAACGTGGGTGTCGGCATCGAAGTAACCAACCTGAACGCGTGGTACGGCGCCAATCACACGCTGCAGGACATCAATCTGAATCTTCCGGCTAACCATGCCACGGCGCTGATTGGACCCTCCGGCTGCGGCAAGAGCACGTTTGTGCGTTGCCTCAACCGTATGCATGAGACCAATCCCATCGCTCGCGTCACCGGCAGCGTGCGCATGGGCGACCTCGACATCTATCACGATGCGTCGCCGGTCGAGGTTCGCCGCCGCGTCGGGATGGTCTTCCAGCGCCCCAATCCCTTTCCCACGATGTCTATCTACGACAACGTCTCGGCCGGTCTCAAGCTTAATGGCTATTCCAATCGCCACTCCCTCGACGAAGTCGTCGAGAAATCCCTGAAGAATTCGGCACTGTGGGACGAGGTCAAAGACGATCTGAAGAAGAAATCCGGCGCCAGTCTTTCCGGCGGACAGCAGCAGCGTCTCTGCATTGCCCGTGCCCTCGCCGTCGACCCGGAAGTCCTGCTCATGGACGAGCCGGCGTCGGCCCTCGATCCCGTTTCCACCTCCAAGATCGAAGATCTCATCTTCCAACTAAAGTCGCAGTACACGATCGTGATTGTGACGCATAATATGCAGCAGGCGGCCCGCGTGGCAGAGAATACCGGCTTCTTCCTCAACGGCCGCATGGTCGAGTTCGATTCGACCCACAAAATCTTCACCAATCCTTCTGACAAGCGCACGGAGGATTACATCACGGGCAGGTTCGGATGACACGCATACGCTTTCAACAGAGCCTGGAAGACCTGAAGGAGAATCTTCTGGTGATGGCGGGGCTCGCCGAGCAGGCGATCCAGCGCGCCATTGAAGCCTACCGGGTTCGCGACCTTTCCATCTGCGATCTCGTGAGTCGCAGCGAGATCGCCATCAACCGCATGGAACGCGATATTGACCAGGCTGCGCTTGACCTGCTCGCGATGGAGCAGCCAATGGCCATCGATCTGCGATTCATTCTCAGCGTCATAAAGATCAACGCCGATCTGGAACGCGTGGGCGACGCCGCCAAGAGCATCAGCGACCGCGTCCGCATTATGGATCGCATGGCCGCCGTCGATCTTCCGGTCGACATTCCCCGCATGGCCGCCATGGCCGCCGACATGGTGCGGAAGAGCCTGCAAGCTTTCATCGAGGGCGACGCCGAGCTGGCCCATGGCGTGCTCACCATGGACGATGCCGTTGACCAAATGAATCGCGCAGCCTTCCGCGCCCTCACAAAAGTGATGGAAGAGCAGAGCCACCTGGCTCCCCAGGCACTGAACGCCCTCATGATCTGCCGCAGCCTCGAGCGCGTTGGCGATCATGCTACGAACATCGCCGAGGACGTGATCTTCTGGGTGCAGGGCGCCGATGTCCGCCACTACAAGAGCGTGGCGAAAGCAGCCGCGAATGCCGGTGCTGCGGCAACCACCGCTCCCGCAGCCGCGAATCCCGATGGCTCCGTGCCGATCGACACCGCTCCTGCGAAAAGCTGAAGCACGATTTGTTCGATAGAAGTCGTTGCGCGCCTGCAACCAAAAGCCCCGCTTGTGGCGGGGCTTTTGCCGTGCACATAAACAGCCCGAAAGTTTTGCAACAAAGCGAAGAGCGAGCAGCTCAAAGGCGGAAGCTTCCTTTCTACCGCCCCGCTTCCGCCTTTACTCCCAGCGCCGTCAACTTGGCTCGTGCCGCACGCGCCTCGGGCGTTTGCGGGTGCCGCTGGATCAGTGAACGCAACTCATGAATGCCTTCATCGCGCTTATCCAATGCGATCAGGGCGAATCCCTTGTGCAATTGCGCCGCTGATGCCTTAGCGTTGCCGCTGAATCCTTCCAGCACAGCGTTATAGTTATTGATCGCAGTGGGATAGTCCTTTTGCTGGTATGCAATCTCACCGAGATAGAACTGTGCCGTGCCGGCCGCGTCGTCCAATGGATAGAAGTGCGCCACGTCCTGAAACTCGCCCTGTGCCACCTGGTACCGTCCCGCTGTGTAATCGCGCACCCCGGCCTGCAAGGTCTCCTGAAGCGGCGGTGCTTGTTGCGCTCCTGTCGCGCCCGGCGCTGCTCCGCTCGGCAATCCAGGCCCTTGATCCGGCCCGCCCGGCGCCCCGGTTCCGCCCGGCCCCGCTGTGCCCGGCTGCTGTTGCTGCGTTTGGACCGCCTGCATCGCCTGCAGTTGTGTCTGCATGTCCTGAAGCGATTTGTCCAGCTTGGCAATGCGCGCCTTCAGCTCGTCGACCGAGTCGTTCAACGACTGCACCTGACCAGAGACGCCGTCCACCTTCGTGCTCACTGCATCGTTCTGCGTACCGATCTTTTGCTGCAGCGCGGTCACCGTCGAATTCACCTGGCTCGCCTGGTCGGCGGTCTGCTGCGCCAGATGCTCGAGCACGCTGAGCCGCGCATCCATGGTTGACTGCAGCCGCTGCACCGCATCAAGCAACTGCTGCACCTGAGTTTGCAGCTCGACCATTTCCTTTGAGACCGCATGTGCCGGCTTAGCCGCGGGACCAAACAGAAGAGCCAATGCTGCAATTGCGAGCAGGCAATGGCGAAGAGGGCTTGATTTGAACATTTCTTCTTACCTTCCTCAGTAAAACTTTCTGAATACAACATACGGCAGCCGGGCGCTGCGAGCCAGGCTGCCGGCTGTCAAAGCGAATGAATCCCCGGGCCGCGATCCGACAGCGAAAGCGGTCCTACTTGTCGATCGTGAACCCATCTCTGCGGTTCAGTTGCCAGCACTCCTCTGTTGAATCGGAGCAGAACGGTTTCTCCTTGCCGTAGCTGATCACCCGGATGCGGTCTGCTGCGATGCCCGCTGTGACCAAGGCTGTCTTCGCCGCGGTTGCGCGATTCTGGCCCAGGACCAGGTTGTATTCATCCGATCCGCGTTCGTCGCAGTATCCGCCGATCACGATCTTGATATTGGGGTGGGCATTCAGGTAATCGGCATTCTTCGCCAGGATCGCCTGCGCGTCGCCACGAATATCATAGTTGTCGTAGTCGAAGAAGATCGGCTGCACGTGCGCGTCGAAGTCCTGCTGCTCGTTCATGGTCGTGCTCGGTACGCTGATGGCCGGCGGCGAATTCACGGTTACGTATGCCGAGGCGTCTGCAGATCCGCCATCCCCATGCGCCACCAAGTGGTACGTCGTCGATTCCGTCGGCGTCACGGTTTTCACACCTACGGTCGGAACGTCTCCGATGCCGTCAATCGTGACCGTGTTTGCGTCGGTTGTTTTCCAGCTCAACTGAACCTGGTCGCCGGCCGAAATCACTGTCGGTGTCGCACTCAACTGAGCCGTGGGGGCGGGAACGGATGTTGCCGGCGCCTGTTCGGCGGACGGTAGGGGTGCGGTCTTCTTTTTGCAACCGGAGACGGCGGCCAGGGCAATGAGCAAAAGTGCAATCGAAAAAACAGCCTTCTGTGTCTTCAAGGGGATTCTCCTTCTCAAAAAAGGTGATGGTTATCTTCCGCGCAACCGAGTTTTTTCATCGTCGCAGCGTGCCGCCCTATGCTTTCCACGGAACTTCAGCACCCCAAAATGATAGTTCATCGAATCCGCAAACGCGGTTAAAATGCCGGCGCTCGCCTCGCAGGGTGCCATCAGCGGACGGCCTTAGCTTGAGAACTCACTTCCAACTCCAATTTGGCATCATATTGTCGCCCGAGGAGGTCAGTTGCTGCTGGTTGGTGCCGTCGGCCAGCATCGTCCAGATTTGGGTGCGGTGCCCGACCTGGCGCTGGAATACGATGTGGCGACCATCGGGCGCCCAGGAGGGAAAATCGTTGACGCCGGATTCGTGAGTCACCTGGAGCCAGTTCTTGCTGGCAATGTCCATTACGTAGACGTCGTAGCCACCGGGATCGCCGGGACCGTATTTGCGATTCCATGCAAACGCGAGCATGCCTCCGTTCGGCGACCACGAAGGAGAGATGGCATAACCGCCGTCGGTCATACGCTGTACGTTGGCGCCATCCTTGTCCATGATGTAAATCTGCGGCTCGCCAGTTCGGCCGCTCACAAATGCAAGCTGGTTTCCGGTGCGCGGATTCCAAACCGGCGAAACATCCGATCCAAACGACGTCACGGGGTGCGCGTTGCCGCCGCTTACATCGGAGATCCAGATATCGGGATGGCCGCCGCGCGCGGAAGAGAAAGCGATCTTCGATCCGTCCGCCGCCCACGCCGGAGACTGGTTGCTTCCTCCCGCGGAGCCGGCTG
>CAZHOO010000133.1:0-6158 GCA_964533905.1 uncultured Occallatibacter sp. | reverse complement strand
AACCTCATGCGCCGGAAGGTGCGAGGTCCCGTTAAAAATGCCTCGGCATTGTTGCCGGACCTTGGTACACAAGGCTCAGTCCCCAATCCGTATCTCCAGGAAGATCGGGCAGCTCGATCTCGCCGATGTTGTTCGCCTTCGCAACTCCGTCGCCCACGTCGGACCAGGTTCCTTCGCGCGGGTCGAACCACTGAGCGCGATACAGGCTCATGACTCGCGCGCCGCGGATGAGACTCGGGGGGCAACCCTTTTCGAAATAAACGAGAAAAATATTCTGGTCGGGGGTGCGCGCGGCGTAGGCCCAGCCTTCGTAACCTTTTAAGACAGGCGTGGCATTTGGCGCAACGTAACCCACATCCGGCACGAGGTCCTGGTAGCGCTTGCCAATCGAAAACGCAAATGTCCGCAAGTGCTGCATCTGCGCGCCGGAGTTCCACTGGAATGCATCCCACATCTTCGTTGGAGCAGAAGGCTCGATGTCGGCGCCCCAGATGCCCTCAGCGCCGTACACATGGCCCGCGAGTCCGCCCGAGAGAAAACTGCCATACATTGACGAGCGGACGAACTGGTCGTCTTGCGAAGTGCCGCCCTTGGCGCCGTATTTATAGCCGCCGGGGACGCCGCGAGCGTCAAAATATCCAGCGTAATAGGGCTCACCGTTCAGCGCGGGATGCGGATGCGGGTCACGATAAATCTGCGTCAGGTACCAGTAGTATTCGTGCTCGCGCTTGTTGCCGGTCTGATGCAGCGTTACCCACGAGTTTTCACCCCAGTTCACCAGCGTGGAAGGATTCGCGTTCGCCGAGAGCAGCGTGCCGAAAGGCGGCGGCCCGTACTTCTTCATCACCAAGTCAATGGCCTTCATGAAATCCGGCACGGTGATGCTCTCCTGAACAATGTCGAGATGAATCGGACTGAGCACGGTGTTGTTGGCCTGGTATCTCGACCAAATGTATTGAATGAATCGAGAGTAGGATTCGGGCCAAGAGTAGTACTTCTTCCAGAGTTCGCTGGCATCGCGGCGCGAGACTTCGATGAATGCGACAAATCCGTTGGCGTTCAGATAATCGATTTTGCGGTCGATGGCCTTGAAGTAGCCGGGATTTATGCGGTCGACATCGGGAAAGACGTTTTCATAGCCGGGGACGCGACCAGGAAACAGAAACGGCCGTCCGCCTTCATTGTCCATATTCTTTGCGCTGCCCGTGCCGAATTCGAGCCACGCCGAGCGGACGGTGGTGTGATCCGCGTCATTCATCACGATGTGATAAGGCAGGCCATCGGTCTCCCAGTTGGGAAACGCAGCGATCACGTTGACCCAGTTGTAGCCTTGTGCTTTGCGATAGCGAACGTAATCCTTGAAGCTGGCGGTGGGGCCAATTGGCCGCTCCTGTTCGTCGTCGTACCAGCGGAAGCGGTTGGTGCCAGCGGAATACCACGTGTCGCCGACCGCAAAGAACGGTGTGCCGTCGGCAGTCTCAAGTGCGTGATTGTTTGGTGTTGAGCGAAGAAATCCGCGACGCAGCGGGTTTTGCTGCTTCTCGTCGTCCGTCCACTCGACCGCCTCGAACGTGCCGCTGTTTCCTGCCAAGCCACGAACAGTTGGCTCCGAGTCGCTGCGCCAGCGCCATGCGCCCGGCGCGGTCGCCACTACGCGCACGCAGAAGTCTTCCCCGCCGTTCCAGAAACCGTAGATGCGCTTGTTGAAGCCTGGGCCAGTCAGATCGACCCAGACCGTCACATCCGTGTAGGGATTTGGGAAGCTGCGCTTGGAGGTGAGCGCGATTTCGTGCTTCTCCCACACGTGAACAAGCCGGGAGGATGTATCGGCCGCGCTCGCGAGGATCGCGTGCGATGATGCGCCCATCGCCGCGGCTCCAGCAGTAGTTCGCACAAACTCACGACGTGTAAGAAGACTCTTCGCCACGCACGCCCACCCCGTTCCATTGTCATTTGGATTCTAAACACTCAGCCATGGCGCTGTGTCGCGTGGTCGGCGCGGCGTTCGACCAACATCTGAAGTGATTCTTCCGCAGATAGAGTGGGAGCAGTTGCGGTTAGGGCGTGCATGGTTTAATTTCTCTTAGCAGCGCAGAGAATCTCGAATTGCTGAGCAGGGAGCGGCTGGCTGCCGCGTTCCGCAAGTTGCGCGGACAAAAGCGAGGATCGATTGAGTCTGTGGTCCGAGTTCGTCAATAACAAGCAGCGGACAATCCACAAGTGGAAGCACTACTTTCCCGTCTACGAGGCGCACTTCAGCCGCTTTATCAACCGCCCCGTGATTTTCCTCGAGATCGGATGCGGCCGCGGCGGGTCGGCGCAGATGTGGACGCGCTACCTGGGCCCTCATGCGCTGATCGTTGGAATTGACGTGAACACGGAGTGCAAGACCTTTGAGGAAGACCAGATCAAAATCCGGATTGGGAGTCAGTCGGACACGAAGTTCCTGAGCAATGTCCTCGCAGAATTCGGAACGCCGGATATCGTCCTCGACGACGGCAGCCACCAAATGAGCGACGTGGTTGAAACTTTCCGGTTTCTCTACCCGCGCACCTCTCCCAACGGCGTGTACCTCGTGGAAGATCTTCACACAGCTTACTGGGATGAGTTCGGCGGCGGCCTGAAACGCGAGGGCACGTTCATCGAAGTCTGCAAGGGCCTCATCGATGAACTGAACTCCGACTGGACCCGGGATGCGCTGCCGGCGACCGAGTTTACCCGTTCCACGTTATCGATGCATTTCTATGACAGCATGGCGGTGTTCGAGCGAGGCCGTCGGCTGCCCCACAGCGACGTGCGAATCAGCGGGAGGGCAGCTCTCCTCAAAGGCCTGATCCGCTAACCTGCTCAAGGCTCCTTCGGAAACGGCAGCCGCGCAGTCGGCGGGAACAGCCGTACGCGTTCCACGCGCCTGCCCGTCGAAGCCACGACCTCGACGCGCAGACCGAGCGGATCGAGCGTGACCACTTCGCCGGCCTTTGGAATCCGGCCCGCAATCTCGCTCACAAGGCCGCCGAGCGTCGTCGCTTCGTAGTCCCCGTCCAGTTCCACAGGCTCGCCGATCACGTCGCCAAGCTGATCGGCAGGAAAGCCACCGGGAATGAGCCATGATCCTGACGGCTCGCGCTGCGGTTCCTCGATCTGCGTGTCAGTCTCGTGCTCGTCGCGAATGTTGCCGACAATCTGTTCGAGCAGATCCTCGATAGTCACAAGGCCTGCCACCGAGCCGTACTCGTCAATCACGACGCGCATGTGCTGTTTTTCGCGTTGCATCTCGCGCAGCAGTTCGTAGCCACGTTTGGTTTCCGGGACGAATGCGGCGGAGTGCAGGATTGTTGCGACCGTTCGCGTGCGGGCTTCATCGTCGCTAATCTGCAGCAGGTCGTGGGCAAATGCGAGCCCTTTGATGTTATCGAGCGAGCCGGAGTAAACAGGCACGCGTGAGTAGTTCTGCACGCGCAGCATCTCAAGGAAGTGCTCGATCGTAGTGGATTCGGGGACTGCGAAGATCTCCGGCCGCGGAGTCATCAGCTCGCGAACCAGCATGTCGCCGAACTCAACTGCCGAGCGCACCAGCTCAAAGTCGCTCTGCTCCAGAATGCCCTCTTCCTCGCCGGCCTCGATCAGCGCCTCGACGTCAGGCGCGGGAGCTTCTTCTTCGGGGCCCGTGGGCGCCTCGGCCAGCGCGCCAATGGAAAAGAAGAACCGGATAAAGACGGTGACGGGCGTAACGGCCCACAGCAGAAGGCGGATGAGCCAAAGAAGCCGCGCCACCCACAGCCCGCGCGTGCGGTTGAAGAGCAGATCGGGAATGAGCTGGTATGCAAAGACGACGACCAGCACGACGGCCAGGACGGCCTGCGCAATTTCAAGCGTGTCGGGTGGACCGGGATGCGTGGGCCGGATGAAGAGCAGCGCGCCGAATCCGAGCGCAATAACGCCGAGAGTAAGCTGCTTCAGCACCGATGAACAAAGGGCAGCATGTTCGCGGCTCAGGCCGAGATGCGGCTCGACGCGCACCTCCCACGCGTCAAGATTCTCCTGCACTTCGCGGCTCAGAATCTTGCCGTACTCGGAATAAACGCGCTGAATATAGGAGGCGAGCGTGGCCACCACGATGAGCGCAACGAGCGCAAGGATCTCAAGCGGAGTCATGGCTTCGGCCTCCGCGTTTTCGTGCGCTTGGGCCCAGTCCGTTCGGGATTCGACCGCTCAATCATGGCTCGTTCAATCAGGCCATGCGGCAGCCCGAGCTTTGCGCGCAACTGGCGCTCGCGGCGCTGCATCTTGCCCGTGTCGGATTCATGGTCGTAGCCTGCGAGGTGCAGGAGTCCGTGAAGAATCAGGATTCGCAGCTCAACCGAGAGAGTGTGACCCTGCTCGGCTGCCTCGCGACGCGCCGTGTCGACGCTGATGGCCACATCGCCTGCGATTTTTTCCCGGTTTTGGACTGGATCTGCGGCGGGGAAAGAGAGAACGTCGGTTGCCGTATCTTTGCCGCGGAAACGTTTGTTCAGATCGCGGATCGTTGCGTCGGTCGTAAGCAGCACCGTGACCTGGCCGCTGAGTTTGGCAGCGTCCTGGGCCTGCGCAAGGTATCGGCTTAATGTGCGCCTTGAAGGGATGCGGGAAGTCTTCTCCGGTTGGGACGCAACAGACCGCTTCGCATGGGCAGATGCCGATGCTGAGTCAGGCTCCAGTTCTGGATCGAGGAGAATCATCGTGCGGCGGCCGCAAACAGCGCGGCCCGCGGTGACTTCGATTCTACGTGAGCCGTCCGGCTACTGCGGCTTCGCCGTCTGCTTGGCCTGCGTCGCCGGCCGTTCTTCGCTCTCCTGGGCTCCGACCTGAATCGCATCGCCCATGGTGAGCGGCAGTTCCTGCTGCCGGGGTTTTGCGCTCTCATACGCGCGCACCACCCGCTGCACCAACGGATGGCGCACCACGTCGCCGTCGTCGAAGTGGCAGAATGCAATGCCTTCCACGCCATTTAGCACGTTGATCGCGTCCAGCAGTCCCGACTTGCGCGGGTTGGGGAGGTCGATCTGGGTAATGTCGCCCGTGATCACGGCCTTGGAGTTGTTGCCCATGCGCGTGAGGAACATCTTCATCTGCTCGACGGTTGTGTTCTGCGCCTCGTCCATGATGATGAAGGCGTCATTGAGCGTGCGGCCGCGCATGAAGGCCAGCGGCGCAACCTCGATGATGTTCTTTTCGAGCATCTTGTCCACGCGGTCCGGATCGAGCAGGTCGTAGAGCGCGTCGTAGAGCGGGCGCAGGTAGGGATCGACTTTCTCCTGCAACGTGCCGGGCAAAAAGCCCAGGCGTTCGCCGGCTTC
Organism: uncultured Occallatibacter sp.; assembly: GCA_964533905.1. GTDB lineage: Bacteria > Acidobacteriota > Terriglobia > Terriglobales > Acidobacteriaceae > Telmatobacter. The sequence goes on along the minus strand of CAZHOO010000133.1, from coordinate 819 downwards.
GACAGCCGGCCTGACGAGCACGATGCGGCCCATGCGCTTGGCGTTGAAAGCAGCTACGGCCATGGCGACCGCGAGATAGGTTTTGCCCGTACCGGCCGGGCCCACGCTGAACACCATGTCATTCTGCTCGATGGCCTCAACGTAGCGGCGCTGGTTGAGCGAACGCGGCTGCACCGTGCGCTTGATTCCCACGGACCGCTGTTTACCGGCTTCGGCGACGGAGCGCAGCGTCGCTGCCTGATCGGCCACAACCAGACGCAACATTCCGTTCAGCTCGCCGTTGTGCGGATGGATTCCCTGGCGGCGGAGGGTCTCAAAATCCTCAAAGATGCGCTGCACGCGCGAAACGCCCGCTTCAGCACCTTCCACATGCACGGCGTCGGAGCGCAGATCGATGCGCACACCAAGCGAGTCTTCCATCAGTCTGAGGTTTTCATCGCGGGTCCCGAACAGGGGCTCAAGATTCGGCGTAATCTCCAGGGCGATCTTCAAAGGTTTTTATGTCCTCCCGGACGGCGAGTTATGGTTGTTCGGCAGCGGTCCTTTGGGGCTGCTGGCGAAGATTCGGCAGATAAGTTATCGGTGAGCGGCGCGGCGTGCGTGAGCATCGGCTGTTGGGGCGGCCAAACGCGCAAGCGCACGCCATAGCAGGGCGCGGCGAGGCAGGACGCGTGAGGGCAGATTGCAAGTTGAAAAGGGAGCCGGACGTCGCGAGGCAAACCCAAGCTCAGAGCCGTGCTCAGCTTGCTGGCTGCCATAGGCATCCGCGGGTTGGAGTTGAGTACCAAATCCGGTATTGCGAGAGTAGCGCCAGTCGCG
>CAZHOO010000132.1:0-6309 GCA_964533905.1 uncultured Occallatibacter sp. | reverse complement strand
TGCCCGATGCCACGGGAGTGTTGCGGGTTCACCAGGCCCGCAGCAACAAGGCTGAAGACCTGCCGCCGGAGACGCTGAACCCCAGCCAGACAGCGATCAACCAGGCGATCACGAAGAAGTCGGCCGTGATTACCGAGGACCTTAACCTGGCGGGCCTGGATCTGAAGGCGGCAGAGAGCATTGTCATCCAGGGGCTGCGCGCGGTGGTGGCGATTCCGCTGTACGCTTCGTCGCGCTCTACTGCCGACACCGGCGCCGAGCAGGAGCCGGGGCAATTGCTGGGGCTGATCTATCTCGACTCGCGCCGCATCGCGGCGTTTTCGGCGCTCGATCGCCAGATTATGGATGCGCTGGCCGTGCAGGCGGCAAGCATTATGGACAACGCGCGGCTGGTGGAGCGCGAGCGCGAGCGGCAGCGGCTGGAGCAGGAGCTGTCGATTGCGCGCACCATTCAGCAGGCGCTCTTGCCGCATGGATTGAATGATTTTCCGCACCTGGCCGTTACTGGCGTGCACTATCCCTGCCACGAGGTTGGCGGCGACTATTTCGATGTGGTTCCGGTGAGCGAGAATCGCTCGGGAGTTCTGATTGCAGACGTAAGCGGCAAAGGGTTGGGCGCGGCGCTGCTGACGACGATGCTGCAAGGCGCGTTGTCGGGGATGACGATGGGCGCTGACCCGGTGAAGGTCTTCAACCACATCAACCGGTTCCTGTGCCATCACTCCGAGGTCGGGCGCTATGCCACGATGTTTATCGGCATGGTGGGCGAGGATGGAATGCTCGAATACATCAAGGCGGGACACCCGTCGCCGCTGCTCCTTCGTCAGGGCAAGGTGACCGAGCTCTACACGGAGGGGTCCTTCCCTGTCGGCCTGATTCCCGAGGCGGACTATCCTTCGGCGCAACTCCAGCTTGAACCGGAAGACACGCTGGTGCTGTTCAGCGACGGCGTAACGGAAGCCGAGGATCCCGATAAGGAGCTGTTCGAGGTGACGGGCCTGACCAAAGTGCTCGAGGGCCGTGTCAACGAGTCCGTTGAAGAACTGAAGCAGGTGATCCTGGATGGGGTGCGGGCCTTTACACGGGGAGCGAGCCAGTCTGACGATCTGACCCTGCTGGTGGTGCGCTACCGCAAGGCGGCGTAGACCAGCTGCGCGCCGCGCGGGCCGCCGGTGCTAAGCTGCCCAAGGGTCAAAACCCTCACTATTCAATCGACTGAATTTGGTCGTTTGGGATTGGTACAATCCTCACCATGGGCGTCCCCAAGTGCATTGGCAGGTATGAGATCGTCGAGGAATTGGGCCGCGGCGCGATGGGGAGTGTATTCAAGGCCAACGACCCTGCCGTCGGCCGCATTGTCGCACTGAAGACGATCCATACGACGGCGCTCGAAGGCGCTCAAAGCGAAGAATACAGGACTCGTTTCTACCGCGAGGCGCGGGCATCCGGCGTGCTGGCGCACCCGGGAATTGTGCCCGTCTTCGACGTCGGCGAGGATCAGGGCGCCCCGTTCCTGGTGATGGAATTTGTCGAGGGCAGGACGCTGTCTGAAGCCATGAAGAAAGGCGAGCGGTTTACCCTGGACCGCGTTTGCGAGATCGGCCAGCAGATCGCCGAAGCATTGGGTTACGCGCACCGCCAGGGCGTGATTCACCGCGACATCAAGCCCGCCAATATTCTGATGACCTCGAAGGAGGTTTACGGCAGCGAGCGGCCGCGCATTACCGACTTCGGCATTGCCAAGCTGGCGTCGAGCGACATTACGACGACCGGGCAATTGCTGGGCACGCCGTCGTTCATGCCGCCGGAGCAGTTCACGGGTTCGCCCATTGACGGCCGCGCCGACCTTTTTTCGCTGGGCGTGATTCTGTATTCGCTGGCCACAGGCGAGCAGCCATTTCCCGGCGAGACCATGACCGCCGTCTCTTACAAGGTCGTGTATACCGAGCCGGTTCCTCCGGCGAAGCTCAATCCGGCCATTCCCGCGCGAGTCGAAGCAGTGATTCTGAAGTGCCTGGCCAAAAGCCCCGCGGATCGCTACCAGACCGGCGAAGAGCTCGCGCTCGACTTGGCGAGCGTGCGCACGAACGCGGTAACGAGCGTGATGCAGTCAGCGCCGCTGATGCCTTCGGCGATGGAATCCGAAGCAACGCTCGGTCCAAACGCAGTCTCCGCGTCATTGCGGCCCGGTCCAGTGATTACGGCCGACAGATCCGGAGCGAGGCAGGCCCCGAATTCGCAGGCTGCGAAACCGGAGGAAGCAAAATCGGCGGCGGCGAAGAAGCCCCAGCCGGCCCTGGTTATGGCGCTGGTTGCGGCAGTGGTAGCCGCGGCGGCGATTGCAGGCGGCTGGTATTGGTGGTCGCATCGCAAGCCGCCAGCACCGCCGCAACAGGCGGTCACGGTTCCTGTCCCGCAACCGCAGCCAGCTCCGCAGCAAATAGAACCTCTGTCTGTTCCGCCGGAGAAACCTGTTCCCCAGGAATCGCCGGGAAGTTCGCCGAACCATTCATCAAAGGAAGCGAAACCGCCGGCGACCAAGCCGGCTCCGGCCAAGCCCGCCGCGGGTAAGACGGCGACACCGCAGCCGCAGCAGGCGCCGGCGCCCGCAGTGACGCCGCCTGCGCCTGCCAACAAGCCCGCTCAAAACACGCCGGCTCCTTCAAAACCACCAGCTCCGAACCCTCCGGCTGCGGCCTTCGATCCCCGGAAGGCGGACCCGAACAAGAACGGCAAATTGAAGATCGACGTCAGCAAATTCCCCAAGGGCATTTCCTTTACCGTGTCGATGAACAAGCAGCCATATCTTCACTTCACCACTGGGGACGGAACCAGCCTGGACAATCTGTATACGCCGCCCGGCATGCAGGAGTTCCAAGTGTCGTTCAGGAGCGGCGGCCAGGAATGGGATTCAAAGCCGGTGAGTTCAGATTTCAAGGCCAAGAAGACCAAAACACTGAAGGTCCAGCTCTTTGACGGGGACGATCCGGTCTCGAAGATCACGGTGCCCATCGCCAAAGATGCGTTGCTCGCGATTAGCTTTTCAAGCAGCATCACCAATCTCTTCTGAACTTTGGCGTTTGTAACAGGGCTTTCACAATCGTCCCGTAGCATCTGGATCGAAGATCCGTAACCTCTTAAGAGCATTTTCGGAATTCAAGTAGACTTCTTGAGTGCATTGAAAGGTGTCTTTTTCTTGGCGAAAAAGCCACTTGGGTGTGTGCTTTCGGTCAAGAGCAATTCCGAAGTTGCTGCACAGAAAAGGGCAATGGAAATGGAACTCTCCACGGAAGAAATGGACGGCGGCATCACGCGAGTCGCGCTGGATGGGCGGATGGACATCGCCGGCGCCGCGGCTGTCGATATGAAGATGAACCTAATCGCCGGCAGCGCAAAGAAACTGTTGATCGACTTGCAAAACGTCACCTTCCTTGGCTCCATGGGATTGCGATCGATCGTGCTTCCCGCGCGGGCAGTGCACAGCAAGGGCGGCAAAGTTGTTCTTTTCGCGCCCAACGAGATGGTGGAAGGGGTTCTGAAAGCCAGCAACATCGACACTCTTCTGCCGATTCACCACGATCTTTCCAAGGCGATTGAAGCATTGCAATGAGCACCATCTCCTGTCCGGTAGCGGCTATGCCCGCAGAAGAAACAGCCAAACACGCGTCCCGGTTGACCCTGAAAAGTCAGCTTGACGACATGGCGTTGCTCTGGCCGTGGGTGGAGTGGCTTGGCGTGGAGTATGCCATTCCAGCCGACACGCTTTTCAACGTCCATCTTTGTCTTGAAGAGGCGATTTCGAACGTGATCCGGCATGGCTACGATGGGCAGCCCGGCAGCACACTGACGGTCGAGTGCACCTCGCCGGACGCGCGGGAAGTGGTGTTCACAATCGAGGATCAGGCGCCGCCATTCGATCCTGTTTCCGGTTCAATCATGGAGGATCAGCCAGCGACCTCACCGATGGATTATCTTCGGCCAGGAGGCCGCGGCATTCTGCTCATGCGCAAGTTCGCGCACTCGCTGAAGTACGAGCGGCTGGCCGGCGGCAATCGGCTGGCAATCGGTTTTTCGTTGCCCCAGTGACGATCCGGCGAAGCCCGCGGGACAGCTTCCGCTAACACTTTCGTTTCCAGCGATCCCGTGTTCAGAGAGCCATCCTCGAGTGCTGGTTGGGGTATCATTGCGTCTATAGATTGTGAGCGGCTGGCTTCCCCTCAGGGCTGCTTTGGTGGTGTGCGTGTCTCGATTTTTCCAGCGTTTAGTCTTTGGCGTCTCCGTGGTGATCTTTGCCGGCCTCGGGATCAGTTATGTTCTGGGCGAGTTCGGGTACATCGGCGTGCGTGCCGACGACGAACAGAGCGCGGCCTACAAGCAGATGCGCGTCTACGCCGAGGTTCTGCGCAAGATTCAGAACTACTATGTGACCCCGCCCGACATCCCTTCCGTCACGACGGGCGCGCTCCACGGCCTGCTCGACTCGCTCGATCCCGATTCCAGCTACCTGACGCCGACCGAATACAAAATCTATAAGGACCGCCCGGCCACGGACAATGCGCAGGTGGGGCTCACCATTTCAAAGCGGTTCGGATACGCCACGGTTGTGAATGTTCTTCCAGGGTCGCCGGCCGACCAGGAGCACATGCGCGATGGCGACGTCATCGACCTGATTGACGGCCAGTCGACCCACGATCTGCCGCTGGCCATTGTGCGTTTCATGCTTTCGGGCAAGCCCGGCAGCTCGGTCACGATCTCGGTGGTCAGGCCCTTCAAACCCGATCCCGACTCGATCAAGCTGACTCGCGCGGCGCTCGCGACACCGCCGCTTGGCGAGCAGTTCTACGAGAACGCATCGATCCTTTACCTCAAGCCGGGCATTTTGACCGCGGCTCGCGTGGACGACCTCGCCGCCCGCATCAAAGCCGCAAAGGGCAAGAAGGTTCTGCTTGACCTCCGTGACACGACGGGCGAGGACCCGCAGCAGGGTGTGCGCCTGGCCAACTTCTTCATCAAGCAGGGGACTCTGGCTTCGCTTGAAGGACAGAAATATCCGCTGCAGACCTTCAGTGCAAATCCTTCACTCTTTCTGACGGACGCGCCTGTGGCAGTGCTGGTGAACCGCGGCACCTATGGCGCGCCGGAGATTACGGCTGCCGCTATTGAAGACCTGAAGCGCGGAGACGTGGTCGGTGAGCATACCTTCGGCGAGGGCACGGTGCAAAAGACCATCGATCTGCCCGACGGCGCCGGCCTGATGCTGACGGTGGCCAAGTACGAAGACCCCAACGGCAAGAAGATCCAGGATCAGGCGGTGACGCCCAACGTCGTTGTCGCTTCACCGGAGGACGACGGCGAGCCGATGCCTCCCTCGAATGGCGACGCACCGCTGAATCAGGCGCTGTCGCTATTGAAGGCGAAGAATGGCTGATTGCTGCAAGGTGAGTCAGAATCTCATCGAAGGGCAACCGCAGATCCCTGTTCGACTTCGATCGTTCGCCGCGGCGAACGATGTTTGCTCAGGGCAGGCTTTCGACTCCGCTTGCTGCGAAAGCAGCAAACTTCGCTCAGGATGACAGCTTATCTGCAGTGCGGAACCGATTTGGGCGCTTTTTCCCACCGTTGACCGAGGGATTACGGACGTGCGCGGCATTCGATTTTTCCAGACGATCCAATGCTAGCCTTAGGGTGAGGCACTCCTCCACCTCGCATGGCGGAGGCCTGCCCGTGAGGCCAGTCCTGCCTTGGCTACGACTTCCAATCTACCGCCCAAAGAGCGCGTACGCGAGCGCCTGCCCAGCCGGGAGCGCCGCATTTCAAGGCCGCAGCTCCCCGCACAGCGGAGACGCAAACTGGCCGGCCGCTCGGCCATTGCCGCTCTGGTGCTGCTGGCGGCGATCACAGGCTCTCTGGCCGGACTGACGCTCGTCTATTCCGTAAATCTTCCGCAGATTCAGGAACTCGAGCATTACCAGCCTTCCACGATCACCGATCTCTACGACCGCAAGGGAAGGATCGTGGGATCGTTTGCACTCGAACGCCGCGAGGTGGTGGGCTACGACGGTTTCGCGCCGATCCTGCGCGAGGCGGTGATCTCGATTGAAGACAAGAATTTCGAGTCGCACTGGGGCATCAACGTGTTCCGCGTGGCCGGCGCCGTTTGGCACGACATTCGCAGCCACGGACGCGCGCAAGGGGCTTCCACGCTGACCATGCAGCTGGCGCGCAATCTCTTTCTCTCATCTGACCGCACGGCGATGCGCAAGATTCAGGAAGCCTATCTTGCCATTCAGATCGAGCGCGCCTTCACCA
>CAZHOO010000131.1:0-6502 GCA_964533905.1 uncultured Occallatibacter sp. | reverse complement strand
GCTTTTGGGTACATGACAAAAGTCATGTTGGTGCCGTGGTCAACAACCCGCGCTGCGTGCGGGTTCTTGCTGGGACGGCCCGAAACTCTCAGAAGGAAGTTAAATCGGGCGGCACGGGCAGATTCGAACCGCCGGCGCGCACATTCCAGGCGCTGGTGGACCGCCCTACGCTTCTCCAACAGTCTCTGTGAATCGATAACCGATGTGCGAGTCTGTCAGCAGGTACGTTGGATTAGCGGCATCGTCTTCGATCTTCATACGAATTTGCCGGATGAACGTGCGCAGGTACTCCAATTCGTTCCCGTACTCCGGCCCCCACACCGAGCGCAGGAGCTTGGCATGCGGGATTGGTCTGCCTGCATGCACCATCAGATAGTGCAGCAGTTCGAATTGTTTGGGGGTCAGATGAACGGAGCGGCCTTTCTTCTCGACCACATGGCGGCCGGGGTCAAGGAGGATGTCTCCAATCGAAATCGCGGCTTCTCTGTCGTCCTCAATTCGATTCCTGCGGACAGCGGCCCGAAGACGAGCGGTCAGCTCGCGCAACTGAAAAGGCTTCGTAATGTAGTCATCAGCGCCGGCATTTAGAGCCTCTACTTTGCGATCCTCGCTGTCCTGAACGGTCAGCATCACAATGGGCAGCCGAGGAGACGCTTTGCGCATGAGCCGGCACACCTCGATGCCTCCAATTCCCGGCATATTGATGTCAAGAAGAACCGCGTCAAATTGCTCGGTGCGTGTAAGCGACAGTGCCTCTTCCCCGCGCGCTGCCTCTACGATGTCAAAGCCGAAATTCCCGAGAATCGTTTTCAGCGAGAGACGAATTGAACGCTCGTCGTCAACGATCAGGATGTTTCCAGATTCAGGATTCACTGTTGCCCTCCATCCAGCGGCAGAGATAGAAAGAACGTTGTTCCCTCATTTGGGTTACTGATGACCCATACGTGGCCCTGATGGGTCTCGGCTGCCATCTTCACCGTCGACAGACCCACGCCCGTGCCTGGGGCTAAATGCATGGTGCCCTCACTTCGAAAAAAGCGCTGAAAGATACGCTCTCTGTCGGAGATAGGAATCGCCGGGCCGGAATTGTGAACCGAAATCAGCACTTCGGAATGACTTTCCCATGCTGATACCTCTACCGCTCCTCCCACATACGAGTACTTCGCCGCATTATCGAGGTATTGTGACAGCGCCATCGATAAAAGCTCGCGGTCACCGCGGACGGTGAGCTGGGGATTCGACACTTTGATTTCCACTTCGTGTCCGGCCATGTGTCCACGCTGTTGCTCCACCGTCTCCGCAACCAAATCGCTAACGAGAATCTCCTCGCGGGCCAATTTGATTTCCTGAACCTCGAGCTTGGCAGTCTGCAGCAAGCGCGTACTCAACTGGCCCAATTGCCTTGACTCGTCATCGATGAGCGCGGTCAACTCTTGCTGCGAGGCATTCAACCTGCCCACCTCACTCAATCCGGCGGCTGCAGCCTGGATTGCAGTGATCGGCGTTTTAACCGCATGAGCCAACGAATCAAGGACCGCGGCTCGCAGCCGTTCGCTCTGGTGTGCCGCTTCAATTTCATTTTCCTTTTGAAATGAAATGCAGCGGTCCAGCGTGATTGCCGTCAGCGAAGCCAGTGCATTAACAACCAGCAAACCAAGGTCGCCTCGAATCGCAATGGCGCCAATGGAGTCTGCGCCTTTTCTCAGGAGGCGCTTGGATACGCGCGTCGCTTTGTCCTCATCATCCTCCTGCGCCAGATAGCAATCCCTCGCGAGATCACGCTCATCTGCTGCCCAAACTCCGGAATGACTTGACTGGCCCGATTCCGCATCGAAGATGGCGACCGCCTCTGCTTTGAAAATGCGCTGGATTAGCTGCGCCAGTTGCGGGCCGGGAGGCTGATGCAGGTTCATAAGCAGCGTGCTGCGGCTCAGCTCGAAAAGCTGTTCCATTGATGTGCGCTGTAGCGTGGCCTCGCGGGCTTGAAGCTTCTCTCGCGATGAAAGCCTGCTGACAAGAAGAGCGCTGATTTCGAAGGCCCCTAATGCGACCCAGTCTTGGGGGTCGTTGATGCTGAACGTCAAAAGCGGAGGATAAAAGAAATAGTCCAGGCAAGCGCATGCCAGCAGCGACACTACTGATGCCTGCCAAAATCCGCAGAGAATGGCTTCGCATACCACCACTAAAAGAAAGAGAAAACCGACCGGTGCGGCATTGAAATGAAGCACAAACCCGGCAAATGTCAGGAGTGCGATCGTCCAGCACCCCACCAGAGTCTCGCCGACAAAATGCAATCGGGTCGTGTGATTTCGCTCCCCGAGAAGATCTGAAATCGTCATAGCATCGAGCGTTTTCCGTTTGGGGTTGCATGTAATAAAACCATATTGACAAGCGCATCAATAAAACATAAATAAGTTACAAAGAAATAGCGGGGAAGAGTTGTGGACCGCCTTTCTGATCCAGTTCCACGTCCCCGCTCTTGTGGTGCATAACGCCTTTGCAGCGTATTGATTACTTGGCACTCGTTGCAAGGCTCTCATAGTGAGCGGCCTTGTCGCCCATATCCTGTGCCTGTGACGTGAAGTACTCGTAACGGTTTCGTGACGAGTCCGCCGGCCGGGGGTATTTCTGGTAGGTTGCGGCCGTGATCTGGCTTCGGCGATCCCACTCCTGCTTCTCTGACTGAGCCTTTTCTTCAAAGACCACCTGCTGCGAGTGGAAATAGCTTGCCAGCATCGTGTATTGTTCAACCGTGTGCGCGCTGCGGAGCATCTGTTCAACCTGGGCATGACTTAAGCCCGCGTTCATAGAATTCTGCGCGTGTGCGAGGCTCGCGGTAAATGTGACTGCCGCCATTGCTGCGAAGATCTGAAGTTTGCGAGTCATGATGGTTTCCCTCCTTCAGTTACAGCTTGGGCCTTAAAACCTAAATGAAGCATGAAGATTAAACTCGATTTGCATAAGGAGCTTCTAACTTTATTCGGCACTTATGACATTCATCAGAGCGATTCTGCGCCGGCTCCAGACGCTGGAGCTCGAAGCATAAGGGACCGATTGAGATACGCGGGAGCGTACGTCTGCTTCATCCCAAGCCGAATAATCTAAGCCGCTGAAGGTCGTCAGGAACGGCTAACTCGGCTTTTCAGTGGCTCGCGCTTCTGCGACGAAACCGAGAAAACGTCGCGCCAGCTCGTGGATTCGATGATCCTGGCGTCTCTGTATGGCATCTCTCGGGAGCAACTCGATGCCAACACCGAGGGCGCTGGCTCCCGCAGAAATGAATCGTATGGCGTTTTGCTGGTTTATGCCCCCCGCGGCAATGAGTTTCACTTGCGGTAGCGGCACCTTCAGCGAGCGGATGTACATATCTCCACCGACCGGAGCTGTAGGGTAGATCTTCACAAAGTCCGCGCCGGCTTTCCATGCCGCAATCACTTCTGTGGGCGTGAGCGCGCCGGGGATGGCGACCACATTTCTGGCCAGTGCCGCTTCGATGACCTCCGCCACGAGCCCGGTGCTGGTGAGAAACCTCGCGCCTGCATCGAGACAACGCTCCGCTGTGTCTCGATCGAGTACGGTACCGGCACCAACGATCAATTCGGGAAAACCTTGCGCCAGCTTGCGGATGACGCCCACTGCGTCAGGTACGGTCATGGTGATTTCCGCCACTGCAATGCCCGCGTGGTACAGAGTTTCCGCCGCATACAACGCCTGCTCGGCAGTCTTAACTCGTATACCGGGAAAAATCCCTGTGCTTTCGATTCCAATCCTGACGGCATTGCGTTCCATAAAGCTGATTCCACCTCACGAGATTTCCGAATCCTGGTCTGTTCTGAATCATTACGTCTTACTGGCGATCTCGTAGCACTCCTCAGGGGGGCGTCTCCCGCCCAACTGCGAAATTCAATTGGCCAACCGCCACAAGGTAGGACCCGATGAGTTGCGCGTAGGAGAGTTGTACCTGCCGATAGTCGCTCTGTGCATTCAGAAAGTCCATCAGCGAGGCGCCGCCATGTTGGTAGGCGTAGGTGACCGTATCGCGGACCCGCAACGCTTGGTCGTTGTATTTCTCTTTGTACGGCTTGAGCAACGCGACGTTGCTGCGCACCAGCTCATAGGCCGTGTCCACGTCACTGAATACCTGGGCTCGCGTTGCTTCGCTGGCTTGCTGCGCGCGGTCAATGTCAATCAGAGTGCGTTTCTTCTCCCCCTGGTTACGATCGAAGATGCGTAGAGGTATGCTGACGCTGACTCCGAGAGTTTGAGGGCCATTGGGGTTATTGGTCGAGGCGTTGTAGGTGTACCAGGTGGCAAACGTCGGATCGGTCGAGCCGTTGGAGATCGCGAGTTTGTGGTTAGTGTCTGATTGCTGAATCGTCTGCAACGCTGCCTGCAGATCGGGCCGGGCAGCCAGAGCGGCGTCACGGTAGGCTTCCAAAGGCTGCAGGTTTTCGCTGAAGTCGAACGGACCCGACACGTCGAACTGGTCGACAGGGGTGCGATCATCCAGCATCTGCAGCAGTTGTATTTTGGCGGTCCGCAGGTTGACGATTGCCGTCTCGATCTCCGACTCGTATTGAACCCGCTGCAGCTCAATGCGGTCGAGATCGATCTGGCCGATCGCGCCAGCATTGAAGCTTGCGCGGCTAATGTCAATGATTTTGTCGTAATAATCGAGATCGGCCCTGGCCAGATCGAGAATGAACTTGGCCTGGAGCGTTCCCACAAACGCCGCGCGCAGAGCGAAGATCATGTTGCGGTCCAGGTCTTCATGTTGCGATTCAGTGATGCGCGTGCCCTCCTGCGCGCTCTCCAGGCGCAGCTCGCGCTTGTGGTCGCGCTCATGGAGATAGCTGAAGTTGGGCTGTTCCGTAGTGCCCTTGAAGGGGGTCCAGACCCCATCGTGCGGAGCGGCCTGAGTGCCGTCGGCCGCCAGGGTGAACTGCGGATTGGGCCGGAGAAACGCGGTGATCTCTTCAGCTTTCATCTCGTCCACGTTGTCGGCATCGGCTTTCATGGCCGGGTTGGAAGCCTCAAACTTCGCCTTCACCTGGTCCCAGGTAAGTGGCTGCTGCGCGTGTGCTGCGAGCGTCAGAAACGAAGCCATGCCAAACGCGCAGACCCGGGAGAAGGCGATCCGGCGTTTTGCATCGCGCAGACTCAAGCGAAGTGCAATACGCTTAGTGTTCAAAGGATTCCTCCGCTTCCGGTTCCGGCAGCTTGTCACCCTCTCTCGCGAACCAGACGTATAAGGTGGGCAGCAAAAACACGCTGATTGCGAGCGCCGTCATGAGCCCCCCCACAATGACAATGGCAAAGGGGCGCTGCGTGTCGGAACCGATGGCGTGGGACATCGCCGCCGGAAGAAGTCCCAGAGTAGCGACAAGCATCGTCATCATGATCGGCCGCAGGCGCAGGACTGCGCCCTCGACAGCGGCATCTGCAACGGTATAGCCACGAGCTCTTAATTGGTTGATGTATTCAAGCATGATGACACCCGTCTGAACCGAGACGCCGAACAGCGCCAGGAAGCCGACACCTGAAGAGACGCTGAAGTATGTGTGGGTCACAAGGAGAGCGAGCAAGCCTCCTACGGGAGCCATCGCCACGTTAGCGAGAATCAACAGCGCCCATTTGAACGAGCGAAACATGGTGTAGAGAATGATGAAGATCAAAAAGACCGTGAGGGGAACGATGAAGGCTAACCGTCTTTCGGCGCGTGTTTCGCTATCGTATTCTCCCGACCACTCGAGGTGATAGCCACGCGGTAACTGCACATTCTTGGCGATTCTGTCGATGGCTTCCCGGACCGTGGTGCCCAGATCGCGCCCGCGAACCTCAAAGCGGATGGCCACATAGCGGGAGCCGTCTTCCCGGTAAATGTCGTAGGCGTCATCGCGAATCTCGGCTTTGGTCACCTGGGCGAGCGAGACGCGCTCACCTGAGGGAGCGAGCAGTCGAATGTTCTGGATAGCCTCCTTGGTATCACGATACGGTTTCTGATAGCGCACGACCACGTTGTAGACTGCCTCGCCCTGCAGGACCTGGCTGACAGGATTACCGCCCACTGCGGTCTGAATCGCATCTTGAATGTCGGCCACATTGATGCCGAAGCGCGCAGCCGCCTGGCGGTCAACGGTGAGATCGATATTCGGCTGGCCGGAATCACGTTGAATTCCCAAATCCTTGATCCCGTCGATATTGGCCATCACTTCTTTGATCTGTTCGCCCTTTTGCTCGAGGACGTCTAGGTCTGGCCCGTAAAGCTTGGCGCACAGTCCGCCTTTCGTGCCGGTCATCGTTTCATCCACGTTGTCCTCAATGGGCTGGGAGAAATTCCAGAAAGCCCCCGGGTGTTTCTCCAGTTCGCGGTCCATCGCGGCGATCAGCTCTTCTTTATCTTGATGAAAGACGGGCCGCCATTGGTCCTTGGGCTTCAAGTCGACAAAATATTCCGTGTTGCCGAATCCTCCCGTGTCGGTTCCATCGTCGGGCGCTCCGG
>CAZHOO010000130.1:5376-6510 GCA_964533905.1 uncultured Occallatibacter sp. | reverse complement strand
TGAGGTCGTATTCACTGCGCGGCGGAGCGGCGACTTTCTGGCAACCAGCTTTCTCGAGCCTAGCAATCAGATGATGACCGAGAAACCCAGTACCTCCAGTCACCACGATTCGCTTGTTGGACAAGTCGATCATGAGTGTCTGCCTTCCGCGGTGGCTGCGAGATGCAGAGCCTCGGCGCCGCCTTTAAGGCGAGTTGCCAGCTCCTTGATATCGGCCTCAACCATAATCCGAACTAACTCCCTGAAGGTGACGGTCGGGGCCCAGCCAAGCGCTTTTTGCGCCTTCGACATATCTGCACAGAGGAAGTCAACCTCAGCTGGTCGAAAATAGCGAGGATCGATCTCAACGTATTTCTGCCAGTCCAGGTCGGCAATCGCGAAGGCAAGTTCGACAAATTCGCGGACTGAATGGGCCTCTCCGGTCCCAATCACGAAGTCATCGGGGTTGTCCTGCTGGAGCATCATCCACATTGCGCGAACATAGTCGGGGGCATATCCCCAGTCGCGACGTGCTTCCAAATTACCAAGGAAGAGCTTCTGCTGAACGTTAAGTTTTATGCGTGCGACCGCGCGGGTGATCTTGCGAGTAACAAAGGTCTCACCACGCCGTGGTGATTCGTGGTTAAAGAGAATACCGCTCGATGCGTGAATTCCATAGCTCTCGCGATAGTTTACGGTAATATTGTGCCCAAACACCTTCGCGCAAGCATAAGGACTGCGCGGATGAAAAGCAGTCGTCTCGCTTTGAGGCGGAGGGGCGCTTCCAAACATCTCGCTCGATGAAGCCTGATAGAAGCGGCTCTTCACGCCCGTGAGTCTCATCGCTTCGAGCAAGCGGAGTGTTCCGCTGGCCACTACATCTGCCGTAAATTCCGGGATCTCAAAGCTCACTTTCACATGGCTCTGCGCCCCCAGGTTGTAGACCTCGTCGGGCTCAAGCTCATGCAGAAGCGCGGAAAGCGAACTGCCGTCGGTCAAATCGGCGTAGTGCAGGAAGAAGCGGTTCTCAGATTCGTGAAGGTCCTGGAAGATGTGGTCGACTCGCTCGGTATTGAAACTTGACGCACGCCGCTTGAGACCATGCACTTCGTATCCTTTCGCAAGAAGGAACTCAGTCAGGTAAGAGCCGTCCTG
>CAZHOO010000130.1:0-5276 GCA_964533905.1 uncultured Occallatibacter sp. | reverse complement strand
GGTTAAACCAGAGTCCGCACTTACAAGCCGTTATTCAAATGTTGCATTTGACTTAGCGTTGCATTGAACCGCTGTTCTATGCCACCTCGCGTGCATCGAAGCACAAAACTGTTCACGATGTTTACCGCGAGGTTATGCGACGGAATCGGCCCGAATCCAAGAAAGAAAATCGCATTCCAAACGGCTGTAACCAACATCATTCTCGGAGCGGACACAGCGAGCAGCAGAATCGCAGCAGTAAGGAAGTTTAAGTAAGGCGCATTTGTAATCAGCATGAAAAGAAAGAATAATGATCCCGGAACAATCCAGATCACCAATGCCCTCACGCGCCAATCCTTCCAGTCATGGACCACATGGAGCACAGCGATGCCTAATATTGGCCAAAATGCCACCAGCAAAGGAAGTGAATACCGGACAAAATTGGCCAAGGTGTACATCTTGACTCCGCTAAATATCGACTGAACCGTTGCGATGTGCGTGACATAAGTCTGAACTCCGCTGGAACCGTGCGCGGCGCTGTGAATATGCTTGTATGCCAGCCAGGTTGGAACAAGCCAACCGAGGCAAAAAAGGGTAACAAGCGACAAGAAAAGGACAGCTTGCTTGCGCGGCATACGGAATGCAGCGAAATACATTGCCATCGGAATCATGAACGCGCCGTCAGACGGACGTAATCCCGCGCCCACCGCAAAGAGCAATGCCGCCAGCCACAGCATCCATGTCGCCTGATCGCGTTCATAGCGCATCAGTACATAAAATGTAGCCACAGGGAAAAGAATTTGCGAAGCATAAGTGCTGTGTATCTCCCCGGAGAACCAGATATAGAAGACAGTTGAATAGGCGAAGGCAGCCAGGAGCGCATTGAGTCGACTCGTAAAAAGACACGCTGTGTAATAGAAAACAACAACGCCCGCTGCCGAAAAAAGAATGTTCATTACGGTAATTGCTAGCACTGGATCGGAGAAGAGGCCGGCGACACGATCGAACAGCCAGTAGCCGGGGGGTTGAATGACATAAGTTCTGTCGACGATGCTGGCAACATGATCAGGTCCGTCCCCGAAGTAGAGTGGGCCCCGAAAAATGATGCGCGTGACCAGCACAAAAACCGCAAGGGCCGCAGGGAAATATACGCTCCCTTTGGTCTCTATCGTTTTCGTTAAATATGCTGGATTCTGCTTGGCGCCCATCAGACCTCCAAAAGCAAACAACAGAAACACCGCGAAGTGAAATAGCCCGACGCGAAAAAGCCGTGCCGGCCAAGTTGCCGAAGGACGGAGTTCGCGCCCTGACCGGCATGGAGGTCAGCGTTATCGATTCTAGTGAGCTCCGACAATTACTTTTGCGGTCTCCTTTGACGCTGCTTGCAATTGACCGTAGATCCAGGGATAAGTTTTCGACAGACCGTCGAAGAGACTCTGTCTCGGCTCCCAACCAAGTTCCTTGCGTAGCAGCTTGTTATCGGAATTTCTGCCCCGCACGCCGGTCGGCCCCGGGATATGCTTGATGGACAGTTTCTTCCCGGCAATCTTCATAATCATGTCGGCCATCTGATTGATGGTGACCATTTCTTCGGATCCGATATTGACCGGCCCTTGGAAGGATGTGGTCTCCATGAGCCGTCTGACCGCCTCGATACATTCGTCGATATAGAGGAAAGAGCGTGTCTGCAGCCCGTCACCCCACATTTCGATCTGCCCCCCGTCAGGCTGCTCCGCGATTTTACGCATCAATGCAGCCGGCGCCTTTTCCTTTCCGCCCTGCCAGGTGCCCTCAGGGCCGAAGATATTGTGGAAGCGGGCGATCCTAACGTTCAGTCCACAGTTGCGCGCGAACGCAAGGTAGAGTCGTTCACTGAAGAGCTTTTCCCACCCATATTCGCTGTCAGGAGCGGCGGGATAGGCAGTTTCCTCGGCGCATTTGGGGTTGTCGGGATCTTCCTGGTTATAGGCGGGGTACATACATGCAGAAGAGGAATAAAAGATTCTCTTTACCTTGAAACGGGCGGCGAAATCCGCGGCATGAAGATTGATTATCGCCGAGTTATGCATGACCTGAGCATCGTTTTCCCCTGTGAAGATGTATCCCGCGCCGCCCATGTCCGCCGCAAATTGATAGACCTCTTCGATCCCTTCGTCAAGAATTGTTTCCCAACTTTCGCGAAGGCGCAGATCGGCAATCACGAAATCATTCGCTTCCGAGGGGCTGTATTCCGTGTCCTTCAAATCAGCTCCGCGCACCCAATAGCCTTCAGCTCGTAGGCGCTTTACCATGTGGCTGCCGATGAAGCCACCCGCGCCACACACCAATGCTTTCTTAATCGCCATGCAGTTTTTCTCCTTATGGGTGGGTGCTAAGTAACAATATTAAAGAGATAAGTTGTGCGCTATAACTTTTCAGCGCTCTATTTCGATAAGTCAACAACCGAGGGGTTTTCACGACGCCGGCTTAACCACCGTCTCTCTGGCCAGCCGCTCTGCTTGCCGCTTCTCCCAGATTTTTGCATCCACCAGGAAGCGGAACCAGAAGGTTTGCAACACCCAGAAAATCAATCCCTCGGTTCCATCAAGAAAGCCGAGACGAAAGAAGTAGCGATAGGCGAATAGGCCGAAGGGGCGGATAAACAATGGCAGCCGATTGTATTCTTGGCGCAGAAATCGCTTGCGCTGGGCGGGGTTGCCGCGGAGATCAGGTTGTAGCCGCCCTTGCGTCTCTCCCGACTCCAGCTCCGCCGCTTCGCCATCCGCCCAGCGGTTGTGCCGCGCGGTCCACTCGGTCAGGGGCAAGCGGACATCGTCCACCATTGCGCCGCGCAGTCGCCCGGTACTTCCGCTGTTGAGGAGAAAATGCTGATCGTACTTTCGGTCTTCGCAGCGGCCCACCCCAGTTCGGAACAACCGCATGTGCCAGGTCGGGCTCATTCCGCCATGGCGCAAAACCCTGCCAAGAAAACGTACATACCGTGCCAGGAAATAGCCTGAATGTTCAGATTCCTCAGGCAAAGCTTGAATGGCCGCCATCAATTCGGCTTCCATAATCTCGTCGGCATCCAGATGCAGTTGCCAGCGCCCCTTGATGGCCAGATTATCCATGGCCCAGTTCCGTTGCGATCCATAGTGCTCGAAGGGGTGCTGAACGACAGTAGCTCCCATAGTTTGCGCTAGCTTCACACTTCCATCCTTGCTATAGGAGTCCACTACGAAGATCTCGTCGGAAACCAAACTGGCACACCTAAGCGTGGCTCCCAACGTGTCTTCGGAGTTATAAGAAAGCAGGATGACCGCTGGCCTCATAGGGTTAGGTCGTTGCGACTAATTGCTCGGTGATTTACATCAGGCCAATGCACAGGTAAATGTACGCGCCGCAGTCGATACCGGTGTAGGTGACGATATCGTAAGTGTGAACAGATCAGGTAAGATGGAAGACTTGTTGCGGTGAGGTTGTCTTTGATGTCGCTGCGCCAGGAACAGAAATAACATCAGTCCTATGGCCTATAGATTCGCTCAGTGCCTCAACTCCACGCTTCGGGAATAATTTGAAACCTCAGCATCCTTCGAGACCATGACAGTACCGCCGCCCTCTCCGGCTGAAGTCGTTACTGAAGAGAACAACCGATCGATGGCAACCGCAGTTTGATTCATCGCGTATCGCTTTAAGAAACTGGCTCGCGCGCGGGCCGCCATGGCGTCGCGCTCTGCAGGAAGCAGATCGAACCACTTGCGCAGGACGCGCTCAGTGCCTTCCAGCGTGTCGCCATCGACGAAACCGACACCGTCGCTCTCGATCTCCGGCCAGATGTTCACTTTATTGCTGATGAGCACCGGGCGTCCCACAGCAAGAGCCTCAACCACCGCGATGCCGAAGTTCTCCGAGTGAGACGACAGGACGAAAGCATCGCATGCCCGAAGCGCGCCCCATTTTAGGTCTCCACTAAGCGTGCCGGGCCAGTGAACTCTGCGGGCGATGCCGACTTGCTCGGCCAAGCGTTGAAGTCTTGCCTGTATTCCCACCTGGTCGGGACCAGCCATCACAATGTCCACATCCGAAAGAGAAGGAGCGATTCTCGCAAATGCCTCGAGAAGCAGATCGCAACCCTTAATGGCATGGAGTCGTCCCAGGAATAGTAGATAGCGGCGGCCTCGAAGCTCTGGAAACCGAATGTAGAAGGTCTCGATTTGCTCGGCGGGATCCCTTCTGCGTTCTTCCGGATCGGTGATCCCTAACGGGACAACTACACTGTTCCATTTGTTGGGACGAAAGTTGGTCTTAGCAAGGTCTCTCTCCGAGTCGGTCGTAAAAAAAACCGCCAGAGCATCGCGGAGAACGGCATATTGTAGCGGCCAATACAGCAACTTTTTAAGGTGCTTCAGCGGATACTTCTTTCGAAACCATGGCTGCAGAGCGCCGTGAACAAATATGGCATAGGGTTTTCCAGCGCGGCGCGCCGCGACACGAAGGGCTACGCCTGGGAAAGACCATATTCCATGCATGACAATGCCATCGAAGCGACCCGAATTCTCGCGGAGCCAACGCATTAGCCTTGGAGAAAACGCATACCTCCCCAGATAGCTCTGACCGAGAGCATGCACTGGACATGGAATGCCCGTCAGAAATGATTCACCAGGATGGTCGAGGCACAGCATCTCGATTGCCGTTCCGACCGCCAGATAAGCCTTTGCGAGTTCGCGCACGGACTCCGGTGGACCGCCTGCTGACGGAGAAAAACTATCGATGATGTGTAGCGTGCGCATAAACTCTACATCTCTACAGGAGGAGGCCCAAGCGTTAAGGCCGCTGAGGCGCGGTCAACCGGCATGCGGTCACGATAGCGCAACATCAGAGGTACGAGATTCCTGGCATCCCAATAACGAGGAACAAAGTGCTTCGGATCTGAGACACAGCGCCAGAGCCAACCAAGTCCCGCTTCGTCCACCCAAACCGGTATTCGGATTTGGTCTCCCGAGAGGAACGCGATGGCCGCACCCACGCAATGAATCGCGGGACGATAGCTCAGATTCTCCTTAAGATAAAACCCAAGCCGTTCCTGAGTTCCGCCACCGATGCCAAGTACAACATGTCTGGGCTTGCGCTGTTCGAGCCGTTCAAGGATCTCCAGATCGCGAATTTCTGTGCCGTAAATGGGCGCCACGTAAATGCTGTCATCTTCCGCCGGAACGCCGTTCTTTTGCAGCCATGCGACATTTCGCACCGCCGCCGCCGCGGAGGGCATCACCCAGAAACTACTTTCGGGTTGATGAAACTCCTCCTGTTGGATCAGA
>CAZHOO010000129.1:0-6643 GCA_964533905.1 uncultured Occallatibacter sp. | reverse complement strand
GCCCCCGCGAAGAGAATGGTGCATGAGATCACCAAAAACACGAGCGTCGCACCCAGACCAATGCTGAGATTCGATCTGTCACTGATGGCTCCAATGACCTGCGGCGAGAAGGTATCGCCGAAGAAGTGAATGCAGAAGAGATTGATGGAGATCGCGGTTGCGCGCACCGGCGCGGAGACCGAGTTGACGATCGCCGTGTTGAGCGGCCCGGTGTTGAGGAAGAGGAAGAACTCGGCTGCGAACAGCGATGGAACAGCCCATTTGTGCGGCCCGAAGAACAGCATCACACCGCAAGGCAGCGTCAACGCCACACTCCACGCAGACATAAGGTAGAGCGCTCGGTGATTCCTGCGCAGCCATATCTGCGCGATCCATCCGCCCACCAGCGTTCCGGCAATCCCGTCGATCACCGTCGTCGCCCCCACGGTAAGGCTTGCGGTTCCCATCGACATGCCTGCGAAGCGGCGCAGGAATTCCGGCACCCACCAGGAGATTCCGCCCATGGCGAAGGTCAGCATCGCGAGGCCAAAGGTCGCGGTTAGGAACGCGGGATTGCGGACGATTCCCAACACGGTGGCGCGCTTCAGGTTTGCCTGTACACGATCGCTGGCGCCGCGCTCCGGTTCGCGTCCGATCCATCCGTACAGAGCGGCCACCAGAAAACCCGGCAGGGCGCAAACCAGGAACGGAGCGCGCCATCCCCAATGCGAGCCGATTTGCCCACCGGCGAGGTAGCCAAGCGCCGCACCCACGGGAATCGCAACATAGAACACCGAAAGCACACGGTTGCGCTCGCGCTCTGGGTAAAAGTCCGAGAGTACGGCAGGTGCGAAGATTCCGAATGTTGCTTCGCCAATCCCGACGAGAGCCTGGCGGAAATAGAGCGTCGTGTAGCTGTGAATCCAGAGTGCGGCAAGCGTGGCCAGGCTCCACAGCACAGCGCCGGTGATGATCATCGGCTTGCGCCGATAGCGATCTCCAAGCCAGCCCGTCAGCGGCGCCGCAATCATGTAGAAGACAAAGAACGCGGTGCCCAGCGCGCCCATCTGCTGGTCGCTCGCGTGAAACTCATGCTGGATGGGCGAGACTTCGCCAGCGAGAATGTAGCGATCAATGTAGTTGAGCAGGTTGAGCGCCAGGAGCAAGAGCATCGTGCCCAGAGCAGGGCTGATGCTGGGGCGCGCGGGCTGAGTCCGGTCGGGCAAAGTTCTCCAGGGCGAAGCAGAGACAAACGAGAACTCAGGAATATCACGCCGGCGAGAGATTCCCCAACCGGCCGCCCCGATTTACTTTGACGGCCGCGGCCAGCGCGCTTCAACGGTCGTCCCGATGCCGCCGCGCGGACGGAATTCCCCTTTCACAATTACCCACACCGGCTTGCACGCTTTCACCACGTCTTCCAGCACCTGGTTCACGATGTTCTCTTGAAAGATGCCGAGGTTGCGGTAGCTGAAGAGATACTCTTTGAGCGACTTCAATTCGAGACAGCGGTCGCGCGGCATATACCGGATGGTCAGAAGTCCGAAGTCGGGCAGGCCGGTTTTGGGGCACACCGAAGTCAGTTCCGGATCGTCGATCTGAATTTCGTAACCGGGAAACTGATTCTGCCAAGTTTCGATGGCAGGAAAAGCAAAGTCCAGCCCGGCCTTTGCATGTTGGTCGGTGTATCTCAGTTTTGCCACCATACCGTTATTGTATGGGCCGCCGTCGAGGCTCGCCAGCCCAGTTTCTCATCGGGTTCGTGGCGATTTATCCGCTACTTAGTCACGCGTTTTGAGTCTTATATACTGGCTCTGGTTGATTGCATGGCTGAAGCAAGGTCGCAAATAGGCCGCCCGTGGCTATGGGCTGCAGCAGTGGTTGTTCTGCTTGGCGTATTTTTCACGGCTCGGTATTTCTTGCGCGAGCGGCTGCCGGTTCGCGTGGCGAGCGTGGAACACGCGATGCTGTTGGACACCGTGAGCACCAACGGACGTGTCGAGCCCGTTACGAATTATCCGTTCTATAGCCCGATTGCCACCACGGTAAGAGCCGTCTACGCGCAGGAAGGTGACACGGTTCCGGCCGGCAAGCTGCTCATTACGTTGGACGATGTGTCGGCCAGGGCCCAGGTGGCAAGCGCCGAAAGCGCAGTGAGTTCGGCGCAGTCGGCCTTGGATGCGGTGAAGAACAACGGAACCCAGGCGGAGCGGCAGGCTTCTGCCGGCGAAATTGCACAAGACCGTCTCGCACGGGATCAGGCGCGGCACAATCTGGATGCGCTCACCAAATTGGCCGCGACAGGTGCAGCCGCTCCCGGCGAAATTGTCGCGGCGCGCGCGCGTCTGGACACAGCAGAGGCCAGCTTGAATGCCGCCGAACAAAGTGCGCACCATCGTTATTCCACTGGTGATGTAGCACGTGCGCAGGCATCTCTGGCCGATGCACAAGCTGCTCTGGCCGCCGCGCAAAGCGTCGAATCGCACACCGCATTTCGCGCCCCTGTAACGGGAACGATTTATAACATGGATGCTTCGCCCTCGGAATTCATCCCGGCCGGGAACCAGCTTTTGGAGATCGCCGATTTGCATCATGAGCGCGTCCGTGGCTATTTTGACGAGCCGGACCTGGGAAGGCTCGCCATTGGGCAGCCGGTAGTCATTCGCTGGGATGCAAAGCCTGGCGTCGAGTGGCACGGGCACGTCTCTCGCCTGCCCTCCGATGTGGTTACATACACGACGCGGAACGTCGGTGAAGCCCTGATCGACTTCGATGGATCGCCGGACGGACTTCTTCCGGACACGAACGTCACTTTGACCGTCACGACTTCCCGCCTGCCTAACACATTGAGCATGCCGCGCGAGGCACTTCACGAGCAGAATGGGAAATATTTTGCGTTCAAAGTCGAGAATGGCGAGTTAGTCCGCGATCCGATCACGATCGGATCGCCAAATCTGACCCAGGTACCTATTCTCTCCGGGCTCGAAGAGGGCGACGTCGTGGCAATCGGCACAACCAACGGTCAGCCCTTGAAGGAGGGCGTACCGATCAAGGAAGAACAGTGATGCGTTCACCTGCGATGGGTTTCGCATTTGCGCTGGCTTGCCTGGCGTTGGCGGCGGTGAGTCGGTGCCACGCTCAGATTTCTTCTGCAACACTGACCCAGGCCAATACATATCTTCAATCCGGCCAGGCAGACGAGGCCCTTGCTCTGCTCACGCCCTTGCCGACTTCGGGTGCGGGCGCCGCACAAGCCCAGAACCTTCTGTGCCGGGTCCGATTTACTCTGCAGCAATGGTCGCAGGCCGCGGCAAATTGCCAGCAAGCGGTGAATCTGGATCAGCAGAATTCTGACGATTCCATGTGGTTGGGGCGCGCGCTGGGACAACAAGCCGGCCACGCAAGTTTTCTGTCGGCTTACGGAATCGCCAAACGTTCACTTTCTGCAATGCAGACTGCCGCAAAGCTCAATCCTCAAAATGGCCCGGCTCTGTCGGATCTCGGCGATTACTATGCGCAGGCGCCGGGGATCGCAGGAGGCGGAACAGACAAGGCAGAGGCCGTCGCCGAGCAACTTGACAAGGTTGACTCCGCACGGGCACAGCAGTTGCGCGGCGACATCGCCATGGCCAAAAAAGACTACACCACAGCCGAGGGCGCATATCGCCAGGCTGTCGCCACGGCGAAGGAGCCCGCCGATTATTGGAGCGTTCTGGCCAACTTCTACCGTTCGCGCCAGCAGTGGTCCGATGTGGACTCCGCCATTCAGGGCTGCATTGCCGCGGTGGCGAAGGACAAGAATTCAAGCTTTGCCCTTTATGACGGCGCGGGCGTGCTCATTGCGGCCAAGCGGAATCCTTCGCTTGCCGCGCAGATGCTGGAGAACTATCTATCGAGTTCGCAACTCAACGAGCAAGCACCGGCGTTCATCGCCCACATTTGGCTTTCGCGCCTGAAGCAGCAGCTTGGCGATGCCGCAGGCGCAAAGGCGGAATTGGCGATTGCGGCACAGATGGCGAAAGAGTTTAATCCGTCCCAGGCTTGAAACCTTCATGCAGAATGTGCGCTTGAGAATTCGACAAAAACTGCCGGTTTACACGGCACAAGCCGCAGTGGTCCTGGCGTTCGCCTGTGCGGCGACTCTTACCCAGGCGCAAGTATCGCTGACCACCGTGGTTGAGATGGCGCAGCAGAATTCGAGCACTGTAAGACTCGCGATCGCCGATCTCCAAAAGGCACAGGCCGCTCTGGCCCAAACCGAAGATGCATATATCCCCAACTTCGTCATCGGTTCCCAAATCGGTTACTCTCACGGTTTCCCAACCGGCCAGCCCTCTGTGGGGAACGCTTCGATGCAGTCCCTGGTTCTCAGCTTTTCGCAGCGCCAGTACACCAAGGCTGCACGGGCCGGCGTAGAGGCCGCCAACCTGAATCTTAAGGATGCAAAAGAGCAGGTCGCTCTTGATGCATCCAAGGCCTACATTGAGATGGACACCGTCAAGGGCGAACTCGAAGCTGTCCAAGAACAGGAACAGGACGCAACCCGCTTGGTCGCCATCGAGCAGAAGCGCACAGAAGCAGGGGTCGATCCTCTCAGCGCACTTTTGCAAGCGAAATTGACGGCGGCGCAACTCAAGCTGAGTCGACTGCACCTTGAAACTCGATACGCTACCCTTTCAAAGCAACTTGCGACGTTTACCGGTCTGCCCATCGGCTCCATCGTGCCCGATCGAGCTAGCATTCCCGAGGTTCCTGCCGTCTCCGCCGATGAAGCACCGCGCACCCCTCTCGGCATTCAATCCGCGAACGTCCTGGCGCATTCCAAGCTGCTGGAGTCTAAGGGAGCAGATCTGGCATGGCGCCGCCCGTCGATCGGATTTGGCGCCGTTTACAACTACGACTCAAATGAGCTGAACAGTTACAGTACCTATTACAACAACTTCACGCCGAACAACGTAAGTTTCGGTCTCCAGATTTCTTTACCCTTCTTCGACTTTGCCGTTCGCGCAAAGGCGAAGGTCTCGGCAGCCGAGGCCCTCCGCTCCAAGGTGGAGGCGGAGCAGGCACAGGAACAGAACGAAATTCAGATCAGCCAACTCACTTCAAGTCTTCGCGAACTGGACGCCCAGGCGGAGGTTGCAGGCCTGAAGCAGCAGATTGCGGAAGAGCAGTTGAAGAGCATTATCGCCCAACTTGAAGTGGGAAATGGCGCCACCGGCACGCCCGGCGCGCCGCCCCAGCTCTCGCCCACGGCCGAACAACAGGCCCGAATCGAAGAGCGTCAGAAGTACGTCGATGCTCTCGACTCCGGGCTGGACCTGAGCAAGGCGCGACTAGACCTGCTCCGCGCCCTTGGCCATATGCAGGACTGGCTCGACGAGCTCCACGCCAAGTAATTGAGCTCCCGTACCCCAAGAGCAACCCCTTGAAACGTGCACTGAGCCCATTCACAATTCAATTTTATGGATTGATTCCACTTGAGTTAGGGGCGAGACAACGCCGGTTTTCCGATGCCTTTTTCACGCCTCATGTTTCCGGGCAAATGCGTCTAACAAAATAGCGCAAATGGTAGAATGAAGGAGATGCCAATGCCCCTAAAAACAATCCTCCTCAATCCCCCCTCCTTCAAGAACTTCGACGGTGGCGCAAGTTCGCGCTGGCCGGCGACTCGCGAGATCGAGTCTTACTGGTACCCGGTCTGGCTCACCTATCCTGCCGGCCTGCTTGAGGGTTCGCGGTTGCTCGATGCGCCGCCGCACCACGTCTCCGCAGAGGAAACCATCAAGATCTGCAAGGATTACGAGTTTCTGGTGCTCTTTACCTCGACTGTTGGATGGGAGGGCGATCAGCGCCTCGCCGAGGCCATTAAGGCGGCTAACCCAGCCATTCGCATCGCCTTTGTTGGACCGCCGGTGACGACGGACCCCGAACGCGCGCTGAATGAGTGCTCCGTTCTCGACTTCATCTGCCGCCGCGAGTTCGATTACTCCGTGGTGGAGTTTGCGCAGGGCAAGCCGCTCAACGAGATTCTCGGCATCAGCTACAAGAAAGATGGAAAGATCCTTCACAATCCCGATCGCCCACAGATCGAGGATTTGGACGCGATGCCCTGGGCCACAAAGATCTACAAGCGCGACATGGATGTGACCCGCTACAACGTGCCCTTCCTGCTCCATCCATACATCGCGCTCTACTCAACGCGAGGTTGCCCTGCACAGTGCACCTTCTGCCTGTGGCCGCAAACTTTGAGCGGTCACGCCTGGCGCAAACGCTCCGCGGAGGATGTTGCCGCGGAGATGAAGTGGGCAAAAGAGAACTTCCCTGAAGTGAAGGAGTTCTTCTTTGACGACGACACCTTCAACATCCAAAAGGTTCGCACCATCGAGCTTTGCGAACAACTGAAGCCTTTGGGCCTGACCTGGAGCTGCACCTCACGCGTTACGACCGACTACGACACGTTGAAAGCCATGAAGGAAGCCGGCTGCCGGCTGCTGATTGTCGGATTCGAGTCTGGCGATCCGCAAATCCTGAAGAACATCAAGAAGGGCGCAACCGTCGAACGCGCGCGGGCTTTCGCCAAAGACTGCCACGACCTCGGCCTTACGATTCACGGCGACTTCATCCTCGGACTTCCCGGGGAGACGAAGGAGTCCATCCGCAACAC
>CAZHOO010000128.1:0-6662 GCA_964533905.1 uncultured Occallatibacter sp. | reverse complement strand
TCCAGCGCGCCCTTCTTGTGCTTGATTGTGGCCCATTTCGAGTGGCCTGACATAACAACCTCAGATGCGTTGAAAGATGGCGGATTCCCGCGCCGTAACCATCAAAGTATAACCCAGCCAGACAAAGGCTGGCCGCTCAATCGAAAGCGAAATGCCGTCTGGTTTCCGCAAGACAAGCGCAACCATCGCGCGCCACTTGATGCGCCACAATTGGAGAATTGGGAATATCCTGCGATGAGCAGTTAGCAACCGGAATTCACTTTAGATCATATTTCCTGATGAACCTGGCCAAAGTGTTATTCCAAGCCCCGAACTGGTCGCGGAGCGATTCGAAAGTTCCGCCCGGCCACAAGTCGACGTCCATCACCAGCCACGGATCGTTGACATTATCGTAGTAGGCTCGGGCCCACCGATTGTTCGCGTTCCAGTCGTTGATGTGGGAGATATCGAACTTACCGTTGGTGGCAAAGCCTGTGCCGAGTCCAATCGAGCCATAACGCCCGTTCACCAAGTCGTTCGGAAAAATGTTGCATGGCGAGCCCTGTGTATTGGTCACTACATGGCTCTCTCCGTCCCCGTCGGGCACCACCTTGGCAGAGTAGCCTTCGCTCTGCAGCCATGCCACCAAATCTTCAATCGTGAATCCGCCCTCGGGAATCGGATGCAACACAATCGACGGCGGCTGCGGCACAGCTTGCCCAGTCGGCCCCGAGGGCACGGAACTGACGCTCTGTGGGGCTTGTGCGGCCATCAGGGCCGCGCCGCACTTCGTGCAAAATCCCTGACTCGGCAGGGTCTCCGCGCCACAACGTGGACAAGACATTTCTATTCTCCGTGGGAAGAAAGTAAATATTGGGGGTGTATGAACGGTAACACCGTCGCGTCCGGCGCGTAAAGCCTTCCTGAGAAATGGCTGAGGGTTCCTCGCCTACTTTTCCGTCTTGGCGCCCGGATGCTGCCCTGCACGTTGCGGAAACGCCAAAATGCAGATCACCATGAAGCAAGCAATCGCAGCCGACGAACTATACCGGCTCAGATTCAGCCCGCCGTTTGCAACCGGTTTGGTCAGCAGGTCGCCCAGCGTTGCGCCCAGCGGACGGGTAAGCACAAAAGCAGCCCAGAACAGCACCGCGCGCGACGCCTTGGTGAAGAAGTAAATCAGCGCAACGATGGCTATGCAACCCGCAAAGATCAGCGCCCCGCCCTCATAGCCCGGGCCCGAATCGGCCACCCAATCGCCCAGAGCCGTGCCAAGCGTGTTGGAGAAAAGAATAGTCGTCCAGTAAAACATCTCCACCTTCGGCGATGTGATGCATTCGACGGAAATGGATCCCATCCTCAGCCGCCAGGTCGTCAGCGTCGCAACGACGAGCGTAAATAGGATGAGCGACCCGCCGAGATAGCCGATTCCTAACGAGCGGTCGGCAAAATCCGCCATCGTTGTCCCGGTCAGCGTCGTGGCAACGATGACCGCCCAGTACAGGAACGCATGAAACTTCTTCGCGCGAATCTGCGTCCCTACCCCAATCGCAAAAAGCACAAAGAAAATAATCGTGCTGGTCGCGTACCCCAGGTTCAGCGACATCGAAAGTGCGTCGCCGCCGGTTTCGCCCAGCGTGGTCGCGGCAATCTTGATAATCCAGAAGCCGATCGCCACTTCCGGAACTTTGCCGAAGGCGGCACCGACCGCCTGCGGAGCCGCTATTTCTCCAGGCGTCTCATCGCCCGAACGTCTCGCCGGATTCCCCATCCAGCGCGGCAGCGCCGTGGCTTCCGCATCCACACGCACATTCCCCCTCATATGCTCCCCTGTTTCTCAGCTTTCTCTTAGGCTTGCTTTCTGGCTCAATCTACGCAAACACTTCCGCGTCCTTCAGGAACTTTCCCTTCGCGTCTTTCTCAGAAATGATTGCGTCGCTCGCGGCAATCGGCCACTCAATCCTCAACTCCGGATCGTTCCACAAAATCGTTCGCTCCCCGGCTGGCGAATAATAATCCGTAACCTTATAGGCAAAGCCTGCCGTCTCGCTCAGAACCAGAAATGCGTGACCGAACCCAGGGGGAATCCAAAGCATTTTGCCATTTTCTCCGCTCAACTCCAATGCCACATGCTTACCAAACGTCGAGGAGCTTCTGCCAAGGTCAACGGCCACGTCGAACACCGCTCCGTGCGTCACCCGCACCAGTTTTCCTTGTGGCTGCGCGACTTGATAGTGAATTCCCCGAAGCACATTCCTTTGGGAAACCGAAAAGTTGTCCTGAACCCATTGCGTCGGCAGTCCCGCCTCCACCATCCGGCGCAAATTAAAAGTCTCAGAGAACGCACCGCGATCGTCACGGTAAATCTTCGGCGTCAGCACCAGCACGCCTGGTAACGAAGTTTGGTCGATCTTCATAGTTGTTCTGACCTGGCGGCAAAGTACGGCTCGCGCAGCAGCGCCAATAGGTAACGCCCGTAGCCGCTTTTGGCGATCGGCGCCGCCAGCTTCTCCAATTGCTCTGCGTCGATGAATCCCTGCCGGTAGGCGATCTCCTCCGGGCAGGCTATATTCAACCCTTGCCGCCGCTCGATTGTATGCACAAACACCGCAGCTTCGAGCAACGAGTCGTGTGTCCCTGTGTCCAGCCACGCCATGCCGCGGCTCATGATTTCAACTTTCAGTGTGCCCGCTTCAAGGTAGCGCCGGTTCAGGTCCGTGATTTCCAGCTCCCCGCGCGCCGAAGGCTTCAGAGTCTTTGCGATCTTCACAACGTCGGCGCCGTAAAAATAAAGCCCCGTTACTGCATAGCGCGACTTCGGGTGTGCCGGCTTCTCTTCCAGGCTCACCGCTCGCCCTTCTCTGTCGAACTCCACCACGCCATATCGCTCGGGATCTTCCACCGGGTAGGCAAAGATCGTCGCACCTTCCTCAAGCTGCGTTGCTGCCTGCAACTGCTTTGAGAATCCCTGCCCGTAAAAAATGTTGTCGCCGAGCACCAGCGCGCTTGGATGGCCCCCGATGAAATCGCTCCCGATCAGGAACGCCTGCGCCAATCCATCGGGGCTCGGCTGCACGGCGTACCCGATCTCCAGGCCCCACTGCCGGCCGTTCCCCAGCAAGTCCTTGAAGTGCCCAATGTCCTGCGGCGTCGAAATGATCAATATCTCGCGCAGCCCCGCCAGCATCAAGGTGCTGAGCGGGTAATAAATCATCGGCTTGTTGTAAACCGGCAGCAGTTGCTTTGAAACCACGTGGGTCACGGGGTAGAGCCTTGTCCCGGATCCGCCGGCCAGAATGATGCCTTTCATGCCCTGCCCTTTCGGTGCGCGCTACTTGAGCGGTTGATTGGGTTCGGTCCCGCTATGGCTAAGCGAATGCAATACCGGTTCTGTTCACCTTCACCGTCCACCTTTCACCGTCTTCCGTTCGGTATAGTTCTTCGCAATCCACTCGCGGTAAGCTCCGGTGCGCACGCTCTCCACCCAATCGCCATGTTCCAGATACCAGCGCACCGTCTTGCCCAGCCCGTTTTCGAACCCCTCCGCGGGCTTCCATCCCAGCTCGCGCTTGATTTTGGTGGCGTTGATCGCATACCGGCGGTCGTGGCCCGGCCGATCTTGCACGAACGTAATCAGCCTTCGACGCGGGGCCGCTCCTTCCTGGGGCCGCATTTCGTCCACCAGATCGCAGATTTGCGTCACCACGTCGATGTTCGCGCGCTCGCTGTTCCCGCCAATGTTGTAAGTCTGGCCAAGTCTTCCCTTCTCGAGCACCACGCGGATCGCCGCGCAGTGATCTTCAACGAACAACCAGTCGCGCACATTCTTTCCATCGCCGTACACAGGCAGCGGCTTGCCCTCCAGCGCATTCAAGATCGTTAGTGGGATCAATTTCTCAGGAAACTGGAACGGGCCGTAGTTGTTTGAGCAATTCGTAGTCACTACCGGCAACTTGAACGTGTGGAAGTATGCGCGCACAAGGTGATCGGATCCCGCCTTTGACGCGGCATACGGACTGTTCGGCGCATACGGAGTTTGCTCGCTGAATGGCTCGTCGTGTGGGCGAAGGGAACCATACACCTCGTCCGTCGATACATGCAAAAAGCGAAATGCCGCGCCATCAGCCTCGCTCAGTCCGCTCCAGTAAGCACGCGTTTCTTCAAGCAGCGTAAACGTGCCCATCACATTCGTGCGGATGAATCCTTCCGGCGACATGATCGACCGGTCTACGTGGCTCTCGGCGGCGAAGTGAACGATGGCTCTCGGCTGATACTTCCGTAGCAGAGAGGCGACCAGCCCCCCATCGCAAATATCGCCGCGCACGAATGTATATCGGTCGTCGCCCTCGAGTGAAGCCAGGTTTGCGGCATTCCCCGCGTAGGTCAGTAGATCCAGGCTGATGACGGCCCCGCCACCCGCCTTCATCCAGCCCAACACAAAGTTCGAACCGATGAACCCGGCCCCGCCGGTCACCAGAATCGTTTGGCTCATGCGCTTCATTGACCCCGAGTATACGGTACAAAACTCGACCCAAGCGAGGTTTCGTGAGCATAGGAGGCTGAACCGCGCTGGCCCGAATCCTCTTGATATCGCAGCCCTTCCTGCGGCTACGTCCCCCATCCTGAAAGGAACTGCTGCATCGCCCGAGTTTTTTCGTTATATTAAAAGCAGTGCAGCTCCGGGATGCGGCCGGCTCTGCTCAACTAAACCCATCTGTTCCATTTGCAACGCGATTTTTTGCCCTCGGGAATCGCACAGCGGTTGTGTACTTCGAAACATCCAGCTTGTCGCAATCAGACTTCTACTCAAAAGGACGCCATGGGATCTTCGAATCGCCGTCTTCGCCCACCGCAAGCACAAGGCCTCTATCATCCTCGCGATGAGCACGATGCCTGCGGCATGGGCCTGGTTGCGAACATCAAAGGCGAGAAGAGCCACGAGATCATCCGCAAAGGGCTTGAGGTCCTCATCAACCTCACCCATCGCGGCGCGGCCGGCTGCGATCCCGAGACCGGCGACGGCGCGGGCATCCTCATCCAGATTCCCCATGATTTCTTCGTAAAGGAATGTGTCGAGCTGGGCATCAAGTTGCCGGAACCCGGCGCTTACGGCGTGGCGATGTGCTTCCTGCCTGTTGAGCGCCAGAACCGCCTCCAATGCGAAGGCGTCTTCGAGCGCATCGCTCAGGAAGAGGGTTGCACGGCCCTCGGTTGGCGCGATACGCCCGTCAACGGCGATGCCATCGGCCGCGAAGCCCGCAATACCCAACCCTACATCGAGCAACTCTTCATCGGCCGTCCGTCCGGCATGGACGAAGATGCCTTCGAGCGCCTGCTCTATCGCGTTCGCCGCCGTACCGAAAATGAAATTCGGGCCTCCGAAATCGAGGACAAGGAAACTTTTTACATCCCCTCGTGCTCCTGTCGCACCATCATCTACAAGGGCCTCATGCTGGCCCCGCAGATTGAGAAGTTCTACTTTGAGCTGGCCAATCCCCTCGTCACCAGCGCTCTCGCACTCATCCACCAGCGCTTCTCCACAAACACATTCCCTAGTTGGCCGCTCGCCCATCCTTATCGCTACGTGGCGCACAACGGCGAAATCAACACCATCCGCGGCAACGTCAGTTGGATGAATGCGCGCCAGTCGGTTCTTGACAGCCCGCTTTACGGCGACAAAATCGGCGACCTTTATCCCGTCATCGTTCCCGGCGGCAGCGATTCCGGCTCCCTCGACAACGCCGTCGAGTTCCTCTTTCAATCCGGCCGTTCCCTGCCCCACGTCATGGCCATGCTGATTCCCGAAGCATGGGCCGGCAATCCCGACATGGATGAGGACAAGCGCGCCTTTTACGAGTACCACGCGTCGCTGATGGAACCGTGGGACGGGCCCGCCGCGATCGCATTTACTGACGGCCGCGTCATCGGCGCCACGCTCGACCGCAATGGCCTGCGCCCTGGCCGCTACATCGTCACCAAAGATGATCTCGTCGTCCTGGCATCCGAAGCCGGCGTGATCGAAGCTCCGCCCGAGGACATCCTCAAGAAAGGCCGCCTGCAGCCCGGCCGCATGTTCCTCGTCGATACCGTGCAGCAGCGCATTATCTCCGACGCCGAGATCAAGAAATCTCTCGCCGCGCGCCAGCCCTATGCCGATTGGCTCAAGCAGCAGCAGGTCACCATTGACTCCTTGCCAGAGCCGGCGCGCGTCATCGGATTCAATGCAGAGACGCTGCTTCGCCGTCAGCGCGCCTGCGGCTATAGCGAAGAGGATCTCCGCATCCTCCTCGCGCCTATGGCCGCCGATGGCCAGGAACCAGTCGGCTCCATGGGCACAGATGTGCCGCTGGCTTGTCTCTCCGATCGCCCCCAGCCGCTCTTCAACTACTTCAAGCAACTCTTCGCGCAGGTCACCAATCCGCCCATCGACCCGATCCGCGAAGAGTTGGTCATGTCGCTCATTAGCTACATCGGCACCGAGCGCAACATTCTAGATGAGGCGCCCGAAAACTGCCACACCCTGAAGCTGCCCCATCCCATCCTCACCAATCGCGACCTCGAAAAACTGCGCCGGGTTTCTTCCGGCGACTTGCTTGCTACCACGCTACCCGCGCTCTTCCGAGCTGAGGATGGCGAGAAAGGCCTGCGCCACGCCCTCGAAGATCTGAGCAACCGCGCCTCTC
>CAZHOO010000127.1:0-6742 GCA_964533905.1 uncultured Occallatibacter sp. | reverse complement strand
AGCACCATCGTTTACCTTTCGCTGGGCGTGCGCTATGCCTACGTGCTGGGCGTCCTGACCGGCCTGCTCAACCTGATCCCGGTGCTGGGCGCGGCCGTTTCGCTGGTGCTGGCCATGCTGGTGGCGGCTATCGACAGCTGGAGCCGCGTGCTGGGCGTGGTCATTTTCTTCGCTGTGTACCTGCAAATCGAAAACTCGTGGCTGGCTCCGCGTATTATGCGCAGCCGCGTCCAGCTGCCGGCGCTGACAATCTTTGCAGCGCTGTTGCTCGGCTCGGAGCTCGGCGGCATTGCCGGAGCGATGGTCGCGATTCCGACAGCGGTTCTGGTGAGCGTGCTGGTGGACGAGTACCTGGTGCACAAGCCGGCGGAGTAAACGGTGCCCGTGAATTAGCGAGTTAGCAAGTCAGCGAGTCGGTACCCGGCTCTCTGCCTTCAGCTATCAGCTCAGGGATGAGGGTGAGCCAGACGACCGACCCCAAATATTTTCCCGGCCCTGTTGGGGTTAAGTGATTTAAATTCAGCGGCTTATACCGCGCTTACCTCGCCGTAATCCATTGAAAACAAAAGATTTAGAATGCAAAATACCTGGAATCAATGACTTGGGAGCTCTCTTCCGACGTTTTGCACCGGTTGGGGTGCAACACCCCAGGAAGCGGTTGGGGGCCCGGGAATGTCAGCCGTTCCGTGGAGGCCTTCCTCGCTGAGCATGGTTTTTCTTTCGAGGGGTGGCCCCACTCCCCCCTTATCTTATAGGCCAAGTACGTCATAAAAAAGGGGTTGCAGAGTGGGCGGCGCTGTAAGTATGTGATTCTAAAGGACAGCTTCCTGCAAAGACGTCATTTCATTGCAGATAGCAGCGGAGCTAGCGGCGTTCACGGCGCAAGCGGTGCTGGAAAACTGCTTTCCGGGTGATTCTGAGACCAGATTAGCAAAAAGGCAGTTAATGATCGGCAAACTTCAAAAAAGAATTTGCGGAGTGTTTTCAGTGGGTTGGGGCGGGATGGCGCGAGCGAGGTCTTGACAGAGGCGGCACGGCTTTCGCAGATCAATCCAGCCCGGGCGGTTCATGATGTCCGCTCACCGTTGGCGTCTTCGCCTCGAAGCGTCTCGAGTCTTTGGCGCGCGCTTTCCAAAATGGGCGCAATTTCTGATTCCGGGGCGCTGTCGAATCGGGATATCAGTTCTTCATAGGTTGCAGTCGCCAGGCCCCTGTTTGTGGCTTCGAGGGCGAAGCCCTTGTTTGCGAGCGCGCTTGCGACCTGTTCTCGGAGGGCCGCTTCTGCGGCGTCGCCGAAACGCCGGGCGACTTCGTCATAGGCGGCGATTGCCTCGTCAACTCTGTTAAGCGTCTGGAGCGCTTGGCCCTTATTTCGGAGTGCTTTCGCTGCCTCCTCACGAAGGGCCGGCTCCGCGTCATCTGCAAAGCGACTTACGACCTCGTCGTAAGCTGCGATTGCCTCTTCGTTTCTGTTGAGGATTGCGAGGGCGAAGCCCTTGTTCCGGAGCGCTTTCGCAACCTTTTCGCGGAGGGCGGATTCTGCGGCGTCGCCGAAGCGGTTTATGACCTCATCGTATGCGGCGATCGCCTCTTCGTTTCTGTTGAGAGTCCAGAGAGTGAAGCCTTTGTTGGTGAGAGCTCTCCCCATCAACTCGCGGAGGTCTGGTTCCGTAGCTTCTGCGAGGCGGCGCGCGGCCTCGTCGTAGGCAGCGATTGCTTCTTCCATCCTGTTGAGAGTCCGGAGGACTTGGCCTTTGTTGAAGAGCGCTTTCGCAGCCAGCACGCGAAGGGCGGGTTCCGCAGCGTCGCCGAAGCGTTGCACGACCTCGTCGTTTGGTGCGATTGCGTCTTCGCTCTTGCTGAGAGTCCGGAGGGCGAGGCCTTTGCTGATGAGCGCTTTCGCGGCAAGCTCGCGAAGGGTGGGTTCCGTGGCGTCGGCGAAGCGTCGCACGACCTCGTTGCAGGCTGCGATTGCTTCCTCGTCCCTGGCTAGAATCCGGAGGACAACGGCTTTGCCGACAAGCGCTCTCGCGGCGAGTCTTCGGAGGTGCGGGTCAATGTCACCGTCGCGTGCGAGCCCATCGACGACTCTTACCGCCAGATCATAGGCGGTTATTTCGTCGGCAGAATTGTCGTCCAATCCGCGCGCCGCGTCCATCAAGGCCGAGACGATATCGGCGCTTTCCTTCGGAGATAATTCATTGAGGTCGGTCTCATTTGCAAACTTGATCGCTTCTCTGTAGTCCGCCTTACTCATCGCTTCGCGGAAGCGTTGCAGTGCGTCAGGCTTTTCTGCGGCTTCAGAGTCGCGCGCGCGCTCGACGCGAGCGATCACTTTGTGGAATCCATAATAGGCGTCTGTTTCGCCTTCGGGGTCGCTCCTTCCGAGCAGTCGGTTCAGATGATCCGCATAGAAGTCTAAGGGATTCTTCAAAAGAGGGGGTAGCTCCGGCCCGAACTGGCGAACGAGCGCGTCAAGGACCTTATCGGCCGGCAGCGTGACGGCGACCTTGTCGGAAGAATTCTCGCCCTCTCCAACAGCATTCTCCGGGCTTGGCGCAACGGGGGCTGTGGGCTCGGGGCGTTGGTGAGTGGGTCTGGCGCTGGCGGCCGGGCCCGAATCGTCGGGAAAAACGAATTCAACGTCGTTCGACTGGGTGAGCCAAGGGGGCAAGATCTCCATCGATTTGCGTGCGTAGCAGAACCAAAACGCCGGAGTACCGAGTTTGCCGGCGGAGAGACGGCGGTGCAGCGCGGACATGAGAATGTCGCCGTCCCAGCCGCTATAGCCGATGACGATAGGAGAGTGGTCACGCAACGATTGGTCGAGCAAAACGGACATCGGGCCGTACCCGGAGCGGTCGGCGATTTCCTGGCTAAGGTTACAGCAGTCGTAGAACCAATAGGAGCCGTGTACGTGAACGACTTGAATATCCTCGGATTCAATCCTGATCCGGCCAACGGTTAGCGGGTGATCACAGACCAGCGGGCGCTTGCCGAAGAGCTCAAGTGCTTTGATCGCCATGTCGTCAAAGTTCGGCGTGAAGACGGTGCGCGCGATTGTTCCGTCCAACAACAAGTGCGCCAAGCGGAGATTTGCTTTGGAGATCGGCTTGTCCTCCATCAGTCCACGCAAGTAAGTTTGAAGTTCTTCAGGTGAAGGGTATGCCTTGCGGAGCCAGTGCGAGTACGACTCCATTCCGGGCTTCGGTTGGGGCGGAGTTGTGGCGTCGTATCGTTGAGCTTCTAGCCTGCATTGTTCTTCGATCTCGCTTGCGAGCGGGATGAAGGGAACGGACACGCCGGACCCCACGATGAAGAAGAACGGCGACCGCAAGTTCGCGTCCCGTCTCCGTCGCTGGTCGACGATCTGATAGATCTCCCTGACGGCCGTGTTCAGGTCGATGATAGGCATCCGATTGCTCTTGAGGTAAGAGTATAGTTCCCGTCTCGTAGCCAGGTGATTTGTTGGCGGAGTCGGTTGCAGTTCGCGGCGAGGCGTCTAGAGCTTTCATCGGCCCAGCGAGGTTGGCTCGCTGGGCCTTCCCCAGGACTTCGTCCTGGGATAATTTCCTCGCTCCCTACGGGAGCCTTGCTGATCGCGGCTTCGCAGCGTACTTTGTTTTTGAGATTCTTGTGGGCGTGCTTGTGCGGCGTTGAAACCTCGGCCTACCTTCGTTCGACGCAGGGGCTAAAGCCCAGGATCGTTTTGTGACACTTGCGGCATGAGTGAACTCATGCCCTGACACAGGACCCCGAGAGTTGGATTCGTGCTGTCCCCGGTCCCTGCGCCATGGCGGACGAGGGACCAGGATCACCCGAGTGCCAAAGCCAACTGGTCGAGGAATCCGAGCTGGCCGGGAAGAAGTTTGGCGCGCGCGTCGGCGAGTGAAAACCAGCCGGCTTTGTCGACTTCGGGGAATTGCGCGGTCTTGCCGGAGTTCGGCGGCCACTCCATGGAGAACAAGTTGCTCTTGATATCGAGAGAGCAGTCGCCCTCGAGCGCCCACGCGGTCACGATTTTTCCACTCGGCTGCCTGAGCTCGGAGAGCGGCAGCAGCTCTCCTTCAGGCAATGGGTGTCCAGTCTCTTCTTCGAATTCGCGCCGCGCGGCGGCGAGAGGATCTTCACCGGCGTCGTATTCACCCTTGGGGATGGACCACGCGCCGAGATCCTTGTTCTTCCAGAAAGGGCCGCCGGGATGGACGAGGAAGACTTCGAGGCGGCCGTTGTTCCTGCGATAAAGAAGGATTCCGGCGCTGAGCTTGGGCATATTTGTTGTCCGCTTGCATCCTATAGTTCCGCTGAGCGCCATTCTATGTGGAAGGGGCAGGCCGGTCGTGGCCGGGTTTGAGTTCGTGCTATCCCAGGTCTCAAAAAGCGAGACCTGGGACACCCATTTCTTGTGGTGGGTGAAGAGAGAAACAAATGCAGGTCCTTCGACTCGCCGCTGCGGCGACTCGCTCAGGATGACAATCAAAGCGACGCTTGGGAGAACGTTGTCGAGGATGGTTGGGGTTCTTGCAATCCCATTCTAAAACTCCTCGCTGCGCGCGGAGTTTTAGAATGGGGCACCCAGATCTTGCGATGGGTGAAGAGAGAGAAACAAATGCTGGTCCTTCGACCCGCCGCTGCGGCGACTCGCTCAGGATGGCAATCAAAAGCCACGCTCGGTAGAACCTTGTCGAGGATGGTTGGGGTTCTTGCAATCCCACCCTAAAACTCCTCGCTGGGCGCGGAGTTTTAGGGTGGGGCACCGACGGTTGGGCTTATTGAAAATATGTAAGTTACAGGTTCTAAGATGTCGAGAATGTCGTAAATGGCGTAGAAGTTCGAGGGTGTAGCACAAATTAGCGCAAGGTCCTCGTACCTCCTTCAGCTGGTTTCTCAGTTTGCAGGCCCGTCGATCCGGCCATTCCGAATTAATCCACTTGAAGGGGTGCGTGGTGCTCGCCACCCGCTAATGTTCGCGTCAGTGGTGATACAGCGTCATTGACATTTGCGACGAAGCTAGGTTTTCAGCTGCCCGAAATTAAGCGAAAGATACTCCGGCTCCGTCACGAAGTATGCGTTGAACATCCAATGAAGGTCAGGTGCCCGATCAACCTCACCGGTGCCAAACTTGCCTGCCGCTTCTCTGAAATCAGTTTCTCGCAACAACGCGTTGAATCGACGTAGAACCTCTTCGCAGGACCGTCGTGCGTAGGTGGACCAAGTCTCATCCGCCAGCTTGTCGGTCGAGTTGGCCCCAAGCCAGAACGGTTCGTAGAGCGAAACGTCTGAAACAATAAACCAGAATTGTCCTCCCAAACAAGCGTATCCCAAAGCGGGCGCACGCTGCAGGGCCTGCGGTAAATCTGACAACTCCCACGCATATTCTTTATCGCGGAGAATCGCACCTTGGGTTAGTTCTGTTGGTAACGGGTCATTCATCGGAATTGTCGTCGTGATGGTGTAGCACAAAACTAGCACAAAAACTTCAGCGAATGTCTTATGCTGTTCGTTTTATGGTACTTGTGCCCCACTCGCAACATGGGGCACCCAGATCTTGTGATGGGTGAAGAGAGAACAGACAAATACAGGTCCTTCGACTCGCGCTGCGGCGACTCGCTCAAGATGACAAAGCAATGTTGCTGGGTTGTGGTTGCGACTACGCCGGGGAGCGCATGGTGTCGAGGGCGGCGGTGAGGTCTTTGGCGAGGGATTGCTGGGCGTCGGGCGTGAGTTTCTGGTCGTGGCTGGTGAGGTAGAAGACGTCGATGGCGGTTTCGCCTTCCGTATCGATGAGCGCGACCTTGATGTTGCACTGATGCGCGCCGAAGGTGAGGGCGATCTGGCGGAGCAGGCCGGGCATGTCTTGCGCGACGACCTGCAGAAGCGTGGAGTGCGACGAGGATTCGGAGTCGAACTCGAGCTTGGTGGCGACGTCGAGCTTGTAGTTGCCGGGGTGGTTCAAATGGCGGCGCGCGTTGAGCAATTGCTCGACGGAAACCTTCTGGGCGACGACTTCATGGACGTTGGCGAGAAAGCGGTCCTTCTCGGTGGGGTTGAGCTCGAGGGTGCGGAAGAGATCAGTGAACTGAAAGCTGTCGACAATGACGCCGGCATCGTTGGAGTAGGCGCCTGCGCGGACGATGTTCATGCCCCATGCGGCAAGGACGCCGGCCATATCTGCAAATAGCCGGGTGCGGTCGCGGGTGATGACGGTAAGGTCGTAGAGCTGACGGCTGGGGCGGAGATCGAGCTGAACATTGTCTTTGTCGAGATCGAGCGCCATGAGGAAGTGATTGCGAATCTGCTCGGGCAGGCGGGTTTGCAGATAGCGCTGGGGAAGGCCCTCGAGAAACTGCTTGAGCGCGTCGTGCTGCGCGGCGGGAACCATGGAGCGGATGCGGTTGAGGAGCGTGGGATCGATGGCGGCGTGATAGCGCGCTTCGTCGACGGAGCGATCCATGAAGTTGGACGTGGACATGTAGAACTGCCAAAGGTTCTCGGCCTTCCAGGGAGTGAGGGCGTCGGGGTTGACGGCCTTGATGTCAGCGAAGGTCATGAGCGTGAGCATCTTGAGGAGCTGCGGGCTGCCGATTTTGTCGGCAAAGCCGCGGACGTTGTCGAGGTCGAAGATATCGCGGCGCATGGCCTGCGACATATCGAGATGCAGCCGGATGAGCTTGAGGACGGCGTCGCGTTCCTCGGCGTCGAAGTCGAGGCGGGCGAGAAAGCTGTCGGCGAGTTCGACGCT
>CAZHOO010000126.1:0-6750 GCA_964533905.1 uncultured Occallatibacter sp. | reverse complement strand
ACTCGCTTGGGGTGCGAGGGGTCGGCAGTTCGAATCTGCCCGTCCCGACCAATTCTTCGACATTCCATTTCTCTGAGTTGTTGCCTCCTCCGCTCTTCGGGAGGGGCTTTCCATTTTGTCGATTATGACGTAACTGTGCCATTGTCGAGCGCGGCCACCGCTTTCTGCTTGGCTCGCCAAGGGTGTTCTGGCGCCCTCAATGCTGTCCCATTCAATCATTCATGGAATTGCAAGAATATTCTTGTCTTCAACGATATTGAGTGGATTAGATCGAATGAATCATCGGCGCATGATGCCCACTAGACGATCCGCGGTTCCCAACCGCGTTCATCGACTTTGCGCTAGCGAAGCTCGCGTATCTGCTCGCGTCCGAACGCGGATACCTTGTTTGTTATTCCAGCAATATCATGCGACGTGGTCCGCGTGAACGCAGCTTTCATATTCACAAATGTCAGGCGACCTTTTAACCTTAGGAATGGTCTTTCCACACAAACCCAACTCGCAAATGCAAGAGCCGCGGCTAAGGGCAATGAAATGAGAAAAAGAAGCCAGGGTGAAATGTGGCGAAAATGCAGGATTACAAGGTTCTGAATTGGCCAAGCGTAAAGGTAGATGCCATAGGAAAGATCGTTCCGGGCACCTACGCGCGCAATTAGGTCTGATTTAACGGAAAGAGCGAACCAAAACAGAATATAACCGCCCAAAACCGCGTACGCCGCTTCGGCGAACTGAAATGCAAACATAAAGTTTAAAAGCACAGCGAAAGCGACAATGGCGCCGCTCGATCGAAAAATGATCTTGTCTGAAAACAGGAAGAAACAACTACCGCAAAAGAACAATGTACAGCATCGAATATCAAGCATTGGATCGCCCATGAGATGAAGGAGCGCAGGCGCAATCGAAATACCGATGTCATGGATGAAGACAGGGTTCAAATGAATACAGACAAGCGCTTGCAACAGGATCGCGGTGATCACCAAGACGACTTTTCTGCTTCGAAGCACGCCCGAAGCCCCAAGGATCATCAGGACGCAGTAGCAACGAAATTCGTAGGACAGGCTCCACATCGTGCCGCTTAAATAGGGCTTGGGCAAATTCTGGAATGCGGAGGCGAGTTCAGGTTTATCCAGAAACAACAGGTGTTCGAGCAGCTTAAAATGCAGCACTGAGTGTAAATCGGCTACTGTCCCGCCAGCCAAACAACCGACGACAAAAAGCGAAAGGAGATAAGCAGCTACATATCCCGGATAGATACGCAGGACGCGCTTAAGTAGATATTCAGGATTTGATTTCGATTGAAGAAGGCTCAGCGTTATCAGGTAACCGCTGACGAGAAAGAAGCCGTCCACTCCAACTTCGCCAAAAGACATTGAGCCGAAAAACCGAGTGAGTATCTCCCGGGAACGATTCCCATCAATCATTTCAGGGGAGTGAGATAGAATGACGAGTGTGGCAAACAACAGCCTCAGGAATCCAAAGTTATTTCTTCTATCCTGAGAGACAGAATTTGTCATCTGAATACACCAGCCATATCTAGATAAATTGTGTCCGCCGCACTCTCATTAACGTTTAGTTGTTCCACATCTCTTGCTATTGTGATAGCCGCTATCTACACTTCAACCGAGAATTTGCGGCGAGAATGATGAACATTACTCGTGAATGGGTTGACCTATGCCGCGTGACAACACGACCCGAAAAAGACACTAAAGCCGTTCGCGCAACGCTCTGGAATCGATGCCAGTTTAATTCATTCTGAGCCAGGCAAGTAGTGCGGAGCCGGGTTGGTGGAAACTAAAGTACCGCATTTCTCGGTGGCTTAAGAAGTAGGGTTCAGCGGCCTATGAGCATGTAAGGCTCCATCGGAAAAGCAGTCGTGGAGACTTATTGAACTGAAAAATCGTGCTGAGGCTTTAGGTTTGGTCTGACCTGCAGCCAGCTTCAGTTAGAGTTACGGCGGGCGAAGCGTAGCTGCCATCGCCGGCGCCGGGCCGTGACGCGGATGTGACGCGACCCGCTCAGAACCGAATTCCGAGGACTGCGGAGTCGCGGTTTTCGGACAAGAAACCGCACAATCGGGAGTCGTTTCCATTTGGGTTGCGAGGGGGCGGCAGTTCGAATCTGCTCGTCCCTACCATTAAAATCACCGAATTACAGAATCCATACTTGGAAATCGGTGGCGACTGTGCGGGATTTGTAGGGACTCCGATTTAATTCTGCGCTTTAGAATTCCGCACTCAAGCTTTTGCGCGAAAGAGCCCTACCTTCGCGTCTAACGCCTCCGCGGGCAACCGCTTTGCATCAGGCCATCGGCTCCTCCATTCCTTGAAAGCTCCGCGGGCGGCCTGATTTAGCGGAACAAAACAAAGTGCGATGGAGCGCGAAATGCCGTGGGACGGCGACCATGCCGAGCTAGTTAGCCGCATCATCTCAGCGCGACTGGACAAACATAGGCACGAGCGCGCATTGACGATCTCCCCGGACCGGACAATCAAGAAGGGTCGGAGTTCATTACGCAGTTATTTGTCCTTTACCTTGGCAATGAAATTTCCGGGCATTGAAGATGAAGCCGATCGGGTCTAAAGGCTCAAACGATTCATCGATCTCAAAATGACGGGGCGATACCTTACAAAAGATTCTTTTTTTGTTCATGCCTTCTTGATGCGATGACTTCGATGCTGAATGCAGCATTGCTGTCTTCACTCTTTTTACTGGCGGCGTTGATCTGTGCCGCCGCGCCAGGGTCTTTGTAACAACAAACAAGCAGCCTTCTCATTTCCCGTCGGTGAGCTGACATGCGTGTGCGCTCATCCCATGATTCGTGTGTCTACGACCACACAATACTGTTGGCGTTTGATCCGCTGCTGCTCCGCTGCACTTATGGAAATCAAACAAATGGTTTAGGTG
The DNA here is from genome assembly GCA_964533905.1 of uncultured Occallatibacter sp. Taxonomy (GTDB): domain Bacteria; phylum Acidobacteriota; class Terriglobia; order Terriglobales; family Acidobacteriaceae; genus Telmatobacter. The sequence continues at coordinate 3,846 of CAZHOO010000126.1, read as the reverse complement.
CTCCTTACAGGCTGTGCGTTGCAATGAGCTCTGTTCTGGAGCAGTTCGAATGCTGGACACAACGACCAGGGCGCGGGGACCATTGCCGCTGATTGGGCACGGTTTCCTGGTGGCCCGCGAGGCGACTTTGTTACTCGAATCGGTGGGAACACAAATCGGCGAAAACATACTTCACTCCAGACGAAAGCGAGAGGTCATCATGAGAATCATCCTTTGGAAAGCCATGACGCTGACGGCGCTTGCTGTTGGTATGACATCCGCGGGCTTTGCGCAGAGCACCGCGTCTCAGCCCGGCGATACAGCACGCGTAGAGCCGCCGGCAACCCCGAATCCAGGCGGAGACACAACGCACAGTTCAGCGAGTGCGGCCCAACCTGAGTTGCAACCAACCGTGACACAGGAGATTGACGCGCTCAAGAGCCGGATCGACCAACTGGAGAACGAGGTACAGGAAGAAAAGGCGCGGGCGCTGGCCGATAGCGCCGATACCTCGGCCATCAAGGCCGCCGAGAAAGAGTTGATCGCTGGAGGCGGTGCAACGCCAAGTCCCGCGACGCCTCCGTTTCGACTGATCCCTGCCATGCAGGCCGCAACGCCGGCTCCTCCTGAAATCAGCGCGGAGAGACTCACCAAGGAAGCGCCATTTCCCGGCGACTGGACCTGGCTGAACAGCAATGGACACGCGACTGACAGCCCCATGGCCACCAAGTACTTCACGCCGGAGTTTCGCGCCGATGTGAATTACACGCTGGATCTCAACCACCCCGAGGACGACTCGCTTGGAGGCTCGACAGAGACCTTCCGCTCCGATGAAATTCAGGTCGAGCAGCTGAGCTTCGGCGGTGATATCCGCATCGACAACGTCCGGGGAAGATTTCTAACCATGTATGGAATGTTTGCCACTACCACCCCCCGCAACGACGGCAGCCCGAACCGGGGCCAGTGGGATCTTGCCAACGCCTACAGGTACGTCTCCGAGGCCTGGGGCGGCTATCACTGGGATGTGGCGCACGGCCTGAACCTGGACGGCGGAATCTTCGTCTCTTATATTGGCCTGTTCAGTTACTACAACTTCGATAACTGGACCTATCAGCCTTCGTTCGTATCCTCGAATACTCCTTGGTTCTTCAACGGAATTCGCATCCAGTATTTCCCGACGACGAAGCTGAAGATCGAACCATGGATTATCAACGGCTGGCAGTCTTATGCCCGCTACAACGGCCACGGTGGGTTAGGCGGACAGATCCTCTGGCGCCCCAACCCAAATACCGACGTCGTTTTCAACGACTACGGAATGGGTGAAGACGACGCCGGTTATCCTGGACGCTCGCGCGTCCACGCCGATTACAGCGTGCAGCAGAGGTTCTACAACAATCCCAGCAAAACGCTCGATCAGATCGCCTGGACGATCACCGGCGATGCCGGGTGCGAATACGGCGGCGGTCCGGCTGTCGGATACTACAACCCCAAAGGGCTCTCGCCTGAGATGGGCACAGCCGACTCCTACACGGGTGGCGTGAACTGCCACAACAGCCACAATGGCAAACCCAAGCAGATGTTTATCGGATGGATGAGCTATCTCCGCTTCTGGTTTGACAAGAATCTCTATGCAGTCACTCTCGGGGGCGGCGAAATGAACAACCCAGGCCGTTACTTGACGCTGCTGCCGCCTATCAATGGCGCCAATGCCATCAGCGGTTCCCCGTACTATACCGAGAACGCGGGCGATCGGGCGCAAATGCACGACGGCACGATCACCTTCGACTACATGCCTAGCCAGTTCATCACCATGCGGCTCGAGACTGGCTACCGTTATTCCGACACGCCCTACTGGAGTGGTCGTCGCGGCATCACGCCTCCCGGCGGCAACAACGGCGCTCCATCACAGTATGCCTGCGCGAGCGGGGCCCCTTCGGGCTTCACGTATGGAAATCTCGCCGCGGCGGAATCCGCCTGCTTCAATCTGGGAAGCGGGACCGGAGCCGGGCCAGACACCACCTCAATCTGGTGGCCCGATTTGCGGACTAATCAGACGGTCGTCACCGGCGCAATCATGGTGCGGTTTTAACTGCCAGGGGTTCGCCACAAGGTGCGGTGAGCCCCAAATTCGTCCGTGGAGCAGCGCCGGAGATTGAAGCAATTCCGGCGCTGTTCAGCTGCGTCAGTAACTTCCTCGCGGCGGGTACTTACCAGCACATAAGTCACGACTTGGATAAGAGCACCGAACTTATGAACAACCTACGATTCGTTTATGTGCTGCTCACGGCCCACAAGTTGGAATGGTGCTGAAGAACAACGAATGAAAAGGTCAAGGCTTTGACGAACACAGCAAGCAAGACGCCGACCGTGTTCGCCTGAATGAGAGTGGCACGGAAAGGCAATCACTGATGGAGTTGGCCCTCAATCTCGGCTGGATGGCGCTTGCCACAGTGATGTGCTGGCTATGGGTGCACCATGCTCGGCGCCAGGGCCCAAGACGTGCGGTGCAGTTCATTGCCTTGACGTTGGTTCTCATCAGCATGTTTGTCGTGATCACGATTTACGACGACATGGCGATGGCGCAGAATCCGGCCGAGACACGCTGTTTCCAGCAGCGCGAGGATGAATTGGGCACGCATGTGCACGCCCCGCTTCAACCGGTCGCGGACCTGACTGCGCTATTCTTTGCGGTCCCTTCTTTTGACTCAACTGATTCCACCGTACTGGCCAATCTCCTTGCGCCGGCATTGAAAGTTCCTGCCACAAACTCCATCCTGAACCGGCCTCCTCCCGCAGCCTGATCAATTGCATCCTCCTGCCGAATCTGCCGGCTGATCCGCAGCCCGCAACTTAAGCACGATTCATTGCGCAATGGTTGTATACGAAGCGAACCTACCCCCGTTGTTTTCACCTGCGGACGGGATAGTTTTCTGCACCTGCATGTGGTTTCATAGGCCGGCGAAATGAACCTTGCCTTAGAACACGAGGGCACTCAATGAAACGCAAATCGATGAAACTTGCCATTGTGCCGATAGCGCTTGCGGCATGTCTCACAATGAGTGGCTGCAAGAGTAAGACGGCTGATGCCGCAGCAGAGGCGCCGCCACCGGCTAACGTGATTTCCGGAGTGGATCCATCCTTTTTCGCTGTCGAGCATCCGGAGTTGTATCCGATCGTAGCGGCGACCGAATACCAGGCCCCATCGCAAATGTTCGTGACCGGCACTGTGTTTCCGGACATCTCGCGAACTGTTCCGGTGATCTCGCTTGCCTCCGGCCGCGTTGTGGACGTTCGCGCGCGCCTGGGCGACACAGTGAGAAAGGGCCAACTTTTGCTGCGAGTTCGCAGCGACGATATTTCGGGAGGCTTCGACGCCTACCGGAAGGCCGTCTCGGATGAGTTCCTCGCGCGAAAGCAATTGGATCGAGCAAAGGATCTATACCAACACGGGGCCATCGCTCAGCAAGACCTCGAGGTCGCGGAAGACAGCGAGGATGACGCCAAGACCACCCTCGATACCGCGACAGAGCATCTTCACCTGCTCGGCAGCGATCCCACCGATCCGAAGGGAATCGTCGATATCCTCGCCCCGGTTTCCGGCGTGATCACCGATCAGGAAGTGACGATCGGAGCGTCCGTGCAGGCCTACAATACGCCGAATCCATTTACGGTTTCCGACCTGAACACGGTGTGGATCGTCTGTGACGTCTACGAAAACGATATGGCCAACGTGCGTGTCGGAGAACCCGCCGACATCAAGTTGAACGCCTATCCGGACAAAGTTCTCAAGGGCACGATCAGCAATATCGGCCCGATTCTCGATCCGAGTATCCGCACCGCGAAGGTCCGTATTGAAGTGGCCAATCC
>CAZHOO010000125.1:0-6863 GCA_964533905.1 uncultured Occallatibacter sp. | reverse complement strand
CGCCCACCACCCAGACCTTGGGCAGCTCGACAATCTCCTGATCGGTCATGAGCGCATCAGTAAAGTGCGTTAAGTGGTAATACTCCTCGGCGCTGAACCACTTCGATTCCGACCCCGCAGACAAGGAATTCTCCGCGGGAGCTCCAACCTCGCGCGTGAGCAGAATGTCGGCCAGCCGCTCGGGTATGACGGAGCGGCGCGAGTGATCGACGATGAAGCTCTCGCCCATGAGCCAGCCAACCGTCACGCCATCCTGGAAGAGCGAATTCATCCACGGATACGGATGCGGATTGTTCGGCGCGGTCGATCCATAAACGGTGTTGCAGCCCGTGTGCGCGGCCATGGCCATCACGCTCATGCCGTTGGCCAGTCGTCCGTCGATGGGCTGCAGGTTCTTATGGTTGAAAGCCTCGGTCAGCAGCACCGCGGCGATGGCCTCGGCCAACTGCGCATCAGTGATTTCACCGTGCTCAGCTTCGTAGGCCGCAATGCGTGCCTTCGTGTCCGTCGTGTCTTCGCCGCCAAGGCCCATCACAAGGTGGGCGATGGCCTGCCGCAGCCGCACGTAATCCTCCGGGCAGCTTTCCTTTATGGCAGCCAGCTTTGCCGCGCCGGTCTTCTCCAAATTACCGGCCTTCGCAACAAAGCGGTCGCTCTTGGCGTGGTAGACGGGGCGCATGTACGCCTCGGTGACGGCAGCAATCGATCGCAGCACGCTCTTTTCGCCGCAGCCCGCGCAGGCGCCATCGCCCGCAACCAGCGCGTCGTAGTTGGTTCGCACCATGAGCATATTGCGCAGCGTGGCGGTCTTCGAGTCGGCAGGATTGGCGCCGTTATAGAGACCCAGGAACTTTTGCGCGGTATCGGGCAGCAGGTTCAGGAAGGCCGTGCCAGTTTCGTGCTCGGCGTTCACCTCTTCGGTCTCCTGCACCATCTTCAACGCCATGTGGTCGCCGCAGGCCGTGACGCAGGCCGCGCAGCCTTTGCACAGGTCGCTCACAAAAATCGAGAAGATTCCGCCGGAACCGGGCGTCTTGCGCTCGGGAGACGAGAAGATGGCATTCACCTTCTGATAGGCCATTGGCACTTTGTCGACGATCGCGAAGAACTGTGCCTTGGCTTCGGCCGAGAATCCGTCGACGGATTCCGTGACCTCGCGAATGATGGTCGGAAGAGGCGTGCCGGTCTTGATCTCAGCCAGCATCCGCTGGCGTGTGAGCTTGTCGATCTCGGGCAACTTGTCGAGCATCTTTCTGCGCTCCACTGGATCGGCCACGTAGCGCGTGACCGCGGTTCCCAAGAGCGTGCTCAGGTCCTGCGAGCAATTGGGCAGGGCGGTATCCGGGCAAACCGAGATGCACTCCATGCACTGGGTACAGTTTTCCGCAATGTAAAGCGGGGTCTCGCGCCGTGCAACGTACTTTGAAGCTGTGTCGCCCGTCCCGGCGGCAATCACGCCCATTGCCGAAAGCGGCGTGGCCGGCTGGTTGTATCCAAAGTTCGAGCGGAACTCCGCGTCGAAAACATTGATCGAAGAAACCGGCGTCCGAGGCCCTTGTCCCGCGGGAGGCGGGGTGCTGCGGCGCATCCCCGGAACGACATCCGCGCCCACCTCAACAAAAGCCGGCGCCTGCGCCAGGATCGGCAAGAGCGCCTGGCCGCGGAGGCTGGAGTGATCGGCTGCTGCGACGTCGCCGATGGCGATCTCTTTCACTCGCTCGAAGCCTTGCGTCATCACTTCCATGTTCGACTGCACAACCGCGTCGCCCAGCTTGCCGAACTTCTTGACGTACTGCTTCATAACAACGTCGCGGTACTGCTCCCGCGTAATGCCGAACTCCTCGAGCATGGGGCTGACGGCGAAAAACGCGCCCAGAAACGCGTTGCCTTGCATACGCAGCTGCAAATCGGCGCGGTCCGTGGCTTTGCGCGCGATTTCGAAACCGGGCAGTGTGAACACGCGAATCTTTTTCTTGATGATCTGCTGGCGCGCCCAGATGGGCAGATTCTTCCAAGCGTGTTCGCCATCCACGTCAGACTCCCACACCAGGCTTCCGCCTTCCTGCATCCCATCCAGCGGATTGGTGTGCGTAAATGCCTTGGGATCGCAACACAGAACAACGGTCACGTGGCGAAGATCGCAATTCACGCGAATGCGGTCCTTGGCGGCGACCATAAAATAGCTGGTCGGCGCGCCCTTCTTCTCGGATCCGTACTTGGGGTTGGCGCTGACGTGAATCACTTCCTTGGGATTACCAAGATCGTCCTTCAATCCGTCGCGCTCAAAGAGCAGATCGTTCAGGTCGCCCAGAATGGCGCCCAGGTTTTTACCGGTTGTGATTGCGCCCCAGCCGCCAATGGAGTGGAAGCGAACGGCAACCGCGCCATCAGGCAACAGAGACGGCGTCTCGTCGGCAACAACGGAGTAAGGATGGTCGATGCCAAGAACGATAAAGTTGACGTCGTCTTCTGCCGTCTTGCCATCTTTGCGCGCGCGACCGGCCGTGGCGAACTCGAAGGCTCCAATAATGTGCTCGGGACGGAAGTCGCGCGAGCCCAGCCCGTAGCTACCGCCAATGAAGCGCGGAACCTCGGCAAGCGTGATTGACGGCAAGCCCTCTGTTCCCTGCAATGCTTTCGAGAACGCCGTGCGAATGTCGCGCCCAAGGGGATTGTCTCCGGAAAGCGCTTCGTCGGTACGTTCGAGAATGATCACGTTCTTCTTGCCCTTGAGCGCCGCCACAAGCGCGGCCTCGGGGAAGGGGCGAATCACGTTGACATGGATGGAGCCGACGCTGGAATTGCGGGTTTGCCGCAGGTAGTCAACCGCAGCCTCGATATTTTCCGCCGCGGACCCAAGCGAAACGAAAACCGTATCCGCGTCGTTGGTCTTGTATTCGCTGACGAGCCCATAGCGACGACCCGTGAGATCGCCGAAATCCTTATAGGCAGCTTCAAGAAACGCGAGAATCGGCTCGGCAAAGTTATTGCGCCGCGCCACGATCCCCTGCATGTAGTGTTCCTGGTTCTGCACCGGGCCCAACAGGATGGGGTTGGTCAGATCCATCATCTTTGGCACGCGGCGGCGCGTGGGCCCAAACAGAACGCGCTGCGCCTCGGTTGGGCAGTCAATGATGTCATCCGGGGCGCCAAGATACTCGCGGATCAGCTCCGATTCATGCTTGTAAAACGTGCGCTCCAGGTGCGTCGTCAGGAAACCGTCCATGATGTTCATGCCCGGCGTAAGCGAGAGCTCTGTCACCCGGCGCAAAATCAGCGCCTGGTCGGCGGCCTGCTGCGCGTCCTTGCCGAAGATCATGATCCATCCGGTGTCGAGCGCTCCATAAATGTCGTCGTGGCCGCAGTGAACGTTGAGAGCGTGCTTGGTCAGCGCGCGAGCGCCAACCTCCAGCACCATGGTCGACGCCTTGCCCGGCGCGTGGTAGTACTGCTCCACGCCGTAAACCACTCCCTGACCCGAGGTGAAGTTGACCACGCGCTTGCCGCACACAGAGTGCGCAATCGCGCCGCCCTGGGCCGCGTGCTCGCCCTCGGCCTCGATGGCGATGGTGTTCGACCCAAACACATTCAGCTTGCCTTCGGCATACGCCTGCTGAAACAACTCTCCGCCTTCAGTGGAGGGAGTGATCGGGTAGAACACGCCGGCGTCGGCGATGCGCGTCTCAGTGTGGTAGCTGACGAGCTGATTCCCGTTGGCGGTAACGCGAATGCCTGGATAGCGAGCTTTCATAGTTCCCTCACATTGAATCCTGGTTTTCAATCCTGGTTCAATCTTGTCAGTTCAATCTTTTCAGTTTGCGTCGTCTGCGCTGGAGTGCGCGGGGAGCGAGCCTGCCGCGTTCGTGGCCTGCTCCTTCCGGAGCCAATAGGATCGCCGCATGCTACGCGGCGCGCGAGTCAAAAGACCATGCGTCAGGAAGCCTCGATGAACATCCACATCAATTGTCGTGCAAGTCGAGCGGCCGCAGCGGCAAAAAGGAGGCCTAAGGGGAAGGTTACTCCTTCATACAACGAGCCATGATCAGTATGCGCCCGAAAAAGAGACGCTATATCGCAATGTAAGACCAAGCTACCGCCGGCTGAGACGGGTGCCTCCAGTCGAGGTTTTTCCTTCTCACCCGCTGCGCTACCATTAAGGCACCATTGAGGTTCGCATGTTCGTTGTGGTCTGGCAGTTTGAGATTGCCGAGGACAAGGTGGCTGGCTTTGAGGCCGCTTACGGGGCTGATGGAGCCTGGGCGCAGCTTTTTCGAACCTCGCCGGAGTATCTGGGGACCGAATTGCTCCGCGACGCTTATGTTCCGGGGAATTACCTGACTATCGATCGATGGACGAGCGAACAGGCGTTTCGCTTCTTCCGCAAAGATCACGATGGGGAGTACGAGGTCCTCGATCGCAAATGTGACGCGCTCACCGGGAAGGAAACCCGGGTGGGCGCCTACACAGTCTGACCCAACAGACTCACGTCAGTCCGGGTGTTGAGAAGATACTTTCCGCTACATCCAACGTCCGACGGCCACCAGAAGCACAAGAAGAAACAGCGTGGCATTCGGCACGAATGTCTCATGTCGCCGCATGTGGTAGAGAGCGCCATATAGCGTAACGAATGCGAGGCCCGCAGCCGCCCACGGTGCCACGGCGGCAAAGGTGGCGCCTGGCGCAACCAGGGCTAGAGCGGCCGCAACCTGAAACACGCCGACGACCAGAAGCGCCCCATACGGCAGCCCGAACGGCAGACCAGCCGACTGCGCCCCAAGCGGTTTTGGCCTGCGCCGATACTTCACAATCCGCGCAAATCCGACGCACATGAATACGGCAACCACAAGGTACTCGAGGAACCGATCAAGGTTGTTCATGGTTCGCCTGCCTTCCTTCGATGCCTTCGCTATTTCGCTATTCTGTGCAAGCGACCTGCATTCGGGGCGGCGGTCATCAAAAGACCCGCTGATATGAGCGAACCATAAAGAATATGTGAAGTCAATATAAAGACGACAAATTCCTCTCAAACGGCCGGGAGCTAGCTGGTTTGGGTTAATTTCCGGTAGGGACTGCTTCGTTGAGGTCTGGGTTCAGAGGTTCAGCCGCCGGATCAGACTTACTCAAGAACCAGAAGATTCCGAAGGAACTCTGGCCCGGCCAAGTACTTGAGCCCGCGATCGAACGTGACCAACACGCCGTCTTCCTTGATCGCCAGACCCAGCAGATACGCATCGGTCACTTGTTGATGGCCGGCGATGCGCGAAGCGAATCTTGCAGTGACAGTAGCCCAACTGTCTGTTAGCGGCCAATAGCGGTAGCCGGGGCGGTTTGCGAGTTCCGTCAGAATGGAACTTGCTTCCTCGTGAGTCCGTGGGCCGGGATAAAAAGACGGATTGGTTGTGATCCTGATGAATCCGATTTCGGTGAGCGGGCAAAGACCCCAATTGTCCTTTCCCGACGATTTGAACCAGTCCTGTGCCTTCTGAAAGAACGCGTGCCCGGGTTCCACGAGGGCGATGACGACATTCACATCAAGCAAAGTTCTTCGGGTCAAACTCTTCCTCCTCAAGCTTCTTCACCATTTCGGCCGTGATCGTTCTTCCGGTGGGAGGAAACATCGGCAGGCCAGCTGGACCAATTTGAATCTCTGGCTTGGGTGCTGGCCCGGTTTGCGCCTTTCGGATCAGCTCGTCAATGGCGGCGCTCAAACTGAGCCCGCGCGAACGGGCATAGTAGGCTGCGTATTCATGGGTTTCGTCGTCGAGCGAGATCGTGGTTCTCATCCTCCCATTTTGCATCATTTTCGCATAAGATGCAATTGGCAAAATATAATGCTATTTCTAGATTTTGATGCGCACATGCAGTTTCGATGCACTGCCACTAAACCTGTGCAACTGAAGGGTTTTGATTGTGACTATCAGCACACCTCCTCGTTCGGACCCACTATTTTCTCTCTTTGTTCGCTATTTTTCCCTGTCTTTCAGTGTTTCATCCTGCTACAATCCCCTCGAATCCAATCCCGCTCCTCGCCGTTTCCTGCCTGAAAAGCTTGACTCAGACAGCATGAGACCCGATGGGCGAGCACTTTTTTCAGGAGCCCTCCCAATGCCCGTCGTCGACGACCGCGCCAAAGCAGTTGAACTCGCTCTTGCACAGATTGAAAAACAGTTCGGAAAAGGCTCGATTGTGCGCCTCGGCTCCCGTGAGGCGCTGCTGCCCATAGCCGTCATCTCAACCGGCTCGATCAGCTTCGACGCAGCGCTCGGTGTGGGTGGTGTTCCCCGCGGTCGCGTTTCGGAGATCTTTGGCCCCGAGTCGTCGGGCAAAACCACCATCACCTTGCAGATCATTGCCGAAGCGCAGCGCGCCGGCGGCTTGGCGGCTTTTGTCGATGCCGAGCACGCCCTCGATCCCGGCTACGCCAAGAAGCTCGGCGTCGACGTCGACAATCTTCTCGTCTCGCAGCCGGATTCCGGTGAACAGGCTCTGGAAATCACCGAAGCTCTCGTCCGCTCCGGCGCGATAGACGTTCTGGTTGTCGACTCCGTAGCCGCGCTCGTTCCCAAGGCCGAGCTCGACGGTGAAATGGGCGACTCGCATATGGGCCTCCAGGCGCGTCTTATGTCGCAGGCGCTGCGCAAGCTCACCGGCACGGTTTCCAAATCCCGCACCGCTCTCATCTTCATTAATCAGATCCGCGAAAAAATCGGCGTCATGTTCGGCAACCCTGAAACCACTACCGGCGGCCGAGCGCTCAAATTCTATTCATCCGTCCGCATCGATATCCGCCGCATCGCCGCCGTCAAAGAAGGCGACACCGTGGTCGGCTCGCGCACCAAGGTCAAGATCGTCAAGAACAAGGT
>CAZHOO010000124.1:2426-7112 GCA_964533905.1 uncultured Occallatibacter sp. | reverse complement strand
TGGGCGGCGAGGAGCAGCTGAGCTACACGCTCACCGCGAAGAGCGTGAATCATCGATTTCTCGATCTGCAATTCCGTTTGCCGACGGGCCTCGACGCGGCGGAGATGGATTTGCGCCGCGTGCTGAAGGAGAACCTGATTCGTGGTCACGTGGATTTGACTTTGTCAGTCGATCGCGCCACGCAAGCAAAGGCGGGCTACAATCGCGAACTGATTGCAGGTTATCTGACGGCTTTCGACGCCGCGCGCCGCGAGCATCACTTGAAGGGTGAGCCGGATCTGAACGTGGCGTTGCGACTGCCCGGAGCGCTGCAGACAGAGGATCGCAACAACACCGACCTGAGTGCGCTGGCTGCCAGCGTGCTGGAACAGACGGTTCCCTTGCTGGAACAATTGAAAGCCATGCGTGCGCGCGAGGGTGAAGCGCTCGAGGCGATTCTGCGCGGCACACTCGACCGGCTGGCCGCTGCGACTGCCAGCATTGCTGAGCTTCGGCCGGAGATTGAGCAGCGCAGCCAGGACCGCCTTACGCAACGACTCACCGCCGCCGTGGGGCCGGACTTCAGCCAGCAACGGGTGCTGGAAGAAGTTGCCGTTCTTGTGGAGCGGAGCGACATCAGCGAGGAACTGGCCCGCATGACGACGCATATCGAACATTTCCGCGAAGTGCTGAGCATGGGAGGCGAGGCCGGAAAGAAGCTCGACTTCCTGCTGCAGGAGATGAACCGCGAGGCCAACACGCTGCTTTCTAAAACCGCCGGTGTGAGCGGGAAGGGAACACGCATCACCGAGTTGGGGCTGGCGATGAAAGCGGAGATCGAAAAGGCCCGCGAGCAGGTGCAGAACGTGGAGTGAAGCAAGCTGTCAGCCATTAGCCGTTAGCTCTTATCTTCTCTAAGAGGAGATCTAACGGTTTGGCTCGGGCGAAGATGAAGCTAAAGGCTAACAGCCAATAGCTCAGTTTTTAGAGGAGACGAAAGACAAACGTGGCAGGAATCCTATTTATCATCTCGGCGCCATCTGGTTCGGGGAAGAGCACGTTGGTGAGCGAACTGCGCAAGCAAGTGAGCGGTGTCGACTTTGCCATCTCCTGGACGACGCGCGCGCCGCGGGGCTCGGAAGAGAACGGGCGCGAGTACAACTTCACCACTCGCGACGAGTTTTTGCGCATGGTGAATGAAGGATTGTTCCTCGAATATGCTGAGGTCTTCGGCCACTTCTACGGCACGGCCCGGCAGTCGCTGGATGATGCCCTGGAGGCTGGTCACGACTTGATGCTGGACATCGACGTGCAGGGCGCCTCGCAAGTGCGCGCCAAAATGCCGGAGGCCGTTGGTATCTTCGTACTGCCTCCTAACCCCAAGGTCTTGCGTACGCGCCTGCGCAACCGCAGCCGCGCCGAGGGCGTCGTGGACGAAGAGGAAGTTTATCGCCGGCTCAGCGAGGCACGCAGCGAGATTGAGAATTATCGCCAATACGGCTATATTCTGGTCAATGATGTTCTGGACCGGGCGGTAGCGCAATTGGAAGCCATTGTGTTATCGGAACGCTACTATCGCAATGGTGAGGTCATTGCGTATCGCTCGCGCCGGGTTTTGGAGGTCGCCGCGGCCTGCCTGCAATCGAATTCGCAGGAGCGGCTCAAACCTGTGCTGGAGGCCTTCGGCATCGATGGAGACTCTGGCCAGCAGCAGCTTCCCTTTGGAGATGACCCCGATGACGATTGAAACCAGTTTTGATTCGAACTACCGCAAGGTTCTAGTGGCCGCGCGCCGCGCGCGCCAGATACAAAACGGTTCCCAGGCGCTGGTCGCCACTCGATCGAGCAAGGCATGCCGGATTGCGCAAGATGAAATCGAGGCCGGCAAGATCTCCTATGTGAAACGCGAGGTTGAAGTGACAAAGCCTCTCGTCGAGGGTCCGGCGGTTCCGATTCTGCTGAGCTGATCCCGGTGGACGGTGATCGGTGGCCGGTGAACGGAATCGGACGACTGCGCGTCGTGAGGATCGCACTGACACTGGCGTGTTACGCATTTGAAAACGGGCCACTGAGCACGGTTCACCGTCCGCCGTTCACCGTTCACCGCCCCTGCACTACAATCGAGACATGAGAGCGATCGTAGGCGTCTCCGGCGGAATTGCTGCGTATAAGGCAGCGGAGCTGGTGCGCGCATTGCAGCGCCAGGCCGTCGAAGTGCATGTGGTAATGACTGCCTCCGCGCAGAAGTTTGTGCAGCCGCTTACGTTTTCTGCGCTTACAGGCTACAAGGTGATCACCAGCTTATGGGACGAGGGCGATTCAGGCGCGGCCGCTCCCGAGCAAAACGGCATCGACCACATTGCTGAGGCGCAGTGGGCCGATGCGCTGGTTGTCGCTCCCGCGACGGCCAACATTCTGGCGAAGTTCGCGCACGGCATCGCCGACGATTTTTTGTCCACACTCTATCTCGCAACGACTGCGCCCGTGGTGGTTGCGCCGGCAATGAACGTGAATATGTGGAACCACAAAGCTACGCAGGCGAACATTGAAACACTGCGGCAGCGCGGTGTGGCAATTATTGAGCCGGGAACCGGTGAACTTGCCTGCGGCATGGTTGGCACGGGCCGCATGGCGGAGCCGGAGGCGATTGCGTCGGCGGTTTTTTCCGCGCTCGGCGGGCGTCACGATCTGGCCGGGGAAGTGGTGCTGGTGACTGCGGGCGGCACGCGCGAGGCGCTCGACCCGGTGCGCTTTATTGGCAACCGCTCCAGCGGCAAAATGGGTTATGCGCTGGCTGAGGCCGCGCGCAGCCGCGGCGCAAGAGTGATTCTCATCAGCGGGCCGTCTGGACTGCAAGCTCCCGCACACTGCGAAGTGGTGAAGGTGATTACTGCGGACGAGATGCGGAACTCGGTACTGGCCCGCATGCAGGAAGCCACGCTTGTGATCAAAGCCGCCGCTGTGGCCGACTATCGGCCAGTCGCGGTTTCGGCGCAAAAGCTCAAACGCACAGGTCCAATGATGCTCGAGCTCGCTCCGACTGAAGACATTCTTGCCGAGGTGGTGCGCCGCCGAAGGCCGGGGCAGCTCATTATCGGCTTCGCCGCGGAAACTGAGAATCGGATGGAGAACGGGCGCGCCAAGCTGCTGGCGAAGGGCGCAGATGCGATTGTGGTGAATGATGTGGCCGGCGATGGCGTGGGCATTGACGCCGATACCAATGCGGCCACATTCCTCACGCGGGACACAGCCGTGGAACTGCTTCAAATGCCCAAGCGCCAGTTGGCTGACCGCATCCTCGATGAGATTCTCAGCTTCCGGCGCCCGCGGCCTTTGGTTGTGGAGCTCGATGAGAAGCGGGAAGTGGAAGCGCACAACAGGCAAGCTGTTCAGGATCGCGTTCTGGACGAGAGCATTCCCGTCGGCGCGGGACGCCGCCAGCTCATCGTGGAGTGATTTGCTTGCCGCGTACCCTCGATTCCGGAACTCGCGACGCTCTTGCCGAGCGGTTGAGGTTTTACCGCGATCTGGGGCTCACCGACTTTTACCGCAGAGAGGTTGAGCCGGCCAACGAGGTCGATGATCCCAAACTGGGCCGAAGCGTGGCTGAAGAGCTGGCGGAACGAGAAGGGCTTTTGCAAGCTGCGATTGAATCTGCGACTGAGCCTGCGGCGCAACAGGAGAACTTCTCTCGAGAGGAATCAACGATTAAGACTCGCAAGGCTATTTCCGCGCCTCCGAAGGTGGGTGGCGCAGTTCCAGTTGAGGAGCGCGCTGCCACACTCGAAGTGATTCGCGAGGACCTTGGCGATTGCACGCGCTGCGCGCTGCATACAGGCCGGCACACGATCGTTTTTGGCGTGGGCAATCCCGCTGCGCGGCTGATGTTTGTGGGGGAAGGCCCCGGCGCCGATGAGGACGCGCAGGGGTTGCCTTTCGTGGGCCGCGCGGGCCAACTGCTGAACAACATGATCGCCGCGATGGGTCTCAAGCGCGAAGAGTGCTATATCGCCAACGTGGTCAAGTGCCGGCCGCCGGGCAACCGCACTCCAGAGCCCGATGAGGCCAACACCTGCTCGCCGTTTCTCTTTCGGCAGATCGACGCGGTGCGGCCGCAGGTTCTGGTGGCGCTGGGCGCGACGGCGGCAACCTATCTTCTTGGCCAAAGGCAACCGCTGGCAGGATTGCGCGGACGCGTGCACGCGTTTCGCGGGACAAGCTTGATCGTCACCTACCATCCGGCTTTCCTGCTTCGCGATCCGCGACAGAAGAAGGAAGCCTGGGCCGATCTGCAAATCGCGATGAAAGAGCTGGGACTGAAGGCGCCTGCGAAAGCATAAGCGCGGCTTCTCGTGACTGCGAGCTCATCGGCGCGCCAACTTGCCGCATCCCCTACACTGAATCTTGCCCCCATGCCTGCTTACTGCGAAGTCGCGTTGCCGGTACCGCTCGACCACACATTTACATACGGCGTGGGGGTGGGGCAGGAGCCGCAACGCGGGTCGAGAGTCATTGCGCCTTTCCGCAATGAGAAGCTGATCGGCGTGGTGACGGCGACTGATGTCAAGCCTCCGGCGGACGTCGAGGTGAAATATCTGGAAGCTGTGCTCGATGAAGAGCCGCTTCTCAGCGACCACCTTTTGGAGTTGGCGGAGTGGACCGCGCAGTATTATCTGGCGCCGCTCGGCGAAGTGCTGCGCGCGATGT
>CAZHOO010000124.1:0-2326 GCA_964533905.1 uncultured Occallatibacter sp. | reverse complement strand
GAGTGGACCGCGCAGTATTATCTGGCGCCGCTCGGCGAAGTGCTGCGCGCGATGTTGCCGCTTACGGCCGAGGTGCGGCGAACGGTTTACTACCGGATCACGGACCTCGGGCGCGATGTGCTGGCAACGGCGATAGATGGAGATGATACGAATCCCCAGTTCTCAAAATCGAGACCTGGGGCACCCGGCGCTGAAGTTTCCCACCCTAGCGACAAAAACAGAGGCGTCGCGAGGGTTGGGCACCCGAAGCGTAAAGGGAAGCTCTCGAAGGAAGACCAGGACATGGAGCGGCGTGTGCTAGAGAGGCTGGCCAGGGGCGAGTCCGTGAAGGTGTCCACGCTGCGCACGGCTACGGCAGCTTCGTTGCCGCTCTTGGCCGGCATGGTCCGCAGGAAGTGGATTGCGCGCGAGACTGCAGCCGCCGAGCGCGACGCGCGAAGGATGGAGCGGTTTGCTGTGCTGACCGGCGATGGGCGACTACCGGCGCTGACCGAGAAGCAGCAGGCGATCCTGGCGGAGCTCGCGGCGAGCGGCGGTGAACTGCCTCTGGCAGAGTTGAGGCGGCGGGAGCTGCCTTCGTCGACTTTGCAAACACTGGTGCGGCGCGGACTGGTGCGCATCGATGAGCGGCCGGAGGCGTTTCGGCTGGGCGGGATCACTCCTTCGTCCGAAGTGTTTAGCTTGAACCCGGCTCAAGCGGAGGCGCTCGGAACGATTACTGGCGCGATCGGGGCGTTCCACCCGTTCCTGCTTTACGGCGTGACAGGATCGGGAAAGACGGCGGTCTATCTGGCCGCGATGCAGAAGGTGCTCGACCGCGGACTGACTTCTATCCTGCTGGTTCCCGAGATCGGGCTGACGCCGCAGATGGCCGGGCTTCTCGATCGGGCGTTCGGGCAAAAGGTGGCGCTGCTGCATTCGGCGCTCACACCCGAGGAGCGCAGCGAGCAGTGGCGACGCATTCGCCGCGGCGATGCGCCGATTGTGGTGGGCACGCGCTCGGCGATCTTTGCGCCGGCGCCGAACCTGGGGTTGATCCTTGTCGACGAGGAGCACGACCAGAGCTACAAGCAGGAAGAGACGCCCCGCTACAACGCGCGCGATGTGGCCGTGATGCGCGCCAAGCTGGCCGGAGCCGTCGTGGTGATGGGTTCGGCCACGCCTTCGCTCGAGAGCTGGCAGAATGCGGAGCGGGGAAAGTACAGGCGCATCGAGCTCGTCGACCGCGTGATGAATCGGCCGCTGCCGGAAGTGGAACTCGTCGACATGCGGAGCGAGTTCAAGGAGACGAGCAAGGACGCGCTCTTCTCGCGGTCGCTTGTTGAACAAACGAAGGCGGCGCTCGAACGCGGCGAGCAGGCGCTGATCCTGCTGAACCGGCGAGGCTACTCGTTTGCAGTGATGTGCCGCTCGTGCGGCGAAAAACTGGAATGCCAGAACTGTGCCATCGCGCTGACGCATCACAAGACGCAGCTCGACGACAGCGCCGAAGCGCGTGCGGGCCAGCGGCTGGAGTGCCACTACTGCGGCTACAGGCGCACGGTTCCGGCGCGGTGTCCGAAGTGCGACAGCGAGCATTTGTATTACCTGGGCGCGGGGTCGCAGCAGGGCGAGGAGCGGCTCACGGAGATCTTTCCCTTCGCGCGCATCGGGCGCATGGATCGCGACACGGTGCGTGGGCGCTACGACCTGGAGCATCTGCTGGCACGGCTCCATTCCGGCGAGATCAATCTGCTCGTGGGCACGCAGATGATCGCCAAGGGCCACGACATTCACAGCGTGACGCTGGTGGGCGTGGTGGGTTGCGATCATGCGCTCTCGATGCCGGATTTTCGCGCGGCGGAGCGCGTGTTTCAACTGATGACCCAGGTGAGCGGGCGTGCTGGCCGCGGCGATTTGCCGGGGCGAGTGGTGGTGCAGACCTACTATCCCGATCACTACGCGATTCTGGCGGCGATGAAGCACGACTACAAAGCGTTCGCCGAGCGTGAGCTGAAGTACCGGCGCTGGATGCACTATCCTCCTTTCGGCGCGCTGGCCAACGTGCTCGTGCAATCGCAGAAGCTTGAAGAAGCGGCAGGGTGGTCGGCGCTGCTAGGCAAGTATCTGCAAAAAGCCGCGATCGAGGGTGTCCGCGTTCTCGGCCCCTGCACGGCGCCGATTGCGCGCATCAAGGGCGTCTACCGCTTCCACATGATTCTAAAGAGCGCGACGCGAAAGGCGTTGAACGAAGCGTTGCGCGGCCTGCTAGCGCACGCGGCGGAAAATGATGTGCCGCGGCGGAATCTGATCGTCGATGTGGATGCGCTGCGGCTGATGTAAACCC
>CAZHOO010000123.1:0-7508 GCA_964533905.1 uncultured Occallatibacter sp. | reverse complement strand
TCCAGATGCAGCCGCGCCACTTCCTCGTCCAGTTTCTTGGGCAGCACGTAGACGTCCACCTTGTAGGTGTCCTTGTTCTTCCACAAGTCAATCTGCGCCAGCGTCTGGTTGGCAAAGCTGTTCGACATCACGAAGCTCGGATGACCCGTTGCGCAGCCCAGATTCACCAACCGACCCTCGGCCAGCACAAAGATGCTGTGCCCGTCGGGGAACGTGTACTTGTCCACCTGCGGCTTGATGTTGATTCTGGTCACGCCCTTCGCGGCGTTGAGCCGGTCGATCTGAATCTCGTTGTCGAAGTGGCCGATGTTGCAGACGATGGCCTGGTCCTTCATCTTTTCCATGTGCTCGAGCGTGATGATGTCGGTGTTGCCGGTGCAGGAGACGTAAATGTCGCCGCGGCCCAGCGTATCTTCAACGGGCGCGACCTCGAATCCTTCCATCGCCGCCTGTAGCGCATTGATGGGGTCGATCTCCGTGACCACCACGCGCGCGCCCATGCCGCGCAGCGAGTGCGACGAGCCCTTGCCCACATCGCCATATCCGCAGATGACAGCGACTTTGCCTGCAACCATTACGTCGGTCGCGCGCTTGATTCCGTCGGCCAGCGATTCGCGGCAGCCGTAGAGATTGTCGAACTTGCTCTTGGTGACAGAATCGTTCACATTGATGGCCGGCACCAGCAATGTGCCCTGCTCCATCATCTTGTAGAGCCGGTGCACGCCAGTCGTCGTCTCCTCGGAGACGCCGCGCCAGTCTTTCACGACGTTGTGCCAATGCTGCTTGTCCTCGGCATAGACCTTCTTCAACAGATCCTTGATGACCTGCTCTTCGTGATTGCCGGAAGGCGTATCGACCCAGCGATCGCCGTTCTCAAGCTCATAGCCTTTGTGGATCAGCAGCGTCGCGTCGCCACCGTCATCGACGATCAGCTCCGGACCTTTGCCGCCCTTATGTGTGAGCGCGCGATACGTGCACTCCCAGTAGTCTTCGAGGCTCTCGCCCTTCCAAGCGAAAACCGGAACGCCCGCCGCCGCAATCGCCGCCGCGGCATGATCCTGCGTGGAAAAAATGTTGCAACTTGCCCAGCGCACTTCCGCGCCCAGGCTGACAAGAGTTTCAATCAGAACCGCTGTCTGAATGGTCATGTGCAGCGACCCGGTTACGCGCACGCCCTGGAGCGGCTTTTCCGCGGCATATTTGTTGCGGATTGCCATCAGCCCCGGCATCTCCTGCTCGGCGATGACGATTTCCTTGCGGCCCCAATCGGCCAGGCCCAGGTCGGCCACTTTGAATTCGGTTCCAACATTTTCAAGGGTTGCGGTTGCCATTCAGATCTCCTTTTATCGTCGTATCGTGATATGTTGATATGTAACAGAAACCTGCCATGCCGTCAATACTCAGAACGTTAAAGGTGGTGGCCGATCCCAGTCGGCTGCGTATCTTGCTGCTTTTAAAGGCCGAGGAACTTTCCGTGGCCGAGCTGCAGGAGATCCTCGGCATGGGCCAGAGCACCATTTCTACTCATCTCTCGCAGCTCAAGCAGGCGGAGTTGGTTGAAGACCGGCGCATCGGTAAGAGCAATCTTTATCGGGTTTCGCAATCGGCCCCCGCGGGGGCCAGCCCTTTGGACAATATTCTCGACCAAGCAGAAGCCGAGATTGCGGAAGCAGGCGCTGACAAGGCTGCAATGCGACGTGTGTTGCGCAAGCGGCAGGACAAAACCCGCGCATTTTTTGACAGCGTGGCCGGACGCCTGGGGAAAGGATACGTTCCGGGGAAATCGTGGAAGGGCCTGGCCGAGGTGCTGCTGCGACTGATGCCACCGCTGGTTGTTGCGGATCTCGGAGCAGGCGAGGGCGCCTCCGCTCTGTTGCTGGCCCAGCGCGCAAAGAAGGTGATCGCTGTCGACAGTTCCGCGCGAATGATTGAAGTCGGCCGCGAACAAGCTTTGCGTCACGGAGTGACGAACATCGACTACCGCCTCGGCGACATGGAAGAAATTCCCATCGGTAACGGCGAAGTTGAACTGGTCTTCTTTTCGCAGTCGCTTCATCACGCGCTCCACCCGGAGCGCGCGCTGGCTGAGGCTGCGCGGATTCTCGTTCCCGGTGGCCGCGTCTTTGTGCTCGATCTTCTACGGCATCGCTTTGAGGAGGCACGCGAGCTTTATGCCGACGAGTGGCTCGGTTTCAGTGAAGCGGAGCTCGAATCCATGCTGCAAACTGCCGGCTTCGTGAACGTCGAAAGTGCGGTCGTCGACAAGGAGGCGGACGCTCCGCAGTTCCAGACCTTGCTGGTTGTCGGAGACGCAGAAGTAATGTCCCGAATCCGATAATCGATGCGTCAGCGGCCGGAACAGGCTCGCCGGCGATCGTCTCAACGACCGGTGAAACATAGCGCGATGAAACTCAATCCTGCGATCCTACGTCATCTGCAACGGGGGATGTGCCGCAAGCGAGATTCTTCTCTTCCGGTCCCGGTAATGATGGTATGATCGGGGTCAATCAGCGGAAGAGCTGCGACAACAGCGGAGAACTGGCTGTTCAATTGTTCGGGCGCCATTCCAAAGATTCAGGTCCCCCCCAAGACAAATCGGAGGTTCGACATGCGTACGTTGCTCAGTTTCTTGGGGCCCCTGCGGAGCCCGGTTGTTGTTTTATGTGCGGTTTTGACTGTGGGCGCCATGGTCTTTGGCGTGTCCAAGAAGGTGTCTGCACAGTCCTCTAAGGGTTCGGGATCGAGTTCCAGCACGGCATCGAGCGGAAACGGCAACGCCAGCGCTGCGAATCCGGAAGGATTCGCAATCGAGTCGGAGATGCTGACCTATACGGCAATGGATTCTGAAGCCGCTGCTCTCACCTGCGGCATAGGGCACAGCCTGGGCGCAGCCGATTCCAGTTGCAATGCGCAGGCAATCACGGGCCCCCCGGTGGGCGTAGTAGTTGTCTCGGGAGATTCCAGTGCTCTCTCCGAGTTCCAACTCTGGCGCACCGATATTTCCACGATGGATATGCTGACACTTCGCGCCAATCACTATTGCGCTCCGAGCGCATCAACGCGAGCAGCGACGACTTTGGGCGGTACGATTCTGTCGATGTTCCCGGAGAGCCAGGCAGCTGAGTTTGCGGCCTCGCTGCTTAGCGCGACCGCGGAAACAAAGCCACTCGAAGGCAACATTCTCGATCGCACGCTGGTCAACGACGTGGCGGGGCACTTGAGAGCGCTGGGGATGGATGTGGTAATCCCGGACAGCTACATGCCTTATTCGCTCGCGGCGATCGACGCCAATCACTCGCCATTCCTGAGCAAGTACGTTGCGCTCATCAAGGCGCGTGAATGCGTTGCGCCTGCATCGAGCGATCAGACAGATGGAACTCCGGCCGCCGCACAGGGTACGCCGGGAGCACCGGAGGCAGATGCGCATACTGCGGCTGACAAGAAGGCGATAACGGAGGGCATCGACGCCTACCTGAGATCGCTCACCGAGCCGGATGTCTTTGATGTTCCCAAACCGCCTGGAGGCCCGGCACCAGATGAGCAGACGCCAGTGATCTCTCATTTGAATGCAGTGCTGAGGGCCGATGGGCTGGCGCAGGAGCTGGATGCTGCTTCTCCCGATGCACGCTCCGGCGCCAACGGAATGTGGTACGTGCTTTCGTTGAAAGCACTCGAATCGGGCGGGACGCTGCTGAAATCAGGAAACGGCATAACTGGCACAAAGACCAGTTACAGCGGCGGCGCAGTGGGAACATATGCGCTCTTCCGTTTGAACGGAGATGTCACGTGCTCGGGTGTGTTCTTTAACTATGAGCCACCGACGCTGACGGCGAATATCCCCAACTTGCTGAAGAGTCCTGAAGCGGCCGGGGGAAAAGTCGTCGGCGGCTGCCACTAGACTCGTCTTCAGTTTGTTCGGAAGCGAGACGACAAATTGGATCGGCCGAAAGGGGCGGGCATTGAGCCTGCCCCTTTGATTTTCTACTCAGGTTCGCTCGGCCTTCAGCAACTTTTCTTTGCGCTCGACTCCCCAGCGATATCCGGTGAGCGAGCCGTTTGCGCCCACCACGCGATGGCAAGGGACAAGCAGGGCGACGCGATTGAGCGCGCAGGCACGGGCCACAGCGCGCGTGGCTTTGGGTTCGCCCATCTCGCGCGCCAACTGCGAGTAGCTGCGGGTTTCGCCGCGTGGAATCTGGCGCAGCGCCTGCCAGACGCGAAGCTGGAAGACGGTGCCGCGCAAGTCGAGATTATCTGGCCGGCTACGGCCAGCCAGATCGTTCCCTTCGCGCACGCTCTCGAGCGCCACATCGACGAGGCGCGAAAGCGAGGTATCGCGGCGCAGAGTTGCAGTGGGAAACTCCGCGCGCAGACTCTTTTCTGCTTCCGATTTGGTATCTGCGAGGGAAAGCCAGCAAAGGCCGCGCTCGGTGGCTCCAACGATCATCCAGCCGAACGGCGTGCGCGCTGAGGCGAAGCCGATGCGCTCACCGCGGCCGCCCTGGGCAAACCGCGCCGGCGTCATGCCGAGCTGGTTTCCTTCGTAAGCGCGGCTCGACGAGCCGAAGCCTGCGGAGTAGATGGCGTCGGTGACGCTCGTGCCCTGCTTGAGAGCCTTGCGCAATTGGCCGGCGCGCAGGCCTCGCAGATATTGCAATGGGCTCACGCCCATTTCGCGTTTGAAGAGGCGCTGGACCGTGAAGGGGCTCATGCCAACGACGCGGCCCAGTTCTTTGAGCTGCACGGGGCGGTCGAGATGCGCTTCAATATGGGCACGAATCTCATCCAAAGGCCTGCCCCACGCATTGGCGGGGTTGCAACGCTTGCAGGCGCGAAAGCCCGCGGCCTGCGCCTCGACGACAGAGGAAAAGAAGCGAACGTTCTGGCGCAGCGGCAAGCGGCTGGAGCAATCGGGGCGGCAGAAGACGCCGGTGCTGGTGACGCCGTAGACGAAGCGCGCATGGGGGTCGCGCGCGGCGAGCTGTTTCCAGGCGGCGTCGGGATCGAGATTCGAAGTCTTCGGCATGGCGATGCTGCTCATTGGTTCGGCGGCGAGTTGTGAAATTGCGATCGAGGTTGCGGTCATGAAGCTTATGGTCGCTCGTCGGCGATTGTTGCGCTATCCGAATCTTGCGCGCAATTAACAAACCCAACGAATTCAAGCCGATAAGCGGGTTGAACGGGATGCGCAAAAGGCGTCCCAGATTTGTTGAAAACAAAGGGGTTGTTTGCGCAGAGTTGACGTAATTTCCTCCAAATTGAGGGCACCTTTCGAGACCTGTTTATTGATTCTAAACAACTTAATTGGCGAATATTTGGTGAAAAGCGATCAATTTTTTTTATTTGTTTTTTGAACGGCAAATCCGGTGCTGGAAGACCTGGAGAAAAACGGACCAAAAACCTGCTCGCGAGCCGGGCGCAGCGCCCACCGATTCGGCGCAGCGGAAGGTGTTGAACAGGTGATCATGCCTTCAAGTATGCGCCGACAGGGCGTAATTACCGGCAAACTTCGAGAGGAAAAAGTGCAGGCGCGAAAGGGTGAACAAGTGAGTGGAAAGTCAGCGATTTAGCTGATCTGCTGAGACGAGCGGTGTGAAGCGGGGGGCTTGACAAGATTCTTGGCGGGCACGACCGAGTTGTCAGCGGATGAGCTGGGCCTCTGCCCGGGCCAAATCATCTTCCGTATCGACGCCGATGGTGTCGCGCGGTGCGTCTGCAACAAAGATGGCGATGCCGTTTTCGAGGAAACGCAACTGCTCGAGGCGCTCGAGTTTCTCAAGCGGCGAGGGAGGCAATGCGGCGAAGCGTTCAAGCGCAGCTTTGCGATAGGCATAGATGCCGAGATGTTTGCGATAGCCGACGAAGCCGATGGCGTCGCGGTCAAACGGGATGGTGGCGCGAGAGAAATAGAGAGCGCGCCCATCGAGCGCGGTGACAACTTTGACGGCGTTGGGGTTGGTGAATTCGTGCGGGGGGCAAATGACGGCGAGCGTGGAGACTTCAACTTCGGACCGTCGAAAGAGATCGAGGAGCGGCGGAAAGAAATCGGACGTGATTGTCGGCTCGTCGCCCTGGATGTTGACGTAGATGTCGGCGTCGATCTTGCTGGCAACTTCCCTCACCCGATCGGACCCGCTGGCGCAGTTGGGCGAGGTCATGACGACGGGAATCGAGCGCGCCCGGCAGGCTTCGGCGACTTCTTCCGCATCGGTGGCGACAACGACTGGATCCATGAGTCCGCTGGCGCTGGCCGCGCGCCACACCCACTCCACCATGGGCCGCCCCGCGATGGGACGCAAGACCTTGCGCGGCAAACGCGTGGACGCGAGGCGCGCTGGAATGACGCCTGCAATGCGGAGGGGGCTCATGGAGACGAGTGTAAATGCCAGAGGCAGCGGGGTTAGCGGGGTTAGCGGAGTTAGCGGAGCTAGCGGAGTTAGCGGAGAAAGCGGAGCTAGCGGGGTTAGCGGAGCGTCGGGATGGGAGGATGATTCGCCGCGCGGGCCGGAGGCCCCCGCGACAGCCGGCCAGAGGCCGGCGCTACGAAGGCAGCGGGGCAGTGGATCTTCAGGACATGCTGATCAAGAGAGAGGTGGAGCGATTGAGGAAGTCAACGCCGATTGACCGGATTTTCTCAGCCCCGTATCATCGAGAATAGCGCGCTTTATACAGCGCGTCCCTCAAGTGGCGGGGTAGCTCAGATGGTTAGAGCGACGGATTCATAACCCGTAGGTCGGCAGTTCGATCCTGCCTCCCGCCACCATTGCTTCCCCCGATCCTTCGTCCGCCGCGGCGGACTCAGGATTTCGCCTCAAGGCTCCCGTCGCTTGCGCTCCTCGCGCCTTCGCGACGGCGAAAAGTCTTGTCGATGCCGCATGTTAGAATTTGCGCACATCGAATCCCATGGCCGAACATTCCCCGCAAACCGAAGCCGTGCTTGAAGTCATCGCCCCGGACAGCTCACGAGAAAAGGTCTCCATGGAGCATGAGCCCTTCAACATCGGGCGCGGGGGCGAGGGCGACAACGTGCTGCAGCTCGACGACGGGCGCATCTCGCGGCGCTGCGCAACGATTGTGGCCGAAGGCAAGGGCCACAAACTGCTCGACCGCGGAAATCGCTACGGCCTGTTTGTGAACGGAGCCAAAGTGGAGCAGCATATGCTGCGCGATGGCGATCTGATCACTTTCGGACTTGAAGACAGCTACCGGATCGTTTTTCACGAGACGGCGGCAGCGCCGAAGCCGAGCCCGCAGTCAGTTGCCAACCTGCTGACGCGCATCGGCACCATTTCAGACTTCGCTGGTACGACAGTTTCCGGCGGACTGAACAAGTTGAACCTGCTGCTCGAAGCCACTTCGCTTCTCCACTCGCAGCTTCCTCTCGATGCCGTATTGGGCTCAATGCTCGATCACGCCATCAGCATTACGCATGCCGACCGCGGCCTGCTTATCGTGCCCGATGCCACGGGAGTGTTGCGGGTTCACCAGGCCCGCAGCAACAAGGCTGA
>CAZHOO010000122.1:0-8118 GCA_964533905.1 uncultured Occallatibacter sp. | reverse complement strand
GCAGATCCTTGAGCGCCGTTTGAAACTGCTCGATCTTCTCGCCGAGCTCGAGCTCGAGTCCCGCCTTGGATTCCGCGTCCAGGTCGCTTGACTTGACGCGCGCATAGAGATCGAGCGTCTGTCGGTAGATAGGCGCGAGATTGTGCGCGGCAGCAACGCCACTCTGGTCTCTGCAATCTTCCGTGAACGCCTTCAGCCCACTCTGGATCTTTTCCAGGCCGTCGGAGAGCCACGTGGGCGGCGCGTTCCCAGCCAGCCGCGCCAAGCCGTTTACGCCAGTTGCGATGTGAACCTTGGCATTCCAGAACAGACTGTTGTCCTCTTTTTCTGCACCGGCTGCGGAGGCCGCGGGCGCAACCGCCCACAAGTGATAGCTCGAAGAGTCTGGCCCGCTCAGCGCAGGATTCGCTCCGCCATATTGCGACTTCTGCTCGCCCCACCCCTCCCGCGCAATTTGCACATACGTACGGCCGAGTGCCGCGTCCCAGGTGCCCACCGGAAGCGTCACATCGGCCGGCAATGCGCCTTCAATCCACTCGCCGGTGATGTAATTGTGGAAACGCGCAGGCGTCCACTTGCCAGTGGCGTAGTCGAGCATCTTGCCGTTGGTGATGGGCGCAAACGGCGTACGCGAGTAAACGGCCAGCGGCTGCCAGGGCTCCAGGCCGTTTTTCAATTGCTCGGGAAAAACGTTGGGATCGGCTGCGACCTTGAATGCTTCCTGCGCTATTTCTCCTGATACCTGGTGGTGACCATGCCCATCGCTCACCCCCCCGACAAAGGTGGAAAGGATCACCTGCGGCCGCACCATCCGCACCGCCAGCACCGCGTCATACAGCACGCGATCATGCCCCCACTTTGAGAAAGCCTCCTCCTGCGTCTTTGAGAATCCGAAGTCGGCCTCAGTGCCCCAAAGTTGCCGCACGCCATAATATTGATCGGCCTTCAGCAGTTCGTTGGTACGGATGAGCCCCAGGGCATCGTAACTTTCCGCGCCTAGCGCGTTCTGGCCGCCTTCGCCTCGCGTGAGTGTGAGCAGCGTGACGCGCTCGCCGAGGCCTCGCGAGAGGTAGGTCATCAGCGCGCCATCTTCATCGTCGGGATGCGCAACGATAAAAAGCACGCTGGCCGTGGTGCCAAGGCGCTTGATCGTCTGCTCCAGATCGGCAGCGCCGCGGTCCTCAGGCAGCGGCAGAGCGTTCCAGGCTGGCTCGGGCAGCGGAACCTGCGCGAGCTCGGCCTCCGGCGAGAGCTGCGAATCCTGCTGCGCGCTGAGAGCTGCGCTACGGCCAGTCAAAAGGAGCGCCGCGACGAGCGCGATGCTGGGAAGTTTGCGGGGAACGGAATTCATCAAAGTCAGTTTACAAGGCTGCGGACGCAATCAGCGCCAGTCGTCGTGGGCGCTGGTCAGCCCCTCGTTCACCACGGCGTCGAAGCCGGTGTTTTTCTTCACGAAGATCTCGCTGAACTGGCGGTCCTGGCGAAGAAGGATGGCCTGTAGCCGCACCAGCTCAAGCAAGCCCAGGAACATGGCGATCAAGGCGCGCTCAGTGTGCGTGTGGCTCAGCAGTCGCCGCAGCGCAACGGGCTTGTCTTCCATGGTGAGGCGCCGAGCGAGGAACTGGATCATCTGGCCGACGGTCACGGAGTCCTCTTCGACGTTAAGGATGGGGCGATTGCGCGCGCGCTCCAGGATGTCGCGGAAGATGCGAACGAGGTCAGTGGTGTCTGCGGCAATCTCCGGCTCCGCGCTGGCATCCTCGCGGAACTCGCGCACGCCCGGATTGGTCCATGTGTTGGCTTCGAGCATCTGCTTGTCGTGCAGCATCTGCGCGGCATTCTTGAAGCGCTCGTGCTCGAGCAGGCGGTCGACGAGCTCGCGGCGCGGATCCTCAGTCGACTCTTCCGGCCCGACGGGCGCGCGCGGCAACAGCATCTTGCTCTTGATGTGAATGAGCAGCGCGGCGGTATAGAAAAAGTCGCCAGCCACATCCATATCGCTGGCGCGCAGGCGGTCAACATAGGCCAGGAACTGCGCCGTGATTTGTGCGATAGGGATGTCGTAAATGTCGATGTCCTGCTTGCGAATTAGGTCGAGCAGCAGGTCAAGCGGGCCATCGTAGACCTGGTTCACGATCACCGAGAAGGGCGACTGTTCAGCGTCGACGCCGCGAGCCTTGAGCGCCGCGGCAACCTTCTCGGCGGTGGTCGGCTCAGGGGTGGGCGGGTCCAAACTCGGCGGCTCGGGGGCCATCGGCGGATCAAAGGACAAACCGGGGCCTGTTTCCCGCGCGCGGCCAGCCGCCGGAAACACCTTTGCAGGAGGGTTAGGTTCGGGCTCCGGAGGCTCTTTCGCGGGCGGGGCCGGCTCTTGGGGGTCCTCCGCCGGCGGGGCAGGCGTAGCCGCAGGGGGCTCTTTGACCGCGGGTCTATCTTCGCTTTCGTCGAATTTTGGGGAAGTATGTGTCAATTCAATTTCTTCTTCGGTAGTTTCTTCCTTGCCAACTTCTTCCTCGTCTGCCTCTGCTCCGCCAAAGCCGTCGAGGCCAGCTCCTTGTTCAGTAAGCACCGGCCCCGTCGTGGCTTGCTCTGCCGTTTCAGGTTCCATCGGCACAGTCTCAGGCGGCTCGGCTTCGATCAGCACAATCTCGACTGGCGCGACCTCTACCGGCGCGCTATCTTCGACAATAGATTCACGTCCGGCGCTTTCATCGCCCGGCGCGTCCCTTAACTCGACCTCACACTCATTATTGTCCTGCTCCGGGCTGCTGGCGGCCTCTGCGGATATCTCCGCAGTTATTCCGGCCTCACTCTTCGCATCTTCAGGCTCTGCGCCTTCTCCCACGCCGGCTGGCTCTTCGCTGTCCGGCTCGATTTCAGTGATATCGAGCCCCGCGTTGCCTTCCGCCCTTTGCGTCACTCTTTCAATCGCCGGCTCTGCAAACTCGGCTTCCGAATTCGCCTGCAAGCCAGATTCAACTTTGCCGTTGCGCCGGAAGAGTCCAAACCCCGAACGAATTCCGCCCAACGCAAACTCAAGCGCCCACCGCCACCACGGGAGTCTTTCTTTCCCCACTTGCACGTTCCTGACCCGACCGATCCCCCGGCTCCCTGTAGTTTGTTTTCACCAATTGCTGCCGCGTTTCCGCGTTTGTCTTACGCGGGCCGAACCGTCGCCAACGGCATTTGCATGGCATCGCGCACTTCAATCATCGTCTGCTCGGCGCGGGCCTCAGCCTTGCGCGACCCTTCTTCCAAAATCTCTTTGGCCCGATTCTCTGTCAGCCCTGCGCGCCGTTCCTGGATCGGATGGAGCACCTGCACAAGCGCATCCGCGGCCCACCCTTTACATTCAATGCATCCGATTCCCGCCGAACGGCAGCCCTCATAGACTTTGGCCAACGTCTCCGGCGACGAAAAGACTTTGTGCAGATCGCCCACGGGACACTTATCCGGATCACCGGGATCGGTGCGCCGCACGCGCGCGGGATCGGTGACCATGGTCTTCAGCTTCTGCCGCACAACGGGCTCGGGATCGCTGATCAGGATCGTGTTGCCGTAGCTCTTCGACATCTTGCGCCCGTCGGTTCCCGGCAGCTTGGGCGACGGGGTAAGCAGAACTTTGGGCTCGGGAAGAACGGGCAGATGAAGACGTTCCACGAGTCCTATGCCCTCGTGCTCGCTGTGGCTTGCCTTCGGATAGAACTGATTGAATCTCCGTGCGAGCTCCCGCGTCAGTTCCACGTGTGCCTGCTGATCCTGGCCCACGGGAACAAAGTCCGGCTGGTAGAGCAAAATGTCGGCGGACATGAGCACCGGATAGCCGAGAAATCCGTACGTCGTCAGATCCTTGTTCGTGAGATTCTCCTGCATCTCCTTGTAGCTGGGCACGCGCTCAAGCCATCCCAGCGGCGAGATCATGGCGAGATCCAAAAACAACTCGGAATGCTGCTTCACGCGGCTCTGCAAAAACAACACGCTCTTGGCCGGGTCGAGTCCCGCGGCGAGATAGTCGAGCATCACTTCAATCGTGTTGGGCGTGATCTGGCTCGGGTCGGCGTAGTCGGTCGTTAGCGCGTGCCAGTCGGCGATGAAGAAGTAGCAATCGTACTTGTCCTGAAGTTTGACCCAGTTGGCCAAGGCGCCCATGTAGTTGCCCAAATGGAGTTTTCCCGTGGGGCGCATGCCGCTCAGGACGCGCGGTCGGGACGATGAAAGAACGGGTTCGGGCATGGGCGAATGGATTCCCCGGCAGCCAAAAACTCCGGCCACCTTTACTTAAAAATGCGTTAAAAAGCCGTCATTCCATTGTAGCGGGAGGGGTTCGGCTGGAACGAGAGTTGGAAATCTGGCCAAAACTAGATCCGCATGAGGAGCGCGAAGATCAGACCAATCGACGGACCCACGAGCAGCCTGAGAAGGAAGCTTCCCACGACGATCATCAGGATCCAGCTGATCCAGCCGCCAATGCGGTCATACTGTTGCACCAGGTTATAGGGCAGCATATTGCGCACGATGCGGCTGCCGTCGAGAGGCGGAATGGGCAGCAGATTAAAGAAGAACAGTGACAGGTTGACTTCAATCGCCAGCAGCGCCAGCAGAACCACGGGCTGCAATCCGCTGCCGAAGGCCAGCGCGCCGGATAGATTCGCGTGCACAAGCGCGCGGCCGTCGGGAACGGCAATGCAAATGACCGCCAGAGCAGCAAAAGCGATCCCCACGAGCACAAGATTCGAGATCGGGCCGGCAAGTGTGACCAGGTTGTCATCGCGGACAATGTTCTTGAAGTTGCGCGTGATGACCGGCGTAGGCTTCGCCCAGCCAATGAGGAATCCGCTAAAAAAACTGAATCCGACGAACGGCCCAAAGATGGCCAGCGCGGGAATCAGCAGCGTGCCAATGGGATCGATGTGATACATCGGGTTCAGCGTGATGCGGCCCTGCAGCCGCGCCGTCTGGTCGCCCAGGCGTGAGGCCATCCAGGCATGCGCACACTCGTGGAAACTGAGAGAGAAAAGCAGCAGGACAAACTCGAAGATGCCGATGACGAAGGCAGTGGACAAACGATCTCTCCCGGGGGCAAGAATCAGCGTAGCACGTTGGCGCCACAGTGCTTGCGGCAGATCGGCGCGCTCTCAGCTTTCGACGTACTCCCAGAAAGAATCGGCGAGATCGGCGCCGAGTTCGTTGGTCATGCGTCGAGCGGCGCGCTCCACTTCTTCCATGAGTGCCTGCAAGTAATCGCGCGAGCGGGAGACGGCGGCCACGGCGAGCGTGGCAGACTGCCACACGACGGCCTCATCGAGCTCAGCCACCGAAACGTTGAAGCTTTGCCGCAATTGGTCCTTCATCGAACGAACAACCTGCCGCCTGTCCTTGAGCGACTGTGCGTGCTCGATGCGAATCTCGAGGGTGAGTTGCGCCACCGGCATACAGTTCAGGATTGAACACCGACAGTGTAAGGCGGTCCCGTGCACGCGGAACAAGTTTTTTCGGCCGGGCGGTCGGCTTTTACTCCGCCCCCCTCCAATCAGCGCTGTCATCCTGAGGTCGCCGCGGCGACCGAAGGATGACACCTATGTGATCTGGGCATGGTCGATAAATAAGTGAGCTAGGCTACTTCACTCCGCCATCTTTGCCAACTGCTCGGTCGTCGGTCTTGGCGTGAACGAACCGTTGACGATGACGGCAGCGGACTACGGAGTCGCAGCCGCAACATGCTGCTCCTTCGCGCCCATGATCAGCAGCCAGAGCACGGCCGCAAGCTCGGCCAGAAACACCGGCTGGAAGTAACGGAAGAGAGCGTCAGAGTAATTGGGAGCGAGGAACCAGGTAATGCCGACGACAACCCAGGCGAGGCCGTCGAGCAGGAGCCAGTACCCCAGCCAGCGGGGCAAGAAGCGCGAGCGCACGACCAACCATCCAAAAGGCAACAGCCACAATCCCCAAAAGGTCTGGTTGATGCCGGTCGCCTGCCCATGCATGCAGATCAGAAGCATGCCGATAGCCTCGCGCGTGTGCTCGTCGAAGCCGGCGATAGCAGCGCCGTCGCGAAAGACGAGGAGCGCGGTCGCGCTGAACACCACGCTCGCCAGGCTGAGAGCGGACGAAACGAGCACCAGGGCCACCAGTTGTCGCGCGCGATGGCGGTCCAGGTCTTCGAAGAGGCGATAGAGCGCCAGGCTCAGGCCAATGAAGATAACCACGCCCAGCGTCTCCGCAAGCATACCCCAACGAAAGAGCGTCTCGTGGCTGAGGACTCGGGCCGCGGTTGCGGCTGCATCGTTGTGAACGACTGTTTGCGACGGGACATAGAGCAAGTAGAACGGCCCAAGGGTGAAGCCCAGATACCACAGGCCAGCGATTCGGGCCTTCCTCTTGAGCGGCGTCATACGAGCCTCCACGGTTTGAGGGAGAATACGCGATTTGGGCCAACGAAGTTCGGAGAGAATCATAGACAAGCCAACCCAGCGTTCCCGTTGATTCATCGCTCATCCGAAAATCGACATTTCCCCTACTCCGCAAACTTCGCAAGTTGCTCCGCCGACGGCTTCGGCGTGAACGCGCTGACTAAGATCAGCGCGGCGACCGCCGCAAAAAGCGCGGGAAAAATCGCGTCGCGCTGGGCGAGAATGGGCGGGAAAAACCCACGTACTCCCGGCGCATCCCACACCAGAGTCACCACGGTCCCAGTCGCGATGGCGGCGACGGCGCCCCACGCCGTCGCGCGCTTCGAATAGAACGCCGCGAGTACCACCGGCGTAACCGCGGCCGAGTAAATGGTGTAGGCGTAGAGCATCTTCGCAAGAATGCTGGGCGCGTAGATGGCCTGGTAGAGCGCCCAGATGCCCAGCAGCACCACGGCGAGCCGCGAAACGATGAGCACGCGCTTGTTCGACGCCCTCGGCGCCATGTAGCGCACAAAGACGTCTTCAACAAGGTTCGAGGCCGGGGAAAACAGATAATTCGACGCCGTCGAAATCACCTTCGCAAAGACCGCGCCGAGCAGCAGCGCGCCCATCAGCGCGGGCAATCCATGGCGCGCTGTGTAGGGAATGATCTCGTAGGGCTGCGCGGCGACTTCTCCCGTTTGGTAGAGCGCCGAACCGAAGACGGCGATGGCTACGATCAGCGTTTCAAGCAGCAGCGTGCCCAGAATCCATCCGACCACGGAAAAGCGTGCATCCTTTTCCGATCTGGCGGAGAAAAACTTCTGGTACATCACCTGGTTGCCCAGCATTAAGAGCATGGTCGGAACCAGGAATTCCATGGCGCGGATGAACGTGAGGTTACCCAGTACCTCGAAATGCGTTTCGGGCAGAGCAGCGTGAAGCCCGCTCCATCCGCCGGCCTTCAGGAACAGCATGGGAGTGGCGATGATGCAAATCACCGTGACCAGCGAGCCGATGGCCACATCCATATAGGCCACCGACGACATGCCGGCCAGAGCTGTGGTGACGATGACGAAGGCGGCAATGATGTACGTGCCCAGTTCCGGAGTAATTGTGCCGGGAAAGATGAGATGCAGAACATTGCCGCCGCCCTTGAACTGGTAGCTCGTGATGGCCACGTAGGCGAACAGAATCGCAATCGTGCCCAGCACACGCGCCCCCTGGTTGTAGCGTGCCTCAAGCAGGTCGGGCAGCGTGAACTGGGCGAACTTCCGCGCTCGCGGCGCAATAAAGTAGATCAGCAGCAAACCCAGCCACCCGCCGGCCGGCTGCCAGAGGGCGGCGAACCCGTTTTTATAGGCGTTCTCCGCACCGGCAAAGAGCGAGCCCGCGCCGATCCACGAAGTAAGCAGCGTGAGCACCAGAACCACGGCCGGGAGCGAGCGGCCGGCTACCAGGTAGTCGGCCTTGGTCTTGACGCCAATGGAGCGGTAGACAGCCACCGCCAGCAGCGCGGCGGCAATCATAACAAGGACAACGATATAGAGCGCAGACAGCAAGATACTTCCCCCGGCGCGCTTTGAGATTGAATGCAGTGTACCGGATGGCGCAGCAGGTATCTCCCAAGACAACCAAAGCATCAAAAGTAATGCTGCGACGGTTGACGCGCCACGCGACTGGCGCTACTCTCGCAATACCGGATTTGGTACTCAACTCCAACCCGCGG
>CAZHOO010000121.1:6897-8180 GCA_964533905.1 uncultured Occallatibacter sp. | reverse complement strand
TCAGCGGGGCGGAGTTCGTTTTCGGCGGGTTCCTCAGGCTCGCTGCAGGAGGGGCAGCGATTCGCGAAGCCGGGCTTGCCGGGGTGAAGCTCGAACTCCTCGTGACAAATGATGCAGGTTTTGATCGGGAAGGACATTGGCAAATATATTAGCGAAAGTTGGCTGTGGAAATCGAGAAGACAGTGATCAGCGGTCTGTGAACGGTTATCAGTTTGCAGCGCCGATTCGCTGCCGGTTTACTAGTTGGCGAGGACGGCGCGGTAGCGGACTTTGCCTTTTCTCACTTTATCGATCGCTTCGTTGGCCTTTTCCATGGGGAAACGCTCCGTGGTGGCTTTGACTCCGTGGCGGGCGGCCACGTCGAGCATTTCACGCAATCGGAAGGGGCTGCCGATGGGGCTGCCGCCGATAGTCCGCATTCCCGAGACAAGCGGAAAGGTGTGAACGGAGATGGGAGACGGGGGAACGCCGACGAACCAGAGGGATCCATTGGGGCGCAAGGCCTGGAGATAGGCGCTCCAGTCCTGGTCGGCATTGACCGTGCTGAGGATGAAGTCGAGAGAGCCGGCCACTTCCTTCATGGATTTGGATTCGCGGCTGTGGACGAAGTGA
Source organism: uncultured Occallatibacter sp. (assembly GCA_964533905.1). Classification (GTDB taxonomy): domain Bacteria; phylum Acidobacteriota; class Terriglobia; order Terriglobales; family Acidobacteriaceae; genus Telmatobacter. Next base: position 7,568 of record CAZHOO010000121.1, on the reverse strand, counting down.
TGCGCACCGAGGGCGCGGGCTTCCTCTTCTTTGGCCACGTTGGTAGAGAAGGCGGTGACATGCGCGCCGAAGACACGCGCGAACTGAATGGCAAGGTGCCCGAGTCCGCCGATGCCGACGATGCCGATGCGGGAAGAGGGATTGACCCCATTGATGCGCATGGGATTGTAGACGGTGATGCCGCCGCCGAGCAGAGGCGCTGTCTGCTCGCTGGGCAGAGCGTCAGGGATGGGAACGACAAAGCGCGCGTTGGCACGGATGCGGTCAGCAAAGCCGCCATGCCGATGGACGCAGGTGCCTTCAGAAGCGGGACAGAGATTCTCCTGACCGCGCATACACCACTCGCACTGGCCGCAGGAGTTGGATTGCCAGCCGAGGCCGACACGCTGGCCGACCTCAAGGGTGCGAACCTCGCTGCCGAGGGCAGCGACGGTTCCAATGATCTCGTGACCGGGGATGAAGGGATATTGGCTGATGCCCCAGTCGTTGGCGATGAGGTGCAAATCGCTGTGGCAGACGCCGCAGTGGGTAATGGCGATTTCGACTTCGTTCGCCCCGAGCTTGCCCGGATCGTAACGAAGAGGAAGCAGCTCTGATCCTGCCGCGTGAGCTGCAAGTCCCTGTATTTGAGCCATAATTATCCCCGAAGCCTCAAAAAGAATTTGCTATTT
>CAZHOO010000121.1:5277-6797 GCA_964533905.1 uncultured Occallatibacter sp. | reverse complement strand
GCGCCATTTGAATAAAGGCGGGTGAACTGGCTGCCGGCAAGAAGAGCGGCCGTCATCGAGGCAGGGGCTGGCTGGCCCGACGGCGCCCATAGATCGAGCGGGACGGATGGAAACCCAGCGATATCGATATTGCCCGTCACATGGTAGCTCTGCGCTTCGGAACTCTGGTTGGATTCGATGAGCGATTCGTAGAGAACAACCTGGACGGCGGTAGGCGTGACTGAAGGCAGGTCCAGGATATCGACATCGACCTTGCGGGCGCCCTCGGGGGAATCGATGGCGACGTGAACGGGGATCATATGAGCGTTTGCGCCGAAGACGCCGCGAATAGCCGAAGCGCGGTCCTCGGTGAAGGCGCCGATGGTGACACCGGTGTTGATGATCTTGAAAGAATTCAGGGGCGAGGCCAGGGTGGCGACGACGTCGGCAGTCGTCATGGGAAGAGAGACTGCTCCTGCACCCAGAACCGGGTGCCCGCAGGCGAGAAGTTGTTTGGGATCGACCCAGGTGACGGTGCAGGTGGCGGAGACCTCGAGATCGCCGCGGATGAGCTGCATGCTGACCGCCGAGCCGGGCAAAAGCTTGGGCGGCGCGGAGAGATTGGAGTCCGGGCTTGCGGATGAAGAAGATGAGGATGCGGAACCTGAGGACATTCCGGCGGGCGAACCACCTGCCGCTACCAGTTCGAAGGGGGTTCCAGCGGTTTGATGCTGCCAGAAACGAATGGCATCGGGAAGAAATCCGCTCATGACAAGCGGAGTATCCATCGGCTGAAAGCTCATGTCGCTGGCGGCGAGCGGGTTCAGATTTTCAGCGAAGTTGTTCGCGCCGAGGGATGAAACGGGAGCGAGAGCGGCGGCTTGTGCGTCTTCAACTGGAAGATCGTGGACTGGGATATCGCGGACCTCAAGCATTTGCTCGATGGGCGTGATGCCGGCGATGGGCTCTTTGGTGAACTGACCGATGCGGTAAGAAAGCGAACCGGCCAGCTTGCCGTCAATGTAGACAGGGCTTCCGCTCATGCCTTCGACGACTCCCGTGTACTCGGGTTTGTCGCCGTGCAGGCGAGCGAGGATGAGGTCCTGGCCAGGACCTCGCGCGCCGCGCAGAATGCCAAGAATCTCGACCTGCATGGGCTCAGGCGTTGAACCTTCGAAGACGGTCCAGGCAGTTCCGGTCATTCCCGGACGAATCTCCTTGAGGGGAAAAAAGCCCGGATTGGATGGGGGGCCGCTGACAGGTTGCGACGAGACGGATGAAGACGGTAGGGCTGACTGTGATGATTGAGCCGCCGACGTGGCAGGCGAAGTTGCCGCCAGCGCCATGGTGGCGAGCAGGGCGAAGGCGGGGAAGGCATTGGTTCCCTTCGGGCGAGTTTCCACGTCTATTAGAGTACGGCAAGGGAGCGCCGTTAGCGGCGCGAGCGGAGTTAGAAGGCAGCGATCGAGATCGCGTATGCTGGGGAGCACAAGAGGTCGAGATGATCAGGACTCAGAAGAACGGGACGCATTTGATGGCGG
>CAZHOO010000121.1:0-5177 GCA_964533905.1 uncultured Occallatibacter sp. | reverse complement strand
GCACAAGAGGTCGAGATGATCAGGACTCAGAAGAACGGGACGCATTTGATGGCGGGAAAGATTGGCGGGTTTTTGCCGGCGATTTTATTGATGGCGTTCTTGATGGCTGCGACAGCGGCGTCGGGCCGCGCCCAATACCAGAGCCAGCCGCCGGCTAATCAGCAGCCCGCGGCGCAGCAGCCAGACCAGCAAGCGCCCGAAGCGGGGGGACCGAGCGGGGACAACGGACCGATGGCACTGCCGAAGAAGCCGGACAACTCCGATACCACGCCGCCACCGGCGCCTGCGCGGCCTGAATTCAAGGCTCCCGAAGGCGCGCCCAACATGAGTCTGCGCGTAGAGGTTCCGGAGGTGACGGTGGACGTGGGGGTGCTTCTCGAGAAGACGCACCAATTCGTACCCGGACTGAAGCCGTCGAACTTCCGCATTTACGAAGATGGGGTGGAACAGAAAGTTGAGGGATTTAAGCGCACAGAGGCGCCGATCACGGTGCTGATCCTGATGGAGTATGCGGCGAAAGGGTTCTTCTTCAGAGTGGATGCGTTGAATTCGGCGGTTGCGTTCACTGAGCAGTTGCGGCCGCAGGACTACGCAGCGATGATGACTTTCGATTTGAACACGCATATCGTGAGCGACTTTACGCAGGACAAACGCCAGATCATGGAAGGCATCCAACAGCTCGCGAACGGCGTGTATATGCCTGCTGCGTTCTCCGAGACTGATCTCTTCGACGCGCTGAACGAGGCGCTGGACCGGATGTCGCGTGTGGAGGGCCAGAAGTACATTCTGCTGGTCGCTTCAGGCGTGGACACGATGTCAAAACTGGATCTCGATCAGATTTTGAAGCGAGTGAAGGAGTCTCACGACACAACGATTTTTACGGTTTCGACGGGCGGATTCTTCGAGACGATGCAAGGGGAGAGCATGACCTACCTGCAGGGCGAGAATCAAATGAAGACATTTTCCCAGTTGACGGGCGGAATGCACTTTGAGCCGCGGTTCGTCGGCGAGATGCCGGACGACATGAAGGCCATCAACGAAAACATCCGCGCCAAGTACGAACTGGTGTATCACCCAACGAACGCGAAGCAGGATGGGACGTGGCGCAAGATTCGCGTGGAGCTAGTGGATGACGAGGGCCAACCGCTGCGCATGCAGGACGAAAAGAAGAAGCCGCTGAAATATGACGTGATCGCACGCGACGGCTACCGCGCGCGGCAAGAAGTGGAATAAAGCAGGGAATTGGGAACAGTGAATAGGAAATAGGCAGAAGCAGAGGCAAGAGCAAACGCAAAAGCAAAAGCAAAGTCAGACAAAGGCTCGCCCGCGGAGGGCGGGCCTTTTGTTTCGAGCTGTGCGCCTAAACCCTTTTCGCGCTGAAATCTTTTTTCATTGTGGGACGCTCACAGGAGCCCTGTGACTCCTGTCACCCAAACGCCAAGCTTCCCGCCGATAAGATGAGCAGCGTGAGGCGCGCAGCGCGCGCGGCCGCGATTGATTTTGCGGACGCGGACAATGCGGGCAGCGCAAATTTTTCACCCTGGAGACTGGAATGGGTATTGTTTCTGTTTTGTGGGCTGTTTGGGGAATGTCTTTTGTCTTTATGGCCGGTATAACCATTTTTGCGGCGAGAGTGGGACGGAACGAGGAGGCGCAGATTTGTCTGGCCGATTCGTCAAGCCGTCTGAAGTCAGACCAGGACGCAATTGCGGAGCGAGTGGGTAGACTCCGTCCGTGGAAGAGAATCTCTCTGGCGCTCGTCGGCGTAATGACGGTCGTTGTGCTTGGCTATTACCTGTTCGACATCTTCCATCAGTTTTAAGATCCGTTCAGACGGTGCGGATCGATTCGCGCGGAATCGTGGCGCAGGCGCGAGGCCGCGCATGCCGCAGCAATTGCGATGGCAGGGCATGTGGGGCCGAAGAGCCCCGCACGCCGGGTGCTGCACCTGATCTATTCGATCAAGTGGAGCTGGAGCAGGACATCCCGCACGTAGTATGCCAGGACAACCACGGTCATGCCGACGACGAGCCAGCGTGCGATGCGCACCATCGGCTCAACTTTGGCTACCTTGGAAGCGATGACTGCCTGCTCCGCCTGCTCATGCGAGAACGAATCATCGAGGAAGATCTGATCCTCTTCATTCTTGGTCAAGCTGGAGCGATAGATGTACAGGGCGGCCATGAAGAGAACGAATGCGGACCAGACGGTCCACATGATCGGGGCAAAAGTCATACTCCACCTCCGAACGAATTCCGGTCCCAGAAACTGCGGGGTCGTAGGGAATTGCGGTCTCGCGGCCAGAGGGGCCCTTACGGTTGACCATCATAGTCCCAATTAGGTTAAAAAGTGAACCACTTTCGGTGTGAGTCGAGGTTAGAACGTAGTTCCGTGGGCGCCGGATTCCGGTGCGTCCTGCCAAAAGGTAGTGCATCTAATGGGATGTGTGCCCAAAGTGGGGCTTGTGCAAGGTTTCGCCGAAGGGTACATTACAGAGAGAACAGGAACCTTAAAGCTACCGAGGAGAGGTTATGGCCACAACAACCGTAGCACCAGCCGAGGAAACCGTTAAGAAAGCGCCACTTATGCTGACACCCCAGGCGATTGCCAAGGTGCGCGAGATTATGGCCACCCAGGATCCGCTGCCAGCCGGGCTGCGCATCGGCGTGGTGGGCGGGGGCTGCTCGGGCTTCCAGTACTCCATGGCTTTTGAGAACCAGGGCGGGATGATGGATAAAGTCTTCAATTTCGAGGACTTGAAGGTGTTTGTGGACGCGACCTCCCTGATGTACCTGAATGGCTGCACAGTGGATTACGTGGAGTCTCTGGAAGCAGCGGGATTCAAGTTCGACAACCCCCAGGTGAAGTCGACCTGCGGATGCGGGTCGTCGTTCCAGGCGTAAAAGCAGGGAATAGGCAGTAGGGAACAGGGAATAGAAAAAGGGAGGCCTGCCGGAAACGGCGGGCCTTTTGTGTTTGCGGTGCGAAGGTTATTGCGGAGTAGTTTCTGGCGGCCCGGGAGTCGGAGTCGAGGTTGGGTTGGGGCCGAAAGGTGAGCTGCCGACCGGGGTGGTGGTGCTGCTTGCGGGCTGGCCCGTCAGGCCGGTGTTGCCGCCGCCGACGGTCTGCATGTCGGAGAGCGGGTCATAGGTAAATTCCCATTCGTTGTAGTGATTCTTCTTTTTGTAAACCAGAATCGACTGCTTGGGACTGGCTGGTGAGAAGCCGATGATGCCCGCGCCGCCGAAGGTTGGTGCGCTGGAGCCGGCGCTTGTGGCGTCGCCTGAGGTTCCCGTCGTCCCTGACGGAGGGCTGCCGGGAGTTCCTGGAGTACCAGATGAGCTGCCGGTGGTGTCGGTTGAGCCAGAGCCGCTCGTCGAGGAAGTTTGATCGGTGTTGGTGTCGGTCGAGTTGAGGCTGAAGCCGCCGCCGGCAGCGCCGCCGGTGGCGCCCACGGTACCCGGCAAGCCGCCCGTGCCCCCACCGGGTCCGATGCCGGCGAGCGTCGACGCATTGCCGGCAAGCGGCTGGCCGAAGAAGCCCATGGCGGTGGGAGTCTTGTTCTGGCCGAAGGCGATGGGCTTCCAATCGTCCTGGCCGGTCATGGGATCGATGTATTTCTTGCGCAGGAAGTGAATGTCGTTGGTGTTGACAAGTGCCTCAACGTTGGGCGGATAGGCTTTGAATTTGCGGTAGTAGAGCTGAATGGCGCGGCGGTATTGCATGCCGCGATGAAAGGTTTCGAGGTCGCGATCGCGCTGAATGGAGCGGGCCATGTTGGGCACGGCAACGGCCAACGCGATAACGAGGAGCGCGATGAGGAAGATTGCGATGAGCATGACGTAGCCCTGCTCGGAGTCAGGAACGGGTTTCCGCGTGAGAGTAGGCTCCTCGGTCCCCAAATGTGAGGGACCGGGGGCACCCGGAGAAGAATGAAGTGCGAGACGAATTTGAGAAGCGGGAATCATGCAGATTCGGAGTTTGGAAAAATCTAGAGTCATTGTGATGAAATCTGGATCGTTTGCGTGTTGTTGTAAGCCAGGTCCGTGACTTCAACGTTGAGCGGGCGGATGACGCCGATTTTGTAGCGATGATCGACGATGTCGCCGGTTGTAGCCATAAAGATGTCATCGCCGTGCATGAAGAAGGCCTTGAGTTGCTTGTGTTCGTCCTGCGAGTAGCCGAAGTAGCGGAGATCAATGGACGGAGGCTTGGGCGGCGGAGGCGGGGTGTTCGTGGCGACGCTTGGGCCATTCGGGCGCACCGGCGCGATGGGTTTGGGAATTGCGACGGGAACGGACTCGGCGGAGAAGATGTTTCGGCCGGAGCCGGAGTACTCGACGTCTTCGCTCTGGGCCAGCTTGTCGAAATGCAGAGAGGGATCGATGCCGGCGTTCGAGAGGCGTTGAGCTTCGTTGCCGGAGGCGGTGGATGTTCCGGACGTTGCGCTGGATGGGGCGCCGGAAGGAGCAGGCGGATTCTGCAGCGTGGGCGCGACTGGCGCCGGGCCAGAATCGGCCACTGAAGGCGATCCAAAAAAAATGTGGTAGACCCAGATGCCGCAAATCAGCAGGACGACTCCGAGGACGCTGGCCAGAATGACCTGGCGCTTGTTTTCGATGCCGAGAGCGAGAGCCATGGTTATTCGCCCTCCTTGCCCGGGAGGGATGCGGCCGGAGATTCTTCGTTCGGTGGGGCCATGGGCAGACCGCTGGCTTCGGCGTCAGCGGGGCGCAGCCAGGTGGAGACGCGAAGTCGAAGATTGACCATGCCTCCCTGCTGACCGGTCAGAGACATGCCGCGAATGATGAAGAAGATTCGATCGCGCTCCAGCGAGTTAATGAAACGCATGATGGCGGGATAGTCGCCGCTGATGCCCGCGTCCATGGAGATTTCAGTGAGTTCGATGCCGGGCTTCTCCTGAGCGTACTGCACGCGCGAGAGGCGGACGCCGGATGTGACCGCCAATTGGCCGATGCGGCTGGAGATGACCGAGTAATCGGAGGGGATGCGCTTTTTGTAGAAGGCGTCGATCTGCTCGCGCGTTTTCTGTACACGCTGGTCGAGTCCGTGGAGGGGAGCAGTCTGGATTTCGAGAACCTTCAATTGAGTTTGCTTGCCGGCGAGGACCTCACTGGAGCGGCTGTTCATCGCGGCCCAATCGAATCCGAGTCGAA
>CAZHOO010000120.1:4674-8266 GCA_964533905.1 uncultured Occallatibacter sp. | reverse complement strand
CAGCAGGCCCACGATCAATTGGATGAGACTCTGAGCAAGCACGGCGTTCCGCTGACGCTATCGCAAATCAAGCCGGAGAATCTCGAGGAGCTGATCGACCACCTCGGAGACCTGACCGTCGACGTCGACGCCAAAGAAGAGAAAGCCAAAGTCCGCGTCTTCTGCGAATAGTCACCCGCGTCGCAACGGTTTCTGCATCGGCACCACTTGCACGGTCACGTCGCGCACTTCTGATAGAAACCGGTTTAGCACCGATCCTCGCAGCAGAATGTCAAAGCGCGACCGCGCCGACTGCCCGAAGACCACGTGCGAGATGTTTTCCTGTTGCGCAAACCGTATCAACGCGTCGGCCACTTTACGGTCAGTGAGCTGAACGACCTTGGCGCCCAGGTCTCGCGCCATGCGCATGTATTCCTCCAGTCGCTGGTGCGCTTCCGGATCACTGTGCCCCTTATCGTCCGGCGGAGTCACGTAAACCGCATACCAATTCGTCGCCAGTCGGCCGGCGATTCTGGCCCCAATGCGCAGCAGCCTCTCCGTTCCCGGCCGTGTGCTCAGGCAAACCATCACCTTCTCTGGAATCGGCGCCTGCTCCAGCCCCTGCGTGCGGCGGTATTCGGCCGCGCGGCTGCTCACCTGTTCCGCTGTGGTGCGCAGCGCCAGCTCGCGCAGCATGTTGAGGTTGCCCTTGCGGAAGAAATTGGCCAGCGATTGCTCTACTTTTTCGGGAGCGTAGATTTTGCCCGCCCGCAGCCGGTTCCGCAGCTCCTCCACGGTGAGATCGACATTCACCACTTCGTCCGCGCGCTTCACAAAGCTGTCAGGAACGGTCTCGCGGATGGTCGTGTTCGCCGAGCGGTTGACGGCGTCGTTCAATGTTTCCAGGTGCTGAATGTTCACCGCCGTCATCACATTGATGCCGGCATCCAGCAGCTCCTGCACGTCTTCATAGCGCTTGCGGTTCTTGCTCCCGGGAACATTGGTGTGCGCCAGCTCGTCGACAACCACTGTTTGTGGATGCCTCGCGATGATCGCGTCCACATCCATCTCTTTCAAGTTCACGCCGCGATAGGGAATCACTTTTTGCGGAATGATCTCGAGGTCCCGTATCTGTTCCTCGGTCTCTTTCCGTCCGTGAGTCTCAACCAGGCCAATCACCACGTCAACGCCACCCTGCGTGCGCATGAGGTAGGCGTCATTGATCATCTGATAGGTTTTGCCCACACCCGGTGCCGCGCCTAGGTAGATGCGCAGCTTGGCGGGCTCTGGCTTGCTCTCAAGAACGATCTCGGCCATCGCTCAGCCCACCTCGACGGGATGATGCACTTCCCGCGCTACGGCTACTGGAACTGTGAATTTAAAAGTCGCACCGTGGCCGAGGCGGCTCTCCACGGCAATCTGTCCGCCCAGCGACTCCACCAATCGCCGAACGAGCGACAAGCCGAGGCCTGTACCTTCTTCTGAGAATGTATTGAATCGATCGAAGATCGAGCTCAGCCGCTCCGCTTCAATTCCTCGTCCCGTGTCGCGCACGCTGAACTGCACAAAGCTCTTGATCTCTTCCGCGGCCAGCAGAATCTCTCCATCTTCCGGCGTGTAACGCAATGCATTCGACAGCAGATTGTCCAGGATCGATCGGATTGCGCGGCGATCGGCCTCGATAACGGCCAGGTCGGCATAAGCACTCACATCCACTCGGATGTGTTTCCTCGCAGCCTCGTCGCAGAATCGGTCGCGCGCCTCATTCAGCACCTGCAACGGCCGCAACCGCTCCGGCTTCAACTCCCGCTTGCCCGTGTCCAGCTCGGCTACTCCAATCAGGTCGGCCATCAGGTCGTCCAGCGTTTCCGCCTCTTTGCTCGCCTGCGCCACCAGTTCGGTTTGCAGGCTCGTCATCTCTCCGCTGAATCCCTGTGCCAGTGCGTAAAGCCCGCGCCGCAACTGCAGCAATGGGTCGCGCAACTTGCGGCTGGCCACTGCGATGAACTGCGTCTTGAACCGGTCTGTGTCTCGCAGGCTCGTCACATCTTCGAGCGTCGTCACTGCGCCCAGCAGCCTGCCCTCCGAGTCGCGCATCGGTGTCGTGCGCAGCCGGTAGCTGCGCGCCTGGTCGCCGATTCGCATGGGCAGCATCGATGCCTCGCCTTCGGCTGCCACCGCTTTCTGCATCGATACAGCGTCCTGAATCGCGCTCAGAATCTTCTCGCCCCCCGGCGTATTCTCGAGCGCCATTCGATCGCCGGCCGCTTCGCCGAGCAACTCCGAGGCTGCCTGATTAAGCTTGAGCACGTGGCCCTTTCCGTCGGTCACGATTATTGGTTCGAAGATCGATTGCAGCACCGCGTCAGAAAGCTGGAACTCCATCTGCCGCCGGCCAGCTTCGGTCTCCCGCACATCGCGAAGCCGCACCGCAATCCGGCTCAGTTCCCCGGCGATCACGCCAAAGCTATCGCGGCTGCTCCATTCCACTCTATGTTCCAGGTTGCCTTGCGCAATGCGGTGCGCGTCGCCTGCCAGCGTGTCGATGGGTTTCAGCACGAAGAAGATCGTCGCTGCCGCAATCAGCGATGCGGCTATGGCCGCCGCGTAGCCCAAATGAATTTGCCCGCTTGCCATCAGCGCTTTATGGGCAATCGCCACCAGCCCTACGGTTAGGCAGGCGAGGAGTACGCAGCCGAGAATCAGTCGCTGGGTAAGGTTAAGCATTTTCGGTGCCCGAGCAGAAGAAGGTTGACTTCTTTATTCTCGCGGATGTGGCCCCAACCTGCAATGGTCATATTTCACACAGACGGGTCGAATCTCACGGAATTTGGCACACAGCCAGCTCATCGTTGTGCCAACGGCACGCGAGTCCCTTTGTCGCGGGGTTGCTCACCAGCACCCAGTCCACTCCGAACTCCGCCTTTAGCCGCTCGAAATCTCCGAGCCTGAAGGTGCGCCATCCTTCTTCCGCGTCTGTCTGCCTCACCCACTCCGGTCCCAGTTCCGGCACCATCGTAACCACCGACGCATCTTTCACGGCATCGGCGAGTTGACTGCGTTCAGCCAGGGCGCGAAAACTGTGATAATCCTCGCCTCGAGCCTCAAGATAATGCGGATCGAGGGCGAAATACGCATTCTCCGGCGTGTTTTTCCTGACCCACGCGAACGCTTCGAGCCACGGATTTGCAGGCTGCACCCACGGCATCTCGAGGTGTTGGCTGGCGGCAAACTCCACGCGCTGCCAGGCAAACATGCTGCCATTCGCAACCAGCAGAAAAACCGCCCATCGCCAGGCACTTCGTTTCAGCACGAACTCTCCAAGCAGACATCCACCGATAAGCGCCAGGAAGAAGTAAACGAGCTGCAGATATCGCATCGGCTGCAGCGGCATAGTTCGTTGCAGCAATCCTGGCCAAAGCAGAACCAGTGCTAACGCCTGTTGGAAAACACAGTAGATCAGAACAGCCAGCGCAAACCGCGCCAGCAGGGTGTCTCTGTGCCTCTCCGCGTAGCGCCATAGCAGCCAGAAGAGCAGCAGCGGCGCCAGCGCGCCCAGCCACTCGTACCAGGTCCACTCAAAGAGGTGTTCGTACGCGCGCGTGTCTAGCGC
>CAZHOO010000120.1:1711-4574 GCA_964533905.1 uncultured Occallatibacter sp. | reverse complement strand
CCCGGCAAGTTCGGAAGGGAAGCGTCTGCGCTTCAGTCGGGGATCTTTGTTCTCTTCAAGGATCGGTGCAACGCAATACGCCACACCGAATAGCATATCGCCCGAGCACGGCCTTAGACATTTGGCAGCAGCATGCGCAGCAGCAGGAACGCGCCCACGCCCGCAAAGAACACCAGCGCCATGCGAATGCCCGGTTCGCGATTCACCTCGGGCACAAGATCGGTGGCCGACACATAGAGCGCCACACCCGCCGAAACTGGCAACCCAAAAGGAACCCAGCTGGGAACGAGCTGAATCACCAGCACGCCGACAAGCGTCGCCGCCGCCAGCGCCACCGCCGACCAGAAAGCCGCCGCACGGCTTCGCCCGCTGGCCATCATCACGCTGGCCATGGTGAAACCCTCCGGCGCTTTGTGCAGCAGAATCGCGAGAAAGATCAGCCAGCCCAGCCAGCTCGATAGCGCGAATCCCGAACCGATCGCCACGCCGTCGAACAGCGCATGCACGCTCAATCCGCCCAGCACCGAATAGCCCTTGTGCGCGGAAACAAATTCGCCGCCATGCGTCTCTTCGCCGTAATGAAAGTGCGCGTTAATGGTGTGTTCAAGAAGGTGCATCGCGCAGTAGCCGGCCATGATCAACACAGGACCAGTCGTCGCATTCAACCGCAGGCTTTCCGGCGTCATCTCCAGGAGCGCCGTCGCGATCAGAAATCCCGCACCCAGCGCCACAAAGTAGCGCAAATAGCGCTCCACGCCGCGCGCACGCACCAGCACCAGCCCGCCCGCCACATCGGCCAGCGCCGCAATCGTCCCGAGAATCAATGAAGTCGTCAGCATCGTTCTTCGCTCGGCTCTTCTAGCTCCGCTAGCGCCGCTAACTCCGCTAGTTCCGCCAATGCCTAAACTCTGTTTACCTCACCCCGAGTGCCTTATGTGCATTACATCTCCATCCTGCACAATGTACTCTTTGCCTTCCAGGCGCAGCGTGCCCTTGGACCGCGCCGCGGCCTCCGACCCCGCATCCAACAAGCTATCCCAGCGAATGGTTTCGGCGCGGATGAAATGATGTTCCAGGTCGGAATGAATCGCCCCCGCAGCTTGCGGAGCCTTCGATCCCGCCGGTACCGTCCATGCACGACACTCGTCTTCGCCGGCGGTGAAGAAGCTGATCAGCCCCAGCAACTCATAGCTCTTCCGGATCAGCCGCACCAGCCCGCTTTCCTTCAAGCCGTAGCTCTCCAGAAAATCTGCGGCCTCGGCGTCGTCCATCTCTGCCAGTTCCGCTTCCACCTTGCCGCAGATGGCCATCGCGCCCGCGTTAGGCCGGCTTGCGATGGCGTCCAATTTGTATTTGCTTACAGCGGACTCGAGATCGGCGCCCAACGTCGAGCTTTCGCTGACGTTTAGCACATACAGGATCGGCTTTTGCGACAGAAACATGAAGCCGCGGATGAGCTTTTTCTCTTCCGCCGTCATCTCCATAGCGCGGAGTGGAATTTCCTTCTCCAGCATCTCTTTTGACCGAATCAGCAGCGCCTGTTCGCGCTCAAGTTCGCCGGTGCGGCCTTTCTTCATATCCTTCTCCACGCGCTCCATCCGCTTTTCAACTTGGCCAAGGTCGCTCAACATCAGATCGAACTCAACGTTCTTCGCATCGCGCAGCGGGTCGATCGGCCCCTCCTGCGGAACTGCATCGTTCACGAAGGCACGCAGCACATGAATCAACGCATCCACATTGCGAAGGTTCGTCAGGTACGCAGTCTCTTTCAGCGCTTCCTGCCCAATGCCCGCAACGTCGACGAATTCCACCGACGCAAACGTCGTTTTCTTCGGAGAATAAAGCGCCGACAGCTTCTCCAGCCGCTCATCGGGAACACGCGCCACGCCAATGTGCGCCTCTCGCGGGTTCGCGCGGCCGTGCTCGTCAATCTTGGCTTTAGTCAGAATCTTGAATAGCGAAGTCTTGCCCACCTGCGGCAGGCCGATAATGCCCGTCTTCATAATCGTTCCATGGTGGCCTTTGCTGAAAATTCATCGCGCGTGCGGGCCTTCACGATAATACAGGATGCGCTCCTTCGCCGAATCGAGGCCGGGACGCAGGATCAGGACTCCGTTCTAAATAGACTTGAGACTTTTGCGCTTCACAAACTTGAGCCCCGTCAGCTGCGCCGATACGGCCGCGACCTTCACATCGACGATCCCAGCGGCCAGTCCCGCCGAGCGCACATCCGCCTCGCCAATCGGATGCCCCGGGCCTTTGCGATAGACGATCCAGATCGGCACGCCCGCGCTCGTTTCCTTTGCCGTAGTCTTGAATGCCCGCGCCAATTCGGCCGGCGTATTCACGCGAGCCACAATCAAATCCGTGCCTTTGCGCGCAGCGGTCCTCGCCTCGCCCAATGCGCTCGCGAGCGCCGCATCGTCGACCGTTCCTATCACCCACACTGTCGATTCCGCCGTGATCCCCAGTTTCTTCGCCAGGCTCGGCGGCGACGTCAGAATAGCCTTTGCCCACTTCTCCGCCATCACGGCACCCAGCTTCAGAGCCACGACGTCGGAGCCGAACTTGAACCGAAGGGCCGCGCCGACGGCGCGCACCTGGCGCAGGTCAGAGAAGGGAAGTCTGCGGCGAATCTCGCCGCGCAAGATCAGTTCCGGGGGCTCAACGAGCGCTTTTACCTTGGCCGAGTCGCCGTTCCATTCGCAGATGCAATGCGCTTCACGCCCCACGCACGCCATCCTCCATAGTCATCTCGAGCCTCAAAGCCGGGTGCTCTCCGCGCGGGCTAAGAGCACGACAGTCGCCAGCCCCAGCAAAAGAATCGTCTCTTCTACCCACTCGCTGCGATTGTGCAGCTTGT
>CAZHOO010000120.1:0-1611 GCA_964533905.1 uncultured Occallatibacter sp. | reverse complement strand
GACAAAGAGAGCAGCGTGCGAAGAAGAGTCTTCATGAAGACAGCTTACAGGGGACAGTGGTCAGTGATCGGTCCAGCACCGCCAGTCAATGTCTGTTGCTTCCCCACGCGGACCACTCTGACCACTGACCCCTGAAACCTGAGCCCTAGCTTTTCTTCAGCGCCCGCCTCAGCACCGTCTCAAGCGCCGACTTCTGCTCTGCGTACTCGCTCGCAGACAGAGTTCCCGCGATCTTTTCGCTCTCCAGAGCAAAGAGTTCTTCCTTCAGCACATTGAGCAGCGCCGAATGTCTTGTTGCGGGCGAACTTCCAACCGAAACAGGCGTGGAGTGTATCGCTGAAACTCCAGTCGGTGCGCTCGCACTCGATGACACCAGAATTCCTTCGCCCGCCGGCTTGCGCAGCAAAAACGCCGCTGCAGCCGCAAGCAGCAACGCCAGCCCGCCCAGAATCCACCATTTGTACTTCGAAAGGGGATCGGGTGTATTGATCGGCTCGCCGATCCCGCCGCCGGGCCCGCTGGGGGTTGCTCCCGGCTGTCCGCCGCTATCGCCCTGGCCGCCCTGTTCATCACGAGCGAACGATCCAGTGCCCGCAACCGCAAACTCCAGCGTTTTGCCGGCGGCAACGTTACGCGCCAGGAAGGTTTGCACACTCGGATCCTGCGGCGAAGACTCGAATACCGCACCGCTTCCGCCCGTGAACGTCATCGATTTGGGCAGCACCACCCAGATCGTATCCGCCGGCAGCGTCACCTGTGAATGAAAGCTGTATTTCCCGCTGCTGTATGGCAGATTGTATTGGACCTGAAACAGCGTTCCCTTCGCCTCCTGGTCGGGTTGAATCGGAAAATCAAAGGAGTAATGGCCTTTGGGCCCGTCAGAATTGAGCTTCACGCTGGTCGGTAGGCTGCTTGCGCCGGGCCGCTGTGCCGATGCATCGCCCACCACTGCATCGTCAGGCAGAATCACCTGGAACGACTGCTTGCTCCATTGCGTCCGCGGCGGCGAGCTGGCATTGTGGATGTCGTAGCGCTCAACCACGCGAAGCTGCCCGTTGTCGGTTTCGATTCCAGTCACATGCTCGGCGATCGTAATGCCTTCCACTTTCGCGGCCACGTCGTATACCGAGATGTCGCCGTTCCCACCGCCTTGCGGCGCGGCAATAAAATACTCCGCGCCCTGGTGCGTCACGCGCACCAGGTAGGGAACCTGGCCCGGCAGATCCAGCGAGTACTTACCCTGTGCATTCGTCGTCGCATGGCCCACTTCGCTCATGCCACTCATTGGCTCCAGCAGCGTTACTACGTCGCCCGCCGCGGGCTTGTTGGTGGTCATGTTCGTGACCGTACCCGTCACGGTGGCCGCCTGCGCCAGTGCGCCGGCAAACAAAAAGCTCAATCCCAAAACGCCCGCAAAAGTTCGCATCAATTTCATTTCGTGTCGTAACCCTTCGCTGCTCATTAAACGTACCGCGTTTTCTCAGTCCCTAAGTCCCTGTGTCCCTAGTCCCTGCAGTAGATCGATCTCCGCCAGCAACTGCGCTGTCTCGTGTTCCAGCTGCGCCCGCTGCCGATCGAAATCTTCTTCGGGATACTTCCCCGCGCGAAACT
>CAZHOO010000119.1:0-8281 GCA_964533905.1 uncultured Occallatibacter sp. | reverse complement strand
GGACGCCCAGCACGTAGGCATAGCGCACGCCCAGCGAAAGGTAAACGATGGTGCTCAGTGTGCCGAGAATCAGCATCAGGCTGAGTTGGCCCAGCAGCCACTTTTCCATGCGGCCGGCTGCGAGCCTCAACGTCGTGTCCAGCCGCTTCCGAGGGATCACCGGCACGAACGAAAGAAACCAGCCATACGCGCTATCGCCCTCCAGAATGAAGTACAGCGTGAGCACGAACCCCGCGATCACTGTAACCAGCGCGCTGGCCCACGTCTTGAACGAGGTCAGCAGGTACGCTGCTCCGCCGCTCAGCCCGCGCTGGACCCAGTTGACGAGGTCCTCGGCGTCAATGCGATCGGCATAAGGAACCGCTCTGATCTTGTTCAGCATTCCGGGGATGCGGCTGGGCAACTCGCCGGTGAGCGACTGTAGGTCGTTGATGACCGGCGGCAAGGCGAAAAATCCGAACACCGCGAACGCGCCCGCCACGGCCAGCAGCAGGATGAGGATGGCTAGCGACCCGTGGAACGGCTTATAACGGCCGATGCGAATTTGCGACGTGGCTCGCACGATGGGCGAGAGCACCACTGCAAAAAGCGCCGAAACGTAAAACAGCGCCAGCATGCCGCGCATCAGCCAGGCCACATCGAGGGCCAGCGCCACGGCAAAAAAGAATAGGATGTGTCCGCGGACGGTTTGCTTGCTCTGCGCGGCTTGCTTCGTCTCCGCGGATGGATTCATGCTCACCGATCCTTACATAACGGTGTGATGCTCACCGACGCCGGTTCACTGTCCAGCGTTCACTTCTTCACTCGTTCACAGTCCACTGTTCACTGACCACCAGCTTCTCGTCACTGCCCGCTAATGAGTCCACCGACGATTCCGCCAAGCAGTCCCGCGCCGGTTGCCTGCTGCGCCTCGGGATGCGGGAGATATTCGTAGATCTGCATCGCCAGCCGTGAGATGGGCAGCGTTTGCAACCAGATCGTGCCCGGACCAACCATCCGTGCCAGAAAGATGCCGTCGCCGCCAAAGAACATGTTCTTGATCCCCGGAACCGTGGTGATCTGGAATCCGACCGTCGATTGGAATGCGCCCACGTGGCCCGGATGCACAAACAGGACTTCGCCGGGCGCAAGATCCTTCTGGACAAGCTCGCCCGACAGCTCAATCCACGCTGTGCCCACGCCTCCCACCTTCTGAAGCAGGAATCCGTTGCCGCCAAAGATGCCCGCCCCGAGCGACTGCTGGAATCCCACGCCGATGGTCACCTGCGGCGTTGCGCACAGGAATCCGTGGCGGTGCACCATGTACTCCGGCCCCTGACCAAGCTGCACAGGGACAATGTGCCCCGGCACTCTGGTGGCGAACGACACCGAGCCCTGATACTGAATGGCGCGGTACTCAGTCATAAAGATGCTGCCACCGCCGGCCACGCGCTTGATCACACCGAAAAACCCGCCGCCCCCGCCCGCCTGCGTGTGCGTCGTCATCTGCACGCTCGCGGTCATCCACGAGAGCTCGCCGCTCTCTGAAAACACGCTCTCGTTGGGGTCGAGCAGCACTTCGAGCACCGGCATGGTGGTGCCCAGAATTCTGGTTTGCATGAGGAGTCCCTCCCTGATAGTCATCAGTGTAAAGGCCGCGAGGCGGGGCCCATGAAAATGTTTGTGGATAGGCATCAATCGCCCGGGCTTCGATTCGAGCGCCGGTGTTGCACAGCATGTTTCTGGCCCGGCAGCTACTGCTCGCCGCGATGCGCGATCACATAATCCTTGATGCGATCGTATACATCGCTGGGCACCACGCCGTGTTCCACCAGGTCCTGCTTGGTGCGATACGGCCGAAAGCGCACGATGCGCCCGGCCCAGCTCCGGGTCATGCCCGGAACCTTGAGCAATTCATCCAGAGTGGCATGGTTGATGTCGACCCGCGCCTCGGGAGCTGGCGCAGACCTCGGCCTGAGCGTGGGCGAAGAACCTGATTGCGGATATGCCCACGCGCCGCTGCCCAGCAAAATGGCTCCAATCGCGAGGGGCGCAATCACGAATCGAATCAGCGAGGGCACTCATTCATTCTCTGCTCGCTTACGGGCCGGTAGCAACAAACCATTTGACACCAAAAGGGCTTTCCCCGTACCTTTGAAAGCAGATGCAGAGCCTCCGCCATCACGGCCACCACCATCATCATGGAACATCCATGCCGGCGGACTGCCATGGCCTGAACTAAATCGGCCAGAGAGATCGAAGAGAAAGACCCAAGCCCGCCGGCGAATGACGCTGGTGGGTTTTTTCATGTTTGGCCATAAATTTCGCCCCGCTAAAGGGGAAAAAGACAGGATGAGAGATGAGCGACCAGAAAACGGCAGACAAAACAGCAGTAATCGACTTTGAAAAAATGGACGGCCTGGTTCCCGGCATCGTGCAGGATGCGCGCACGGGCGAAGTGCTGATGCTGGGCTTTTTGAATGCCACCAGCTACGCCAAAACGCAGGAGACCGGCTTTGTGACCTTCTGGAGCCGCACCCGCCAGAAGTTGTGGATGAAGGGCGAGACCAGCGGCAACCGGCTGCGCGTGGTTTCGGCCTCGACAGACTGCGACAACGACACGCTGCTGTTTCGTGTTGAAGTGGAAGGCGACGGCCTGGTCTGCCACGAGGGCACTGTGAGCTGTTTTACGAAGCCGATCGCGATCGGCGCGGAGGTGGCCCGTGGATAGCAAACTTCGACTCGGTATTCCCAAAGGTAGCCTCCAGGATGCGACCATTGCGCTCTTCAAGCGCGCGGGATGGAACATCTACGCGGACGGCCGTTCTTATTTCCCCTCAATTGACGATGTCGACATCGAGTGCATGCTCATTCGCGCGCAGGAGATGGCACGCTACGTCGATCATGGCGTGCTCGATGCCGGCTTGACTGGCATCGATTGGGTTGTCGAGAGCGGCCTTGACGTCGCCAGCGTGACCACACTGACCTATGCCAAGCAGAGCCGGCGCAAGGTGCGATGGGTGCTCGCCGTGCCCGAAGCCAGCGGATATGAAAAGGCCGAAGATCTCGAAGGCAAGATCATCGCTACGGAACTCGTCGAAGTAACCAAGCGCTACTTTGCCTCCAAGGGCGTGAAGGTAAAAGTGGAGTTCAGTTGGGGTGCAACTGAAGTCAAGCCGCCCATGCTGGCCGACGCGATTGTCGAGGTCACAGAAACAGGCAGCTCGCTGAAGGCCAATCACCTCAAGATTATCGACACGGTGATGGAAAGCGAGACGCACCTGATCGCGAGCAAGGCCGCGCTCGCCGACCCGGGCAAGCGCCAGAAGATCGATCAGATCGCGCTCATGCTGCGCGGCGCCATCGACGCGCAGGCGCAGATTGGCCTGATGCTCAACGTGAAGCGCGGCGACCTCGATGCCGTGTTGGCCGTGCTACCCGCATTGAATTCGCCCACCATTTCGCAGTTGAGCGATTCGGAATGGGTTGCGGTCAATACGATTCTCGAAGAGCGCGTGGCCCGCGACGTGATCCCTCGGTTGAAGGCCGCCCGCGCGACAGGAATTGTCGAGTATCCGCTGAACAAAGTGGTGCTGTAGCTTTTGTAGCGCCGGCCTCTGGCCGGCTCTCATGCGGGCGTCCACGCCCGCGCAGGAGATGTAAATGCCTACGAAAGAAGCCAGGAAAGAAGCGATTCGGCAATTCAAGGAGCAGAAACCGGCCGCGGGAATCTACGCTGTCCGCTGCACGGTTACCGGGCGCGTGTGGGTGGGCGCGACGCTGAATCTTGAAGCCACAAAGAATCGCTGCTGGTTCACGTTGCGTAACGGCCTGAGCCTCGACAAGTCGCTACAGGAGGAATGGGACGCGCACGGTGAGCGCGGCTTTCGATACGACCTGGTGGACCGTCTCGACAAAGATCTGCACCCTTTGCAAGTGGATGATTTGCTGAAGAGCAAGTTGACTGATTGGGCGACAAAACTCGGCGCGACATCACTTCGATAAGAAATCGCCGCACAGCTGGAAAGAACCAAAGAGAATGAGAGCCAAGAAGCGGGAACGATGAAGCTGATCCGAACCACAGGACGAAATGCGCGAGAGGCGGCGAAGACACTGGCCGCCCTCGAACGGCGCGGCGGCGCGGCTCTGGACGCGGTGTTGCCCGCGGTCGAGCGCATCGTCGCCGACATTCGCAAACGTGGTGATCGCGCGCTCCTCGGTTACGCGGCAAAATTCGACGGGCTTGGCGGCCCGAAGGCGTTGCGCGTAACGCAGGAAGAAATGGCATCGGCATGGAAGGCGCTCGATCCCGCGCTTCGCGATGCGCTCACCACAGCTGCCCATCAGATTCGCGCTTTTGCTGAGAAGCAGATGGCGCAATCTTGGAATGATGCGACCGTGGACGGTTTGAAAACAGGCCAGCTTGTGCGCCCGCTCATTTCTGTTGGGTGTTACGTGCCGAGCGGCCGTCATCCTCTGCCTTCTACGCTCCTGATGACAGCAATTCCCGCGCAGGTCGCGGGAGTCGAGCGCATCGTCGTAGTCTCGCCGAAGCCCGCGCCCGAAACGCTGGCCGCGGCGCACCTCCTCGGAATCACTGAGTTCTATCGCCTCGGCGGCGCGCACGCCGTGGCCGCGCTCGCCTACGGGACCGCGAGCGTGCCGCGCGTCGACAAAATCGTTGGCCCGGGAAATCTTTACGTAACTGCGGCCAAGCGCCTCGTCGCGTTCGACTGCGCCATCGACATGCTCGCGGGGCCAACGGAGATCGTGGTCACCAGCGAACGCGGCAATGCAGCCGATATCGCCAGCGATCTTGTGGCGCAGGCGGAGCACGATCCTGAAGCACTGGCGATTTTCGTGACAACGCGCGAGGATCTGGCGCAAGCGGTAATTGCGGAAACAAAGCTCCGCAGCCGTAACAATCCCGTTGCGCGCGCCGCGCTCAAGCGCAATGGCCTGGTGATCGTGGCCGGATCGTTAGACGAGGCGCGCGCAATCACCAACTGCCTCGCGCCGGAACACC
Organism: uncultured Occallatibacter sp.; assembly: GCA_964533905.1. GTDB lineage: Bacteria > Acidobacteriota > Terriglobia > Terriglobales > Acidobacteriaceae > Telmatobacter. The sequence goes on along the minus strand of CAZHOO010000119.1, from coordinate 3,276 downwards.
TGACCGTCGATGCCGCGAGCGATCTCAAGTGGGTTGAGAATGCAGGATCGGTCTTCGTCGGACGCTGGTCCGCGCAGCCCATGGGCGACTACATCTCCGGCCCAAATCACACGTTGCCCACGGGCGGCATGGCTCGGGTGCGGGGCGGTTTGAGCGTCAACGACTTCGTCAAGCTCATCACCGTGCAACAGTACACAGCGCGGGGCGTTGCGAAGTTGGGCCCGAAGGCCGCGCTTCTGGCTGAAGCGGAGGGGCTCGCAGGCCACGCAGAAGCGATTCGAAATCGCCTCCCACCTGCGGTGGGTCGGCCGCGGCTTGCGCTGCGGGGAGCCAGAGGGAAAAGCACGTCGAGGAGGTCTCGTGGCTAACGCAACCACAACAGTGGCTCCTGCACCGCGCACGCGCGTGCAGCAGATGAAGGAGTACCATCCTCCGCTGGGCAGCCGCGAAGCGATGCGCCTCGACTTCAACGAGAACACTCTCGAGTGCTCGCCGCGCGTGCGCGAAACGCTGGCGCAAATTTCCACGGGAGCGCTCACCCGCTATCCCGAGCGCGAGCCGGTCGAGGCGATCGTGGCCGCGCATCTCGGATTGCGTGCGGAACAGGTGGCGCTGACCAACGGTGTGGACGAAGCGATTCACGTGCTCTTCGAGACGTTTCTCGAGGCCGGCGACGAGCTCCTGCTGCCTGTTCCCACCTACACCATGTATGAGGTCTACGCATCCGCAACAGACGCATGCGTCGCCACGGTCCAGGCTGCGGACGATTTGCAATTCCCGTTCGACCGGCTGATCGCGGCCATCACTCCACGTACGAAGGTGATTGCGATTGCCAATCCGAACAGCCCATCGGGCTCCGTGGCCACGCGCGAGCAACTGCTCTCGCTCGCCGCTGGCGCACCGCAGGCGGTGCTGCTGGTCGACGAAGCGTACTTTCATTTCTTCGGTGAGACGGTGATGGATCTCGTCGGAACGATTCCGAATCTCGTGGTGGCGCGGACTTTCTCGAAGGCCTACGGCCTCGCGGGATTGCGCCTGGGCTTGCTTGCCGGCCCCGCCGATCTGATGCGCTGGGTTCGCCGCGTCCTTTCGCCTTACAGCGTAAACTCGCTTGCCCTTGCCTGCCTCCCGCCTGCCCTCGAAGATACAGCGTATCTCAACTGGTACGTGAGCGAGGTCCTCGCGGCGCGCGCGGAATTTGAAACTGCACTCGATGCGGCCGGAGTACGACGCTGGCCGAGCCGCACGAATTTTGTGTTAGTCGAAATCGGCCCGCGCCACGCCGAGTTCGTGCACCTGATGCGTGACGCCGGCGTTCTGGTCCGCGACCGTTCCAGTGATCCCGGGTGCGATGGCCGCGTGCGCATCACCATCGGCACGCGCGCTCAGATGCGACAAGCCGTTATGGCGCTCAATAACGCGATGGACACGCTGCGGAGGGAGGGCGTGAAACGATGACTGCAAAGAAAGTCAAAGTGACGAGCGGGCCGGGTGCCCCGGGTCTCGATTCTGAGACCCGGGAAAGCACGAACGCGAAAAAGAGGTCGGCAACCGTTGTCCGCAACACCAACGAGACGCGCATCGAGATCGAGCTGACCATCGAGGGCCAGGGACGCTACAGCATTTCAACCGGGATTCGTTTCTTCGATCACATGCTGGAGCTGTTTACGCGCCACGGTGCATTCGACCTCAACCTCGCCTGCAAAGGCGATCTCGATGTCGATCAGCACCACACCGTTGAAGACGTGGGCATCGCGCTCGGTGAGGCGTTCGATCGCGCCCTCGGCGACAAGCGTGGCATTCTCCGCGCCGGCTACTTCGTCATGCCGATGGATGAGACGCTTGCGATTGCAGCCGTCGATTTAAGTGGACGCGCTGCGTTTGCTGTCGACACAAAGGTCCGCACGCGGCTCGTCGGCGATCTGCAAACCGAGCTGGTGCCGGACTTTTTTGAAGGCTTTGCGCGTGGCGCGCGGGCCAACGTGCATGTCAAGACGATGTACGGCCGTTCGAACCATCACAAGATCGAGGCCATCTTCAAGGCATTCGCACGTGCGCTGCGCGTCGCCTGCTCGCGCGACAAGCAATTGGGCAAAATGCTGCCGTCGACGAAGGGCCTGCTCTAACTGGTGCCTTAAAAGATGTTTTGTATCAGGGCATGACTTCAGTCGTGCCGAATGAAGACCAGAAATGACTTGGGGCTTTAGCCCCTGAGATCAAGAATCATGCGCGTCACCGTCATCGACTACAAAGCCGGCAACCTGACTTCGGTGCTCAAGACGCTGTGGCACCTTGGTGCCGAAACAGTCGTGACCGACGGAGATCTGTCGCTGGTCGATTCCGCGGAGCGCATCGTTCTTCCCGGCGTGGGTCACTTCGCGGCAACCGAGCGTTTGGACAAGACCGGCCTGACCGGCGCGATTCGCTCGGCCATCGCGCGCGGCGTACCGTTCCTCGGCATTTGCGTTGGAATGCAATGGCTCTATGCGGGATCGACCGAAGCGCCACAACAGCCCGGCCTCGGCCATTTTCCGGAATCGTGTACGCGCTTCGCAGAAAGCCCGGAAAAAGTTCCGCACGTCGGCTGGAACTCCCTCGATGTGCGAGCCAAATCTAAGTTGCTCGCCGGCGTCGAGCCCGGCGAGTTCGTCTACTTCACGCATTCATACAAGGGCCCAGTCACGGCCGATACGGCGGCCATCACCCAATACATCGAACCATTCGCAGCGGCCGTCGAACGCGGCAACGTGATGGGCGTGCAGTTCCACCCCGAAAAATCCGGCGACACCGGACTCAAAATCCTGCGCAACTTCCTAACGTGGCGGGCGAAAGGCGCGGGATGCTGACCAAGCGCATCATTGCCTGCCTCGACGTGCATGCCGGCCGCGTAGTGAAGGGCGTGCAATTTGTCGACCTCGTCGACGCGGGCGATCCAGCGACGCAGGCCGCTCGTCATGCGCGCGAAGGCGCGGATGAAATTGTCCTGCTCGATATTACGGCCACGCACGAAGGCCGTCAGACCCTTCTCGACACCGTGCGGCGCACGGCGCGTGAATTGTTTGTTCCGTTCTGCGTGGGCGGGGGGATTCGCTCGGCTCAGGATGCCGAACAGGTCTTTGAAGCCGGTGCCGACAAGGTGAGCATCAACTCCGCTGCCTTGACCGACCCCGCGCTCATCAGCGCGATCGGCGCGAGTTTCGGCGCGCAGGCGGTTGTTGTCGCCATCGACGCGCGGCGCGACCCCGACGCCGCCGATCCCGTCCGCGATGCGCAAGT
>CAZHOO010000118.1:2177-8296 GCA_964533905.1 uncultured Occallatibacter sp. | reverse complement strand
ATGTCCGTGATCGATCCCTTCACGTATGCGATTCACGGCTTCAAGGCCATCCTCTTGAAAGATGGCGGCTGGATCGCTATCCGGGGCGACCTTGCGTTCCTCACTGTTTTCGGTATCGCTAGTTTGTTGATTGCCACGCCCATGTTCAAGCGCACGCTGTAGGTGGGTTCGTGTTGCCGCGCCAGTGCGACGATGCTAGACTGCGCCCATGGCGACGAAAAAGAAGCTCGGGAAGAAACCAGCGAAATCCAAGAAGCGTGCGGCCGGGAAACCCTCTCGGTCCGCGAAAAAACAATCCGCAAAAAAGCAACCTCCAAAGAAGCAGCCCACAAAGAAGAAACCGGCATTGAAGAGGGCCGCAAACAAGCAGTCGATAAAGAAGCCCGCGAAGAAGCAATCGCCGGCGAAGAAAACCGTTCCGGCCAAGACGGTAACCCGGAAGAAGTCGCCTGTGAAAACCAGCCCCGCGAAGGCTGGTAACAGGGCGAGGCGTGACAGAGACCTGCCGCTGGATTCGTTGGACCTTTCGCCCGACGTTTCAGGGTTGGAATCAGGAGACCTGGAAGGCCTATCGAACATCGAAAGCGCGGATTCTGAGAGCGTTGACGAGTTGTTGGAGGAAGGGAACTCGTTCGAGGCAGGTGTGGTGGCCGGCGTGGAAGACTCCAGAAATCGCGAGGGTCAGGAAGTTCGCACGCGCGAAGTACCCGAAGACGACGTGCCCGGCGAGTATCTTGACCCTGACTAAGTGAATTGCTCGGCCAGCCCGGCATATGAGATTGAGGGCAGCGACGAAGGAATCAGTTTCCCGGGGAGAATTCAGAACCGCTTACCCCAAGTTCATGACTTTCCGGCGTTGTCGCCATACTCCCAGTCATAAGGCACACCGGTGTCGCCGAGGATAAACCTGACAAGCTCGGCGAAACCTGCCTCAGCTCGAACATCGTTGGAGAGAATCACGACGCATCGCTGACTGGCTTCGAGACAAACCACGCTGTTGGCAGTCTGCTCGTCGTGCCCGCCTTTATAGAAGCCGTGTCCCTGCGGGCCCTCGAAAACGACCACGCCCAGTCCCGCGTACAGATCCTTGCGCTGCTCGCTCACCGGCAGGTCGGGCGCCAGGAAAGGGAATTGGTGCGCCTCGGTGATATGCAGTTGCGGACGGGTTATCTCAGCGCGCGAGGCCGCACTGAGCCCTTCGCCGCTCACCAACGCGGCAACGAATTTGGGCAGGTCGGAAATTGTGGTATTCATTGAGCCGGCCACGCGCACCATGCGGCACTTCTCATGTGCCTGTGGCTGGCCCTGGTCGTTCCAACCTTCGTCGACATTCGTCTCGAGACCTTCATGCAAGATCAGGCTCGTGCGGGTCATGCCCAGCCTGTCGAAGTCGGCCTTGGTCAGGTCGCCGACATCGAGCCCCAACCCCTGCGCCTTGCGTCCGTGCTCGATAACGAATTGCAGCAGGACGAGCCCCTCGCCCGAATAGCTAAAGCGCGCGCCAGGCTCGAAATGGATGTGCAGCTTCATATCTGGTTCGACGAACCAGAAGTTGCTAAAGCCGCTGGAATGGGTCAGGCACATGCGCGGCGTGATCTTTTCCCAGCGCAAATCATCGGCCAGGTCCTTGTATGGCCCATACTTGTATGGAAAAACTGGATCGGGTCCATAGCTTGGCAGCGGATTGTCGAGATCGTCTTTGAGGGGTGTGTCCAGGTTCAGCTTGCCTTGATCGACCAATTGCATCACTGTGTATGCAAACACCATCTTGGTCAGCGACGCGCCGTACATGATCGTGTCCGTGGTCAGCGGATCGCCCTCGGCATTACGGATGCCGTACGCGTGAATATAGCCGGCCTTGCCGTGATCGATGACCGCGATTGCCATGCCGTTGGCGTGGGTCGCAGTCATTATCTTGTTCACTTCGGTGTCAATGGCGGGGCCGCTCGGAGCTGTCTGTGCGAATGCAGCGAAGGGAAAGTAGAAGGATGCGATAAGGAGAACCAAGGCCTGGAGAGCCTTCACTCTCGTTTTCATGGAGCGATCCCCGCCATGACCGGATCCTACCGGATGATCTTTCTACCAGTCTGTATCGGTTTGATCAGTGGGGCGGCCGGCGCCGTCCGATCAAATCGAGGGGTCCCGTAGGGACTGCGCTATCAAGGTACCGCCCTATTGTGCGGGCGGGGCGGCCGGCGCGGCAGGTGCCGCGTTCGTATCCGTCTGCTTGGTGAACTGGAAACTGCACGGCCGGCCCAGAATTCCAGCGCCCTCGTCGCGCTTGCCCGTGCCCGTTGTGCCTGCAAACTTCGCCTCGACGTAGTAGTCGTACTTGTTGCCTTTCATCTGCGTGATCAGGCCTGCTTTCCCTGACTGCACCGTCCCCTTGGCGTGAAGCTTCGCCGATCCATCTGGATTGATCGCACCGTCCATGACCATATAGCCCGGACCGCCCTGTTCGCCGTGCTGGCCATGGAAACTGTTGTTCGTAATCATGCTCACGAATGTCCACGTGTAGGCAGGCATATGTTCGCTCGCATCGCACGACATGTTCGTGGTCCAGGTGCCGTCAAATGGGCCCCCGGCGGTCTGCGCCCACAGCAGCGCCGGTGCGCAGATCACGGCAAACGCCAGTAATTTCTCTATCCTCATGGATCACCTCCGGATGGATTTGAGAATACGCGCAACTGCCGTGAACCGGTCAAGAAGTTTTTTGGGGATTTCCTATCGGGCCGGCTGCGCAAGCACCTGCTCGTAATATCGGACGTACTGCGGCACGACTAAGTTTGCGCAGAAGCGCTTTTTTGCAGTCTTGCGCGCAGCTTCGCGCATGGCCTCGAGTCGCGGCGGGTCATTGAGCAGGCTCAGCGCGCCCGCGGCCATCGCATCCACGTCGCCAACGGGGAACAGCAGGCCGGTGACGCCCTCGTCGATTAATTCAGGCACGCCGCCCACGCGCGTCGCGATGGACGGTACGCGGCAGGCCATGGCCTCGAGCGCTGCGAGACCGAAAGATTCCAGTTCGCTCGGCATCAGCATGAGATCGGCAATCGCCAGCAACTCAGCCACGCGCTCCTGCTTACCCAGGAAGTGAACGCGCTCGTGAATGCCGAGGTCGTGCGCTAGCCACTCTGCAGCTGACCGGTCTGGACCGTCGCCGACGAGGATCAGTTGCGCCGCCCGCTCCCGTGCAACATGCCCGAAGATCTTCACCACGTCGGTCACTCGCTTTACTGGCCTGAAGTTCGAAAGGTGCACCAGCAGCGGCTCATCGGGCGCGGCGTATTGCGCGCGGCACCGTGCTCGCTTCTCCTCATCGGCAATAGGAGTGTAGACGTCGCAGTTGACGAAGTTCGTGATCGTTTTGATGGGGTTCGTAACATTGAAGTCGGCAATCGTCTTGTCGCGCAAATAATTCGAGATGCTGGTCACGCCGTCGCTCTCCTGGATGGCGTGCCTTGTAATCGGAAGATAGCTGCGATCCAGGCCGACCAGCGTAATGTCGGTGCCATGGAGCGTAGTCACGAAGGGCAGCCTGCGCCCGCGCGTGGCCATCATCTGCCGCGCCAACAGCGCGGAAACGGAATGTGGAATTGCGTAGTGCACATGCAGCAGATCGAGCGAGTAATACTCGGCCACCTCGGTCATGCGCGACGCAAGAGCCAGGTCGTAAGGAGGGAATTCGAACAGCGGATAACTGGACACCGGCACTTCATGATAGAAAATGCCGTCGTCGCGCCCGTTCAAGCGGAAGGGCTGCGAATAGGAGATGAAATGGACCTCGTGTCCAAGGGAGGCGAGCTCAATGCCAAGTTCGGTGGCCACCACGCCGGAGCCGCCGTAAGTCGGATAACAAGTAATCCCGATGCGCATCATGCCTTCTTACTGTTGGATGTTTATTACCGAGCCGATACGGATTGGACGCACGGCAGGAATTCGAGGATGCATAGAGTCAGCAAGTCTGCTGCTTCAGCATGTTAGTCGTTGTGCGGTTCGGATGATAGGCCCGCAAAGGAAATCAGCTTGATTGCGGGAAACTCCTTGATCGCGGCCAGTGCCGCACGTTCCACGTCACGCGTGGCGCGCAAACGCGTGGGAATGAGTTCCAGGTCAGCGTCATTGTAGCCGGGATGCGTGACCAGCTCCCATTGACCCGACGGGAGGCTCCGGAGAAGGGAACGAAGTGTTTCTGCGTCGAGAACTCCCGTGCCGGCCACGGCGACGGTACCGCTGGTGGTCACAAAACCTTCCTCTTTGATGATCCGCCGGGAAGCAGGCTCGAGCCAGCGCAATGCGCCCACCTGCGCCAGGCGCATCCAGTGCGCGCGCCGCGTGGCACGGGTGGACCAATGCGGTTCAAATGGATTGCGGATGGCGCGAATTCCGGCCGCGCGCGCGATCTTGAGTAGCGGCCGCAGAACTTCGCGAAAAACGTGCGTGTGCTTGTGGGTGTCAACGTGTGTGAGTCGAATGCCGCGTTGCTGAAGAAAGGCGATTTGAGCGGAGATTTCCGCTTCCATTTCGGCGATGCGGATGCGGCCCCTGAAGAGACGGTGCAGAAACATAGCCAGCGAGTTCGGAAAATTGCCGGTTTTGGCATCAATAAGAGTGGGAATCCGTTCCCGTGGGAGCACAGGCTCTCCATCGACCAGAACCACGTGGCAGCCCACGCCGAGTGTCGGCGTCCGAACCGCAAAATCGATGGCTTCTTCCGTGGCGCCGGCTCGGGCCAAGAGCGATGTGCTGGTCACAAGGCCGGCGGAGTGCAGCTCCATGATGCCGCGATTCACGCCGGAGGTCAGCCCGAAATCATCGGCGTTAATGATGAGTGCGCCCACCAGGTGAGTTTATCAACTGGCTGCGCCGCGGCTTCCGCATGGCGAATGCGCTGGTATCATGAGAATATGCCGCACATGTTTGCGGCGGCGTGGGCGGTTAGCTCAGTTGGTTAGAGCGCCTGCCTTACAAGCAGGAAGTCGGGGGTTCGAGTCCCTCACTGCCCACCATTATTGAGCGAGAGGTCCTTCGCTCGGCTCAGGATTTCGCCCGCGGGCTCAGACGCTCGCGAACCGGCTCAAGTTCGAGTCCCTCTCTGCCCACCATCACCACTGAGTCCAAAACGACGATGCGCTCGCTTCTAGCATCCGGCAGGTAAACTCTCATTTCAGCGAGAGACTGAACTTGCCCAGGATGTAGCCGTACTCGGCAACCACAACGGCCTGTGTTCCCGCTGAGAAAGTGAACTCCAATTGGTTCGACTTGCGCGTGATCCCCATCTTGAGAGTGGCGGCGCTGCGGAACACTTGAACAAGCTGGATCACATGCTTCCCGGCCGGAACTTCGAATACAACGGTCTCTCCGATTTGAACCGTTCGCACGTTATAACCATCGACAACGATGGTATTCGTGACTTGACCAAAGAATCCCCCATAGTCAACGACCGTGAAATTGACCCAGGCGGTTGTGGCGGGGGCCTGGTTTGGAATCGCGGCGCCGGGCGCAGCCGTATAAGCGGCGGTCTGCGGATCGGGAGAAGATTCGTTTATGGCCGCGCCGCATGCGCCACAGAAACGGTCGCCATCCTTGAGCACCTGGCCGCACTTGGGACAGGATTTGACTGCTGCTCCGCACTGAGCGCAAAATCTTGAGCCCTCTTTGAGCGGCTGGCCACATTTCGTGCACTCTGCCATCAAACTCCCTTCGATTCGCCAGGCGATTTCGAACATCATAGGTGGATGTTCTCAGGACGTCAATCAACTCAGGTCCTGTTAAGCGACGAATGCTCGTGCCATCGGCGATGATAGGAGAAGCGTTTCTGGACCCATCGGAGTTGTGAACCCGTTGCAGCCTGACCGCGAAAAGACGGCAATCGTAGTTGGCGGTGGTGTGGCCGGCATGAGTGCCGCGTGTGCCCTCGCCGAGGCCGGCCTGTACGTCAAACTCATCGAGCGCCGCGGATACCTTGGCGGGCGCGCAAGCTCTTACCGTCACCCAGGCGTCAATGAGGTCATCGACAACTGCCAGCACGTGCTCTTCGGCTGTTGCACGAATCTCATGGGTTTCTATCGCCGCATCGGAGTGGCCGATCGTATTCACTGGACCAACTCGATGACCATGAT
>CAZHOO010000118.1:0-2077 GCA_964533905.1 uncultured Occallatibacter sp. | reverse complement strand
GCTACCCGCCCCGCTGCACGGCCTGCCCAGCCTGCTCGCTGCCAAAGCGTTCACGCGCGACGACAAGAAGGCGCTGATGCGAGCCTTTCGCGCATTCATGCGTCCGGTGCCTGCTGAGTCCACTGAAACTCTGGGCCAGTGGCTCAAACGCAACGGCCAAACCCCGGGTGCCATCAGTCGCTTCTGGCGGCTGGTGATTGCGAGTGCGCTCAACGCGGATGTAGACGAAATCGCACTGCCCTATGCGGCTAAAGTGATTCGCGAGCTTTTTCTGAATTCGGCCGAGGCAGGCGCGATGGGCATGAGCACCGTGCCCTTGAGCGAACTCTACGACGGTGCGGAGCATTACTTGCGCAAACGGGGCGGCGAAGTGCTCTTCAATGCAAGCGTCGAAGGTGCGGCGTGGGACGAGGAGACGTCGCAATGGACGCTAACAACCCGCGCAGGCGACCAAGTCGCGGATTTTCTTGTGCTCGCGCTACCGTTCGAGGCGACATCGAAACTGTTGCTCCTCATGCCCCCGGCCGACGGCGCCGAAATTCTGGCGAATCAGATCGCGCAGCAACATCACGGGCCCATCTGCAGTGTGCATCTTTGGTTCGATCGGGAGATTACCGATCTCGACCACGCCGTCCTGCTCGACCGCGAGATTCATTGGATGTACAACAAAACTCGGCTGCAGCCGTGGCGCAAAGAGAAGGGAAGCTATCTGGAACTGGTCGTCAGTGCATCGCAAGAGTTTGCGGCGCTTAGCAGAGAAGAGGCGATCGAGCTGTCCTTGCGCGAACTCGTGGAGTTTTTCCCTTCCGCCGGCGAAGCAAAACTTGAAAAGGCGGCGCTCGTCAAGGAAGTCCGTGCTACGTTCACGGTCCCTCCGGGAATCGATGCGTGGCGCCCGGCCTCCGTTTCACCCTGGCCAAACTGCGTTCTTGCCGGCGACTGGATTCAAACTGGCTGGCCTTCGACGATGGAAAGCGCGGCGCGCAGCGGACATCTCGCAGCGGAAGTGGTGTGCACTGTAATCGGGAAGCAGGTAAGCTTTCTTGTCCCGGATCTAAAGCGCCGCGGCGTGATGCGATTTGTGAAGACTGCCACCAGCCTTTAGCTGTCAGTGCGTATCTTCACACGGGCCGATCTCGGAGCTAGTGGCTGGAAGCTGTCTTTCAATGCGCCAGCAAATAAACCCCAATGCACACCAGCCCTGCCGAAACCCAGCGGCGGCGATCCACATTTTCCTTGAGGAGGAGTTTGCCGGCGACCGCGTTGGTCACCAACGTGAGCGAGGCCGCGGCGGGCGCCACAAGGCTCAGGTTCAGGTGATTAAGTGCAAAGAGAAGTGAGAAGAACGCGACCGCGAGGAAGAACACTCCAGCAAAGAACAGCGGGCAAGTGAGAACCGCGCGAATGGCGCCCCTCAATCCGGATCGCGCGCGAATCAGGTCGAGGTCGCCGATTGATTTCATTGCAGCGGCAGTAAGAACTTCGCCCGCTGTAGATGTAAGCACAATCGCCGCGATCATGGCCGCAGCCGTCCATGGATTTGTCGTTAGGTTGACCCGGGTCACTGGAATCGTCATCGCGGCTGCGCCTCCGTAGCGACAGGCTCTTCCAGTCGCGACTCTTCAGGAGCCGGCCGCTCGGTGAGCGCAGGTCCTTGCGCAACGAAGCCCACGCCAAGAGTGATGAGAACAATCCCTGCCCAGCGCTCCGGTGAGATGGTTTCCTGGAGCCAGAATCGCGAAATGAGCGCGACTATGACGTTGCCAAGTGCGGTGGCAGGTAAGACAAACGTCAGGTCGGCCCACGAAAGCGCCGTCAGATAGCTCGCAAAGAAGCCGATCAGCAGTGCGATCCCTGCAGCGATCCACGGAGTGAAGACAGCTGCGATGAGCGCGCCCGGATGAGCCAGTGAAGTGGCAGGCATCGCGGACATGCCGCGCGCCAGGCAACTGTCGCCTAGTGGGGCGCAAAGGGAAACCAATCCCAGGATCAGGTATTGGCGCGGCAAGAGTTTGTGATGAGCCATTGGCACAGTATCTTGCAGTTGCGATGTAGAAGGCCTAAAGAAGACGAGGGC
>CAZHOO010000117.1:0-8482 GCA_964533905.1 uncultured Occallatibacter sp. | reverse complement strand
TTCCCATCACCATCGCGCTCATCGTGGTGCAGGAGATGTGCGCCCGCATGGGCGTGGTTACGGGCAAAGGCCTCAGCGATCTCATCCGGGAAGAATTCGGCCTGCGCATCACCTTCGTCCTGATGGTTCTGCTGGTCGTGGTCAACTACACCAACGTGGTTACCGAGTTCATCGGCATCGCCGGCTCATTGCGGCTCTTCCACGTCACCAAGTTCATCTCCGTGCCTCTTTGCGCCATCCTGGTCTGGTACATGGTGGTGCGCGGCACTTACAAAAGCACGGAAAAGATCTTTATCGTCGCGTCTCTGGTTTATATCTGCTATATCTTCGCCGGCGTCCTCTCGCAGCCTGACTGGCACGACGCCCTGTGGGCCACAGTCAAGTTGCCGGCCCGCTCTGTGTGGAGCGACAAGGCCTATATGTACATGGCTATCGGCGTTGTCGGCACCACGATCGCCCCGTGGATGCAGTTCTATCTCCAGTCGTCGATCGTAGAGAAGGGAATTCGTGTAAAAGACTACGCGGCCTCGCGGCTTGATGTGATCGTGGGCAGCCTCTTTACTGACATCGTCGCGTGGTTCATCATCGTGGCCTGCGCCGCCACGCTCTACGTTCACGGCATGGGCGCCATCCAGGTAGCCTCCGACGCGGCCGAGGCCATGCGCCCGCTCGCCGGCGACTACGCCTTCATTCTCTTTGCCTTCGGGCTCTTCAATGCGTCCATCTTCGCCGCTTCCATCCTGCCGCTGTCTACGGCCTACACCGTCTGCGAAGGCATGGGTTTCGAATCCGGCGTCGACAAAAACCTTCGCGAAGCGCCATTTTTCTACTGGCTTTATTCGCTGCTGATTGCCGGCGGCGCAGCCACCGTCCTCATCCTGCCCGATGCGCAATTGATCAACGTCGCCATTCTCTCCCAGGTGCTCAACGGTGTCCTGCTCCCCGTGGTCATCATTCTCATGCTGCTGCTCATCAATCGCACAGACCTGATGGGCGAGCACAAGAACTCGCGCCTATGGAACGTGATTGCCTGGGGAACGAGCATCATCGTCATTGGCATGACGATGGTGATGCTGTGGGGAATGATTCCGGGACATTGAAGGGGTTGGATGGGTATGTATTCGGAGTAGATGGCTGTCGCTATAGGTGGCTCGCTTGTCGCTTAGAGGTTTCGTTGCCGAGGAATCGCACTCTTACAAACACCCTGACGAAAGCGGCTGCCCCACCGCAGGTGGTTACAGCAGCTTCCCCGCGGCCAGATCCTTGATCAGTCCGCGATCCGCGGCCAGAAAGTTGTAGTCGGTCAGGTCTTCAAGCTTGACCCAGCGCACCTGCTGATAAATCTGGTTGTCGATGTCGCCGGTAAACGCTCGCACCGCGAAGAACTGCAAATCCACGGCGCCGCCTCCGCGATAGTTGTGGCGAATGCGCGTCACCGCCGGGCCAACTTCGGCGCGAATGCCCAGCTCTTCCACCAGCTCGCGGGCCAGCGCTTCCTGCGCGCTCTCGCCGGGCTCAATCTTTCCCCCCGGAAACTCCCACAATGAGCCCATCGGCTGATCGACGCGCCGCTGCCCGATCAGCACTTCGCGGTCACGCACGATCAACGCCGCAGCCACAAATCGAAGCGCGGGAAGGGAAGTTTGCGTCGCAGGCTTGGTTGGGCCGTCATTCACGCCTTCCAGTGTATATGACACTCGAGCGCGAATTGTCTGAGGATTGTATCGATTCGCAGCGTTCGGGCGGGTTTCCAGTCAGCCAAAGGGCGAACGCCCGTCGACCGCATACCGCCAGCTTTATTCGCCACCCACAGCAGCTTCAACGCCTTCGGCGGCCTGCGGCCTGAAGTAGCCCCAACCTCTTTTCGACGCAGCGTCCTTGAGGGCCGGAGAAGGATTCACAGGAAACGGACATCGCGCCATCTCCAGCATGGCCAGGTCGTGAATCGAGTTGCCAAACACGGCATCGGGCGTCGGCAATCCCACCTGCTCGAGCGCCGCTGCCTTTGCTTCGTCCGTCGGCACATCGACAATCTCACTGGTGATAATGCCGTCAGTGACGCGCACTTCCGCCGCCAGAATCCGCCCCTTCGGAATGCCAAAGTCGCGCAGGCCTTCAACGATCACCCAGCGATTCGTCGAACTCACTGCCCATATTTCAATCCCGGCCTGCCGGATCTTTGCGATCAATGCAGCCATTTCGGCAAACACGAGCTTGCGCACAAAATCCTCCACATAACGCGCCGCAGCCGCTTCCAATTCGCTTTCGCGCAGTCCGGCGTACATCTGCACCATCTCGCCGCACATCGCCGCTTCGCTCACGTCACCTGCACGATAGGCACGATAGCGCGAGTCGATCCAGTCGTTGGTCGATCGCGACACCAAGCCCTGTTCCAGCGACCATGCCATGAACCCGTAGCCCGCATCGCCGCCCCATAGCGTTCCGTCACAATCGAACACTGCAACCTTCGGCTTGCACTCAAACACCCGCCGCTCAAATTCTTCCGCGGTCCATTGCTGAAGTTCAGTTTCTGTAGGTGTCAAACGTTTTTTCTTCCTGTCTGCTGGATTCATCCAATTCTATTTTCGTCCATGCGGGCCTGTTTGTGCGCAAACGCCAGGTTAATGAATGATGTACGCACGAAAATAGGAACGATCCGGTTTGGGAAGGGCTATTCCGATGCCGGTGAACTGGGTTGGATCGGTTCTACGCGAATCTTTGCGATGCGCCTCGCATCCATCTCCAACACGGTCAGGCGGCGGTCTTCAAATTCCACCGTCTCGCCCACACGGGGAATGTGTCCCAGGCGCGTCAGCACGAATCCCGCCAGGGTTTCCACGCCGCCATCGCGGGGCAGGCTCCAGTGCATCTGCGTCTCCAGATCGCGCAGATTCACGCTGCCATCCATCACCACTGCCCCTCCGGCGCTGCTCAGTACCGGATGCGATGACGCATCGAACTCGTCTTCGAGCTCGCCCGCAAGTTGCTCGATCGCATCTTCCGCGGTCACCAGGCCGACTGTCGATCCGTACTCATCGACCACGATGGCCAGGTGCCGCCGGTTTTGTTTGAAGTCGCGCAGCAGGTCCAGGGCTGATTTCGATTCCGGCACAACGAGTACTTCATGCATGATCTGGCCGAGCCGGACCTCGCCGTCAGGCGCGCCTTTGGTCGCTCGAAGATAAAACAGCCGCGCCAGGTCCCGGGCGTACACTGCACCGACGATGTATTCCGGTCCGCGGGCTTCGTCGTAAACAGGAATCCTCGAGTGGCTGCGGCCGAAGACGCGCATACAGGCGTCTTCAAGAAGCATGTTCGATGGCAGAGAAAAGATCTTCTGGCGTGGCGTCATGATCTCGCGCACCTGCACATCGCCGAGTTCGAGAGCCCTATGCACGAGCGTCTCCTGAAATTCGGGCAATAAGCCCAGCCGTCTCGCCGCCGTCGCAATCAGTTTCAGCTCCTCGGCTGAGTGAATGCTCGCTGCGCGCTCGCCCGCCGGAATGTCGAAAGCGCCGAGAACAGCGGCAGCCGAGCGGCTGAGCAACCGCACCGCAGGACGAGCCACGGCCATAAACGCCAGCATCGGCGGAGCTACGGCCACCGCCAACGCCTCCGCCCGGCGCAGGGCCAGCCCTTTCGGCACCAATTCGCCCACCACCACGTGGAAGTAGGTAATGATTGCGAAACCTAGCACCACTGCTGCTACATGGCCATAGATCCGTGCATCGGGCAGCGCGCCCATCCACCCCGCCAGCATTTGCGCCGCTAGCGGCTCGCCCAGCCAGCCCAGCGCCAGCGAACAAAGGGTCACGCCGAGCTGCACCGCGGGGAGCAGATCGTCAAGATTGCGCTGCAGGATTCGTACCGCCCGCGCGCCCGGAACGCGTGCCGCCAGCATTTGCTCCACGCGAGATTCGCGAATAGAAATCAGCGCGAACTCGACCGCAACAAAGTAGGCGTTGGCCAGGATCAGCATGACCACAGCGACCGGTTTGATGAGCAAGAGCTCGTGCATCTCGCAGTGAGAATAGCATTGGACGGTGAGCAGCAAGCCGGGAGCTGTTCTGAACCGGGTCTTTTCATGGAACCGGAAGGCGGCCCGGCGCGTAAAGGATTCAGGAGTCGGAATGAAAACAGCGATGAAGCGTTTTTCTGCGGCTTTCTCCGTAGTTGCGGCGTTGGCGGCTTTTGCAGCGCTTCCGGCGCGCGCCAGCGAAGCGACCTTTGAGCGCAACCTCACAGTCAACGGCCGGCTCGATCTGTCCGTTGCCACTGGCTCGGGAACCATCCATCTCACCAGCGGTCCGGCGGGGCACGTCCACATCTTTGCGCGAGTCAAATCAGGTTGGGGCGCGAGCGACGACATGGTGCAGCAGATCGCGGCTCACCCGCCTATCCAGCAGACAGGCAACATCGTCCGCATCGGCGGCGATCATCGCTTTTTCTCGAACATCAGCATCGATTACGAGATTCAAGCTCCGCCCGACGCCTATCTCGACGCCGGGTCGGGCTCGGGCACCGTGACCGACGATGGCGTGGGCGCGAATGCAAAACTCGGCACCGGCTCGGGATCGATTCATGCCACCGGGCTCCAGGGCGGATTCACTGTCGGCACCGGCTCCGGCAACATTTACGCCGAGCAGATTGGCTCCGGCGACGTGAAAGCCAGCACAGGATCGGGGTCGATTGAGCTCAAGAACCTGCACGGCGGCCTGCTAGCCGGAACCGGATCGGGAAATATCAAGGTGGACGGCACACCCGCGGGCTCGTGGCGCGTCCATACTGGCTCGGGCAGCGTCGAGCTGTGGACGGGGAACGCTGGCCTGATCCTGGACGCATCGACCGGCTCAGGCGGCATTCACAGCGACCGTGAGATCGTTTCGCATGGAACGATGGACCACCACCACGTGAAAGGCGCCATCGGGGGCGGCGGCCCTGAAGTGCGCATCAGCACCGGCTCCGGCAGCATCCGCGTTCACTGAAAGGAAGCTACAGTATTCCGCTCGATGGTAAAATCAGATGGTCCCAAAACAAGGAGAAACCCAATGGCTACCAAATATCTAGACGAAACCCTCTCCTTTCGAGCGGAGCAGTAAGCGCCGAAGAGGCTTCCCATCCGAAACCAGAGTCGGTCGCGGCATCCGTATCGTCCGCGAAGACAAAGAGCTGATTGAAAAACTCGGCCGCAACGACTTGTGCCCCTGCGGCTCCGGACTGCGCTTTCAAGAAGTGTTGCCTCAAGTCCGGCAGATTCGACGGCACAAATCGAAACTACTTCTTTCAGAGAATGACAATTGGGGCCGCCGACTGCTCGCGGCGGTCCCGCTACACTGATAGCAAGATGATTCGCGTCTTCCGCCCTATTCCCGTCGAACGGCTCAAGCTGCTCGTCTTCGATCTCGACGGTACCCTGATCGACTCGGCCCAGGACCTCTGCAACAGCGTCAATGCAACGTTGCGCGAATTCGATCTCGTCCCCCTTCCCGATCCGGCCATCGCCGGCTTCGTCGGCAATGGCGCGCCCATGCTCATGCGCCGCTCACTGGCCATGGCTGCCAAAATCGACCCCAGCGATGTGAGTGAAGATCTCTTCGACCGGGCCTACGCCTTCTTTCTCCAGTATTACCGCGAGCACAAATTGGATTTCACCTACGCCTACGAAGGCGTTCTTGACGCGCTCAAAGCTCTCCACGAACTGCATGACGCTCCCGGCGGCCCGCAGAGAATCATGGCCGTCCTCACCAACAAGCCTGTCCGCCCGGCGCGCGGCATCTGCGAAGGCCTGGGCCTTGCCGGCTACTTCCTCCACATTTATGGCGGCGACAGCTTCCCCCTCAAGAAGCCCGACCCGCATGGCCTCCGCTCGCTCATGGATGAGACCGGCGCGAAACCGGATGAAACCGCCATGATCGGCGACAGCAAAGTCGACGTCCAGACCGCTCGCAACGCCGGTGCCTGGTCCGTCGGCTGCGCCTTCGGTTTCGGCCCGCAGAACCTGATGGAAACCCCGCCCGACATTCTTGTCTCGTCGGCCGCCGACTGGGCGGAGGCGTTAAATCCATCGCAAGTGATTCATAAAAAGTAAGTTAATGTGCACTGGTTCGCGGGGAACTTTCTCGCTGTTCCTGGCGTATATTGGCTTGTAGCGAGGAGCGTATACCTATGTTTCGAAGGTCTCTCGCCCTTTCCCTAATCGCAGCCGCCGCCTTCGCGGCTGCCGCTCGGCCCGCGTTCGCGGAAAATGACGCCGTTCAGTTCTTCAACAACATCGAGATCTCCCCCGATACCCCCGTCAACGACGCGGTCTGCTTCTTTTGCAACGTCCAGGCCCATGGCGAAGTGAAAGGTGACATCGTCGTCTTCTTCGGCAATGTCCAGCTCGATGGCCAGGCCCACCAGGACGTCGTCAATTTTTTCGGCAATGTCACCGCGGCCGATAACTCCGCCATCGGCGGCGACCTCGTCTCGTTCTTTGGCTCAATCCGCCTCGGCGAAAATGTCCGCGTGAATCAGGATATGGTCGCTATGTTCGGCACGGTGCACGGCCCGGCGAGCGTCTCCATCGGCCAGGACCATGTCGTCTTCTCGCCTTGGATATTCTTCGGTCCGCTTCTGGTCATCTTTCTCATTGTCTTTGTGATCGTCAACGAAGTTCGTGCCAGCCGCCATCGCCGCTTCATGCAGCAGTTTCCTGTCCCGCCACCGCCGCGGCATTGACTCGCTCACGCCCTGACAGAAAGCTCATCGAATGCCAGCCAGCGCGTTAGGCTTGTGGCATGGGCAACTTAGCCATGTCGACGGCTCGTCCCCTGCGTATTGTGATCCCAGGCGGTAGCGGCCAGGTGGGCCGCATGCTGGCGCAGTTCTTTCAAGAGCACGGCCATCACGTCACAGTGCTCACCCGCGGTCCTTACACAGCGCCTTGGCAAACGGTGTTTTGGGACGGAATCCAGCTTGGTCCCTGGGTTGAGACGCTCGAGGCCGCCGACGTCGTGATCCATCTCTCCGGCCGCAGCATCAACTGCCGCTACACCGCGCGCAATCGACGCGAGCTCTACGAGTCGCGCATCGGGCCTACACTTCTTCTTCACCGCGCCTTCGCCACACTGGCCAATCCGCCGCGCCTCTGGATGAATGCTTCGTCGGCCACCATCTACCGTCACGCGCTTCAGGGAACCGAGTCTGACCGCGACATGGACGAGGCCACGGGTGAGATTGGCGGCAACGAGTTCATCTCGCGCCGCCGCCGCGCGCCCGAAAAATGGAACTGGACCGTTGACTTGGTGAAAGCGTGGGAATCGGCGTTCTTCTCGACGCCGACACCCGCTACGCGCAAAATCGCTCTCCGCACGTCGCTCGTCTTCAGTCCCGCGTCCGGGAGTGTCTTTTCGGTTCTCTCAAATCTCGTCCGCTTCGGCCTGGGTGGAACGCAGGGCAATGGCCGCCAATACGTTTCCTGGATTCATGAATCCGACTTCGCGCGCGCCATTGAATTCCTCATCGCCCGCGAAGACATCGACGGCGCCGTCAATCTCGCGGCTCCCAAGCCGCTCACCAATCGTGAATTCATGGCCGATCTGCGCGAGGCCTGGGACGTCCCCAACGGCCTTCCCGCGCCGGCGTTCCTCATGGCCATCGGCATGTTCTTCCTGCGAACCGAGCCAGAACTGGTTTTGAAGAGCCGCCGCGTCGTTCCCGGCCGCCTTCTCGACAGCGGTTTCAAATTCGAATTTCCCAATTGGCCTGATGCCGCCGCCGACCTCGTCCGCCAGTGGCGTGCGCGCGATACGTAGCGCCGGTCTCCAGACCGGCTGTCGTGCGGGCGTCCCGCCCGCACTCGATGCGCAGGTATCTCTGGTCTCTGCTACTTCGGCGTCACATCCGTCACCGGCAGATCCCAGTGCCCGAGCAAGATCTCGAATCGCCGCTGCTCTTCTTTCTTGTAGGTGTCCTGATCCGGCCATAGCGCTTTGATAAACCCATCTTCGTCAGGGTTCGAACTGGTCGCCACTGTCGAATTCTTGTAGACGATCGTCACCCGGTAGTCCCAGCGCCCGTCCTCGGTCGTGTGATAGGCAGGCGACTCGATCTTCAGCGACAAAATTCGCCCCGTCCCCTCGATCTTCTTGAGCAGCGGCCAATGATTCTTCAGGAACAGATCCAGAAACTCCTGCTGATGCCCCCACTGGCACTTGTAGTAGTACTCGATTGTGTACGGCGCCCCTTCGCTCGACTGCGCCGGCGCGCCCTGCGCCATCAACCTTCCCGAAAAACCCGTGGCAAATGCCAACGCCACTGCAGCAAGAACAATCCTGCGCGCCAAATTCCTCATCGGTGCCTCCATGCATGCGATGGGAGCATTGTAGCGTGGGCCGCGATTCGTAGCCGGAGCAGGGTCGGAGCTTGGACCTTGTTGCTCCGAGGCAAAAAAAACGGCCCCCGTGTTCACGGGGGCCAAGTTGCCTTGGTTCTCTCGCGT
>CAZHOO010000116.1:0-8735 GCA_964533905.1 uncultured Occallatibacter sp. | reverse complement strand
TGTTTAAGACACCCAGGGACATGGGGTTCTCCTTGTGGATGCGGTGATTTGCGGTGCCAATTCCGGTTGCGCATCCCTATGTATGACCCTGGGTTGCTGCTCGCGGTCTGGAGCCGACGCATCTGGCCCCTATTTCGGCGCGGTACCTATGGACTTTACCAATGCGTAGTTTGTGTCTCGCGGAGAGACAGTTCTGTTTCATTTGTTTTGTTTTTTTAACGTTCGACCGCCGCTGCCGATAATGGACGCGAAGGAGATAGGGCGATGATCGAACTGACGCGGCTGAACGGCCGGCCGATGGTGGTCAACAGCGACCTGATCAAGACTGCGGAAGCGTCTCCGGACACGATGCTGACTTTGATCAATGGAGAAAAGCTGATTGTGCGCGAGGAGATCGCCGAAGTTGTGGATAGGATCCTGGCGTATCGCGCGCGGCTGCTGGCGGTGGTGGCACGGCGTCTGCACCACTTTCCCGATCTGGAGCGGGCGGCCGCACTGGTTAGCCTGGATGCCGCAGGTACACCCGGGGTTGCGCCGCAAAAAATGAAGCAGGGCGGCGATGCAGAGCGATAGCACGCGCGACGACGATCTGTGGTGGGGAACTGAATATGGATAAGGCGAGCGTAGGCGGAGCGTTTCTGGCCATCGCCGGCATCGTCGCCGGATTGATGATCGAGGGCGGAAACGTGGGCCAGATTTTGCAGCCGACAGCGGCATTGATCGTTTTTGGGGGCACCATGGGCGCTGTGCTGCTGCAGTTTCCGCTCATGACTGTTGTGGAAGCATTCCGCAGCCTAGCGCATATTTTCTGGGCTCCGCGCAAGGAAGACGGACACCTGATTCGTCAGATGGTTGCCTTCGCACACAAGGCGCGCCGCAATGGTCTGGTCTCGCTCGATGCCGATTTGGCGACAATCCGTGATCCGTTTCTGAAACAGACACTAATGCTGGCCGTGGACGGCACTGAGCCGTCCGATTTGCGCAAGATCATGCATGTGAGTCTCGAGTCGATCACCGAAAATGAGGAGCGATTGCCCGCGGTCTTTGAATCGGCGGGCGGATTCTCGCCTACGATCGGCATTCTGGGTGCAGTGCTGGGCCTGATCCAGGTGATGCAGCATTTAGACAACATTGCAGAGGTTGGGCGCGGCATTGCCGTGGCTTTTGTAGCGACGATCTACGGAGTGGGAATCGCCAATCTTTTCTTCCTGCCATTTGCGGGCAAGATGCGGATGCGCATCCGCCGCAATCATCGGCGCCGGGAGATGGTGCTGGAAGGCGTGATTTCGATTCTGGAAGGGATGAATCCGCGCATGCTGGAAATCAAGCTGGCCAGCTTTGTGGATGACGTGGATCGCGATGAAATGGAGCAGGCAGCATGAACGCTCGCGTACTTCGCAGCCGCGTGACGCACGATCGTTGGCTGGTCTCCTATGCCGACCTCATCACACTGCTGTTCGGATTATTCGTGGTGATGTTTGCCTTCGCCAGGGCAGACCAGAAGAAGCAGGCGCAGGTGTCGAGGGCGATCGACACGGCCTTCCGCTCCATGGGCGTTTTGCCGGATGGCGCGAATCGCGAAGCGAACGCGCACGACGAAAGTGAAGCGGGCCGGGCTTCGAACCAAGTGGTGAACGAAGAGGTGGATTCGCCGCCCGAGGTGAAGCAGGATTTGGATCGCATCCGGCGCGATCTGGCGGCAACGCTCTCAGCGCAGATTGCCGCACACACAGTTTCTCTCGAGATGGGCCGCGATGGCCTCGTGATCAGTCTGCGCGAGGCTGGGTTTTTCGAATCAGGTTCGGCCGTTCCGAAGGCGGAGGCATTGCCGACGCTGCGCCAGATTGCCGATAAACTGGGGCCGACGCCCTACGATCTGCGCATCGAGGGCCACACGGACAATGTGCCCATCCACACTGCGGAGTTCGACTCCAACTGGGAGCTATCCGCGGCGCGCGCCACGCACATTGCAAGGCTGTTTCTGGATATGAAGGCGATTCCCGCCGATCGGCTGTCAGCGGCGGGGTATGCCGAGTTTCATCCGGTGGCGACGAATGACACGTCGGAAGGTCGCGCAGAAAACCGGCGCGTGGACCTGGTGGTGACGCCACGAACGAAGATCAATTTTGCAGCGCCGGCGAGCGCCGCTCCATCGGGGCCATGGCGGAAGGTGACGGACGAATAGGACAGTGGAGCCAGCGGTGTTAGCGAGGCTAGCCGCGCTTCGCGCGTGTTAGCGGAGCTGGGTTGTTGGCGTTTTGACTCCGCCAACGCCGCTGACGTCGCTGCAATTCAAGCCACTCCAAGGACTTTGACGATGACGCGCTTCCGGCGCTGGCCGTCAAACTCGGCGTAGAAGACGCGCTGCCATGTGCCAAGGTCGAGCTTGCCGTTGGTGACGGGCAGTGTGGTTTCGTGGTGGAGCAGCAATGATTTGAGATGCGCGTCGCCATTGTCCTCTCCGGTGCGGTGGTGCCTGTAGTCTAGCCGCGCCGGGGCAAGCTCTTCAAGCCATTTGCCAATGTCTTCGATTAGCCCGCTCTCGAGGTCGTTGACGTAGATGGCGGCAGTGATGTGCATGGGCGAGACAAAGCACAATCCGTCTTTGACGCCGCTGCGCCCGACGATCCGCTCGACCTGATCGGTGATGTGCACCATTTCGCGGCGCGTGCGCGTTTCAAAGACGAGATATTCGGTGTGACTCTTCATAAATACTCCTTGAATGCTGCGGCCAATGGCGAGAACATCGCGACGCTCTCGCCCTTATCCTAAAGGAATTGTGAAACCGCGCGGCCGACTCGATGGCGCCAAGCGCCTGCGTTGGATGCCCGATGGGCTGTTGCGCACGTATGGCCCGCAGGATTGGTGGCCGGCAAAGACTCCGTTTGAGGTGATTCTCGGCGCGTATTTGACGCAGAATACGGCGTGGAAAGCGGTCGAGCGCTCGCTCGAGAATCTTCACAAGGCCAGCGCGCTTTCGGTTGAGGGGTTGCGTGCGATCCCGATGGCAAAGTTGCGGCAGCTGATCCGGCCGTCAGGATTCATTGTGCGCAAGGCGCCGGCTCTGAAGGCGTTTGTGAAGATGCTCGACGAGGATTTTGACAGTTTGCTCAAAGAGATGCAGGCTGCGCCTACCGGCGTGCTGCGCGAGCGGTTGCTGGAATTGTCCGGCGTGGGCAATGAGACGGCCGATGCGATTCTGCTCTACGCGCTCGGGCATGCCGTTCCCGTTGCCGATGAGTATCTGCGGCGCATCGCGGAGCGACACGGGCTTGTTGAGTTGCCTGCAGGCAGAGCGCGAATTTCCTACGATGATCTTGCGGACCTGACGCGGCGGACGTTCG
Source organism: uncultured Occallatibacter sp. (assembly GCA_964533905.1). Classification (GTDB taxonomy): domain Bacteria; phylum Acidobacteriota; class Terriglobia; order Terriglobales; family Acidobacteriaceae; genus Telmatobacter. The sequence goes on along the minus strand of CAZHOO010000116.1, from coordinate 5,391 downwards.
CGAGCGATCCGGCAGAGAGGCGCGCGCAGATGTTCAACGAGTTCCACGCGCTGACCGTGGCTGTGGGCAAGGCGCACTGCGGAAAGACGGCGCGATGTGAGGAGTGTCCGCTGGCTGGGGATGCGCACGCGGTCTAACGGCTGAAAGCTGTAATCTGGTTGCATCATGAGCCCAACTCCGCAGCAACCCCAACTCAACCTTGCCCAAACCGCGGACTACCGCGAGTCCTACGCCAACAGCGTGCAGGTGCGCGTGAGCGCGTGGGATTTTCAACTGGTCTTCGGCCTTGCTTCCAGCGAAAGCCCCGACCAGGTAACCATCCGCAATCACCAGGCCATTTTTCTGAGCCCGCAACAGGCCAAGGCATTGTTTAACGTGCTGGGGCAGAATATTGCGCAATACGAGCAGGCCTTCGGCACGCTGAATCTGGAGCCGCAGACGCAGAACTTTCCGCGCGGGCCGGTGAATTAAACAGGGGTTAGGGACCAGGGGTCAGCTGTCAGGTGTCAGTTCCGGTTGCGGTCGAGACGCCCTTTGCGGAACTTTATCTCGAGTCCTGGTGTCAAAATCTGGAGCGAGGAAAAATGCTGAATAGAGAGCGAGTTGCCCCGAGCGGACTGGGGAAGGGATCAAGCCACGCGATCGCGACCGGCCGGGGAGCGAGCTCGTGCGCCTGAAAGGCATGCTGACTCCGCGGCTGGACGCGCCGTTGCCCATCTGGATGATTTTTCCAGTCATCTTCATGGCGCTCTACGCCAGCCACTTCACGCTGCTGCGGGTTCCTTATTACTGGGACGAGGCCGGCTACTACATTCCCGCGGCGTGGGATTTTTTTCGCACCGGCTCACTGATCCCGACAACAACGCTGAGTAACGCTCATCCTCCGCTGCCGAGCATTTACCTTGCGCTGTGGTGGAAAGTCTGCGGCTACTATCCCGAGGTTACGCGCGAGGCCGTGCTGATGGTGGCCTCGTTGGGACTTTTGGCGGTGTGGCGGATGGCGATGCGGCTGGTAGGGGTGGGCTCGGTCGCATTCTGGACTGTACTGCTAACCGGGCTTTATCCGATCTGGTTTGCGCAGAGCTCCCTGGCCCAGGCGGACATTTTTGCGGCGGCGTGTTCGTTGTGGGGACTGGTGTACGCGCTGCCCAGCCGCGGCCGCGTGCCGTGGGCCGCCGCTTTGTGGTTTTCGGCTGCCGCGCTATCGAAAGAAACTTCGATCATCATTCCTCTCACGCTTGCTGGGTTGAACATTGCGGAAGGATTCAGGCTCGGAGTGGCGGCGCGCGGCAAACTTTGGCGCGAGGCGGCGTGGTTCTCGAGCTGCGTTGTGCTTTTGGCCGGGTGGTATGCGTATCACTACGCGAAGACAGGATTTCTCTTCGGTAATCCGGAGTATCTGCGCTACAACGCGGAGGCCACGCTTACACCGCTGCGCATTCTGGCGGCGTTCGGTCATCGCGTCCTACATCTGACCGCGCATATGAACCTGTTTGTGCCGGTGTTGATGGCCCTTGCGGCACTGCTGCTTAGTCCGAGGCCCGACGCAAGCGGCCACGATCGCGAGGCGATTGCGCGAGAAGCGCAGATGAGGATTTTCTTTCTGCTGCTAGCGAACGCAGTGTTGTTCAGCGTGTTGGGCGGCGCGTTGCTGACGCGTTACCTGCTGCCGATGTATCCGCTGGTGCTGCTGCTGGCGGTGACAACTTTCTATCGTCGCGTGCCGTATTGGCAAGGCCTGGCGCTGATTTCGGCGGTCGCGTTTTTCGTGGGCCTGTTTGTCAATCCGCCCTACGGATTTGCTCCGGAAGACAACCTGGCGTATGCGCGCGTGGTACGGATGCATGAATCGGGGATTGTGGAGTTGACTAAACTTTATCCCGGCGCCACGGTGCTGAGTGCGTGGCCTGTGACGGACGAACTGACTCACCGCGAACTCAGCTACGTGAAGCAACCGTGGGACGTGGTGGCGATTGACGACTTTTCTGCGGGGCAGATTGCGCGCGCCGCCGCGGAGCCGCAGGCGTACTCGGCTGCGCTGGTGTTCTCAACGAAAGACGATCCGGACTCGCCGCTGGAAAGATTGAGCGGCGAAGCTCTCGACGAACGCTACTTCGGCTTGCACCACGATCTGCCGCCGGAGATGATTGCGCGCCAGTTGGGCGGAGATTTGGTTTGGAAGCGCGACGACGATCGCGACGGAATGTGGATTGCGCTGATCCACTTCAACCACCCGGTTGAAGCGTTGCTGGAGCGGAAATAAACGCTCGCCAAACCGAATCATCGCAGAGAACGCGATCGGCAAACGTGTGCAGAACTTTTCTCGCAAAATGAGGGAACAGTTTGATGGGGCACGGTGTCTACACAAGCACAGTGGTACCGAACGGGATGATCGGAAGAACATAAATCCCGCTCCCCGCCTTAGGCTGCGTGGAGCGGCCTGGGCGCGCTCGCCCATTTCGATGTCTGCGATCCTCCCTGCTGGCGAGGCTGAATTGAAGTTCGGAGAGGCGGCCATGTTCGAAGACTCCACGTTTGAAACCATGGGCAGGATCCAGACCCGCAGCCGGGGATGGATGATGGCGACGTTCGTGTTCAACGGTTCGATTCTGCTGGCGCTGGTGATCCTTCCCATCCTGCATCCGCAGATGCTGCCGCAGATCACGAACGCGATTCTGATGGAAGAATCGGCGCCGGTCGAAGAGCCGAAGCCGATGGTGCGGACAGAGCAGGGGACGACGGCGCGGACGGAGATGCCCGGCGTCGTCGTACTGGCTCCGCGGCAGATTCCGAGCAAGCCGTGGATTCCCGGCACGCAGGAGCCGCCAACCCCGGGAGACTACGCTGGCATCGAGGGCAAGCCGATCGGGATCGGGAGCCAGGGTGATCCGTTCAATGGGCGTGGCACTGATCCTGACGTGAGACAGTTATTGCCGGCGGCAACGCAGCACGTGTCGTCTGGTGTGATGCAGGGAATGCTCATTTACAAAGTCGTTCCAACGTATCCGGCGATAGCGCAGGCGACGCGCGCTTCGGGCACGGTAGTGTTGCAAGCGACCATCTCGCGCACGGGAGCCATTGAGAATCTGCGCGCGGTGGAAGGGCCGGCGATGTTGCGGCAGGCCGCGCTCGATGCGGTGAAGCAGTGGCGCTATCGGCCGTACATGCTGAACGGCCAGCCGGTTGAAGTGGAGACGACGGTGGACGTGAAGTTCACGTTAAATTGATAAGGCGCAGCGGAGCGAGCGGTGTTAGCGGGGCCAGAGTGGCACCCGCGATCACTCAAGGTCAGGGCGGAGCATCAAAGAAGGTGACGATAGCGAGAGAACCGGCTGGTCGGCGACAATGGCTTCTGCCATGACAGAGACCACGCGCCGCGAATTCCTGCTTGCTTCCGCCGCTACTTTTGGAGCTACTGCCATGCCGCGATCTTTGCGAGCTGCGCTCGAGCCGCCTCCGCGGCAGAACGTGTTTGTCGCTTCGCATGCAGCGGACGGAATTGTGGCTTTTGGCTGGGATCCGTTGGCTGCCGAGCTGATACGAGTGGGCGTGGCGGCAAAGGTGCCGAATGTGGCGTGGCTCGCGAAGTCGGGAGGTTTCGTGTATTCGGCGTCGGAGCTGGAAACGTTCGAAGGCAAGCCGACCGGGGAAGTGGCGAGCTTTCGATTGGCGGGCGGCGAGTTGCATCCGCTTTCGGCGCGCAATTCGGCGGGGACGGGCACTTGCCACGTGGCCGTGGATGCGACGGGGCGCATGCTTGTGGCGGCCGACTACACGGGTGCGAGCGCGGCCAGCTTTCGCATTGACGACGGTAAGCTTAGCGAGGCGGTTTGGACCGAGCACTACACCGAGCACGGGCCGAATGCGGACCGGCAGCAGACGGCCCATGCGCACTTTGCATCGTTTTCCCCGGACAATCGGTTCGCGTATATCAATGATCTGGGCGATGACTGCATTCATATCTATCGGGCCGATCCTGCGACGGCTCAAATGACTGCGGCGGGGACGTATCGCGGAGCGCCGGGGTCGGGCGCACGGACGCTGCATTTTCATCCCAACGGACACAGGGCTTATTGCATGAATGAAATCGCGTCGACGGTGGACGTGCTGGAATGGCACAAGGCCGATGGGAATTTCACGCTGCTGGATCGAATTGAGTTGCTGCCCGCGGATTACCTCGGCCCGACGCGCGGCTGCGACACGGTGATTACGCGCGATGGACGATTCGTTTACTTCGCCAATCGGGACGATAACTTTCTGTATTCGTTCAAGGCGGATTTTGCGACGGGCAAACTGACGCCGATGAAGCGGTCGAATTGCGGAGGAAAGACGCCGCGGAATTTCACGCTCGATCCGACGGAGCGGTGGATGCTGGTGGCGAATCAGGATTCGAATGGCATCAGCGTGTTTGCGCGCGATCCGGCGACTGGTTTGTTGGCCGATAAGGTGAAGAGCAGCATCGTGGTGGATGCGCCGATGCGGATACTATTCGTCTGACTTACGCGGCCTGCGTTTCGCCTTTCAACTGTTCGGCCTGGTAGTGGGCGATGAGCGCGTCAACGATGGGCTGCAGGCGGCCCTGCATCACGAGGTCGAGTTGGTGCAGAGTGAGGCCGATGCGATGGTCGGTGACTCGATTCTGCGGAAAGTTGTAGGTGCGGATCTTTTCGCTACGATCGCCTGAGCCAACCTGCTGTTTTCGAGCCTGTGCAAGTTCGGCGTTCTGCTTTTCCATTTCCATCTCATACAAACGTGAGCGGAGAACGCGCATGCCTTTTTCTCGGTTCTTGATCTGCGACTTTTCGTCCTGGCAACTGACCACGGTGTTCGTGGGCAGATGGGTGATGCGCACGGCGGAGTAGGTGGTGTTGACCGACTGGCCGCCGGGACCCGACGAGCAGAACGTATCGATGCGGATGTCCTTGGCTTCAATCTTAATGTCGACTTCCTCGGCTTCGGGCAGGACGGCGACGGTGACGGCCGAGGTGTGGACGCGGCCCTGCTGTTCGGTTGCGGGCACGCGCTGCACGCGGTGCACGCCAGACTCCCACTTGAGTTGTGAGTAAACGCGCTCGCCCTCGATGATGGCGATGACTTCCTTGTAGCCGCCAATGCCGGATTCGGAGAGCGAGAGGACCTCGACCTTCCAGCGCTTCTGCTCGGCGAAGCGCGTGTACATGCGGAAGATTTCGGCTGCAAAGAGCGAGGCCTCGTCGCCGCCGGTGCCAGCGCGGATTTCAAGGATGATGTTCTTCTCATCGTTGGGGTCTTTGGGCAGCAGCATCACCTTGAGATCTTCTTCGAGGGCCTGTTCGCGCGGCTCAAGCGCGGCAATTTCTTCCTGCGCCATGGCGCGCAGGTCGGCGTCGGTTTCAGCCAGCATGGCGCGCG
>CAZHOO010000115.1:0-9011 GCA_964533905.1 uncultured Occallatibacter sp. | reverse complement strand
TGGGGCGATCGAGGCCGCTGATAATGCCGCGCGTGACCGTAAAGGGGAAGTTGCCAAACGGATTGCCGAAGGCCAGCACGGTTTCGCCCGGCTTGACCTTGCTGGAGTCGCCCCACGGCACGCTGGTCAGGTCGTGCGCGTCGATCTTGATGACCGCAAGGTCGTTGAGTTTGTCCACGCCGATCAGCTTCGCGGTGAAGACTCGCCGGTCATTCAACGTGACACGTATCTGAGTGGCCCCGTCGACCACGTGGTCGTTGGTGACGATGTAGCCGTCGGAAGTCAGGATCACGCCACTTCCGATGCCATGTTCAAACTGGGGCTGCGGCTTCATCTGCTGGCCGCCTTGACCGAAGAAGAACTGACGAAAACCGGGAGGCAGATCCTGCGGGTTGATGCCGCCGGGGCCCTGGCCGCCATTCTCGGAGTTCTGATCGTCCTCGGAAACGCGCGAAGTGACCGCCACGTTGACGACTGCGGGCGTGACGCGCGAGGCAACCGCTTCCACTGCGTTATCCAGTGCAACCAGCGAAGACACGCTGCTCTCGTCGAGGGGACCGGCGGCAGCGGCGTGCGCCCTCGCGTGGTCAAAGAAGAACGCCAGTGAGAATAGAACTGTTGCGAGAATGCCCGCGGGAACTGGGAGCCTTCTCACCATTGCTACTAATGAATTAGTTGTCAGTGACATTGCTTCATCTCCATGGGTGTTGAATTCATTGATTAGAGTTGGAAGAACAGCCAGCCGCCATCGAATACAGATGCGGTTGGCCTATGGGAGCGTGAACTTGTTGTGTGAGCAAGCTTGGTGTCCGCCGTAGCGCCTGCCGTAGAGCCTAGCGCAGCACTTTCCGGATACACAAGCAAGATCAAGCGCGTGACGGAAATCTGCGCGGCCGGAGATGTATTGCGCTCGCTGGTTGAGTCGTCGCTTTGCGTTTGCTCGCCAGCGCCAGTGTCGTAATCTGCGACTCTTCGGGCTGTTCTCCCAGAAGATGCCGGTGCAGACGTCTCCACTTCTTCCCAGGCAGTGAGGACAAGAAATTCCTGACCCTGCGAAGATATCGCCGCCGGCGCAGATGCTGCGCGATTCACCATCACCTGGTGTGGCGTAGCCTTTCCATCCGGCATCGCAGTTTCAGGTGTCTCGCCGCTGCGGGGTGATTGAGCGGCAACAGGCGGCCCTGCCGCGTTGCGCGCCGCAGGAACATCGGACTTCGTCTCGATTGCGCGGTAATGCCCGGCAGAATGGAATACAGCATCGTCTGCCGCCGGGCTCGGCTCATTTATTCGATGATCGGAATTCCGAACAATGCGCGGAGCGTCGGGCCGCGCGAAAGCTGCGATCTGCGCATCCGGTTTCTGCGCAGCCACGAACGCGACCAACTGCGGGCTGCGCGACAGTCCAACAGCTCCAATGACTAAGCCGCATCCCACGATTCCAACCAGCGCGCCGGCCGCTAGCGGATGAAGCGTCTTTCTGCACCGCAGGATTCTGTCGACGCGAGAAACGAGTTCCGGTCGGCGTTCAAATGCCCCGAGCGAGAGCGCCTGAGCGCGCCGCAGCAGGTCCCGCCTCTCAAACTCCCGGTGCTCAAGCCGGCGCTCGGCAAGCGCAGTAAGGCAAGCGGCGTAGGTGCGTGGCGCCTTCGTCCTCTCGACCACTCCCTCGTCGCAAGCCATCTCGCGCTCGCGGCAAAGGCGCCGTTCCATCCAGGCCAGCACCGGATTCAGAGGAAAGAGAACGAGCGAAAGCTTCTGCAAAAGGTTCGTCCAGTCGTCACGCCGCCGCAGATGCTCAGCTTCATGCAGAACCACCTGCTCAAGCTCGCCGGGAGTCAGCCGTGAATAGAGCCAATCGGGAATGAGAATCCTTGGATCAAAGAAGCCGATGACGCTCGGCCGCTCCAAGTCGGGAGTAGTGCAAATCTCAATGCGCCGCTTGGGCAATGCTGCGGCAAGCAGCATGCGAAGATTCGGTTCGGCTGCGATCGCAGCGGCGCTGTGCCACAGTTCACGCAGGCGGCGCAGATCCAGGAATAGCTCGATCGCGCGAAAGCCTGAGGCAGCCAGCCAAAGACCGGCGATCGCAAATCCCCAGCGGCTGTCCAACTCAAGCAAGGGCCTCGCCACTTCACCACCAGTCGGCAAGGCAGAGACCGCAGCGCTCGAATGTTGGAAAAACGGCAACAACGGCAAAATGGCAGCGACTACAAAGCCAGCGGTCCAGGCGGCAAAGCGGTGCGCCGCTGAAATACGAACCACAAATCGAAGGGCAAGGAACAAAGCAAGCGCAACCAACGAGTCCTGCCAAAGCGCCGCCACCGCTGCGGGCGCTGCGGCATCCGCAAAGCTCGCGAATGCGGCGCCTGCCCGTTCGCCCAGCGCAGCCAGAACACCGTCAGCCATGTGCAGAATGGGCATTCTCATCTCCCGCCCTTCTGTCGAACGGCCGCGGCAATCGGGATCGCGTCTTTATCGGGGGATGCGCTGCGGATCGCGTCCCGCAGCCGGGCGAGCTCCTGGGTGGAGATTTCCTGGTCACCCAACAGACTTAACACCAGCTTTTCGCGCGAGTTGCCGAAGAAGCGATTCAGCACGTTGCGCACCTCCGAGCGGCTGGCCTCGTTCTCGTGGATGCAGGGCCAATACACAAAAGCCCTCCCTTCCTGTCGATGCTCAACGTAGCCCTTTTGCTCCAGAATTCGGATGGTGGTCAGAACTGAGTTGTAGGCCAGCTGTTCGCCCTCGGGTAGTGCTTCAACCAGGTCGGTGACGGCCGACTCTCCGCGCCGCCAGAGAATCTTCATCAGCCTCAGCTCAGCTTCGGTCAACGTGTTGGATTTCTTCGGCGGCATCGTTAACTTATTGATTTTATTACGTATGTGATCGGGCCTTTCTGCGCCCTCCATCGTAATAGACGAACAACTAATCCATTAGTTATCAGAAATGTCCGAGAATTTCAAGGCGCCATCGACCAAAAATCCTTTCGGCCCGGAGACCGTCGTTTTGGAATCTGTGCCCTGTGCTACGATCCGTGCAAGCGCTCACGCGATTGCTTTTTGCAGGAAAAGACTTCAGATGAGCCGGTGATTTCTTCGGCGCGTGGATCCGCGAGCGCGAAGCGGAAGCTTTCCAGAGGAACGAGCCGCCCCTTCTCACACCGGCTTTGGCCCCAGCCACGGAAGTAATGAAGCGGGGCGGTCGTGAGCGCAAACAGAGGTTGATATGAACGCCCAGCTCAGGCCGATGGCTCTTGGAGAGATTCTTGACCGAACTGCTGAACTCTACCGGACTCATTTTCTGCTTTTTTCGGGGATTTCCGCGATCTTCGCCGGCGCGATTCTCCTCGTAGAGATTCTGCACCTTGGCCTGCTCGCGCTTTTGGGGTACCCGCATATCCCAGCGCACCTGCAATGGGCCTATGCCGTTTCACTGGTTGCACAAGTGCTGGCGGTGCTGATGGTGGCGGGGCTTTCGGTTGCCGCCTTCAACCGCGTAGTTGCCTGGATCTACCTGGGCGAGAAGGCGACCATCACCGCCGCGGTCAGCAGCATCTTTCTGCGCGTGCGGCAATACCTTTGGCTTATGACCATCATTGGTTTTCGCGCCTGGGCGCCGCTCGCGGGACTTTATGTGGCTTTGTTCGCCATTCTTTTCACCGTTCTTCCCAAGGATTTCCTGTTCAACCCCCAGGCAGCGCAACACACTTCCGCAGACCCTTCCTCGCTACTGGCCGCAGGCGTCGGAATGCTGATCGTACTGCCGCTCCTGCTTGCCGCCCTGGTCTATGGCGTCTTGATGTCGTTGCGATACTCGTTGGCGATGGCGGCATGTGTTGTGGAAAAACTACCGGCCAGGGAAGCGATTAGGCGCAGCATTGCGCTCGCCAAAGGGACATGGGGCCGCATTTTCATGCTGGGGCTCCTGGTGACTGCGATCGAATACATTCTGTCCTTGATTCTGGGGTTCCCTTTTCTTCTTTACGTCTTCAAGCACCTGGGAAAGCCACTGCCACTATGGATGCTGTCTGTGGAGCAATTGGCCGGCTTCCTCGTCACGACATTGATTGGTCCCATCTACTCCACCGGCCTCACGCTTTTTTATTACGACCAGCGCATTCGCAAAGAGGGCTTCGATATCGAGTGGATGATGCAGGCCGCTGGTCTCTCGCCGCAAACCGAATTGCCGGCGCCGCAAAATCCATAAGCCAGCGAGGATTCCATGAGCCAGACGTTCAGGCCTTCCACACTGGGGGAGATTCTCGACCGCACGGCGCAGATTTACCGCCTGAACTTCTGGCTCTTTGCCGGCGTGGCGGCTTTGCCCATCGGCGCGATCTGCGCCGTCACAGCGATTGGAGGAAGCTTGCTCGGGGCCGCGGCGGTAACATTCAGGTCCACCAACCTGGAAAGTCCTGCCGCCATCGCGATCCTCGCTTCCATCCTTTTAATCGCGGTGCCTGTTTATATCGGAGCGGCCGTTTTTTCCTCGGCAGGGCTCACCGAAGCAGCGGCGAGCACAAGTCGGGGCGAGAAGATCACGATCCGCGGCGCGTTCGCCAAAGTTCGGCCGCGGTTCTGGAGCTATCTGTGGTTCATATTTCTGCAAGGAATTGTCGTGGCTTTGATCCCGATGGCCATTGCGGGCGTCTTTGCTGGACCTCTCATCTATCTGGTCTCGCGGACCGGAAGTGGGCTGGCAGCCGGAGCAGCCGTTGGACTCGTTGTGTTTTTTAGCCTTGCCGCTGTCTTTGTCATCTTCGTCTGGCGCGCGTTGGAGTACTCTATCGGTCTTCCCGTGTGCGTTGTGGAGCAAAAGCCCGCATGGGCGTCGCTCGAGCGCGCCCGAAGCTTGAGCAAAGGCACGCGCGGACGCATCTTTGTCATGTTTCTCCTGGTGCTCGCGCTGGCCATGGCCGTGTCGATGATCTCCACAATTCCATCCATGATCATCATCTTCACTTCCGCGGCCGGCGGATCTCAGCCCGCCACTGGATCGGTTGCATTTATCCTGGCTGAAATCACAAGAGCCATACTGGACCTCGTCTTGCAGATCGCGCTGGCGCCCATCACAGCAATAGCGCTCGTGCTTTTCTATTACGACCAGCGAATCCGCAAAGAAGGCTTCGATATCGAGTGGATGATGCAGCAGGCTGGACTTGCGGAGAACGCATCGAGCGCGCCGTCAACCGGAATTCTGGGTATTTCAGCACCGGTTATGCCTCCTGATACCGTGGAAGGGCGATGAATTTGGGGTGGCCGAGTTCAGGTTGGCGGCAAGCCGCTGCGCGTTCCGCGGCATGTCTCGTCCTGCTTGCTCACCTTCTTGCCGGGCCGGTGCTCGGCCGCGCTCAGCAGTTCACACCCAACGCCGGATGGCGCGATGTTTCGGTCACCGAATACCAGCAGCGCCTCGAGGATCTTGCCGCGATAGTTGCCGCGTGCCAGTCGCAGCGGTCGACAGCGGGCGCGGCGCAAACCAGTTTTCCGGCATGCGATCCGGCGCAAATCGGTCCGGATAATCGCGTTCGCGGTTTCGACGGCGCTCCCTCGCAGACGCGCGAGGTGCGCTATGACTGGCTGCGCTCCGTGCTGGCGCGCGCCGCAAAGAAGAACGATGCGGCGCGGAAAACGATGTTCGGCACAATTCCCCGACCCAGCAGCAAACCCATCCAGGTTGATTCCCTATTGACCGCCGCGCGTCAGCGACTTCAGGGCGACGCAGCGCAAGCGGGAGCGCCGCCTGCTCCTACTCCAACCTTCAGCGACGAGCGAAAATCCCTGAATGCCATCTTGTCGCAACGCGCGTATCAGGGAGTGACGCAGGTATCGACCATGGATCGCCTTCGCGAATGGTTTGATAACCTGCTCGACAAATTCTTCTCCGGATTGGTGCGCTTTGGCGCACATGCGCCGTGGATCGTTTGGCTGCTGCGCATCCTTGTAATCGCAGCCGCTTGCACCGCGCTGGTCTGGTTTCTCCTGCGCATCGAGCGGCGCTCGCGCCTCCGCGTGGTTCCCGAAATCGAGGTTGCGGCCGGTGCGCCCTCGGCGCGCGAGTGGCAGCTGTGGCTGCGAGACGCGCAAATCATGGCGGCGCAGGATCAATGGCGCGAAGCCATCCACTTCCTGTACTGGGCCGCAATCGCCCGTTTGGAGTCGAAGCGGCTGTGGCCGGCTGACCGGGCCCGCACCCCTCGCGAGTATCTCTCTTTGGTGGCTGGCTCCGATCCGCACAAACCGAATCTCGCAGCTCTCACACGGAGCTTTGAACGTACCTGGTATGGTGGCCGCGCGGCCCAGGCCTCCGACTTCAATGCCGCTCAGGACCAGGCTGCGGCATTGGGGGTGACGCCGGAATGAAGCTCTTTCCCTCACTCGATGCGAAGGACCGCAAATTGCTGATCGGCTGCATCGTCGCGGTACTCATCCTCGCATTTGTGACGGCGTTCCTGTCGCGAAATCAGAACGAAGACGAAAACCCGGTGCCAAGCTCCTACCTGACTGGCAAGCACGGCGCGCGCGCAGCCTACGACTTGCTCCAGGCAAGCGGCTACAACGTGCAGCGGTGGGAGCAGCCGCTGAGCGACCTGGCCGAACGTGCTGACTCGCAAACAGTCGTCATCTTTGCCGAGCCGGAACAGGCTGATGTCTCGGCGGAAGACGTGAAGGCCGTGCGCGACATTGTCGCCAGGGGCGGCCACGTGCTGGTCACAGGTTGGTCAGGCGGCTTGATTGCCCCTGATGGCGAAGCACAACCGCCGACGCAGCTTCCGGCCGCGTGCATGCTCACGCCGCAAGGGTTCGACCCGTTGGCAAGCTCCGGCGAGGTGTGGATGGTTCCTGAAGCCAGTTGGGGATTCAACCACCCGCTCGATCGCGTGCAGTACAACTGCTCGGGTGCACCGGCTGTCGTGGAGTACTCCGAAGACAAGGGGCGGGTGATCTGGTGGGCCGGCTCAACGCCGCTCGAAAACAGCACCATCAGCCGCGCCGACAATCTGAATCTGTTTCTGAATGCACTTGGATCCCGTGATGGGCACAACATCTATTGGGATGAATCGCTGCATGGCGAGACGCGCACGGAGTGGCTCTACGCGAATGGGCCGGCGATCTGGCTTCTGCGTGGCGCGCTTGTTGCGATTGGGCTGCTGATCCTTTTCAGCTTTAGCCGGCGCCGCGGGCCGGTGCGCGATCTGCCCGCTCCGGTGCGCGCTTCTCCCGTCGAATTCCTTGAGGCGCTGGGCTCGCTCTACGCGGAGGCACGAGCCTCCTCCACGGCGGTTGAGCTCGCTTATGAACGCTTCCGCCGCCGTGTGGGCGATCTGTGCGGGCTGAAGGGCGCAAAGATGAGTTCGGGAGAATTGGCAAAGGCACTGCGCCGACGCTTCCCGCAGGCTTCGCCGGAACTCGAGAAAGATCTGGCCGATTGCGAAGCGGCCGCAACCAATGACAAGCTGCCGCCGAAAAGCGCTTTGACGCTGGTGCAGGCGTTGAACCGGCACAGCGAGTTGCTGACCGCCATCGCGCGCGCGGGTCCGGCGTATCGATGATGATGGAACAAAGAATCGAACGTGCCAGAAATGCCGAAGCAAGAAGCAAGGAGATCGGGATGACCGAGGAAATGAATCAGGAACAGGGCTCGCAATTGACGAGCGCGGCGTTACCGGCCACGCAGCAACTTCTTGCCGCATCGCGCTCGGAGTTGGGCCGCGTGATCGCTGGACAGAGCGAAGTGATCGGCGAGGTCCTGGTGGCAGTGTTGACGCAGGGCCACGCTTTGCTTGAAGGCGTGCCGGGCATCGCGAAAACGCTCATCGTCAAATCGGTCGGACGGCTGCTTGGACTTGGGTTCCAGCGCGTGCAAGGCACGCCAGACCTGATGCCGGCGGACATTCTGGGTACCACAATGTTTCGGCCGGGCACGGATTCGTTTACCTTTCACGCCGGCCCGGTCTTCACCGACTTGCTCCTGGTCGACGAGATCAATCGCATGCCTCCGCGCACGCAGTCCGCGCTGCTCGAATGCATGGAGGAGCGGCAGGTGACGAGCGACGGCGTCCAGCGTCCGCTTCCGCCCTGGTTCACCGTATTCGCCACGGAGAATCCCATCGACTTTGAAGGCACCTATCCATTGCCCGAGGCGCAGCTCGACCGCTTTCTGCTCAAAATCAAAGTGGGCTACCCGGCCCAGGACGACGAACGGAAGATGCTCGAGCGTCATCACGGCGCCGCTCAAGGAAACCTGCTCGAAGATGCGAAGATCGAGCCGCTCTCCGCGCAGCTTCTCGCCGCCGCGCGCGACGAAATTCGCGGCGTCCGCGTGGAGAACGATCTTTACGGTTACATTCTCGATCTTGTTCGCCGCACTCGCGAGTGGCCTATGCTGGCGCTTGGTGCGAGCCCCCGCGCAGCCATTTGCCTGCTGCGCGTGGCGCAGGCCTTCGCCGCTTTTGAAGACCGCGACTACATCATTCCCGACGACGTGAAGCGCGCCGTTCTTCCGGTCTTGCGGCATCGCATTATCCTCAAGCCGGAGGCGGAGCTGGAGGGCTTCGATCCGGATCGCGTACTCAACGATGTGGTCGCCGCGGTTGCGGTGCCGCGAGGATGAATTCTTCTTCTCTCCATCCCGAGCCGGTTCGCGCCGCATGCAGGCCGCGCGGCCGTTTCGCGTTTGGCCTCACGCAGCGCACCATCTGGCTGCTTGCTGCTGGTCTTCTGCTCGCGCTGCCGGGATTCTTCCGGCCCACGTGGGGATACGGCATGCTCGCCTGGGATGCGCTGGTGCTGCTCGCCGCGATCCTCGACGGATTGCGATTGCCGCACGCGCAGCAAATCACGATCGAACGCTCCTGGAGCAACGCACCTGCGCTCGACAGTGAAACCGAAATCCAACTTGCTGTTGATCACAGCGCTGAGACGATACTCGAGTGCTACCTGGTTGACGACTTGCCGGATGCATTGGTGGCCACGCCCGCCACGCACTTTCTTCGCGCGTTTCCCCGCGTG
>CAZHOO010000114.1:2737-9244 GCA_964533905.1 uncultured Occallatibacter sp. | reverse complement strand
CGAGCTGCAACCACCAGCCTACTGAATGACGTCTTGCTCGCAGCCCATAGGCGAAGCCGCGAAAGACGGCTGCTTAACTAATTAAGCAGCAAGTGCCAGATTATCGTTGGCAACTTTTGTTTTGCAGGCGATTACGGGTGCCCACACCCCGACATGCCTCCCATGCCGCAATCGATCCCGTCGAAACCGTGACGCCCCCTACGTTTCGCAGCTACCTTGTTTGATGATTTCGGCCAGCTGCTGGGTGCACACAGAGCCGATTGGCTCGTGCTGCATCTCCTTATTCTACGCCGAAAAAGGCTAGCTGAACCTGGTTCCGGCTGGGCCAACTTCCGACGCTAAAAGTGATAGGCGACGCCGACGCCAACGCGATAGCGCCCGGGAGCCGCGGAGCCGGATGACGGCGCTTTGCTGTTGCCGAGGTAGTCGCCCATGGCGCGCAGTTTGAAGCCCAAGAACAGTGGGAAATCTGCGCCACCGCCGACGGCCAAGCTGGCAGCGCTGTACGAACTCGAAGGCAATGTTGTGACGGTTGCGCTCTCATACGCGAGGCCCACGAGGGCGTGGGCAAAGACGCTGAAGCCAGCAAGGCCGACCGTCGCGCGCGGGCCGAACATGACGTTCGTTACGTGCTCGGAGAATCCACCAGGACTTTGGCTGTAATGGGAGACATCACCTTCAACGCCGATGATCGAAATTGCTTTGACATTCAACGCGCCCTGCCAGCCATTCATGCCCGGCGTATTCGCCGCAAACAGATTGGCGCCAACGCGGCTGTAGCCGAAATAGGCGTCCCCTTTGCTCGCTGCCCGTGCCGGAGCTGTAGAGACGACCAAGAGCAGAAATGCCGCGAGAGACGCGGCCAGAATACGCAGCTTCATGGTTGCCTCCAACCTTGCGGTCGAGTTGGCTTGCGCAATGAATTTAGACGCAAGTGCAACTGCCCCGATATCGAGACGGCCGAATGTTGCAATCCCTGGTGCGACTATTCCTTGCTTAGATCGATGGACTCGTACTCGTGGCGGGCGATGCCGGCGCGAATCTGCGCGGGCGTCCAGCCGGCCTTGGTTTTGTAATAAGCGTAAAAGCCTTCAGCTGCGCAGACATCGCACTCGGTGGAATGCGTGTTCTCGTAGCAACTGTGCAGGCTGGTGTGTCCAAGGGAGCGATCGCAGCGGCAGTTACAGGGGAGCTGGTAGATGACGCCGGGAATCTGCGCGGCCAGCTGATACACACGCACCTGCCAGTGGTAACGGAAGTTCGGGCCAGTCAACTGAGCGCCATGAAGAATCGGCGGCAGCGCATGGATATTGAGCGGAGCTGAAGGATGGTAGGCCGGAACGTCGTCGGCCGGATTCATCCACTGCGCATAGCTGGCCGTTGTGAGGACGAAGGCGGCAACCGTCCAGAGCCAACGGCTTTTGAAGAAGTGCTTCATTAGGGTTCCTCGACTCCTATCTTAAGGCAAAGTGGGCTGCGAGACGCGTGTCGTGGGGCACCAGACGCGGGCTCGTGCGTCGAGAGCCTTGGTTGAAGTGCAAAAGAGCCAACAAATTGAACAAGAGGCCTGAAGTGAGAGAGTTAAGGGCTGGCTCGCTTGCGTCGCAAATGAGTGAATCGCGCATTGATTCTAATGGAGTTGTTTGACATCGATGTCTCTTCAATGCACGTAATTTCGCGACGTTTTTATGCCAGGTTTACTGATTCTAAAGGATTTATTTGGCGAACGTTTGGCGAAAAGCGCGCAATTTTTTTCTTTCACCTTTTTGGGGGGTTGAAGCAGTGAAAAAGTGAAGCAGTGAACCGCGAGTTGTGAATCGTGGTTCGTGGAGTCGTGAGCCGTGAATGGCGGCGGCCAGGAACCATCCCGATCTCTCATCTCTGAAACCATTATGCGCCAAAGGCGCATAATGATCGGCAAACTTGGGAAAAACAGGGACAAGGGAATAGGGGCCAGGGAATGAAAGACTTGCGAGTGGTTGGGAGAATTATTTTGAGCCAAGGGGCTTGACAAGAGAATCCGCGGCCCGGGAGACGAGTGATGCTTGGGCATGGTGCACGGGCAATTGGTATGGAGAAAGATCGGGGCGCAAAAAAAGACGGCACGAACTTTTTGCTGTTCGTGCCGGGAGGCCAGTGACGCAAACTACTCCCGGCTGGGAGGGGATCTGACCACCTCACAACCGGAATAAATACACGATAGCATAGATCGGGGTTTATGCAAATACAAAAATCAAAATTTATTTCCGGTTCGCGCGGTAAACCTTCTTCGGATTCGAGCATCTAACGCCGGCTTTGGAAAGGGCTCATCCGGGGAGATTCCGGGCGCCGAGCGGGCGGGCTGCGGCGATGTTTCGCGGATATGAAATGGGGAGAACATCTTTGGAATAAGCTTCTTGGCTCAAGCGATGACTTCTGAGAGGAGGCCAAAACAGCCGACGAATCGGAGCGCTCTTCAGCGCCCGGCCCTCCTGCGAAGCCGGTACAAGAACTGGCGGGGTTGCTGAAGCGCCTGGGGCCGTACCGCCAAGTGGGAAAAACGTACGAGAATCCAGAATTGCGGAGCGAAATCAAGCCTTTCTCTAATCCGGAGGAGGGGACAGGGACACAGCCCGTCAGAAGTCGTGTGGGCTGTTCCAAGCAGTCATGGGGTTTTCGGAACGGGATAGACTCTGCGCCAGCCAGATCGAGCGCCCGGAACCCTTCAACCAGGATGGGATCCTGAGAACGACGCGACAGACCGATGCGTTTAGCAAGCGCAGTTCGCACCTGGGGGCTGCCTATGCTCTCTGGATTGCATGCTGCAACTGGTGCCGCGTCCACAAAACTCTTCGTGTCACTTCCGAGATGGAAGCAGGGATTGCCGATCACGTTTGGCCTGTCGAACAAGTAGTGGGACTTTTGGGCTAGATCGTTGCCAAAAGATCATCTACCGCGTCCTTATAGCGGTCCAGTGGTTCGTCGTTGATTTGTGGTCGCGTATCGTGGACCGGATACCGGCCCTTCTTGATTGCATATAGTGGCTTTCCCAAGTGTGAGCATACGATTGCGACAGAGTGATTGTCGGGCACGACCTTGAAGTTAATGGCCTTGGCAGAGAATATAGATGGATCGGATTTTTGGAGCTTCTTCGTCCGTTTCTTGATCTCTTCAAACATCGCCCCAAATGCTTTGCTTGCTCGATCGCTGTAAAGGGTCGAACGATTCAACAGAACGGAATGAATCGTCGGCAATTTCATCTTGAAATGGTCGGTCTTCCCCTTAAAGGCAACGCCGCTATACGCCGTCGATACTCCGACGCCATATAGAAGTGCGCCGATGTTGTCGATTGCGCGAGCTGATGAGCCATCGCTTGAACACGGCACGATGAGCCGTTCCGCAGCGACCATCGCTAATTCGGTGTATGCGGCAAAGCTCGGATTGCAATCGATGAAAACGGTTACCGTATCGTCGTCGCCCAACTCGTCGATACACGCCATGATCAGATCCTTAAGCCAATTGCGCACATTCTTCCAAGAGTCTTGAGGCAGGGTTTGGCCACCAATTTGTGCGATTACCTGAGCCTGGAGCTCTAGGCTGGGATCGCCCGCAATTAGCCAAAGATTTTTGGGCAGGTTTTTGTTATTGGCGTGCGCGTTTAGGAGATATTTCGCCTCATCTCCCGTCTGAAGATGCGGCGATGAAATCCGGGTATCGAAGTAACCGCCTACCGTGGTTCTATGCTTTCCGATAAGCAAGGTCTGGAGTTTGGCGGCTCCCGCGCCATTTCCGCCCAGCACAATCTCCGACAAGTTTGCCTGTGGGCACATGTCCACCAAGATTACGTGCTCCTCGGGATTCCGATTGGCGATTTCTGTTCCTAAAATGAAGCTTAGAAAGCTCTTGCCGACTCCGCCCTTGTTGTTCCAAACTGCATATCGCATAGGCATAAAAGCGTACCACCCGTGGTTACGCTCTAGCTTGCCTTATTTGCACAGATACAACAATGCCGGCTCAGCCAAATTTGCCCACTACCAGCTTCTTAACTAGTTTGACAACACGAATAAAAGGCGAATATAATTCGCCTTGGATGTTGGCTGGATTTACATGGTTTTGCCTGATTTTCTGCAAACCGTGAGACGAATCTGTTACGGTTTCAGCCAAGCGGCTGCACGCCCGCTGAAAGGGGGCAAGATGAAATACGGAAACTCTCCCAGGCACGTTGCTGATTATTTTCTGTACCTCAGCAATCGTGACAGAAAGCCCCTGACCCCCATGCAATTGCACAAGCTCGTTTACATCGCCCACGGTTGGCAATTGGGATTGTACGGGCGGCCCCTTGTAAACGAATCAATTGAAGCATGGAAGTATGGCCCGGTCATTTCATCGCTGTATCAGCAGTACAAGCGATATGGTTCACAGGTGATCGAGGACGGCCCGACGGAAAAGCCGACTGGTTTTGATGCCGACGAGGAAAGCACCATCGAACAAGTTTGGGATGGATATGGCGCAAGGACAGGTGTGAGTCTTTCATCTCTCACGCACGAGCCGGGGACCCCCTGGTCCACTACTATTGTGCAATCGGGGCCCGGCTCAATCATCTCCAATGACTTGATTGAGGACTACTACCATCGGCGATCCTTGAGACGGCAATGAGTACGACTCCTCCAGTTCCGCCAGTGCAGCCGGAACCTGAGCCGCAGCCTACCCCGGATGCATTAAAAGAAGCTGCCGGTTTTTCTGAGGGCGACCTGCGTCGTGATAATGCCGTGCGCACACACCTTCATCGTGGCGGCATTCTTGTTTATTGGGTGTTCCTTGGTGTAGGTGTGATTCTATTCTTGATTTGGGCGTGGCATCTTGGTGCCCCTGATAAATATAGATTTCTGACGGTTGAACAGCGGAACGATCTCCAGATGGTCCTTCTCTCGGCTGTCGGATCGTCATTCGTCACCCAAGCTACCCAACGTTGGCTAAACCCCAAAAAGTCCTAAGCGGCGGCAAAGACTCTCGATCAGGAATTTAAGGAGAAGAGATCAATGACGACAGTGACGGTCTACAAACCTGATGGCGCGATTTATAGGATGTTTCAGGACCCCAAAACGTGGAGTTTCGACGAAAAGGGTGTGTTTACTGTTGTAGGTCAACCATACGGCGGCGGATCAAACGCCACCCTCAGAACCACTTTGCGGGTAACGGTTGAACAGACGCCATAATGCCGAGCTGTCAACGCAGATTCAAGACACTACCCAAAATTCGCATCTATTACCTTTGGGTACCCATTCACAGGGTGTGCGGCAACGCTAGCCAGCTTATGGGATATAAATGACCTCTAAGTCGGTTCTACGCCCCCGATCAAGGAGGGTTCCCCATGACTGACTCAGCAGGCGGAAGAAACAGGCCCGGGGCGGGCCCGCATTGCGAGGAGCTGTTCGCGGACGGTGTGGCCCTCAACTGCTATCTCAACTACAATCCGAAATCCGAACGAGTGGAAATCGTCCGGAAGATGCCAGCCGGCGCGCAAGATGAGCTG
Source organism: uncultured Occallatibacter sp. (assembly GCA_964533905.1). Lineage (GTDB taxonomy): Bacteria > Acidobacteriota > Terriglobia > Terriglobales > Acidobacteriaceae > Telmatobacter. Next base: position 3,732 of record CAZHOO010000114.1, on the reverse strand, counting down.
GTCAAGGACTTCGCGGACGAGGATTCAGCCCGGGAATGGATCAGGCATGAAGTTCGCGCCAACAGACTGCCGTAGACCTTCAACGCAGACATAAAACGCTATGCGCGAGCCGACGCCGTCTTAAGTTTTGGTTGGTTACCGTGCCCAACAGCCAGCGTCTTCGGTTTTGGCGCCTTTTCCCGGATCGGCCGCAACTCCAGGAGTTCCTCAACGACACATCCGCCGACTGTTCCATCTGAGAACGTTACGATCAGACCGTCCTCGCCGTCCTTCTCAACCTCGAGTATGTGAATTTCTCCAGTCATTGAGAGACTTTATCCGTCTCGAAAGCCGCTGGCTGTTCAATATTGACCGACCGTGGAAGGAATGTTTCGGGAGACGGCAAGGCTCGTTCATCTTTCTTCTTTTCGGGCAGTGCGATTCCGGAGATGCGCGCCGAAGGCCTCGTCAGGCCTCGAGATCGTCTTCAACGTAGAACGGAAGAGTTGTCATGACCTTCGAGGCTGTGCTCTGGTCCCCCGGCTTCCGCATCCAGCGAAACGTCAAGACACCATTTTCTGTTGCCACGGAAAAGATGTCGGTGAAGGTGCGAAATGTGTCGCCGTCGTACTTGTAAAGGGTAATGCTCTTCATCGGTTGACCTCTGAGCTGGATTATAGGGCAGGCTTCGCGCGGTTCTGTGCTCTCCAACCCAAGCGAAGCTTGGATCCACCCCACGGACGAGACCTGTCCGTGAGGGACCCGGGATGGGGCACCCATTTTTCGAGGTGGGTTGAGGGCGCAAGAAGCAACCGCAGATCCTTCGGTCGCCGCGGCGACCTCAGGATGACAAATTCAACTTGCAGGTTCGTGCTATCCCACCCTAAAACTCCTCGCTGCGCGTGGAGTTTTAGAATGGGGCACCCATTTTTCGAGGTGGGTTGAGGGCGCGAGAAGCAAGCGCAGATCCTTCGGTCGCCGCGGCGACCTCAGGATGACAAATTCAACTTGCAGGT
>CAZHOO010000114.1:0-2637 GCA_964533905.1 uncultured Occallatibacter sp. | reverse complement strand
TTTCGAGGTGGGTTGAGGGCGCGAGAAGCAAGCGCAGATCCTTCGGTCGCCGCGGTGACCTCAGGATGACAAATTCAACTTGCAGGTTCGTGCTATCCCACCTAAAACTCCTCGCCGCGCGTGGAGCTTTAGAATGGGGCACCCATTTTTCGAGGTGGGTTGAGGGCGCGACGCGAAAAGCAAATGCAGGTCAGGGGACCGGAGTACCGGTGGCGTTGGTGCGGATATAGGTGGTGGAGGCGTCGTTCGAGGTCGCGACGAACTGGGTTGTGCTGAGGAAGCGAATGCTGTTTGTGGTGGCCACGCCCATGGGCGCGGGCGGCTGGGCTGGCGTGCAGAAGCCACCGACGCAGGTCTGCTTGGGCAAGAAATCGGACCACTTGTAGGTGAGCGTGCCTTGCGCGGCGTTGAACTGATAGACGCCCATGAGCGTGAAGCTCATTCCCATGTGATTCTGGGTGGTTGACTGGATATTGCCGTTGGGCATGAAGGTGGTGGTGATCATCAATCCAGACGGCAGGTTCCAGTTGACGGTGGCAGACCAGGTGCCAACCAGAGCCTGAGACGACTGGGCCGGAGAAGATGGGGCCTGGAAAGGCTGGGCCTGGGGTGGGGCCGGAGCTGAAGGCGCAGGCGGGGTAAGAGTGAGCGCAAGAGCCGCGACGCCAAGGAGGGGAAGCTGTTTACGGGTCATATCGCCCCCGATGAGAGAGAATTCGAGTTCCCACTTTAGCAGATTTCAGGAGCCATTTCGGAGCGGAGAAGCGATTCGAGGGAGACAGTGGCCCTATAGTTCTGCTGCCTGACCTGATTCCACCGGGCAAAGACAGCGCGCCTCTCATGCGGATTGAGACAATCATGCTCGAACGTTGTGCGCAGCGATTCGCCAGCCGCGCAGGACAGGGACACGATCGCTCTGAGAGTGGATACCTTCAGTTTGAGACTGACGTTCTCCATGAGGACTCCCGCCCAAAACACGCATAGCTTAGACGCCAAAGCGGCGCGAGAGGCACGTGCTTTGAAGGGAGTTTACAGCCAAGTGTGTGAAGGGATTGTGATTTTTTGGGCGATTCGACCAGAAGGCCACGGTAAAGGCGGGGGAATGCGCAGGTTCCGCGGGCGCGCGAGAAACACGAATGGGATTGAGCGGGCTTTTACGGTGCCAGGTTCTGGACCTGGGCGGCCAGATCGAAGTCCTTTTCGGTGAGGCCGCCTGCAGAGTGCGTGACGAGGGCGAGGCGGACGCGGTTGTAACGAATATCGATGTCGGGGTGGTGGCCTGCTTTTTCGGCAAGGTCGCCGACCTGGTTGACGAATTTGAGAGCGGCGACGAAGTCGGGGAATTGAAAAGTGCGGACGAGCTCGCCGGATTCAATTTGCCACCCGGAAAGTTGGGCGAGACGGGATTGGGCGGCGTCTGAGGAAAGAGTGGACATGGGGTGACTCCTCGGTGGACGGTGGACGGTGATCGGTGGACAGTTACGGTCGTCGTGCTTGAATGTGCTCGTGAAACGAAATGCGCAAAAGCAACCGCAGAGCTTTCGACTCCGTCCGCTGCGGCGGACTTCGATCAAGATGACAGTCTAGAGGTAAAGCTCATTCACGCTACGCGCCGGGAACCTGAAAGTCGACGCCGGCGAAGGTGTTGAAGCGCCTGGTTGCAGCAAGATCGATCTGATCGAGCGGAATCTGTTCGTAGTGCTCAGAATCAAGATCGGTGAGGACCTTCGCGGTCATCAAGTAGTTGCGCACCTGGATGGGCGCGCGGCCTTCTTTGAAAATGACGGTAAGGGGCATGCCGGATGTTGCGGGCGCCGCGGCAGATTGCCCGGCTGGCGCGTAATAGGCCCGGTTCGGATATGGCGGGTAAAGCGGAGCCGGGACGTTTTGGTCGTCGGACGGATACCCGCCGGGGGACTGGTCGGGTTCGTAGCTGCCGGGCTGAGAGTTTTCGAACGCTGTGTCGTCAGAGTCGCCCCAATCGTAGAGACCGAGATTGTAAGCATTGGGATTGAGCAGATAGGGATATCCGGCCCAATAGGGATAGGTATAGGCGTACCAATTGCGGAACTGACGGCGGCGCACGTCGAAGCGATCGAGCACACGAGGCGCGGCGTCAACGCGCGAGCCGTACGAGGGACGGACTGCTGCAAAACGATTTCCGTAGTAGGGAGATCTTATGACGGGCTGGGCGTAGGTTCGATAGGCAGTGCCTGTGTAGGCGCCGTAGCGTGCGGTCGAAGCGAGGCGAGCGAAGCTGCCGGAGCCGGAAAAAGCGGCGTGAGAAGAAAAGCCTGCGTGGCCTGAAAATCCTCGGCCGCCGAAGGAGCCGGAGTGAGCGCCGCCATGTTGAGCAAAGGCGGGCAAGGCAAGCGCGAGAAAAGCGATCGCGGCCCGGGACATCATGGGAACATTCTACGCCCGATCGGAATTTACGTGGATGAGAGGTGCACGAGGGACCGTTGGTGTGTGGGCGAGGACGCCCGCACGACAGCCGGCCAGAGGCCGGCGCTACAAAATGCGCGGCGGATGGCGGGGCAATATGGGTTGAGAGTGAGGATGGCTACGAGGCGGCCTGGGTACGGGCCAGTTCGAAGGTGGAGAAGCGCATGTGCTGGCCGCTGATCTCGGAACGGA
>CAZHOO010000113.1:0-9309 GCA_964533905.1 uncultured Occallatibacter sp. | reverse complement strand
GTGAAGGAGTGAAGGAGTGAAGGAGTGAAGGAGTGAAGGAGTGAAGGAGTGAAGGAGTGAAACAACATTCATGGAATGATGGAGTTAGTTCATGAGTGTACGCCGCCGCAAGGGGTGGGGCCGAGTGTTGATTCTAAAGGAGTTGTTTTGCCGAAATTCGACGTATATTTGCGCATTTTGACGTGCTTCCAGAGGCCGGTTTACTGATTCTAAAGGAGTTATTTGGCGAATATTTGGCGAATCGCGGGGAATTTTTTTATTTTGCATTTTCGGCCTTTTTCGGTGGTTCGTGGATCGTGGTTTCTGCGGCAGTAAATGGGTAAAGAAGTGAAGCAGTGAAGGAGCAGATTCCGAGCGGCGAGCCGCGGGAAATTCTGTTCCGGCGATTGAATGTTGAACTGATTAGAGTATGCGCCGAAGGGCGGAAATGATCGGCAAACTTGGGCAGATTTATATTCGCTGTGGAATGAGAGGGATGAGGGGTTTTGGAGGGCCTGGCCCTCTTGACAGGTTGGCGGAGGCGTTTCGCGGGCGAGGAACTAATGCAGTTTCGTGAGCGCTGCGTCTTCTGGCGGCTCCTTCATTTGCCTTTGGTTTTATACCTAAACTATCCCTAGCACACCTTTGATCTCGGCCAGCATTTCGGGACCCTTCGATGCGTCTTGATCTGCCCCTTGGTTGACATAGGCTTCATGGGCGATTTTGTACGCCTCTTCGATCGCTGAGCCCGTCACTAAAGTCAGATTTAATTTGGCAAGATCGTCAGTGCTAGGCTTTGTCACCCCGGTGGCCTTCACCGAAACAACCATTGATACATAAAACTTAATGTCGTTCCGGAGCGCCCTCTCAAGTTTCATCTTCTTCAAATGCAGATCAACCATACATTGGATTTGGGCGCACGTAACGTAGAAGTTAATATTCGTCGCAGGGTCAAACAATTTGCCATACAAATCAGTATTCTTTTTCGTAAATAGGTCACCGGGGCGCGCACGTGCCGTGTCGGGTCTCTGATTGTAGATGGCCATTAGGCACTGCGACAGGGCCTGAATGCTTACGACTTGGTTCCTCGGCTTGTCTTTGTACTTCCAATATTTCAGCCGCCGGTCGTAAAACAATCCTGACGCTGGGAACATTTTCTCAATGTCTCTGTGGACCTGTTCTGTGGCGTGCAACTGGGCGGCAGTGATCCCGCTTTGTCGATTGGTCGCCTTAATGATTCGGTCTTGGCTCTCTGGTGACGTAGAAGTGACTATTCTGACTACGACGCGCCTCTTCAGATGTTCTGGATTAGGAGAAGACTGGCAGTAATTGAAAATCTCTTCGGACGTTTGCAGGCCATTAACAATTTGAGGGTCCTCAATGATTAGGTTTTCTGCCCCGGGCTGAATATTTTCGGCCAAAATGGTGATGCCGTTGTTTAGCATCCAGAAATCCTCGTCTGTGGGAGTTTGCAGGGAATCCTTAATGTCTTTATTCACGTCCGCGTCTTCGAGGTAATCGCGCACGTTCGATTCAAACAAATAACGCAAAAGTTCTCCGTTGTCGGAGATAAATGCGTAATAGTCAGAGAGCGGCACCACCGCAATGTAGCCTCCACCCTTAATCATAAGAACTTGCGAGTATTCAAGTTCTCGCTTCGTCGGCGGAACTTTCGATGCTAAGTCAGCTAATTCTCTGGCCCCGACAAATTTGACCTCACAGTCCTTGTTCCCAGGAATGGTTGTGTTGACCATCCCGATTAGGGAATCCTTTTGCACATTGCCTATTTTGGAGTCGACCTTTTGCGTATCTCCTTTACACACGTAGTAGACGTGAATGTTGATTTGAACGCCGCTTGCTTGTAGCGCTCGTCGTGCGATACGAAATCGTTCAATCGCCTCAATTACTTCGGTGTTGTAGGACTTTTTTAGTTTTGCTTGGTCGATGGATGGATCTAAAGCATCGCTTAGCGTCTGTTTGATCTTAGGAAGAGTGTCTTCGCGAAAGGATGATTCCCGCTTTGCCTGAATCAAGACCCAATCCAAAACTACGTTCTTTTTATAGACGTCGAAATCACTCTGGTTTAGTTTCCCATTGAGGTAACGCCCGTTGACGAACAAATAGGAAGAATCGATTCCACCATCATTGCCTCCGCCGACAATCCCATCTTCGACATTAGGACAAGCGAATCTCATGTACCGCAACACCTGCTCAGCGGAAAAAACTTCAAAGAAGTCGTCGTCCGCCATACCAGGAGCAGTTGACTTGCGGAGGTCTTCAAGAATCTGGTCTAGGACAAGGAGAGCATTGTTTGTGGGCATGCGTAGCCTCTTTGGGGTTAAGGCAGACGCGCTAATCATAGTTCACCTCCCTGCCGTGCCGAGCTGTGGAATGCTGATTTTGTTAGATTTGGCTCCTGCTCAGGCGAAGATGTTGATGCCAGAAGATTCGCCTTGGAATGCGGGGGATGGGGCGTTTGGGATGAGCGGCGTTGTTCTCGGGCCGCGATGGTGTCGTGATTCGCACCCGTGGATAGGCCACGATCTCCGGCTGGGCTCGTCTAAAATGAGTTCGATCAAGAAGGACTCACTGATTGCATCTGCAATGGGGTTGCGGACGATCTCCGCAAATGGCTGGTGCGATGCCGGGTTGGACACCTCAAACAAGACGACGTGATTGGGCGATGGCCTGCGCTCTGGGCCTCGCGGCGGTGTGCTGCGCGGGGCAGGAGCCGACGCCGACGTATGCAGTGCGGGGCGTGGTGGTGAACAGCGCGACCCATCAGCCGATTGCGCGGGCGCTGGTGGAAGTGGGCGGGACACCGAATGCGGTTCTGACCGATGGCGAGGGGCGGTTTGAACTGCATCTCCCGGAAGGCAGGTTCCTGATCCTGGTGCGGCGGCCGGGGTTTGGCACGGGGATGGAAACGAGGCACGAGATCCAGGTGAGCGGGGACGTGCCGGGGCTGACTTTTTCTCTGACACCGGAGGCGAGCATCACGGGACATGTGACGCTCGGGGGCGGGGACGATCCGGACGGGCTGCGTTTTTTTATCTATCACAGACAGGATGTTGAAGGCCATGCGCGCTGGATGATGATGGGCATGGCGGAGACGGACAGCGGCGGGACATTCCGGTTCCCTGAACTGCAGACGCCGGACGCGTATGTGGTGTGCAGCGAATCGTCGCCAGACGATGCGCGGGCGGCTACGCATGGTTATGCGGCGACGTGTTTTCCGGGGGGCACGGATTTTGCGACGGCGGCTGCGGCTCCGCTGACGGTTGCGCCGGGCCAGCAGGCGGAGCTGGAAGTTGCGCTGGGGCGGCAGCGGTTTTATCGCGTTTCGATTGCGGAGGCGGGGCTGCGGCAGGGACCGGGAACTTCGATCCAGATTCGCAGCGTGGGCGGGCCGCAGACGGCGGCGGGATTTGCGCGGAGCAACAGGCCGGGAGTGGCGGAGGCGGAGCTGCCGAACGGAAACTATTATGCCGAGGCGCGCACGTTTGGACCGGCTCCGGCTTATGGACGCGTTGACTTCAAGGTTGCGGACGGGCCGGTCGCGGGCCTGACTGTGAATCCGGTGCCGCTGCGGCCGCTGATGGTGGAGGTGCACAGGGAACTGACGGCGACGGAGAGCGGCGATGCCGCGGCTACGGCTCGCGCGATGGGGTTGGTGAACGGCGACAATCCGGGAGTGAATCTGAGTTTGATTCCCGCGGACAATTTGTTTGAGAACCCGATGGGCGGGGAGCTGCACCGGCCGGAAGGCGCGACCGATGGCGACCTGTTTGAGATGGATAACGTTTTGCCGGGGCGCTACTGGGTGCGGGCCGATGTATTTCAGACATACGTGAGTTCGATGACGAGCGGCGCGACGGACCTGACACGCGAGCCATTGACGATTGGCCCGGGCGGGTCGAGCGAGCCGATTGAGATTACGCTGCGCAACGATACGGGGACGATTGAATGCACGGTGGATTCAGCGGGGAGCGGCGATGGGACGGCGGGTGTGGGCGCTGCCGGCGGGCCGAACGGGGACATCGGCGAAGTGAAGCAGATTTTTGCGTATGCGATTCCGCAGTCTGGATCGGCGGGGCGCATTCCGCAGGCGTTTGGAAGGATGGACGGGAAGTTCGAGTTCCACGCGGTGCCTCCCGGGACCTATACCGTGGTTGCGTTCGACGGACGGCATGAGATCGACACCGACGACCGCGATGAGCTGGCGCGGATTGCTGCGCAGGGGAAGACGGTGACGGTGGACGCGGGAGGCACAGCCGAGGTTGAAGTGAAGGCGATCGCGATTGGCGAAGAGGCGGCGAGCCAATGATGCGGACGGCGTTTTTCCTGATTCTGGTTGGGGGATGCGTTGGGGCATGCAACCTGGGCGCGCAGCCGGCGGCGAATGGGAGCGGTCGCGGCGATGTGCGAGGGAGTGGAGACGGGGCGGCCGGCGGAACGCAAGTGAGCGGCGTGGTGACGAGCGGCGTGAGTGGCCAGCCGCTGGCGGATGCGGGAGTGACGCTTACAGACGTGAAGGACGGAAAGGAGGCGGCGGAGACGGCGACGGATGCGGAGGGAAGATTTGCCTTCGCGCATGTTCCGGACGGGCGGTTTGCCTTGCGCGCGTCGCATCGAGGATTTGTGCCGGCTGCGTTTGAGGAGCATGGCGGCTTTTCGACGGCGATTGTGACGGGCGCGGGCCTGGATGCAACGGGGCTGAATTTCACGCTGGAGCCGCAGGCAGCGATTTATGGAACGGTGACGGAGGATTCGGGCGATCCGGTTCCGCAGGCGCGGGTTTCGCTTTACCGCAAGGTGGGCGGAACGGGCAGGATTGTGCGCGCCGGCATGGTTGGGGCGGATGCGATGGGGCGCTTCGAGCTGCCGCACATGAGAGCCGGCAGCTACTATTTGTGCGCGGCGGGACAGCCCTGGTACCGGGCGAGTATGGGGCCGATGCTCCAACCGCGTGCGGACGCGGCGGCTCAACAACAGCGTTCTCCGCTGGATGTGGCCTATCGATTGAGCTGCTATCCGGACACAACGGATCCGAACGCGGCGGAGGCGGTGGAGGTGGGCGCGGGCGATCGCGTGGCAGCGAACTTGACGCTGCACGCGGTGCCGGCGGTACATATTTCGGTCGAGATTCCGATCACGCCGGGCGGAGGGCGCGGGGGGATGGTTTTCCCGATGTTTGCCCAAGACGTTTTTGGAACGCCGGAGATGATGCAGCCGGGGCCGCTGACCATTGTCGGTGGGCAGGATGGCGATGAGAGCTCGGAGAGAACTGTGGAGATGTCGGTTGCTCCAGGGGAGTATGAGGTGCAAGTTGCGACTCCTGACGGAAAGATGGGGGCGTTCACGACGATGAATGTGACCGCGGATAACGCGAGCCTGGATCTCGGATCGATGCCGGCGATGGCGGAGGTTCGGGGAACGGTTTCGATGTCGGGAGGATTACCAAGCGAGGTTTCGATTGCGCTGCGGCCTGAACAGGGTATCGGAAACGTATCAGCGGAGGTGAAGCAGGATGGCAGCTTTGAGATCGCGTCGGTGCGGCCGGGGAGATATCGTTTGCTGCTCAACACAAGCGGGTCTGGGAGTGGCGCATACCTGTTCGCAGCGGAAATGAGCGCGAGCGGAGGGAAGGCGGAAGGGCGCGATGTTGAAGTCGGAAGCGATGCTGTGACGCTGACCGTGGTTGCGGCCGAGGCGAACACGACGGTGAGCGGGTTTGCGGCGCGGGGCGGGAAGGCTGCTCGCGGAGTTTTTGTGGTGCTGGTCCCGGAGGGAGCGCGTGCGAGCGGTGCAGCGAGCGACCAGGCGGGCGACGGTGAGGATGACGATGGGAGCGGCGGAGCACTGCGGGCCGATCAGACTGACTCCGACGGAAGCTTTGTTTGGAACCACGTGCTGCCGGGCGCGTACACACTGGTGGCGGTGGAAGACGGATGGACGCTGGATTGGGCGCAACCCGGCGCGATGGCGCGCTACCTAGCCAAAGGCGAGAAGGTCACTGTGCCGCCGGATGCGAAAAGCATCGACGTGAAAGAGCCGGTGGAAGTGCAGGCGAAGTAAGGGGACTTGGAAGGTTGTACGATCCCCGGTCTCGAAATCGAGACCGGGGGCACCCGCAAATTCAACATTCCTGAAGCTGACGAGAAGCTTTTTCTCGCAGCGCCGGATTCCGCCGCCGGGCCGCGACTTCTCTCACGGGTAAACTTTCAGGGTCCTCGAGTCTGTCCTTGACTGTTTTCATGAAGGCGGACATGGCTGGGGAGATCCATTTGTCCTTATGCCAGATGATGCGGGTGGCTATGTCGAGTTGCGAGCCGGCCCAATTGAGCGCTTTGAGATGATGCTGGCGGAGTTCGCGTGCAACGACGATGGCCGGCAAGAGGCCGATGCCCATACCGAGGGAGATGCACTCCTTGATGGCCTCAACGCTGGAAAACTCTGTAATGTTGCCTGGTCGAATGTTAGCCAGAGCGAGAATGCGGTCGAGTTTCTCCCGGTAACTGCATCCCGATTCAGTGAGCAGCAGATTCTGTCCCGCCAGATCGGAAGGCTTGACCGATGGTTTGGATGCAAGTGGGTGGCTTGCATCGGCCAACAGGAAAACCTTCTCGGTGCGCAGGTGTATGGACTTGATGTTTGCTGAAGGCGTGGAGTCCGACATGGTGATGGCCATGTCGAGCTTGCCGGCCTCGAGTTCGAGAGCAAACGCCATGCCCATGTAAGGGCTGAAGATGAGTTGGACGTGGGGAAAGTCGCGGCGGAAGGCATGCAATACCTGGGGCAGGCGATAGGTGAGGACGCTCTCAGGAGAGCCGATGCGCAGCGGGCCGCTGGGTTCGGCGCCGGTCTCGATGGCGCGCTGACCCTGGTCCATGGCGGCGAGGGCCTGCGACGCGAAGGGCAGGAAGTTGCGGCCAGCGTCGGTGAGGGTGACGCGACGGCCGAGGCGATCAAAGAGCGGAATGCCGAGTTCTTCTTCGAGCGCCTTGATCTGCGCAGTCACGTTGGACTGCACGGTGTGCACTTTTTCAGCGGTGCGCGTGAAATTCAACTCTTCAGCGAGAGTGCGAAAGATCTGAAGCTGCCGGACTTCCATACGTCAATCTCCAATTGAGATTCAATATATCACATCAATCTATTGGACAGATACACAGTCCTGAGCCAGACTGAGGATCGTGACGCTGCCTGATGGGAATCCCCGAAGGTGTAAGACGCCAGGCAGCCACGGCACTGGAGGGACTACTCAAATGAATCGCACAATCGCAGTGATGCTTTTTGCAACCGCCACGTGGATGATGGCCGGAACCGCCAACGCACAGAGCCCTGTGCTGAAGGTCAGTGTTCCATTCAACTTCACGGTCAACAGCACCTTTCTGCCGGCCGGGAACTACGAGGTTGGATTCGATTCCATGCACCCGAACGTCCTCGTCATCCAGGATCGGGCGAAGAACGTAAGGGCCACGGCTTATGTCCAACGCGGTTCAATCGATTCGGGGAAGGAACACACGCTGATTTTCCACCGGTACGGGGATCAGTACTTCCTGAATGAGGCCGGCTTTGATTCAGCGTCGGACGGGGTGTCGTTGCCGGTGACAAAGCTCGAGAAAAGGGCGAGCATGAACCGGCATGAGGAACTGGCGTCGATTGCGGGCCGATGAACAACCGGAACGTTCTTTCGCCCCTACGGGGCTGAAATCTTCTTTGAATGCATTTCCCCGGGTTGCGTTCGCCGCGCTTCGCCGCTCAATCCACCCGGGGCTAACTTCCACGCCCCCTCCGGGGGCGAGGGCGGCGCGGAGCGAGCAGCGCGCGGGTTCGGGGTTAATGCTTGTCCCCTACGGGGCTGGAAAATCATTAGGACGCATTTCCCCGGGTTGCGTTCGCCGCGTATCGCGGCTCACTCCACCCGGGGCTAACTTCCACTCTCCCTCCGGGGCGAGGGTGGGGCGAATCGAGCAATGCGCGGGTTCGGAGTTAGTCCTTGGGGCGTGTCTGGGATTGAAGCTTCCGGCTTCGCGGCAGAGTCGGCGTCGAGTTGAGAGTCGAGCTCGTGCTCGTGGCGGTAATGGTCGACGGGCATTTTGCCGTCCCACCAGGCCCAGTTCATTGGGTAGACGTCGGGATCGAAGAAGACCTGGTAGAAGTGCCAAACGAGGATTGCGAGCGTGGCGAGGATGGCCTCGTAGAAGTGAATGGCGGTGGCGACATCAACCCACCAACGGGCGAATAGATCGCCGACCCAGACCTTAGCCCAGATCATAATGCCGGTTAGACCCATGAGGGCCGTTCCCCAAACCAGCGCCCAGTACTCAGCTTTTTCTGCGTAGTTGAAGCGGCCGAATTTCGGCTTCACAGTTGAAAGGCCGAGGTAGTAGCGCATTGTGGCTATTGCGTCGAATGCGTCTTTGGGGCGCGGCGCGATATCGCGCAGCAGGCGGCGGCCCTCGCGCGCGGCGGCGAGATAGAAGACGTGATAGATGCCGGCCGCGATGAGGATCACTCCCGCGACGCGATGGATGATGCCGCGGAGATTTTCGCCCATTCCGAGAGTGTGCGCGAACCACGTGTCAGGGAATTTGAGCGCGAAGCCGGTGATGACGAGAACGATGAAGCTCGATAGCAGGATGAGATGCTGCCAGCGCTGATTGACCGTCATGCGCGTCATGAAGGGATTCATCATGCGGCGGCGGGCGACGGCTTTGCTGCGCCAGATGATGGCGTTGTGCAGGAACATGACGCCGATGACGAGAAGGATGAGGGGAATGTAAATCCAGCGCACCCAGCGTGTGGCGACGGAGTCGATGTCGCCCGAGCGCGAGCCGGACTGGAGATGGACGGGCGTGCGAGTGAATTTTTGCGTGACGCCTTTGTGGCACTGGCCGCAGGTCACGTCGAGATTGGCGCGATTGATGGTGGAGCGGGGATCGCTGGAGGGGAGAATGTTGTGCACGCCGTGGCAACTGGAGCAGTTGGCGGCGACGACGGAACCGCCTTCGGCGGCGAGGCCGTGATAGCTGTCAAAGTAGCTGGTTACGCGATTGCCGGGGACCCCGAACTCCTGCGAAAGGCGGACGCCTTCGTGGCAGCGGGCGCAGATGTCGCGCGAGACGTTTTGCTCGGCGACGGGAGAGTTGGGATCGTTGTGCCGCTTGATGGAGTGAATGCCGTGGCAATCGGTGCAGGTTGGAGCGAGCATGTTGCCGCGCGCGATCGCCTGGCCATGAATGCTGGCGGTGAAGGTGTTGGCGACGTCGGTATGGCACTTGCCGCAGGTGGACGCGACGGCGACTTTTGAGATGGGCGACTTGGGGT
>CAZHOO010000112.1:7068-9340 GCA_964533905.1 uncultured Occallatibacter sp. | reverse complement strand
CGCGACGAGCGGCCGGACGTGGATGCGCGCTACCAGGCAGCGGTTTCGGCGATCAGCGGGCAAGGCGGATGGCCGCTGACGGCGTTTCTTACTCCCGATGGGCGCCCGTACTTTGGCGGCACCTATATTCCTCGCGACGATCGCTACGGGCGGCCGGGGATGGGGCGCGTTTTGCTGGCGATGGCGCAGGTTTGGCGCGAGCGGCGCGATGAGGCGCTGGAGACGGCGGGCAGCGTAATGGCCGCGATCGAGCACAATGAAAGCTTCTCGGGGCGTATCGAAACGTTCAATCTGGCGCTTGTGGATAAGATTGCCGACGCGATTGTTGCCCAGTTTGATCCGCGCAATGGAGGATTCGGCTCGCAGCCGAAGTTTCCTCATCCGGCGGCGCTCGACCTGCTGCTGGAAGTGGCGAACAATCGCGGCAACCAGCGCGCTCGCGAGGCCTTCATCACGACGCTTGAAAAGATGGCGCGCGGTGGCGTGTACGACCAATTGGCCGGGGGCTTTCATCGCTACAGCGTGGACGAGCGTTGGGTGGTTCCGCACTTCGAGAAGATGATTTATGACAACACCGAGCTGCTTCGGAACTACGTGCACGGCTACCAGAGTTTTGTGCGCCAGGAGTTTCTTGAGATCGCGCGAGAGATTGTTGCGTGGCTCGACGGGACCATGACCGACCGCGAGCGCGGCGGATTTTATGGTTCGCAGGATGCCGACGTGGGCCTCGACGACGATGGCGACTACTTTACGTGGACGCTGGATGAGGCCAAGAGTGTTCTGAGCGGAGAAGAGCTGGAGTTTGCGGCGAAGTACTGGGACATTGGTGAACTGGGCGACATGCACCATAACCCGGCAAAGAACGTGTTGCATGTGAATCAGTCGCTCGATGAGATGGCGGCACAAACGGGCGCCACCGAAGAGTCGTTGCGCAGGCTGCGGGACTCGGCACGCACAAAGCTGCTGGCTGCGCGCGCGAAACGAACGGCTCCGTACATCGATCGCACGCTCTATACAAGCTGGAACGCGATGGCGGTAACGGCTTACCTGGAAGCGGCGCGCGTGCTGCGCGACGAAAAGGCGCGTGCGTTCGCGCTGCTCACGCTGAACCGACTACTCGACGAAGCGTGGGGTGGACGGGCAAGCCTGAAACACGTGATCGCCTACGCTGACGGTTTGTCGCCGCGAGAGAGCGCACCGGGCACACTCGATGACTATGCATTCACGGTGAACGCATGCATCGACGGATGGCTGGCGAGCGGCGAGATGAAGTTTTACCGCGCGGCGGTGAAGCTAGCTGATTCGATGATCGAAGAATTTCACGACGCATCGTCGGGTGGATTTTTCGACACATCCGCGCCACTGAACGATGAGCCGGCGGAGATTCCGCTGGGCGCGCTGACGGCGCGGCGCAAGCCGCTGCAGGATTCTCCCACAGCTGCCGGCAATCCCACGGCTGCGACGGCGTTGCTGCGGCTTGAGGCTCTGAGCGGGCGTGAGGACTATCGAAAGATCGCCGAAGGAACGTTGGCCAACTTCGCGGGAATTGTGGAGCATTTCGGCCTCTATGCGGGCAGCTATGGGCTCGCAGCGGAAAGATCTCTACTCGATCCGACGCAGATTGTGATTGTGGGCTCGGGCACGGAAGCGGATCGGCTGGAGGCGACGGCTGTGGCGGGCTTTGCGGTGAATAAGACGGTGATCCGGATTGAACCGTCAAAGCTGGTTGCCGGCGAACTTCCCGAGGCGCTGGCGGAAACGGTGTTGCAAGTTCGAGCGCCTGCACGAGAGACGGCCTTTGCGCTGGTTTGCCGGGGTAGGGTTTGTCTGGCTCCGGTGACCAGCCCCGAAGAGCTGCTGAATGCGATCAGTTCACAGAGGATAGAGTGAACCGAGGAGAGAAGTCCTTTAAAAAATCTTCACACCCTCTGGCCTTAACTTGTTGAAAAGGGGGCCACTTACGTCGCCCAGTACTGCCTGCAACCCTCTGAAAACAAAGGGGTTAGAATGCAAAATACCTGAAATCAATAGTTTAGAAGTGTTCTTTCAAGCGTTGCGTCGGTTTTCTGGCGACAAGGCTCTGAGCGAAAGACATCGGCCGGCTCGGAAGTTGCCGACGCCGCCCATGACATTTTGGGGAGAATTCTCTCTTTTCCTACCCTGATATAAGGATAGCGATTTTGATGAAATAATCGGCAAACTTCGGAGATTTTTTTGCGCTTGTATTTTCAGTGTGTTGAGCGAGATTTGGGGGAGCGCGGGTCTTGACAGG
>CAZHOO010000112.1:0-6968 GCA_964533905.1 uncultured Occallatibacter sp. | reverse complement strand
GGCGATCATCTCATTGCCGATGAACCAGCCCATGAGCGAGACCCAGATCGGGATTTCGGCCAGCAACGAGAGCGCGCAAAGAAGGACGAGCGGCCGGCGAATGCGCGTTTGAGTGAATGCGGCGATCAGCGCGATGACTGCGATCGTGATCCAGGCCATTCCGACGATGAGAAAGACCGCCCGCATCGCGTTTGCATATAGGGAAGTCAGATTTGAAGCCGCAAGGACTGCGGAGAGACGCGGATAACCAGCCGATAAATGGAGGCCTGCGCCCACAAGGACGTTGAGAGATCCGAGGCCGACCAAGACCCGTGCGGCAACTTGACGCTTGTTCATGTGTTGCTCTCCTGTCGCCGATGGTTGCGGAACGGCACCCTAAGAAGAATAGAGCAGAAAGGCAAGTTCCGGGCACTGAATGCCGCGCTGGTCCCATGAGCGGGTCGACTAGCTTCCCTCGCCGGAGAAGGGGTTGGTCTCCGGAGCCTTGATGGTGGTGGGATCAGGCTCGGGTTCGGGCCCCTTTTCTTCACCTCTGGGGGTATTCGCCGCCGATTCTCCGACCAAATTGAATACGCGATTTGGATCGCCGGGCAGCATGTGTTTTTCCTCAAGGGCTAGACGGACGCGGCGCTGGAATTCCCGGACGGGGCCGTATTGCTGGGTAGGGAGAGTCTTGAATACAACCGGAAAGATGACTTGAGAGCCCTTGACCGCATCGACGCCAAGGACCTGAGGGTCCTCGAGAAAAACCTTCTTGAAGTCGTCGCTGTTCCGAACATCCATCGCAATCCGCTTGAGCAGCTTTGTGACTTCGTCGGGGTTAGCGGAGAAGTCCACACTGATATTGACCGTGGCCACCGAGTAGTCAGCGCTCAGGTTGGCCACGGTAGTGATCTGCGAGTTGGGGATGACATAGAGAGTGCCGTCGCCATCGCGGACTGTGGTTTTGCGCAAGGTCATGGATTCGACGGTGCCAGAGAGGCCTGCCAAGCGAACCGTGTCACCCACATTGAATTGGCCTTCGACCAGAAACAGCATGCCGTTGAACATGTCTTTCACGATGTTTTGCGCCGCCAGCCCAATCGCAATTCCTGCGACCCCGGCCGAAGCGAGAAGCGGAGCGAGGTTAAAACCCATCGCATCGAGGGCCTGGAGCATGGCGATGAGGCCGATGATGGCCAGTCCTGTCGCACGGATGACTCCGGCCATGGTCCGGACCTCGGAACGGCGGCCCCCGGTCCTCTCGGCAACGCGGACCATCCGGGTGGTAGCCATACTCAATAAGCGACTGAGAATAAAGGCGATGATCGCGATCACGACCAAGCGCGGCAGCTTGGCGTGGATGAATTCCTGGCTGTCATTGATCCACTCATCGAGGACCCGGCCCAGGAAGCGGCCCTGCTGGAACCAACCCCAACGATCGAGCAGTACGAAAATTACAATTGCCGAAGACGCAGACATGCAAAAACTCCAAAATCTAGACTAAACTGGGCACGGGAACGACCGTGGCCCTAGGCCTTGCTTGTCCGAATTCTTCCCTACGGACGATGAGCACATGAAATCCCGCAGCAGATTCGAGGTTCAAAATCACCGGGCGAAGAGTCTGGCGCAATGGCTCTGTTTTGTTGGATGCCTGGCTGGGCTGTCAGTGGCCGCGAGCGTGGGATTGACCCGAACCCACGCACAGGATTCCTTCCCGCTGCCGGCGATTAATCCCCCTGGAGCCAAGACGCCGGCGAACGCCGCAGCCTCGGCGCCGGCTGCACAGCAACCGGGCGAAACGGCTGCGGATCCAAACGAGCCGGAGGTCGCCAAACAATGCGCTGACCTGCTGAAGATGGCCACGGAACTAAAAACGGAAGTGGATAAGACAACGCCGGATACGCTTTCAGTGACCGTGGTCCGCAAGGCTGGCGAGATTGAACATTTGGCGCACAAAGTGAGAAGTGCTCCAGGCAAGAACTGAGACGACGCCGCAGTGAACGCTGGATTGGTGAGCGAAGTTAGACGCATAGCAAGGAGGCGCAGGTTGAAGAGGATGAGTCGATCTCTCCGGTGGGGTATCAGCCTTGCGATGCAGTTGTCTCTTACGTGCGTTCTCGCGTCGCGGTCGCAGGGCCCGCCCCACGACATCATCAATCGCCCTCCTCCGATGCCGACTGATACAGTTCCGAACACCGACTACGATCCAATCCTGGCACAACGGCAGAGGGCGGCTCTCAACGCGGAACGCCAGAAAGAGATGGTTTCCGATACAAACAAGTTGCTGAAACTTGCCCGTGAACTGAATTACGAGGTCACGGCGTCCGGGACGAGCACGCTGACACCGGACGATCTGCATCGACTGGCAGAGATTGAAAAGCTGGCGCGCAGCGTGAAGGAAAAGATGGCGGTCGAAGGGCAGGCGACGCCGCCGATGGGACGGCCGCCTGTAAGTTTCCCCTCCAATTAGCTGGAGACGCTTAGCTCCTTTAAACCGATAAGAGCCGGAGGCCGTTTCGGCCTGAAGGATTGTTACAATCAAGCGAAGCGGTGTCCGAATAGCTCCTGGGGGTCGATCGGAATGGAAGCGGCAATTTCCAGCGCTCGCGCGTCCGGAACATATCCGGCCCGGGACGAACTGACCGCGCAACAAATGATTGAAATCTACCGGCTGATGTTTCTCTCTCGCGCGGTAGATGACCGCGAAATCCTCCTCAAACGGCAACAGAAGATCTTCTTCCAGATTTCCTCGGCGGGCCACGAGGCGCTGCAGGTGGGAGCTGCTCTGGCGTTGCGTCCCGGCTACGACTGGTTCTTTCCCTACTATCGCGATGGGGCTTTGGCTTTGGCGCTGGGGGTGACGCCCTACGACATGATGCTGCAAGCCGTAGGCGCCGCGTCCGATCCGGCGAGCGGCGGAAGGCAAATGCCCAGGCACTGGAGCAGCCGCGCACTGCATATCGTAAGCACCTCATCCTCGACGGCCACGCAGTTGCTGCAAGCGGTGGGCTGCGGCGAGGCCGGGCGGGCATTCAGCAAACATCCCGCTATGGCCGCCAAAGCCGAGGGCGACTATCGCGCCTTTCACGATGTGGACTTTCACGGAGACGAAGTTGTGCTCACGTGCGTGGGTGAAGGCTCGACTTCTCAGGGCGAGTTCTGGGAGGCGATCAATACCGCTTCAAACCAGAAGTTGCCGGTGATCTTTTTGGTCGAAGACAACGGCTACGCCATCAGCGTTCCCGTCGAAGTCAATACGCCGGGTGGAAACATCTCTCGACTGGTGGCAAACTTCCCCAACTTCCACTTTGCCGAGATTGACGGGAACGATCCGGTCGTGACCATCCGTGCTTTTCAGGAGGCTGCGGCGCACTGCCGCGCGGGGAACGGACCTGCATTCATCCATGGCCATTGCGTGCGTCTGTATTCCCATTCGCTCTCCGATGACGACAAGAACTACCGCTCGGCAGCGGAACGCGAGGCAGATCTTCTTCGCGACCCCATCGCGCTTTTCCGCACCCGGCTCATCGGCGAGGGAATTCTGACGGTCACGGAGATTGACGAGCTGGAACACAGTCTTGAGCGCGAAGCAGCCGAGGCAGCCGAGCGCGCTCTCGAAGCGCCATTGCCGGCGGTGGAGGGAATTACTACACACGTTTACTCCGAAGACCTCGATCCGACAAGCGCCTCCTTTGCCACAGAACAGCCGCAGGCCGCTGCAAAGACAGATGCGGCGCCGGATGGCGGGAAAAAACGCGCAGGTCCGCGGACGATGGCCGAGCTGATCAATATTTGCCTCCGCGACGAGATGCGGCGTGATCCGCGCATCGTGGTTTACGGTGAAGACGTGGCTGATGCCAGCCGCGCGGAAGCGCTCGCTGAGGTGAAAGGCAAGGGTGGAGTTTTCAAACTCACAGCGGGCCTCCAATCCGAGTTCGGATCGGATCGCGTGTTCAATTCGCCGCTGGCAGAGGCCAATATCGTGGGGCGAGCGATTGGCTATGCTTTGCGGGGAATGAAGCCGGTGGTAGAAATTCAATTCTTTGATTACATTTGGCCAGCCATGCACCAGATTCGCAATGAGTTATCTGTGATGCGCTGGCGATCAAACGGCACCTGGGCGGCGCCGGTCGTGATTCGCGTGCCGATCGGCGGGTATCTTACCGGAGGAGCGATCTACCACTCGCAATCCGGCGAAAGCCTCTTCACGCACACGCCGGGATTGCGCGTAGTTTTCCCGTCGAACGCGCTCGATGCCAATGGCCTGTTGCGCACGGCGATTCGTTGCGACGATCCAGTTCTTTTCTTCGAGCACAAGCGACTCTATCGCGAGACCTATGGACGCGCGCAGGATCCAGGGCCGGATTTCGCGATTCCATTCGGAAAAGCCAAGATCGTTCGCCCCGGCACGGATCTCACGCTGGTGACGTATGGCGCGTTGGTGCCGCGCGCATTGCAGGCCGCGCAACAGGCGCAGCGCGAGCACGGCATCGACACCGAGATTCTGGATCTGCGCACGCTGAACCCTTACGACTGGGAAGCGATCGCAGAAAGTGTGCGCAAAACCAATCGTGTGATCGTGGCTCACGAAGACATGCTCAGTTGGGGCTATGGAGCGGAGATCGCCTCACGGATTGCCGATGAACTCTTCCACGATCTGGATGCTCCCGTTCGGCGCATCGGCGCGATGGACACATTTGTCGCCTATCAGCCGAAGCTGGAAGATGCGATTCTGCCGCAGCCTGAGACGATTCTGAAGGCGCTCGTGAGCCTGAAGGGATTTTGATTTCATTCCGCTCGAAATCAGCGTAACTGACAGGTTACGGCCACGTCGCTGAGGTTATGGGCGCGGAGCGCGGATTCGCTTCCAGCGCGGATACAATACGGGGATGGACCTCCGCACCCAGTTTCAGCAGGGAATTCAGAGCCGGGGACGCAAAGCAGGCCGCGGCGCATGAGGAATTTTCTGCGCCTGCTGCGCTATGGGCTGCCGTACACGCTGGAGTGGCTGCCGGGGGTTGTGTTGTCGGCCATCGTCGGGCTGCTCGACGCCTTCCGGGTCCTCCTCCTGCAACCGATATTCGATCAAGTTCTCAAGCCCGACGCGCCGGAAGGTCCAATCCTGCTCGGTCTCACCAATAGCCGATGGCATTTCGACTTGAGGAGCCTGATTCCGCATTTCGGGAACCTGAGAATCCATAATGCATGGGATGTAGTGGCTTTCGCGCTGGTAGTCTCGACCATTCTCAAGGGCCTGTGCGACTACCTGGGAAACTACCTTGTGAACTATGCCGGCTTCGGCACGATTACGGACCTGCGCAACCATCTTTACGAAACGACGCTGCGCCGCTCCTCGAGCTTCTTCCACCAGCATCCCACCGCAACCATCCTTTCCACGCTCATCAACGACGTGGACCGGGTGCAAACTGCATTGAGTTCTGTGCTGGGCGATTTTCTACAGCAGTTTTTCACTTTCCTGGTGGCGATCACGGTCATCATCAAGCTCGGCGGCAACCTGAGCTGGGCTCTTGTTCTCTTTATCCCGGTTGTGGTGGCCTCAGCGCGCAAAATAGGCGGCGAAGTGCGCACGCGCACGCGCACCGGCCAAGACAAGCTGGCCGAAGTGCAGAACATCCTGCATGAAACGGTGACAGGCAACCGTATCGTGAAGTCTTTTAACACCGAGCTTTGGGAAGTTTTACGTTTCAAGAGTGCGGCCAAACGCCTCTTCCGCGCCAATCTGCGCAGTGTTCGCATTCAATCGATCAGCTCGCCGCTGATGGATACAGTGGGCGCGATTGCCATGGCGCTGCTTTTATGGATAGGCCGTAATGAGATCAAGAACCATCAAATGACGATCGGCGTTTTCGGCGCATTCATCTTCCTACTGTTCAAGCTCTATGATCCGCTGCGCCGATTCGCTTTCTTCTACAACAGCTTTCAGCAGGCGATGGGTGCTTCGGCGTCGATCTTTTCCTTCTTCGATGCCGAGGACGACGTGAGAGAGCGGGCTCGCGCCGCTACGTTCACGCGCTTTCGCCAAGCCATCGAATTTGAGAACGTGGGATTCTCCTACTCGACCGACGAAGGTGAGCACCAGATTCTGCACGACGTCGACCTCGAAGTGAATGCGGGCGAGGTGCTGGCCATCGTGGGTCCAAGCGGCGCCGGCAAATCGACGCTGGTCAATTTGATTCCGCGCTTTTTTGACATCACTTCGGGGCGCATTCTGATCGATGGCCGCGATGTCCGCGATCTTACACTGGCTTCGCTTCGCCGCCAGGTGGCACAGGTGACGCAGGAGACTATCCTTTTTAACGATACCGTGCACAACAATATCGCGTATGGTCAGCCCGACGCCAAGCGCGCATTGGTGGAGCAGGCCGCGCGCAACGCGCTGGCGCACGACTTCATTATGAATATGCCGCAGGGCTACCAGACAATGGTAGGGGAAAAAGGCTTCCGGCTCTCGGGCGGCGAGCGTCAGCGGCTGGCCATCGCGCGCGCCATCTTCAAAGACGCGCCGATCCTGATCCTGGACGAAGCGACCTCCGCGCTGGACTCCGAAAGCGAATCGCTGGTACAAACGGCGTTGGCCAATCTGATGCAGAACCGTACCGTGGTGGTGATCGCGCATCGTCTCTCAACCATTCGTCGCGCCAATCGCATTGCGGTCCTCGAATGCGGCCGGATTACCGCGATTGGTTCGCACGAAGAACTGCTGAACAGCTCGCCTACCTATCAAAAGCTTTATCAACTGCAGTTCATCGACATGCCCGAGTCCCTGGATCTGCCAGCGGAGAAAACTCCCAATCCTAACCTGATGTATCTCCCGTTCGATGAAAGGTCAGCGCTGGCCACAGGCGCGAAGGAGTAGGCATGGCGATTGCATCGATGACAGGATTTGCGCGAGTGCAGGCTCGTGTGTCTGTGGGCGGCGAGGAGCAGCTGAGCTACACGCTCACCGCGAAGAGCGTGAATCATCG
>CAZHOO010000111.1:0-9378 GCA_964533905.1 uncultured Occallatibacter sp. | reverse complement strand
GCAACTTCCAGAGCACCATCATCGGCGAGGCCACCAAGGCCGCAGTCGATCAGCTTACCGCCAACCTGCTCGCCGATGCCTCCAAGGTCACCGTGCGTACCATCAAAGTCGATGGCCTCGTCGCCGCGGTCGATGGCGGACAGATCGTCCTCAACGTTGGCGCCAAAGCCGGCGTCAAGGTTGGCGATCAGCTTCAGGTCCTCCGCGTCACCAAGGAAATTAAGGACCCCGCCACTGGACAGGTCATTCGCCGCCTCACCTCCACCATCGGGGTGATCCGCGCCACCGACGTCGACGATGCCTCCTCGGTCTGCGTCTCGGTATCCGGGTCCGGTTTCCAGGAAGGGGATCGCGTCTCGTCCGTAACCCAGTAGCGCCCGCCCCCACCCCTCTCGCCCGCCGCCATGATCGACGCGGCGGGCTTTCTCTTGGGCGCTTTTTTCTTGCTCAACCGAACTCCATAACCCGAAAGTGCTCTTGCGAAAAACCCGCGCCTAAAGGGATCATTTTCTTGATATCTTGCAACACATTTCTCGGTCCCGATCGACGAGTGGAGGCTGCTTCTATGCGCAAGGCTATATGCGCTGCTTTATTTTCAGTGTTTTGCCCGTTCCTCAGCGCCCAGCAGGCGCCATTCCTTCTTGCCCAGCAGACGCCGTATCTCAGCGCACAGCAGGGGCTCAGCAACGACTCCATCATCAGGATGGTCGGCGCTCAGCTCTCCGACGAAGTCATCGTCACCACGATCAATGCTTCGCCGGGCGCCTATGACACCTCGCCAGACGGCCTCATCACGCTCAAGCAGGCCGGCGTCAGCGACAAAGTGATCGCCGCCATCGCGGCCAAAGGCACCGGCGCCTCACCTGACCCCGCCGCACCCTCCGCTGCCGATGCGTCCGCGCCCGCCGGCCCGCTTCCGCCAGGAATCGAAAACGTCGGCGCATATTACAAAGACAGCGGCGGTAACTGGCAGCCGCTTCCCTCTGAAGGCGTCGTCTTCCAATCAGGAGGGCTGATTAAGCACTTTGCCTCCGCCGGCCTCATGAAGCAAGACCTGAACGGACTTGTCGGCGGCATGCGCAGCCGCCTCGTCGTCAGCACTCCAATTACGTTCATCCTCCACGTGCCGCAGGGACGCACCGCCAGCGACTACGAGCTTGTGCGCCTCCATGTTGCCGGCAACAACCGGCAATTCCAATCCGTCGCCGGCGGCCTCAATCAGGCCTCCGGATCCATTCGCGACGAAATCGATTTCTCGAGCACGCAAATCGCGCCCGGGGCCTGGCAGATCATCCTCAATAACGGATTAGGCGACGGCGAGTTCGGTTTCCTCGAGCCGCAGGACACGTCCTCGCCCAAGACTCCGGCGAGCTCCGGCAAAATCTTCACCTTCGCTATCGTCGACTAGCTCGTTCGAAGCGGCGACCACTCTGCCGCTGCCCCATAAAAAAAGCGCCATTGCGCAATTCGAAGATTCGGTCCATCATTCAGGTGCTTCCCTTGTTTCGGTTTTGTGGTTTTGAAAGACAAGGAGAAGCTTTATGCATAAGTACTTTCCTCCGCTTTTATCCTTGTTGCTTTGTTCGCTGCTTTCAGCTCAGCAAACACCCATAAACACCCCTTCCGCGCCGGCATCTCAGTCCTCGACAGCATCGACCCTAACGGGCCCACCGCTACCCCACACCATTCTTGATGGAACACCTGTGAAGCTGCGCCTCAGCCAAACCATCTCCTCTGCCGACGCCAAAGTTGGCCAGGAAATTCCCTTTGAGGTCGTCGAAGAAGTCAAGGTTGACGATGTCGTTGTACTTCCCAAGGGTGCTACAGCAATCGGAACCGTCACCGAATGCAACGCCAAGAAGAGCATGGGAAGGGCCGGCAAGCTGAATCTGAACATCAGCTACGCTCGCCTTGCGGACCAGGAAAAGGTCGCGCTCCGAGCCACGCAGGACAACAAGGGCGGCGGCCACGTTGGCGCAATGACCGGAGCCATGGTCGCGACTTCGATCGTCTTCTTTCCCGCTGCGCCGCTGTTTCTCTTCATGAAAGGGAAAGACATCACAATCCCGCAAGGAACAGAAATCACCGCCTTCGTCGAAGGCGACATGCATCTTAATATGGCCAACTTTGCGCCCGCTCCGGCGGCCGCCGCACTATCGGCGCCCGTATCCACCCAAGCTTCGCTCGTCATCGATTCCGCCCCGACGGGCGCAGATATCGTGATCGATGGTGCCTTTGTTGGCAACACACCTTCCACCGTTCCCCTCGCCATAGGAAGCCACGAGGTCACCGTCCAGAAAAAGGGATTCGCGGATTGGACCCGAAAGCTGAGCGTCACCGGCGGGAGCATTCATCTGAGCGCTGACCTGGACCCAGCATCCGCGCCCGCACAGACCTCCGCCGCACCCGCACCGGCCCCGCCGTCCGCCCCTTCGCCCCAGTAGCAACGTGCGGATGGCCCGACTCCGCTCCCCTGCTGCCTTGGCGAGGTGTTACGCTCTTCCTGACGGTTTCGCCTCCGGGTTAAGGGAGAGATTTCCATGAATCGTTTCGCTCCGATCTCCGTTTTGCTCGCTGCCTCCTTCTCGGCTGCTCCGCTGGCCGCCGCAACCAAAGAGCCGGTGCACTTCAACACCGTCCTGGTCGAGCGCTTTACCAACGCCGATGGCATGGCCCAATCGCCAGACTTCATCCAGTATTTTTCCGACGACGTTTCCGAGCGGCTCGAGAATGACAAAATCGCTGCTCAGGTTGTGGAAGAGGGAACCCCGGTTCCCGATGCCGCGGGCGCTAACTCGGTGGTGATCGAAGGCAAGTTTCTTTCGCACGAAGATGCCGGCCTCGTTAAACCCGGCAAGCTGATCGTGGAAATCAGCATCTACAGGCTCAGCGATCATGCGCTGGTAAGGACGTGGACTGCTACAACCCACTTCCCGCCCCGCGGCGACCAGAAGGCCAGGGCCTACGCGTATTACACCGGCTTCGCGGCCGGGGACACGATCTGGGATGCGCTCAAGAGCATAGACTTGTCGAGCATTTCCCCCGCAGCTCCCGGCTCCGGCATAGCCCCTCCCATCACAGCTTCCAGCCCGGCTCCCTCGGCGGCTCCGGGCCCGGCGCCAGCGCCGCCGTCGAATCCCGCGCCGCCCGCGGACACAGTCGAGGCCCCGAGTTCTGACGCTCTGGCTTCCGTGCAGTTGTCTTCGAATCCCTCCGGCGCTGAGATCAACATCGATGGCAGCTACGTTGGCAACACGCCCACTCTCATCAAGCTCAAGCCCGGCACACATTCCATCTCAATGACCCTGTCCGGCTACGCGCCGTGGACGCGTTCTGTCGAAACCGCGGCCGGGGAATCGCGCAACTTCGCCGCCACGCTCGAAAAATCCGGCCAATGATCTCTCAGCTCTGCTGGCCCGCTAACTCGCCCTCAACTCCCCAAAATGAATGGGTGCCCCGGGTCGGGGTCCCCACAGACAGGTCTTCGTCTGTGGGGTGGAGATCTCGATTTTGAGACCTGGGATAGCACGAATGCACGTCAACCCGCTGGCCCGCCAACTTGCCAACCCCGCCAGCACCGCCAACTCCGCTAGCCCCGCTAACTCCGCTCTGCTACCCTCATTCCTGACGGCCCCTGCATCAAATCTCCATGACTCGTCGCTCCCGCAACACACTCGTCATCGTCGCCGCGGTCCTGGTTCTGTTGGCCCTTGCCATCTTCCTGCGCTCCAAGGCCCCGCCTGAGGCCGCGCGCCTGCTCCCCGAATCCGATGGCATCATCTACTTCAACATCAAGGCCATCCGTACCATCGCTTACAAGAAGTTCAGTGCGCCCAACCGTGTCCCCGAGTACCAGCAGTTTGTTGACGACATCGGCATCGATCCCGAGCGCGATATCGATCAGGTCGCCATCGCCCTCCATCGCATGCCCGATCCCAACGGCCCCAACGGCCCCGTCGCCTACTCCATGGTCCTCGTCGGCAAAATCACCGGCCCCCGCTTCAATGCGTGGCTCGATTCACACGCCACCTCGCGCGAAAATTACGCGGGCCACACCATCTACAACATCACCTCGCAGGACCGCACTGTCCGCGTCGCCCAGGTCGGCTATGACTCGGTCGCCATCTCCAACACCCCAACCAACGAACAAATCCACTCTATGATTGACCGCCATGGCGCGGCCGCGCTGCCGTTTTCCGGCTCTTCGCTCCTGGAGCGCCACTATCACGACGTGCCTCTGCTCTCGCTCGCCTGGGGCGTCGGCCAAATCGGCCTTCCCTTCTCCGAAAGCGGCTCCATTCACATCTTCGGCTTTGCCCTGCCCCTTGAAGAGGACTCCACCATCATCGCCAGCATCGGGCCGGCGCTGCCCGTTCCGGGTTCCTTTGCCGCGGTCCGCGTTAGAGTTGAGGAGATCGCTCCCACCGAGGACAAGGCAACCGGCCAGGCCGCCGACCTCGCCACACTCCTCACGCTCTTCCGCTCTCTCGCCAAACCCCTGGCCGACAACGACGCCAACGCCGCCCTCAAAGAGCTGCTCAAAACCGCCACCGTCACCCAAAACAAAGAGCGCGTCGTGATTACCGCTACCGTCCCCGCCAGCACCCTCGCGCACATGTAGATGCCGCCGCTTGATCCTCTAATCCCTAATTGCTTGCTCTTACGCCCCTCAGTCCAAAGGCCCTACTTTTTTGGCGGATCCGGAGCCGTAGGAATGAAGTTTTCGAAGACGCTTGGTATTGGCGGCGGGAAGAAGACGGCCAGATGCTCTCTGGCATCTGCAATCAGTTGCGGATCTATTTGTTCCGAGGGCCCGTGGCAGTGTTTGTAGAGTTCCAGGCCCAGGCTGCTGGGCGTAATATCGAAGCTTTCCATGTCGTGATAAGAGGTGAAGTCGAAAAGCTTCGCAATTAACCCCAGATTGTATAGATACGCGAGATCGGTAGCATTCCTGCTTAGATCATGCACGCCGGTTAAGTGAATCATCTCTTGCGGGGTCAGAACGATGGACAAGGCGACAGAATTCTCGGGCGCCGGCGTCGCGCTTAGGGCCCGCTCGCATGCGTGGAGCAGGATCTTGGCCTCGGTGGCTGTGATGTGCACGAGGATGTCGACAAAGATTTGATTGGAATCGTTCGGCGCATCAATCGAGCAGGAAGACGCAAGAAGGCCTACCCATAGCTTCAGGGTCAATTCATCCGCAGCCCATGAGCCGTTACGCAGGATTTCTGTCACCAGCTTCGGATGGGCTCGCATTCGACTCGCATCGGGCTTCGGGGCAAGCAGTTTCTCCGCGGCGAAAGCAATCTTGAACAGCGTTTCAGTGCGCCCTGAATCGAGTCGCCCATCCAGCAGCAAAATTGCTTCGTCGGCCTGGGACTCGCAGAGGCGGTAAAGGAAAAGAACCGTACGCAGGTGACGAAACACATCCGCTACTTGATCGCGGTCTGTGAAACTGACGATGTCCTGTACCAACGCTCCGCACAGATCGGAATTCATGCCTGGGGGCAGAACAAACTCGAGCGCGACTCCGTCCTCGCCCTGCCATGCCGCGCGAGTTCGAAGGAATATCTGCAGCTCTTCGCTGCCCTCGGGCGCGCCGTCCAAACGAAGTATGAGCGCGATGCTCTGATTGGCGGCAAAACGCTCCTCAGTCAACAGGTAGACGCCGGAGACGCTGACGTCTTTGATGGCGGCAGGTTTCGAAGCGGAGTCGACGCCATAAAGAGCCGAAAGGCCCGTTGCAGGCCATCGTTCAGCGCGAGGCTGCTCCGGTTGGCCCAGCCTCTGCAGCGCGCGTCTCAAATTGCTCAGCCGAGACATCGCTATAAGTCCCTTGCCTCAATGCCCACTCCGCAATCGCTTGATGGCGTCAAAGCCCAAAATTCGCGCCGAAGCCGCGCAACTGCGACCGGTGCCCCAGGATAGGATGCTTACCTGACAACACAATAGCACCACCGCGCGAACAGAACCATTGCCGATCCTGGGGCATGAATTCGAGTTGCCAGGCAGCAGATTTTAGCTCCCGCTGACTCCACCCAGCTCGCCGTTGTAGCATGGATCGTGCCCGGAGACCCATGCAAATTCGAGTTCTAAATCCCTGCTCCGTTCTTCTTTTCGTCACCGCTCTCACCGTCTTTGGATCGCGTGCCGTCCCCGCCCAAAGCGCCGCCACCCCAACACCCGCGCACAGCCCGGTTCCCGCACCACCCCCGTTCTTCGGGGTGCCAATTCCCGATTCCAGGACCCTCGGTCCCTGGATGGATCAGAGCCTCTCACCGGAAGATCGCGCCGATCTGGTCCTCAAACAGCTCACGCTCGACGAGAAGATCGCGCTCCTTCACGGCAACGGGATGCCTCACACCCCCAACTGGCAGATGCCCCTCACCGATCTCGCCAATGGCGGCGCTGGATACGTTGAAGGCGTCAAGCGCCTCGGAATTCCTGCACTCGTCATGTCCGATGCGGCTTATGGAGTCCGCGACTCTGGCGTCAACGGCAGATACTCGACCGCGTTGCCGTCGAGCCTCGGCGCCGCGTCAAGCTGGGACATCGAATCCGCTTGCGCATACGGCACGGTCATCGGCAGCGAACTACGCGCGCAGGGTTTCAACATGACCCTCGGCGGCGGAGTCGATCTCGCCCGCGAGCCGCGCGACGGCCGCACCTTCGAGTACGCCGGCGAAGATCCGCTCCTTGCCGGAACCATCGTCGGCAATCTCATGAAGTGCGAGCAGGCCCAGCACGTCGTCGGCGACATCAAGCACTACGCCATGAACGACCAGGAGACCGGCCGCAACTTCGTCAACGCCATCATCTCCAAACGCGGCATGCAGGAGTCCGATCTGCTCGCGTTCCACATCGGAATCTCCATCGCCGATCCCGCCGCCGTCATGTGCGGTTACAACCGCGTCAACGGCGATTACAACTGCGAGAACTCCTACCTGCTTCACGATGTGCTCAAAGGCCAATGGGGCTTCAAGGGCTTCGTTGACTCTGACTGGGGTGGAACGCACTCCACTGAAAAAGCATCCGCCGCGGGCCTCGACCAGGAACAGCCCATGGGGAACCACTTCGGCCCCAAGCTGCGAGAAGCTGTCGACGCCGGCCGCGTGCCGCTCTCTGAAATTGACGATCATGCGCGCCGTGTTCTCTATGCCGAGTTTCTCTCCGGCATCGTCGATGATCCGCCGCAAAAAGGCGTGGTCGATGTGCAGAAGGGATTGGACGTCGCTCAGCACGTCGAAGAAAACAGCATCGTCCTTTTGAAGAACCGCAACGCCATTCTCCCCATTCTTTCCGCTCGCGTCCACACCATCGCCATCATCGGCGGCCATGCTGACGTCGGCATGATCTCCGGCGGAGGCTCCGCGCAGGTCGATCCTCCCGGCGGCAACGCCATCCTGCCTCCGGGCCAAGGTGCAACCCACTGGCAGGAACACATCTGGTTCCCCACCTCCCCGCTCGAAGCCCTGCGCGAAAAACTTCCGCACACAAAAATCACTTTTGATTCCGGCGCCGATCCCGCTTCCGCCGCGAAGCTCGCCCACACTTCCGATATCGCCATCGTCTTCGCCTATCAGTGGGAATCGGAAGGCATGGACCTTCCCAATCTCTCCCTCCCCGATAATCAGGATGCGCTGATTGAGCAGGTGGCTGCCGCCAATCCTCACACCATTGTCGTGCTCGAAACCGGAACCGCCGTCATCATGCCCTGGCTCGACAAGGTTTCCGGCGTCGTCGAAACCTGGTTCGCCGGCAGCTCAGGACACAAGGCTCTCGCCAACGTCCTCGTCGGCGACGTCAATCCATCCGGCAAGCTGGCCATCAGTTTCCCAAAGAGTGTTGACGATCTTCCCCATCCCGTCATCCCTCCATTGCCGCCCCATATTCGCGCGCACGGCGCCGACCCCGTCAATCCCGACACGCCAACCGCGACCTACTCCGTCACCTACACTGAAGGCGCCGAAGTCGGCTACAAGTGGTATCAAACCGAGCACAAGACGCCACTGTTCCCCTTCGGCTTCGGCTTGTCCTACACCACCTTCGCCTATTCCGGCCTAACCGTGGACTCTGCCGCCCGCACCGCGCGCTTCACCGTGCGCAACACCGGCACGCGCGCCGGTACTGAGGTCGCGCAGGTCTACGCAACCCTTCCCAAAGGTTCTGACGAATCGTGGCAACGTCTCGCCGGCTTCGCTCGCATTGCTCTCGCCCCCGGCAAATCCCAAACCGTCACCGTTCCAATCGACCCGCGCGTGTTGCAAACTTTCCGCGAAGCCGATGAAAGCTGGAACCTCGCCGCAGGGGCCTACAAAATCCTCGTCGGCCCATCGTCCGCGAACACACCACTCACCGGGAGCCTCCTGATCCATTGATTTGCTGATCTGCGAATCCGCTCGCCTCCGCTTAAACTGATTAGAGCGGGTGGGGAGGAAGACCTTTTCATGCCAATTCCGAAAAAACCGTGCGACAGCTTTTTTAGCGAAGAAACCATAAAATTGCTGACCTCCAACACCGACCGTGCCCAATGGGCACTTCATCCTTGTGCGCGCTGCGGGCAACAGGTCGGCGCTCGCCTCGAAAAAGGCCACTGGGTTCCCGAGATGCACTGGCCCTCGGTTCCCCCGCGTCCGCCTCGCGAGCGTGTTGAGTCTAAGCGGTGATTCGCTACCGGCCCCTTGCCTCTCGGCGGCTTGATCCTTAGTCTCTTGAACCCAGTCGCCCAGCCGCCGCATCTGTAACAATGGATACCGTGTCTTTCGCACAACCCGCACTTCCCGCAATTCATCCCTCAGAGAGGTCTTATGAATCATCTGCACCGTCTGCTCAGCGCTTCGGCCGTCATAGGCCTTGCACTCTTCGCATCCACTCTTAGCGCCTCCGCGGCCTCCAGCCCAGCCGCCGCCGACTCTTCAACCAAACACGCCGTGCTTACGGGCCAGGACGCATTCACTGACGCGGCTCACGAATCTCCGGGCACGCGCCGCCATCTCACGGTCGCTGACCTGCCCGAGCCCATGCCCGAGCAATCGGTCGATAACGGCGCCCACATCGTTCCACGTCCCTCAGACGCCTGGCCTATCGCGCCCAAAGGCTTCAAAGTCGAGCTATACGCCACCGATCTCGATAACCCGCGCCTCATCCGCTTCGCTCCCAACGGCGATCTCTTCCTCGCCGAAAGCGACGCCGGCAAAATCGTGATCTTCCGCGGAGTCGATGCCGACGGCAAACCAAAGCAAGTCTCGGTCTTCGCCACCGACCTCCATCAGCCCTTCGGCATTGCCTTCTATCCTCTCGGCCCCAATCCCAAATACGTCTATATCGGCGACACCGATGAAATCGTGCGCTTCCCCTATCACAATGGCGATCTCAAAG
>CAZHOO010000110.1:0-9403 GCA_964533905.1 uncultured Occallatibacter sp. | reverse complement strand
AGCTCAGCGACAAAGAAGGCGATCCGCACACCCCGCGCGAAGGCGGCTGGTGGGCACACGCCGGATGGATCCTCTTTGGCCAGTCATTGCACCTGCAGATTGAGGCGCTCTCGCGCTACTCGCCTGACTTGAGCCGCGATCGCTTCCACGTCTGGCTCAGCAAGTACCACTGGATTCCCATCACCGCGAGCGCCGTGCTGCTGCTTACCCTCGGATGGTACTGGGGCGGATTCGTAAACGGTATTGCGATGGTCCTCTGGGGCGCGTTGCTGCGCGTGACGCTGGGCCTGCACGCCACCTGGCTGGTCAACTCGGCGACCCACATGTGGGGCAAACGCCGCTTTGAAACGCACGACGACTCGCGCAACAGCTGGTGGGTCGCGCTGCTCACCGGCGGTGAAGGATGGCACAACAACCACCATGCGCATCCGGTTTCCGCACGCCACGGCCTCACCTGGTACGAGATCGATCCCAACTTCTGGGGCATCTGGATTTTGTCCAAGCTTGGCTTGGCTAAGAAGGTGCAGGTTGCGAAGTTCGACCGCGACAACCCGAAGCCCGCAGGGATGTAGTTTCAAGATTTGACCCCTGACAGATGGTGACTGAGAGCCGTGTTAATCCGCTGTGCGCGGCGCGGCTTACGGCCGTGTCTTGGCGCGCACCCACAATACCAAGAAGAATGGCAGCGCAACCATCAGGACGAGGATGCCTGCGGGGAGCCCGACGTAGAGGTAGGTGTCTACGTAACTCACCGAGTGGCCACCCAGAACGTTCCATCCGAGAAGCGCGAAGATCGACACGCAGGTCGTAGCGAAAAACGTAAGAAACGCCGACGCTGCGGCCAGCAGAAGACTCTGGAAGAAACTGAATCCCTCCAGGGGAAACCCAAGGATCGTTCTTCCACGTCTATCCTGCGCGATTTGCTCCATCACCGTGGGGACCTCTCTCGTCTAGAATACAAACTCATGGCCGGTACTGCGCAAATCGAGCTATGGCCTGCTGACAAGGTTGCCACCCAGGTCTCCATGCTCGTCGCAAACAATGGGATTCACTATGCTGTCTGGGGCGAGACCCGCGTTCCCGAGACCGACCTGGAGCGGCTCGTCGGCGCCGTCCCCGCCCCGCTTGCTCCCGCGCTGCGCCAGCGTGCCTACTATTTTGTTCCGCTCGCAATCGCCGATACAGGCGAGAATCTGGTTGCGCCTGCCTATACTGTCGAGCTTGGCGACCGCGCTGTCTGCCATCGCAACGCCAGTTTCGGCGCCACAGAGGCCGTGTTCCTCTCCACGCGCCTCGTAGAAGATCGCTTCGGCCTGGCCTTCGAGTTTTTTATCAACGTGGCCCACAATTTTGTCGAGGTGGCGAGCGTTCCTGAAAGCTTCGCCACTCTTGTCTGGTCGCAGGCTGAGGCACAGGCTCGCGGCGAAACCAGTCAGGACGCGTGGGAAGCCCGCCGACGCGCTCTCGAGCCGCACCCCGGTGCTAAAGTCATCGACGAGCGTGCCCGCAACGCCTTCTTCGAGGCGTCGTTTTCCGACGCGCTCGCCATCTACATGCTGGCTCTGGCCGTCGATTTCGACTACCACGACCTCCGTGAGCGTGAATACCCGCTCCTTGCCGCCCCCGCACTCGCCGAGCGCCTTCGCCATGTCGCCGGGCTGTTCCCAGCGAACTCAGGTTATGAATTCCAGATCCACTACCGCCGCAAGGGCTAGGCGCGTGCAGGCCGCTCATCAAAATCGTCCGGCTCGATATTTACGGGCGCGATCTATTAGGCCAGAAGCGCCCATCGATGGGAGTGGACCCGCATGAACGTTCTCATTTTCGGCGCTACCGGCATGGTCGGCCAGGGAGTGCTCCGCGAATGTCTGCTCGATCCCGGCGTAGCGACTGTTGTCTCGATTGGCCGATCGGCAACGGGCGTGTCCAATCCTAAATTTCGCGAAGTGATTCACGCCGATCTAACCAACTATTCGTCAATCGAGCCCCAGCTCTCTGGCTTCGATGCCTGCTTTTTCTGTCTTGGCATTTCTTCGGCGGGGCTCACGGAAGAAAAGTACTCGCACATCACGTACGACATCACGGTGCGTGCTGCGGAAACGCTCGCGCGCCTCAATCCCGCCATGACCTTTGTTTATGTTTCAGGGCAGGGAACCGACAGTTCCGAGCACGGCCGCGTCATGTGGGCGCGGGTCAAAGGGCGGACCGAGAACGCTCTCCTGCGTTTGCCTTTCAAAGCCGCTTTCATGTTTCGCCCCGGAGTCATCGTTCCTCGGTTCGGGGCTCGCTCGCGCACGGCGCTTTATCGCATCCCCTACATGCTCACCCGTCCGCTGCTTCCGCTCCTGCTTCGCGCCTTTCCCAATCAAGTGCTGACCACGGATGAGATCGGCCGCGCCATGCTCCTCGTCGCCCGCAACGGCGCGCCGAAGCCGGTTCTCGAAACCGGTGACATTCGGTCGCTGCTGACGCTTTCTTCAACCGGCTGAGAGCCCGGCAAAGTGCCGTGGTAACCTGATTCAACTTCGTCCGGCCGGGAGCTGCGCAGGATGCCAACTCGACATCGCGTTCCTGTCTGGCTCATGGGGCTGACTAACCTCACGTATGGCCTCTATGGGGGCGCAATCGCGTTCGCCATACCGCAACTCCTGGGCAACCGCCAGGTTTCCGAAGCGACCATTGCCAGTCTCACTGCTGTCGCCATCTCGCCCGGCTTCTGGGCATTCCTTTTCAGCCCAATCCTCGACGTCCGATTCAGCCGCCGCTTCTACGCGGTCGGCCTGGCAGTGTTCGCCTCGCTCACGCTTGTTGTGGCCTTTCTGTCGCTCGATCATCTCGCGCTGCTTGAGTTGGTGCTCACCGTCGGCTTTTTCGCTGCCTATCTCTTTCAAAGCGCCCTGGGCGGCTGGCTTTCTTCCATCACATCCGCTGAAGAAGAAAATCTTGTCAGCGTCTGGATGACCATTGGCAATACCGGCGGCTTTTGCCTCATGGCCATCGGATGCAATCAGATGGTGCGCCACCTTCCTCCCCTCGCTGCCGCGATGGTGCTTGCCGCCGCTACCCTCGTTCCCATCCTTCCATTTCCATTCATGCAGGCACCTGGGCCTGACCGTCGCCTTGCAAGCGAGTCGTTTCCGCAGTTTTTCGGCGACCTGGTTTCGCTCGTGAAGCGCCGCGAGGTGCTCGTGGCACTGGTTCTGTTTATCTCTCCCGCCGCCACTTTCTCACTCACAAACTTTCTCGGCGGCCGCGGCAGCGACTTCCACGCCTCGCCAGGCTTCGTTGGTCTCATCGGAGGCGCAGGAGTGGGGCTCGGCGGCATAGTTGGCTGCCTGATTTTTCCAGCGCTTAGCCGGCTTCTGCCGCTTCGCCCTTTTTATCTTGCCGTAGGAGTTGCCGGCGCCGTCTGCACGCTCTTGCTGATTCCGCTGCCGCGCGTTCCGGCCTCTTTCGCCATCGTCTTAATCGCCGAAAATCTCTTTCAATGCCTTGCCATCACTGCATGCACCGCCATCACTTTTGAAACCATCGGCCAGGACAATCCGCTGGCGTCAACGACCTTTTGCTTTCTCGGCTCGGCTTATGGAGTGCCCATCTCCTACATGCTCTATGTTGATGCCTTCGGCTATGCGCGCAAGGGGATCTCCGGCGCACTCGCCATCGACGCTGTCACCGGCATCGTCGCCAGCGTTCTGCTCGGACTCATGCTTTACTCGCTGGCGCGCAGGTCCGAAGGGACGCGGCAACCAGCCGGGCCTGTTCGGGAGATATAATCGTCTCCACCCGGAGAGGTCCGACATGAGATTCGCGCACTCATTGCAAGTCTGCCTGGGCATCTGCATTTCCTGTTTGACCGCATTTGCTCAGAGCCCGCAAGTTCCCAAGCCGCCAGATACGCCGAAGCACCCCGTGACCGATGTGTATCACGGCGTTAGCGTCACCGACGATTACCGCTGGCTCGAAGACTGGAATGATCCTGCGGTGAAGCAGTGGAGCGCTGCGGAAAATGCACGAACACGCGCCTACTTTGACAGCCTGCCCTCGCGCGCGTCCGTCAAGCAGCGGTTCCAGCAACTTGTCGCTGCCCGCTCCGACGCGTACTCGTACCTGCAATCCCGCGGCGGAAGGCTGTTCGCTCTGAAATACCAGGTGAACAAGCAGCAGCCGATGCTGGTAGCTATGCAGTCGGCCAACGATCCTGGCAGTGCGAAGGTTATTTATGACCCCAATGCGGAAAGCGGCAACGGTTCAGCTTCGATCGAGTTCTACACGCCGTCGCTCGACGGAAAATATGTAGCTGTAGCGATCTCCGAGGGCGGCTCCGAGGATTGCTCGGCCTACGTCTACGATGCCGCCACGGGCAAAGAACTTTCTGATGTTGTGCCACGCGTCAATTTTGCCACGGCCGGAGGCAGCATCGATTGGAATGCCGACGGTAGCGGCTTCTACTACACGCGCTATCCCCAGGGCAACGAACGCCCGTCTGAAGACGCGAACTTCTATCAGCAGATTTACTTCCACAAGCTCGGCACCGATCCGAAGCAAGACGTTTACTTGATCGGAAAAGACTTTCCACGCATTGCTGAGATTCAACTGCAAACCAGCGACGATGGACTCTGGCTCCTTGCCTCAGTTGCGAATGGCGATGGCGGCCAGTTCGAACACTTCATCATGGATTCCTCTGGGCACTGGACTCAAGTGACGAAATTCGATGATGGAATCGTCTCCGCGAAAATCGGTCCGGACGACTCGCTCTATCTTCTTTCGCGCAAAGACGCTCCGCGCGGCCAGATTCTGCGCGTGGCTCTCACGCATCCCGACCTTTCCCTGGCCAGGGTGATTGTGCCGCAGAGCTCGCGCATCGGCCACGACGAGAACGCTGGTGCGTCGATCCAGGGCTATTTCCCCACTCCCGAGCGTCTCTATGTGATCGACATCGCCGGAGGGCCCTCGCGCGTGCGGGCGTTCGATGATCAAGGCCGTCCGCTCAGCGCCCCGCCGCTCCCTCCCATCTCAGCGGTCTACCAGGTTGTGAATGTGGGCAACGGCGATGCGCTCTTCTACATTGCCACTTTTCTCGAGCCGCCTGCCTGGTACAGCTTTAGTGCCGCGAGCAGCAAATCAGTGCGCACCGCCATCTCCGAGACCTCCGAGCTCAAGTTCGACGACGCGGAGGTCGTTCGCGATTTCGCCATTTCCAAAGACGGCACGCGGGTACCCATCAGCATCATCCGCCGCAAAGGCACAAAGCTCGACGGCGCCAATCCCGTGCTTCTCTACGGCTATGGAGGCTTCGGCATCAGCACGCAGCCTTATTTTGTCGGGTCCGAGACGCGCATCTGGCTCGACCAGGGCGGCGTTTATGCCATCGCCAACATTCGTGGAGGGGGCGAGTAGGGTGAAGAATGGCATAAAGAAGGGATGCTCACCCGCAAGCAGAATGTCTTTGACGACTTCATCGCCAGCGCACGGTATCTCGTCGAGCACAAATACACTTCGCCCTCGCGGCTGGCCATCCTCGGCGGTAGCAACGGCGGCCTGCTGATGGGCGCGGCGCTCACTCAGCAGCCCGGCCTATTCCGCGCTGTAGTGTCCTATGTGGGCATTTACGACATGCTGCGCAACGAGCTCGATCCCAACGGCTCCTTCAACATCACCGAATACGGCACGGTAAAGGATCCCGATCAGTTCAAGGCGCTCTACGCGTACTCGCCATATCACCACGTACAGGAAGGGACGAAATATCCCGCGATCCTCTTCCTGACCGGCGAAAACGACCATCGAGTCAATCCCATGCAATCGCGCAAATTTACAGCTCGTTTGCAGGCGGCAAACGCCTCAGATCATCCAATCCTGCTTCGCACAACGGCCAGCGCCGGTCATGGTATCGGCACAGCGCTCGATGAGCAGATCGAGGAAAGCGCCGACGTGTACAGTTTCCTGTTTGACCAATTGGGAATGGTGTACTTGCCGGCGGCCAAGTGAATGTAAGGGGCGCTCCAAGACTTGAATCTCACCGAGCGCCGGAACCGACGAAGCTGGTGGCTCTTTTGTTACCGTTCAGTGCTCGACGCGCTAGGCACTTGCGTAAACGATCTTGCCTTCGCTCACCGTCCAGCGCACTTTGCCCTGCATCTGCCAGCCATCGAAGGGAGTGTTCTTGGCCTTCGATTGCGACTCAGTCGCGCGATAGGTCCATTCGACTTTGGGGTCGAAGACGACTACGTCGGCGTAGCTGCCGACGGCCAGTGTTCCGCGGCCTTTCAATCCGAGCAGGGCGGCAGGTTGCGCGCTCAGCAGGCTCAGCACACGGCCGAGCGGCATGCGCCACTCGCGGTGCAGCCAGCGGAGGCTCAGGCCAAGCGCGGTTTCAAGGCCGGTGATTCCGTTCGGCGCCAACTCGAATTCCACTTCTTTTTCGTGCATGGCGTGGGGCGCGTGATCGGTGGCGATCGCGTCAACAACGCCGTCGATGATGCCTTCAATCATCGCATCGCGGTCGGCTGCGGAGCGCAGCGGCGGATTCATCTTGGCGTGCGTGTTGTAGAGGCCCACGTGCTCATCGGTCAGCAGGAAATGGTGCGGCGTAACCTCACAGGTCACGCGCAGTCCGTTGCGCCGAGCTTGCCTAACAGCGGCCAGCGCCGAGGCGGTTGAAAGATGCGCAACATGGAGATGCGGACGAGCATCTTTCAGCTCCGCGACCAGCCGTATGTCGCGCTCCACGATACTTGTTTCGGCTTCGTTCGGCATTCCGCGCAGGCCGAGCTTGAATGAGACCGGACCGAGGTTCATGCTGGCGCCTTGTGTCATGCGCGTGTCTTCGGCGTGTTGGATGACGGTCAACCCCACGCGCGCCGCCGCCGCGAGCGTCTCGCGCATCGTCCCGTCCTTCAGGATCGGCCTTCCGTCGTCGGTAACGGCGACCGCGCCCGCAGACCGCAGGGCAGCGAAGTCGTTTAGAGTTTCACCTTTCGACCCGCGCGTTGCCGCGGCGATGGGGAAAACGCGCACCTTCGCATCGCGCTCCGGCGCCTGCATCCACCGCGTCACCTCTGGCGAGTCGTTGACTGGGATCGTGTTCGGCATCGCCGCTACACTTGTGAATCCGCCTGCTGCGGCCGCGGCGGTTCCTGTGGCGATGGTCTCCTTGTACGCTTGTCCCGGCTCGCGCAGGTGCACATGAATGTCGATCAGCCCTGGCGCGACGACCATTCCCGTTGCGTCGAGCACCTCGGCGCCGTTCTTGCCCTTGAGCTTGCCGGCCGCGGCAATCTCCGCCACGCGGCCATCGATCAAAAGGAGATCCTTCGGCCCGTCGATGCCGGCGGCGGGGTCAATGAGGCGGCCGTTCAGGATTGCGAGCGCGATCATGCGCGGCCTCCGTTGATCCGGCCCGCGTGCGGAGACTTGTCCGCGGCGGCTCCATTCTCGGCCGTCAGCGCGCGCTCCATCACCGCCATGCGAATGGCCAACCCGTTGGTCACCTGCTCCAGAATTGCAGACTGCACACCGTCGGCCACGCCTGCCGTGATCTCCATGCCGCGGATGATCGGCCCCGGATGCAGGACCACTGCCTCTGGCGCGAGAGCCGCGAGCCGCTGCCCGGTAAGTTGGTAGCTAGCCTTGTACTCTTCCAGGTCAAGTTGGAGTCCTGCCAGCCGCTCCGCCTGAATGCGCAACATCATCACTGCCTGAGACTGCTTGAGCGCCGCCTCAAAGTCTCGCTCGATCTCGATGCCCGGCCCGGACCGTGCCGCCTGTTCCGGCAGCAGCTCTTTTGGTCCGCACAACAGCACGCGCGCACCCACGCGCGGCAGTAGCTGCATGTTCGATCGCGCCACCCGGCTGTGGAGAATGTCGCCCGTGATCATGACCGTGACGCCGGCCAAGGTGTCTGCGGCGACTCCGCTTACACCTGGGCGTAGGTGCGTCATGATGGTGCGCAGGTCGAGCAGCGCCTGCGTGGGATGCTCGTGCATGCCGTCGCCCGCATTCACGACAGGCAGACGCGTCGTCTCTTCAAGCAGCCACGCCGCGCCCGACGAGTTGTGCCGGAGGATGATCGCTTCCGCGCCCAGCGCGCGCAGTGTCAGTCCCGTATCTTTGAGGGATTCGCCCTTCTCGATGCTCGAGCTCAGGTTTGAAACCAGAGTGGTATCGGCGCCCAGCGCCTTGGATGCGAGCTCAAAACTGGTGCGGGTCCGTGTCGACGACTCGTAAAAGAGCAGCGCGATTCTGCGCTTGGCCAGGATGCGATCGCGCACGATGGGATCCTCGTGCTCCAACTCGGTGGCGCGAACCAGCAAGCGGCTCACGCCTTCCACCGTCAGATCGAGAACCGAAAGCAGCGATCCCGGATTGTATGGAAACGAAGAAGCGGGCGCGGGCGGAGTTGTGAGTGCGCGACGTGTCGCGGGTGCGGCTGGGCTCATAGGGCGTGATTCGTGAGGCATGAATCGTGGTTCGTGAATGTAATCCGCAATTCGTGAAAGGCTGATCCTGGTTCGAATGCCGAATCACGATCCACGAACCACGGCGACTAGGTTTTCTCCACGAGCAATACTTGCTCGGTCGAGTCGACTTCCTGGAACTTGACTTCGATAATCTCGCGGCTGCTCGTTGGGACATGTTTGCCCACGTAAGTGGCCTCAATGGGCAGCTCACGGTGTCCACGGTCAATGAGGACGGCCAATTGCACGCGGCGCGGGCGGCCATGGTCGAAGAGCGCGTCGAGCGCGGCGCGTATCGTGCGTCCGGTATAAAGTACGTCGTCGCAAATCACAATGTCGCGGCCCTCAATCTCGCATCCGATGGAGCCGGGCGTGACGACGGGACGGACGCCAGCGGTGGAAAGATCGTCGCGATAGAACTGAATGTCGAGCACACCGGTATCGACCGGCCGTTTTTCGATGGTGGAGATCAGCTTGCCCAGCCGCTCCGCCAGCGGGACGCCCCGGCGCTTGATGCCAACGAGGGCCAGATCTTCGCTACCGTTGCTCTTCTCGACAATTTCGTGAGCCAGCCGCACCAGGGTGCGCTCAATTTCGGAGGCGGACATGAGCCGCCCTTTCACTCGCAATCCGGTCTTGGTTTCCAAGTCGCTCATGGTGGTTGTTCTCGAGCACTCTCAGGATAGCTGCACGTCTCCGGCTCCGGTCCGGGCAGATCGGTTGCACACGCTGGCGATCGTGGAAGTGCTTCTGCCGGATGATACGGGGGCGCGGCGGTTCAGGGCAAGTTGTGGAAAGATCGCCAGGAGCCGAAACCGCGTCCATGTTGCTAAGAGAGCATCAACTTATGGGGGGACTGCGAGGCCCGAACGGCCCCATAATATAAATGCGTGCCCGGATGGCGAAATTGGCAGACGCAGCGGACTTAAAATCCGCAGGCCTTAACC
>CAZHOO010000109.1:6288-9614 GCA_964533905.1 uncultured Occallatibacter sp. | reverse complement strand
GGATTGCGCAGTATGCTACCGGCATGGGGCTTCGTTATTTGCTCGGCTGCTCTTCTTTAAACTCCAATGACCCGGCAGAGGGCTGGCAGATGTATCGCCAGCTTGAAAATTTCAGGGTTCCAGCGGAGTTTGAGACGAGGCCGACTGCAGAATATGCGTGCCCCCCAGGAAGCTTCGATTCTGTTAGGCAGAGTGCAGACGCACAGCCGTTGCCCTGCCTGGCCAGTTCTGCGCAGCCGGACCATCGCGCTCCGGCGATCGCGGGTCCCGCGGTAAAGGTTCCCAAGTTGCTGAAGACGTATCTTGCGATCGGCGCGCGCATTGCCGCGCCGCCGGCGTGGGACCGCGAGTTCCGCACCATCGATTTCCTGACGCTCCTGGATTTGAAACTGCTTTCGACGGCGGCTCGGCACCGGTTCCTGGCGCCACTGACGACTTGACTCTGCGCCGTCTTCGGCGCGCTGTGGCGCTGGCCTTCGCTCTTGCAATGTGCGTTGTTCGGTATTGGCTCGATCGTTTACGCGGGCCAATGACGCTGGAGCGGCGCGCCCTTTGGCTGCAGGGCTCGGCGCGAGCCGTTCTGAAGGTGCTCGACATCAGAACTGAAGTTGAGGGCGAGCCGCCGTTGTGCGGGCTGGTGGTTTCGAATCACCTGAGCTATCTCGACATCATCATCATCAGTGCGGTCATGCCGTGCTTCTTTGTTTCCAAGATCGAAGTCGGAGGCTGGCCGTTTTTCGGCAGGGCGGCGCGGTCGGGAGGGACAATTTTCCTCGATCGGTCGAGTAGGGCGAGCGCGACGGCGGTTGCGGAGGAGATGACCAAGCGGCTGAGGCTGCGGGTTCCGGTGCTGTTGTTTCCCGAGGGCACAAGTACGGATGGTACTCAGGTGCTCCGATTTCATTCGCGATTGATCGATCCCGCTACGGCCATCGGCGCGCCGATCACGGCGGCAGCGATTCGCTACGTCATCGAAGGCGGAGTGGAGGAACGCGAGCTTTGCTGGTACGGCGATCAGGGGTTCACTTCGCATTTGTGGAAGGTGTTGGGCGTGACGGGCTTTGGGGCGCGGCTGCATTTTGGCCAGCCGCAGATCTATTCGGACCGGCGCGTGGCGGCGGACCAGACGCACGCTGAGATCACGGCCTGGCGCGAGGCGGGACGTGTTGAACCCTCAGGTGCGCTCGCGGCGCAGTAAGGCGGCCGAGGTTCATCAGGCGCCGGAGTGATTGGCCGATCTGACGGCCATGAGCGGAAGATCACCAGTCACAATCGATGATTGCGGAATGCGCGTGGATTCGGCGACCCAGCGCATGGCGTTCGGCGCGAGCGTGAGCGCGGCGAGCGCCGCGGTGCGACCAGCGCCGGTTACGGCGGCACGCGAGAGCGACGTCGCAAGGTTCATGGACCGGGTGAGTTGGGCGCGCAGGGCGCGGTTGTAATCGGCGGGGCTCGACCCTGCGAGGAACATGTGAGCGGCAAGCGCAGCCGAATGCAGCGCGATCGAGATGCCGTCGCCGGTGAAGGAAGGAATGACGGCGGCCTGATCGCCCACGCACCACAGTCCGCCTGATTCGCGGATCAGATAGCCGTATGGAATGGGCGAGATGGCGAGTGGACGCGGCCAGATCGCCGTGGCACCCGCGAGAAGCTCGCGCAAATGGGGGTTCCCGCCGAGGATCAGAGCGAGAATCTGGGGCCATCCGCCGGCGGAGCGCAGCATGGTGCGGCGAACGACAAGGCAAAGGTTGGCGACGCCGCCTTCGATGAGCGACAGTCCGCCGTAGCCTCCGGGGAAGAGATAGAGGTCCATGCAGTTGCGCAGCGCGCGGAGTTGCGCGGGCTGCAATTGCCAATGCATTTTGAAGCCGACGAGATCGGATTGCTTTGAGGGTGAGCGGGAAAAGCCGCGAAGGTCGTGCTTGCCGGTGGCAAGGAAGACGTTCGAAGCATGAAGGCAATCGCCGTTATTGAGGGAAGCGACCCAGTGATTGCCGGATGAGGTGAGCGATTCGACCGCGGCGCCGCGCAGAATCCGGCAGCCGCTTTCTTCGGCGCGGGCAAGCAGAGCTGCGTCCAGAACGCGGCGGGAAAGAGACAGCGCCTGAAAAGGCAGAGAAGCAGCGACGGTTGTGCCGCCGGCAGAAACGCGAAGAGTGTGGATGGATTCGGCGCCGAGATCCTGAGGGGAGACGCCGATCTGGTGGAGATAATCAACTGCCTCGCGGCTGAGGAACTCGCCGCAGACTTTATCGTGCGGGCCGGATTCTTTTTCGATGAGCACGACGCTTCGGCCCGCGGAGGCAAGGCGGATGGCGGCCATGGCGCCGGCAGGACCGCCGCCGATGACGAGATGTTCGGCGCTTTGAGCACGGAAATCGTGCGAATGGAAGCTTTGGGCCGCAGTCGTCATGATGTTTTGCTCCGGCTGACGCAGAGGCGGGCGGGAAAATACGGCTGGATCGTCACTGCGCGACCATCGAGGCCTGCGGCGAGGCAGATGCGACGCCAGTCGTCTTTAACGAATGAGCGCGCGATGGAGACGGGGCCGTCGTGCTGAACAAAGCGGTGAAGGCCGGCAAGCCTCGAGAATATTCGCAGAAGATGATATGGGATCGGCGCGCGCGAGAGATCGTTAATGAACCAGCCAAGTTCGGCGTGGAGATCCATCCATTTTAGAAACCGAATCAGGTCAGGTTCTGCGAGGTGGTGCGTGAAGAGAGAGCTGACGATGAGATGAATCGTGTGGTCAGGCTGCCAGGTAAAAATGTCAGTCGCTACCCAACGAATGGTGCTCGTCGATGGCGTGGCTTCGGCAGCGATGGCGATGGCATCGCGGTTGAGGTCGATGCCGGTGAGTTCGACTGCGACTGAATTCTCGTGAGCCCAGCGCTCGATGCGGCGCAGGCTGTCGCCGTATCCGCATCCGACGTCGACGATGCGGAGCGGCCGGGCGGAGCTTGTTGGAGCGACGGTATTGAGCCAATCAAGGAGCGGGCGATAAGCGAGGAACCATCGGTTGAGACGGGAAAGATCGTGGAGGCAGTCGCGGAGCTCACCGCGCGTGCACGGCTCATCCATGAGTTCCGTGAGCACAGCGCGATGACGGAAGTCGATTGTGTCAGACGGCATGGAACATCATGGTTTCGGCGGTGACTCCCGGGCCAAACGACATGGCGCATCCGACTTGGCCTGGGAGGGCGCGCTCCATCAACCTCTGCAAGACGAACATCACGGAGGCGGAGGACATGTTGCCGTAGTTGAGGAGGACGTTTCGGGAGTCGGCGAGGGCTTCGGCGGGGAGAGCAAGCCCTTGCTCCGACGCA
>CAZHOO010000109.1:0-6188 GCA_964533905.1 uncultured Occallatibacter sp. | reverse complement strand
GTTTCGGGAGTCGGCGAGGGCTTCGGCGGGGAGAGCAAGCCCTTGCTCCGACGCATCGAGGATCGTGCGACCGCCGGGATGAATGGCCCAGAGATCAATCGAGGAAAGCTCACGGCCATGGGTAATGCGCGTGCCCGCGCCGGCGAGACCCTGGCGCAACTGGCCCGGAACCTGGCCCGAGAGATGCATGTCGAAGCCCTGCTCACCGATACGCCATGTGATGAGTTGATCGGTACCCGCGAGGTTGACGGCGAGAAAGCTATCGAGAGCGAAACCCGTGGGCTCGGCTGTAACGAGATAGGCGGCGCACCCATCGGCGAAGACGGTGAAGGCAAGCAGTTGCTCCAGATCGTCGGTCTCCTGCATATGCAGGGAACAGAGTTCGAGCGAGAGGAGCAGGACTTTGGCGTCGGGCTCGGAGCGAACGAT
The DNA here is from genome assembly GCA_964533905.1 of uncultured Occallatibacter sp. GTDB lineage: Bacteria > Acidobacteriota > Terriglobia > Terriglobales > Acidobacteriaceae > Telmatobacter. The sequence goes on along the minus strand of CAZHOO010000109.1, from coordinate 5,759 downwards.
GTGGCGCGCGGCCTTGAGGGCGTTGATGGCTGCATAGCAACCCATGAAGCCGATGAAGGTGCGCTCGACGGAGGGATTGAGTCCGGCGAGCTCGATGACCTCAAAGTCGATGCCGGGCGCATAGAGCCCGGTGCAGGAGGTCACGATCACGTGCGTGATTCCCTTGCGTTCTGTGTCGGTGAGCGCGAGCTTCAAGAGCGCGCAGCGGGCGAGCTGCGGTGCGAATTGCCGAAAGGCCTCCATGCGGCGGGCAGTCGACGGGAAGTTGCCGCGCACAAACAGCGAGTCTTCGTCCTGCATTACGCCCTTATCAGTGACGATTGGTTTGAGGAACGAGTAGCGGTGCTCGATGGCGGCAAGGCGCACCATGCGGCGATAGAGATTGCGAGGCGTGCCCTCGGGCAAGAGGCTTTCAGCAAAGGGAATGAATGCGCGGTGCATATCGTACGGCGGAATCGCAGTGGCGATGCGATTGAGATGGGCAGTCGTCATTGCGTGACCTCCGGGGCGCCTGGCGTTGAATCTCTTTGGAAAGCATATCGTGCTGAATGCCGCTGATTAGCAAGCTAAGTGTCATTCAATTGCAATCGTTGGACGCCCGGAACCCTGATTTGGCATTACGCCGTGGGCAGGGGAGGGGCGGCTGTGGAGCCGCGAACCACAAGGCTGGTCGAGACGAGGAACTCTCGCTGCAACCGGTCGTTGCCGGCTTCTTCCAGTTGGATGCGCAGAGCCTCGAAGGCGGCACGGGCGAGATCGACACGGGAAAGGCGGATGGTGGTAAGGGGTGGCAACGTGAACTCGGAGAAATCGATATCGTCGAGGCCAACGACGGACATATTGTGGGGCACGCGGAGGCCGTGCATGTAGGCAGCGCGTAGCACGCCGATGGCAGTCATGTCATTGGAGCAGACAACGGCGGTGGGACGGGCGGCAAGCTTGCTCAATTGCTCGAAACCTGCGACGCCTCCTTTGAGGGTGTGATCACATTCGATGACCCATTTTTTGTGCAGCTGCAAACCGCACGATTGCACGGCGGCTCGAAAATCATTCTCGCGCGTGATAGCCGAGTGGAGGCTGTGTGGTCCGGCGAGAAACGCGATGGCCTTGTGACCGAGATCGACCAGGTGACGAATGGCTTGATGAATGCCGGTGGAGTAGTCGAGGAGAATCGTGCTGGCTTTCGGATCGTCGACCTTGAACTCGGCAAGCACGATGGGCACGCCGCGATGCGTAAGCTGATCGAGCACAGGCTCTTCTTCGCCGAAGGTCATGACGGCCACGCCGTCGACTTTGCGCTCAAGCATGCGGCGCGCGCATGCGGCCAGGATCGCAGGATCGCTGTTCGTGGAACTGACCAGGATTTCGTAGCCATGAGAAACGGCGATCTCTTCGAAGCTCTGAATCAGCTCCGGGAAGAACGGATTGGAAATATTCTCGACGATGATGCCGAGAATGCGGCTGCGTCCGGAGACGAGCGTGCGGGCATGGGTGTTGGGGAGATAGTTGAGTTGTTTGATGGCTTGCCAGACGCGTTTGCTAAGGCGCTCACTGACTAGCGGAGAGCCATTCATGGTTCTGGAGACCGTGGCGATGGAGACCTTGGCCGCGGCTGCAACTGCGCGAATGTCGGGGAGTTTGCCGGCGGACTTGCGCTTTGGTTTGCGAGGCACCCACCAATCCTAATGCAGCAAAGTGCAGCGCAAAAGGGAAAATAATTCGATTTTCCACCGGGAATTGAGACCCGGAGAATTCCGGCGTCAGGCGGGTTCGGCGATGAGCAGGCGGAGGTCGCGAAGGTTGTGGCCTGTAGGACCAGTGACGACGGTGTCGCCGATTGCGGTGAAAAGTGGGCAGGCGTTGAACTCTGCGAGAGATTGCTCAGGATCGAAGCCGAAGGCGCGGGCGCGAGCTGCCGTGGTGGGATCGGCAACGGCGCCGGCGGATTGGGTGTTGCCGTCGATGCCGTCGGAGCCGGCGCTGAAGACGGTGAGGCGTTCACCTGCATGATTGGCGAGCTCGAGCGCACAGGCCAGAGCAAACTGTTGATTGCGGCCGCCCGCACCGGGCGTGCCCTTGATCGCCACCGTGACCTCGCCAACGGAGATCAGGCAAAAGCGGCTGTGCTTGGCGCGGAATGTGTGGAAGCGTTCCAGCAGATAGCGAGCCGCATCGGCGTAGTCCCAGTCGTCGCAACTGTTATCGACCACGACATGGTAGCCTGCATCCCGCGCCAGCGTGCGCGCGCTCTCCACAAGGTCATGGCTGGAAAGCAGAACCTCGAATACCGAGTCACGGAAGGCCGGATCTTCGCCACTCATGCTGGCGGCTGAAGTCATGCGGCGGGGTCGGGCGGCATCAGCCCATGGAAGCCTGGGCATTAACGACTGGCGCCAGCCTTTATTGCCGGGCGATTCGGGCAGGTCTTCGCGTTCAAAGAATGTACGGATGGCGGTGGGTAATTTGGGCGCGAGTTCGTATTTGGCGAGGAGCTCGCGCACTTCAGCCACGGTCGAGTGGTCGGGTGTGCTGGGGCCTGAGGAGAGGGCGTCGAGCGACCGCAATGGCACATCGGGAAGAAGCAGGCTGATCTTGAGCGCTTCCGGTGCAGCCATGGCAAGTCGACCACCCTTGACGGCGGAAAAGTGCTTGCGAAGGGTGTTGACTTCGTTGATGGGCGCACCCGAAGCAAGAAGCGACTGGTGAAATGCGGCGGTTTCTTCGAGGGTAATGTGCGGGTCGAGAGGAAGATCGAAGATGGCCGAGCCGCCGCCGGAAATGAGGAAGAAAACGAGTGTGTCTTTTCTGGCTTTGCGAAGAAGAGCGAGAGCGGCGCGGGCGGCGGCGAAGGAATCTTCGTTGGGCACGGGGTGGCCGCCTTCAAAATAGCGGATTCGCCAGTTGCGGGCCGTGGGCGGCTGGTTGGTACAACAGATGCCCCGCACGCCTTGGCGGCGCTTCATGCGCTCCAGCAGGATCTGGAGCATTGGCCCCGCAGCCTTGCCGATGGCAATGACAAAGATGCGCTTGTACGCGCCGAGATCGATGGTGGCCGGGCCGCTGCCGTCAGGCATCAGCCGGTTGAGCCGTTGACCATCGAAGCGCAAGCGGCGATCGAAGGCGGAGGCGATATCGCTCGCTTTGAGTGCGCCAGTGAAGATTCCGGTTGCCGTGGTATGCATCCCCTCAAGGGCGGCAGCATCTGTGACGGGGGTCATGGCAGCAACCCCGCGTTTTCAACCGCCATGCAGTCGAGTCCAGGACAGGTAGATATGAAAGCAGAAATCATTTCACCATTGATTTTACGCCGCGGCGGGAAACGCTTCCAGCGGCTCCGGAATGCCTGAGAATCATGCGGAAGTTTGAGCGCGGCCAGGGCCGACGCTAAGGGTGGCGCCAGCGACTACGTTATTCTGGCAGCATTATGAACGATTCTTCAAAATTGCTTCCTTTTGACCCGATAGGGCTGACGCGCCAGTTATGTGAGATCGAATCGACAACCTACCACGAGGGCGCGGTTGGTGATTTTCTTGCCGGTTTTCTTGCCGTTCGCGGGTGGGAAGTGGAGAAGACGCCCGTGGCGCAGCCGTTGGACGGTGCGGCGGCGGAGCCGCGTTGGAATGTGTATGGCGGCCGGGCAGGAGAGACGCCGGACCTCGTGTTTTCAACACACATGGATACTGTGCCGCCCTATATAGCGTTCAGCGAAGATGCGGAGTTCATGTATGGCCGCGGAGTTTCAGACGCGAAGGGGATTATTGCAGCGCAAGTGGCCGCGGCGGAAACGCTGCGCGCGGAGGGTTTTCGGATTGGCGTTTTGTTCGTATCAGGCGAAGAGCGCGACTCAGCCGGGGCCAAGGCTGCGAACCTGAAGCCGAAAGGAAGCCGTTTTTTGATCAACGGTGAGCCGACCGATAATCGCGTGGCGCTGGCATCGAAAGGAGCGCTGCGCGTCGTATTTCGCGCCACAGGCAAGATGGCGCACTCGGCGTATCCGGAGCTGGGTGAGAGCGCGGTGCATAAACTGGTCGAGGTGATGGAGAAGCTGCTCAGGCTGGAGCTGCCGGTAACGGAAGATATAGGACCGAGCACGCTGAACATCGGGCAGATTCACGGCGGACACGCGCCGAATGTGATTGCCGACAAGGCGGAAGCGCAGGTGCTGGTGCGGCTGGTCGGCGACTCTGCACCGGTTAAGGCTGCGTTGCTGGAGGCGGCCAAAGGATTGGCGGAGGTGGACTTCACGCTGGAGATTCCGTTTGCACGGTTGCGCGCGCCAGAAGGTTTGCCGACCATGGTTGCGAAGTTTACAACGGATATTCCGCAATTGAGCAACTGGGGCGAGCCGCTGCTGCTGGGGCCGGGCAGCATCCACGTGGCGCACACGCCGCACGAGAAGCTGGCGAAGAATGAATTGCTCGAGGCGGTTGATCTGTACGTGAAGGTAGCGAAGAAGCTGCTGGCGTAGTTCTTCGGTCGCGTGAGCGGCTTCTTTAGATTCTGGTATCCCAAGTCTCAAAATCGAGACCTGGGGCACCCGGCCATCAGCGGGTCAGCATTCTTTCCCGCGCCGGCGCTATTGATAGTTGCCGATGAGGACGAATGGGGCCCAGTAATAAGGATGCGCGTAGCCCAGGCTGCTCGGCGCGGAGACTTGATCTTCGGTTTCAAAGCCGCGGCCTGTTCCGCCGCCGGGAACGGCCCCGCCACCGTGGATAAAAGCGAGCTGCGCCTGGCGAAGCGCTTCAGCTTTTCCATCGGTTGGATTCCTGACCCAGCGACTGTAGAAGTCGCTCATGATGTGGCTGGTGCTGAGGTCGTTCACATCCCAGAGCGTGGCAAGGACAGCTTCGGCGTCCTTCTGTTGAGCAATCATTCCGAGCGAATCCATCTCAAGACCATTGCGCGACTTGTAGTCTTTGGCGGTGCTGCATGCCGAAAGAGTGAGAAGGCGCGTGCCATGAAACGCGACTGCGGAGTTTTCCATCGCCGAGAGATTCCACTCGAATCCGCTCGGGTCGCCCGTCGAGTCGCCGCCCATCATGAGAAAGGGCTCGTCACCGCTGCCAGCGATAAGGACAAAATGGCTGGCGATATGGACGACAGAAAAGTCGTTGCCGCCGCCGAGCGCCGATTTGAGATTCGCCAAGGTGAACTGCTCGTCGGGCAACAGCTTGCCTTGCATGGGGCCGTGGGATGCGGGATCGGACGGATCGTGAACGATGGAGTCAAGCTCGGGAATGACGCCGGGCAGGGCAGGGAGGCCGTTGTAGCTCTTCGAAAGTCCCATGGCGAGCGCGCTGGGCGCGGTTCCGCTCTGAAGGGGTGAATCGGTCATGTGGCCGTAGCTCTCCGGCGTGAAGAGCACATTATGGAATCGCTCGACCATGTATTGCTTGCCGTCATACAGCGCTCCCATGGGAACGTAGCGCAGCGCGTCGTCGAGCGACCAGAGCAAGGTCGGAGCGTTGCCTTTTGGGCCGGGAACAGATTGGAGCAACTTGAGCTGGCCTTCGATGGGCGCAACGACCATGGAGTAGAGTTGATTCAGCTGCGGGCGAGGATCGGTGGATGGCGAGCCAACGGCTTTGAGCGCCTCGAGGGCTTTGGCGCGGATGTCGGCTGAAGACGCGGGCAGCGCGATCACCTTGCGCGTAGTGGCGGTTACGACGATTGCATAGGCGTGATCGTCGCCAAGAAGCAAGCGAATGCCCATTACGCGTGGACCGAGTTTGGAGAGCGAATCCTGAAGGAAGCTC
>CAZHOO010000108.1:0-9632 GCA_964533905.1 uncultured Occallatibacter sp. | reverse complement strand
ATGTTCGCGAGCTGGAAGGAGCGCTGGTACGGCTGATTGCATGGTGCCAGCTGAATCGCATGGAGATTTCGCTGGCTGCGGCGCAGCAGTGCCTGAAGCAGTTCATCGATATGCAGGTACGCAAGATCACCATTGAGGCGATCCAGCGCGCGGTTGCGGAACAGTTTGGCATGCGCGTCGCGGACCTGAAGCAGAAGAACAACTCGCGTAATGTGGTTGTGCCGCGGCAGATCGCGATGTACCTGGCCAAGCAGATGACGGAAGCGAGCCTCCCGGAGATTGGTCGCCAGTTTGGCAACAAGCATCACACGACGGTGATGCACTCGATCGGCAAGATCGACGAGCAGCGCCGGACGGACAAGGATCTGCATCGCACGCTGACCAAGCTGCAGGATGTGCTGAGCTGTTAAAAGCAGTTCACAGTTCATGGTCGTTCGTGGTTCGTGACTAGTGAACCGTGGATAGTGGTCAAAAGATAGAGACGAGCCGCCTGAGTTGAGCAATGCTTGACGCGTTGCCACAGCGATAGGCGGCTCTTTCATTTTCCGTTCATCTTCCTGCTGGAGCATAGGCGCATCCTTGCGCAAAGTGAGGCATCCAAAAGGCCATGGAATATAGGTTGCTGGGAGGCTCCGGCCTCAAAGTTTCCGCGTTGAGTTTTGGGACCGCGACGTTTGGCGGATCCAATGAATTCTTCAAAGGGTTCGGATCGACCGAGGTCGAAGAGGCGCGACGGCTCATCGATATCTGCTTCGAAGCCGGCCTGAACCTGTTCGATACAGCTGACGGGTACTCAGAGGGCCGATCGGAAGAGATCTTGGGCAAGGCTCTCGCGGGCAAGCGAGACCAGGCACTCATCTCAACCAAGTCAGGATTTGGGACAGGACCGGGACCGAATGACGAAGGCTCGTCGCGCTATCATTTGCGCCGAGCGCTCGAGGCGAGCCTGCGGCGGCTGGGCACAGACTATGTCGACATCTACCACTTGCACGGGTTTGACGCTCTGACTCCGATTGAAGAAACGCAAGACACGCTCAACAAGTTTGTTCGCGAGGGCAAGGTCCGCTACATCGCGTGCTCGAATTTCTCGGGATGGCACCTGATGAAGTCGTTGGCTGCGGCCGATCGGTATGGATGGACGCGATTCGTGGCGCATCAGGTGTACTACTCGCTGATCGGGCGCGAATACGAGTGGGAGTTGATGCCGCTCGCGCTCGATGAGAAGGTGGGCGCGCTGGTTTGGAGTCCTTTGGGCTGGGGACGGCTGACGGGCAAGATCGGGCGCGGCAAGCCTCTGCCGAAAGTGAGCCGGCTGCACTCGATCGCCCCAGAAGGACCGCAGATTCCCGACGAGTATCTCTACGGCGTGGTGGACGCCCTGGACAAGGTCGCCGCCGAAACCGGGAAGACGGTTCCGCAGGTGGCATTGAACTGGCTATTGCAGAGGCCGACCATTTCGTCGGTGATTGTGGGCGCGCGGAACGAGGAACAGTTGCGGCAGAATCTGGGCGCCGCGGGATGGAAGCTGAGCGCCGAACATATCGCCGCCCTCGACAAGGCGAGCGATCGCGAGCCGGTCTACCCCTATTGGCACCAGAGAAAGTTTTTCTCGGGACGAAACCCGCTGCCGGTGTGAAGGGCAGTTCACAGTTCGTAATCTTCCGTTCTTCCGTTAAGCCTTCTCAGCGGTCTTTGTGCCCGGTGATTTCCGCTTTCAGGTCGCGGTGGTGGCGATGCTTTACCACACTGTGGCCAATCAGCCAGCCGAGCGCGCCGCCGACCAGCACATCGGCGGGAAAATGATCCTGGCCCATCACGCGCGTGAGACCGACGCTGGTGGCTCCCGTGTAGAGCAAAATCTGAGCCCAGCGGGAGGGGTATTCTTCGGCGAGCGCGGACGCGGCTGAGAAGGCGATCAGAGTGTGGGAAGAGGGAAACGCGGAGTCGACACCCGCGATTGCCTGAAAGAAGCTGCCCCTTGCTTTGTCCTGATAGGGCCGCTCCTGCCAGAAGACCAGCTTCAGACCTTGCTCAACAACCACCCCGTCGACCATCGCCTCGCCGGTAAGGATGCCGGCTTCGCGGGCGTGGTCGTCCTGCTGAAAATGTCCGAACCCATACAAAACAACAGGGGTTGCAATTAGGCTGTAAACCATAGCGTTGGAAGCATTGATGCTCGCCTGGTTGAAGCTGGGATTGTTTGAGACCACCTGCGTCATGACGTAGTGATCGGTGCCAAGGGCGACGCTGGTAGCAGCGGCGAGCGGGACGATCCACTTGAGGTCGTGCGTGCGCAGGCGCACAGGACTGGTCCAGATGGCGCCTTGATCTTCAAGGAAATTGCGTGGCACTCTGCCGATCGTCACGTCGTCGTGCGAAGACAGATGCGGGGATGGCGCATCGGGAAGCGAAGCGCTATCCGGAACGTTCGCTTTGGCGGCGTTTGGTGCAGGCGCGGATTGCGCCTGAACTCCAGACCCGAAGAAGAAAGCCAGCGCGGCGAGGAGCGGCGCAAAAGAGAAGAGCCGGCGGAAGCGCTTTGGATGGGGAACGATTTCGAATTCTTGCATGAGCTCAGGTGAAAACCGGCGGAACTGGTTGATTCCTATCCGACTATTTCAAGCCGGTAAATGTCAACGAAATTGGTCACAATCTCTCGTTGAGGTTCGCAAAGAGGCTGATGCGATTATTTTCGCGACGGTGACTCTCAAATTAAATCTAAAGACGGCGATCAGAGCGTTTGCGGAGGATTGTTGCGGTAGATTTCGACGTAGTCGAGATAATTCTGCGCGTATTCGCGGATGAGCTCGCGATCTTTGTCGGAAATCTCGCGGCGCAGCTTAGCGGGAACTCCGGCCCAAAGAGTACGCGGGGGAACAACGGTGTGCTCGGGAACAACGGAGCCCGCGGCGATGATGCAGCCTTCTCCGATGCGACTGTTATTCAGGATCGTGGCTCCCATGCCGATGACACACATGTCCTCAACTATGCATCCGTGGACGGTGGCGTTGTGGCCGATGGTGACCCAGTCACCCACGATGACGGGATAGAGGTTGCGCTGGCCGTGGAGGACGGAGCAGTCTTGGACGTTGGAGTTGGAGCCGACGCGGATGGAATTGACGTCGCCGCGCAGGACGGCGTTCATCCATACGGAAGAGCGCTCGCCGAGCACGACGTCGCCGAGGATCTGTGCGGAGGGGTCGATGTAACAACTGGCTGGAATGACGGGCGAATGGCCCTGGTAGGTTCGGAGCATGAAAACCTCAGAGATGGCTTCTACTTGAAAGTTTAACCGGCGGTTCGGCGCCGCTGACCCCGCGGAAGGAGCCGCATCGTAGTTCCGAGCCAAGGTTCGAAGCCAAACGGAGGCAGGCGGCAAATTCTAGAGAAATATGAGACTGGCCGGGGACCCAAACCTCGCGTATGATTATAGAAGCCTTACAGGCAGGTTTGGAGGTGTTTTACCTTTGGCAGAGGTTCGCGTACAGGAAGGCGAGCCGCTGGAAAATGCTTTGCGCCGATTCAAGCGGAAGGTGCAGCAGGAGGACATCATCAAGGAAGTGAAGCGTCACTCCTACTACCTGAAGCCCGGCGAAAAGAAACGCGTCAAGGCAGCTTTGGCGCGCAAGCGGAACCGCAAGAAAGCTCGTAAAGAGCAGGATTAATCTCAACACCCGCCGCGGGAAGCACAGTTCCGACAGCTTTCAAATGGACGAGGACGAAAGCTGCTAGAAAGACCAGCAAGTATCGGAACGGCAACCGCGGCGTTGTAATTAGCTCGAGTGTTTCTCCAGTTTCTGTCGATCGGATTTTATTGGGAAACCTTTGGCACTTGCCCCGTGAAAGAGTTCTGGGGCAGCTTGCCGCAACCCCTTCAGAAACTGAGAAACGCGAAAGATCTCTGACCAGGCGTTTGGCTTGGGAAGTGTAAAGTTGCTCGCTTATGCGGGCAAAAGTTCGAATACCGCTCTATTTTTAGTGCGGTCCGGGCCCTTGTAATGCACGACCAAAAATACAGGGAACCGGAACCGGCAAGTTCCTGCAGAGCCATGGCCGATTCGGTGTCAGTCCCTGTGAGGGAAGCCGGCCATGGAATTCACCGATCGGGTGCTGAAATGCGTTGACTGCGGCGCCGAGTTTGTTTTCACTGCAGGCGAGCAGCTCTTCTTCCACGATAAACAATTCAAGAATGACCCTAAGCATTGCAAGCAGTGCAAGGCGAAGCGTGCCCGGGGAAGTCAGCGCGTGCGGCCGGAGACGCGGACCACGTGCTCGGAGTGCGGCACAGAGACGACTGTTCCATTCAAGCCGACGCAAGGCAGGCCGGTGCTGTGCCGGTCATGCTTCCAAAAGCAACAAGGGGTGCCAGTGCCGCCCCCGTCGCCGCCACCACAAGCTACGCCAGCGCAGGACTAAAGAGCAGGTCGCCCCGGAAGTCCGAGGGGAAGCCGGCTTTGCGGACGAGTGTGGCGAGTTGCGCCCAATGGCGATGGCCGTGGAAGAGCGCATGACCCGCGATCTTTCCGCGCGACACGGAGCGCTGTTCCGAAGGAATCCAGTCAAACTTAAGAACATACGGTTCGCTCCAAGTGTTCTCTGGCGCGGCGAGAAGGTTTTGATAAATAGCGACCGCCTGGTTGTGCAGATCGAAGAGAGCGTCAAGCGGGCCAGCGGGAACGTTTTCCCTTGGAGTTTCGTCGATTCCAGCCAGGCGCTGGGCCCAGCGCAATTCCGCGCCCCAGATGTGGCGCACAAATTCCTGAACATTCTTTGCGCCACCGATGCCGCAGGGAAGATCGAGAAGGTTAGGGTTGGATTCGAAGTGCGCTTTCCAATAAACGGACGCTTGGTCATTCCAGGCCAGCAACTCTTCGAATGTGATGCCTACGCTCATACTGCTCCCTTCAATGCGCGATGCCCGATGTCGCGGCGGTAATACATTCCTTCAAAGGAAATCTCGGCCAGGGCTTGATAGGCCCGGGCGAGAGCCTCATCGAGCGAGTCAGCGGCAGCGGTGACACCGAGGACGCGCCCACCTGCGGTGACGGTTTGTCCACCCAGCTGCGCTGTGCCTGCATGAAAGACCTGAACGCCCGGGACTTGGGCTGCCGCGGCGAGGCCAACGATGGGGAAACCGTTTTTGTAGCTGCCGGGATAGCCTCCTGAGCTGGCGACGACACAGGCAGAGGCGCCGGAAGCCCAGCGCAGAGGCGTGTCGGCAAGGCGGCCGTCAACGCAGGCATCGAGAGCGTCGACAAGATCGCTTTCGAGGCGGACGAGGATGGCCTGCGTTTCAGGATCGCCGAAGCGGGCGTTAAATTCGAGCACCTGCGGTCCGCGCGCGGTCATCATGAGACCGCAGTAGAGCACGCCGGCGAAAGGCGTATCCTCCGCCGCCATGCCGTCCACCGTGGGGATGGCAATGTGGTGCAGAATCCAGTCGGACATGGCGGGATCGAGCAGCGAATCAGTGGAGTAGACGCCCATGCCGCCGGTATTGGGGCCAGTGTCGCCTTCACCGATGCGCTTGTGGTCCTGTGCGGGAACGAGCGGCGTCACGTGCTTACCGTCGCTGAGGCAGAGGAAGCTGACTTCGTCGCCCTCGATGAATTCCTCAATGACAACCTGCTGTTCAGATGAGCCGAGAAGCGCACCCGTAAAAAGACCCTGCGCAGCTTCAGTCGCTGTGGCACGCGAATCGCAGATGATGACGCCCTTGCCCGCAGCGAGGCCGTCGGCCTTGACCACGATGGGCGGATGAAAGATTTCGACGGCCTTTTCGACTTCCTCTGGCGTCGAGCAGACGGCGTAGTTGGGCGTGGGAATGCTATGGCGCTGAAGAAAGCGCTTGGCGAATCCCTTGCTGGACTCGAGCATCGCGGCGGCGCGCGTGGGACCGAAGACGCGCAGACCGCGCTGCTGAAGTTCGTCAACGATTCCCAGCGAGAGCGGCAGTTCGGGGCCGACGATGGTGATGTCGGGCTTTTCAGCCTCGGCGACGCGGACCATGGCGGCAATGTTCTTGAGGTCGACGGGAATGCAGCGTGCAATTTGGGCCATTCCGCCGTTGCCGGGTGCGCAGACGACCTCTGTAACGCGCGGACTGCGTTTGACTGCCCAGGCCAGAGCATGTTCGCGGCCACCGGAACCAAGGATCAGGACCTTCATTTTTTCCTTCCCCGAAAAATCCAACAAGGACCAGAAAAACTATGGTCGGCAATCGAGGCGGGGGAAGTCAAACAGGGCGACCTTGAATTTGATGAGCTTGCACTCGCCTATACTGAGGCGGGATACGCCAGCGGTGCGGTGCAGGAACCGGTTGCAAGAGGCAGGATGGTCGAGACGCGCATCAAGCCGTACAAGGAGCAGCAAGCTGAGGAAGCCGCGCGCGAGGAGCAGACGCGCGTCTTCCGGCGCAACCAGGTGTTTGGATTGCTGATTGTGGCGGCGGCGATTTGCCTGTGGTGGCTGCTGCACACCAATCCGAAGTGGATTTTTCCGCAGGGGTGGTGGCGGCTGTGAAGCAGGGATCAGGGGTCAGGGATCAGGGAACAGAACAGACCGCCGACAATTCACGCGAGCCGCTGGTTGTGATCTTGCTGGGGCCGACTGGGAGCGGGAAGACGGCGCTTTCGCTCGAGATGGCGAAGCGGTTTGGCGGCGAGATTGTGAGCTGTGACTCGGTGGCCGTGTATCGCGGTATGGAGATGGGTACCGCGAAACCAACCCTGGAAGAGCGGGCGCGCGTGCCGCATCATCTGATCGATGTGGCGGAGCCGGACGAGGCGTTTACGGCGGGCGAGTACAGCCGACGGGCGCGGGCGGCGCTGGGGGAGATTGCGGCGCGTGGGCGCATGCCGATTGTGACCGGCGGTACTGGGCTTTATTTGCGGGCCCTCACGGAAGGGTTGTTTGCGGGTCCGGCGCGGCAGGAGTCCTTACGGGCACGGCTCAGGTCCAAAGCGCAGAAGCACGGAAGTGCCGCATGGCTGCATCGGTTGCTGCGGAGGCTGGATGCGGCGACGGCGGAGCGCATTCATGCAAACGACACGGCAAAGCTTATTCGCGCGATTGAAGTGTGCGTGACGGCGCGTTCCCCTTTGTCTACTCTTCTCCAAAACCAGGGGAAGAATCCGCTCGCGGGTTTCAGGCTGCTGCGGATCGGATTGAATCCGCCGCGCGAGCAACTTTACAACCGGCTCAATCAGCGCTGCGCAGCGATGTTTGCGGCGGGGTTGGTGAAGGAAGCACGCGGATTGCTGGAGCGATTTGGGCCGGCGAAGGCGCTCGATTCGCTCGGATACAGGCAGGCACGCGGCGTGCTGGACGGAACGATGAGCGAGCAGGATGCGATCAAGGCGGCGCAGCAGGGGCATCGCAATTATGCGAAGCGTCAGATGACGTGGTTCCGGCAGGAACCGGAAGTGCAGTGGATCGAGGGGTTCGGCGACCAGGCGGAGACGGTGCGGGCGGCGACCGCACTGGTCATCGAAGCATCCAATTTAGACTAAGCATTGTTGCTATCCCACCCTAAAACTCTTACATTCGCTTCGAGTCTTAGGATGGGGCAACGCTGATCGTGGGGGAACGGAGTAACCAGTGGCAGAGACAAATCCAGAGACGATTTATGACGTGGCGGTGATTGGCGGTGGCCCCGCGGGATATACGGCGGCGATTCGCGGGGCGGAGTACGGGCTGAAGGTTGCGCTGATTGACGCGAGCCCCAAGCTGGGCGGAACGTGCCTGCACGTGGGCTGCATTCCGACGAAGGCGCTCTTGTTTAACGCGGAAATTTGGGACTACCTCAAGGAAGCCGACGAGTTTGGCATCAAGGGAGTCGAGACGCGGACGCTCGACTGGACGGCCGTGCTGGCGCGCAAGAACGCGATTATCGCGAAGCATGTGAAGGGCCTCGAGTTCCTGATGAGAAAACATAAGATCGCGGTGATTTCTGGTTTTGGACGATTGACTGGGCCAGCGCAGGGCGGAGTGCACCCAGTTGAAGTCGAATCGAATGGTGCGAAAAGCCCGGTGAAGGCGAAGAATGTGTTGCTGGCAACTGGATCCGAGGCCAAGCTGCTGCCGGGATTGAAGGCGGATGAGACGGTTCTGACCAACATCGAAATTCTGAGCTTGAGCGCGCCGCCCAAGTCGCTGATTGTGATCGGGGCGGGTGCGGTCGGCGTGGAGTTCGCTTCGATCTTCAGGAGCTTCGGGACCGAAGTAACGATTCTTGAGTTCCTGCCTCGCATGGTTCCGGTGGAGGACGAGGAGATTTCGAAAGAGCTGGCGCGGGTGTTCAGGAAGCGCGGGATCGATGCAAGCCTGGGCGCGAAAGTGGAGAAGGTCGAGAAGACGGCGGTCGGCGTTCGCGTGAGCTACACCGATGCGAATGCGACCGCGCAGGTGAAGGAAGCGGAGAAAGTTCTGGTGGCGGTGGGGCGCGGGCCGCTGACAAGGGACATTGGCCTGGAGAAGACGAAGGTCGAGCTGGAGCGCGGGTTTGTGAAAGTGGATCAGACGCAGGAGACGGCTGAGCCCGGCGTGTTTGCGATTGGAGACATTGTGGCAGGCCTGCCGCAACTGGCGCACGTGGGCGCGATGAGCGGCATGGTGGCGATGGCGAAAATTGCGGGCAAGTATTACAAGCCGGTGAGGAGAGATCGGATTCCGAGTTGCACCTATACCGAGCCGCAGATTGGAAGCGCGGGATTGACCGAGGCGCAGGCGAAGGAGAAGGGATTGGAGATTAAAGTCGGCAAGTTTCCGTTTGCCGGGAATTCGAAGGCCACGATTGTGGACAGCCACGATGGGTTTGTGAAGGTTGTGGCAGACGCGAAGTTCGGCGAGATTCTGGGTGTGCACATCATTGGGCCGCAGGCGACGGAACTGATTGCCGAAGCGGTCGCGGTGATGGAGCTTGAAGGAACGGTGGAGCATTTGATGTTCACGATCCACGCGCACCCGACGTTGAGCGAGGCGATGCTCGATGGATACGGCGCGGTGGAGGGGATGGCGATTAACGCCTAAGACAGCTGAGTTGGCGGAGCTAGTAAGTTGGCCGCGCTTCCCGTGTGGTCGCAAGTTGTCAGGACTTGGTTGTCAGAGCAGCAGCTGCCAGTAGCCGACGTCGATCCACTGCCCGAATTTGTGGCCGACCTCTTTGAAGTGGGCTACCGGGCGGAATCCGAATTTCTCAAGGAGCGCAACACTTGCGTCGTTGGGCAGGGAGACACCGCCCATGACGCAATGAAACTCGCGGCGGCGCAGTTCGACGAGGATCGCATCGAGCAGCGCTGAGCCTCTTCCCTTCCCGGCCGCGGGTGGATCGAGATACGTTGAAACCTCGACGGAATGGCGATAGGCCGCGCGCTCTCGCCATTTGCGGCCATAGCAGTAACCGATGAGCTTTCCGTCCTCTTCGCACACGAGCCACGGATAGGCGCGTGTGGTTTCCAGGATTCGCTGGCGCATCTCATCTGTACTAACCGGGGCTTCTTCAAATGTGGCCGGGGAGTTGACGATGTAATGGTTGTAGATACCCGCAATCGCGGGTGCGTCGTTGGGTCTTACGTTCCGAAGCATGGCGGCCTCCAGCAATTGTCTTTTGCGAGCGGACCGGACGCGCGCTA
>CAZHOO010000107.1:0-9833 GCA_964533905.1 uncultured Occallatibacter sp. | reverse complement strand
GCAGGTTAGCCCCGCGCTTCAGCGTGGGGAATGCGGCCGCAATAGAAATCGGTAGTCCCGTAGGGACGGCACCGTTATACGCCACCTATCGACCCAATCCCTGCCACTTGGTCGCCCTCGCCGTACCCGTCCACCGCTCACCGTTCACTGCCACACCGGTACACTAGTCTCAGGACCCCTGTCCCCCCAGGAATTCACGCTTTGCACCCGCTTCTCGCCGACCTCAATCCCGAACAACGCGCCGCTGTCGAGGCCGCCGAAGGCCCCCTGCTCATCCTCGCGGGCGCCGGCTCCGGCAAAACCCGCGTCATCACCCATCGCATCGCCTGGCTCATCCAGGAGAAAAACATCGCCCCCGACTCCATCCTCGCCGTCACCTTCACCAACAAGGCCGCCGCCGAAATGGCCGAGCGCGTCAATCAATTGCTCGGCCACTCCTCGCTCGCCAAGCCTCTCATCGCCACCTTCCATTCCTTCTGTGTCCGCATCCTTCGCCGCGACGTCGAGGCCCTCCAGATCAACGGAAAGGGCCTGACCCGCTCCTTCACCATCTTCGATGAGAACGATCAATCCGCCCTCGTCAAGCAGATCATGAAACGCATGGGCCTCGACACCAAGCAGCTCACCCCGCGCACCGTGCAAAGCCGCATCTCCTGGGCCAAAAATCACATGGTCGATCCCCAGGATTTTTTTCTTGGTTCAAAAGATCCAACGAGTGAACGTGTAGCCCACATCTTCCGCGCCTATCAGGACGAGCTCCGCAAAAATAACGCTGTCGACTTCGACGACCTCCTCCTCGAGGCCGTCCGCCTGCTCAAATCCTCCGCCGAAGTGCGCGAGCGCTACCAGCGCCGCTATCAATATGTGTTGGTCGACGAGTATCAAGACACCAACCGCCCGCAGTACGAGCTCATGAAGCTCCTTGCCGGCGAGCACCAAAACGTCTGCGCCGTCGGCGACGAGGATCAGAGCATCTACTCATGGCGCGGCGCCGACATTCGCAACATCCTCGAGTTCGAGAAGGATTTTCCCAACGCCCGCATCGTTCGCCTCGAGCAGAACTACCGGTCAACACAGATTATTTTGGAAGCTGCCGGCGCAGTCGTCGCCAACAACATTCGCCGCAAAGGAAAAAAGCTCTGGACCGAGCGCCAGGGCGGTTCGCTCATCGGCTACTATGAAGCCCCCGACGGCGAAAATGAAGCTCTCTTCATCGCCGACAAAATTCAGGCGTTTCTCCGCCAGGCACAAGATTCGTCCGAAACGCGAAACGGCGGAGCCGCGGGCGGGGTCGCAGTGCTCTACCGCACCAACTCGCAGTCGCGCCTCGTTGAAGAAGCCCTCCGCCGCTACAACATCCGCTACACCATGGTCGGCGGCTTCAGCTTTTACGAGCGCGCCGAGATCAAGGACCTCCTCGGCTATCTCCGCCTCGTCCGCAATCCCCACGACTCCATGGCCCTTCAGCGTGTCATCAACACGCCCGCCCGCGGCATCGGCAAAACTACCCTCGAAACCATCGAACGCCTGGCACTTGAAACCAATTCGTCCACATGGGACGCCGCGGCTGCCGCAATCAAGAATCGCCTCATCCCCACCCGCGCTCTCATGGCCCTTGAATCCTTCCGCCAGCTGATCCTCGACGCACAAGCGATGATGGATCCCGACTTCGCCGGCAAGCTCACCGCCGACGTTGCCGAGTCACGCGCCGACGACGCCGACACTGGCTTCGGATTCGGCGCGACCGCAACAGACCCTGTAATACCACAGTCAGAAAATCAACTGGATGAAGATCCGGACCAGATGCGACTTCTTAACGCCAGCCACTTCGAGCCCAACCCTAATCCAGAACACCGGGTGCCCCCGGTCCCGAGTTTGGGACCGGGGAATGAAATCCCAACAAAAGAAAAAGCAATGCCCGAAGAAAACTCCGGCTTCCGCTCTCCCGGCGACTCCGCCACCCTCCCCGAGTTGATCCGCTTCATCATTGACCGCTCCGGCTACATCAAGGCCCTCGAAACCGAAGGCACGCCCGAGGCCTTCAGCCGCATTGAAAACTTGAAGGAGCTCGCCAACGCCGCGCACGACGCCGAGGAGCGCGGCGAAACTCTCGCTGAATTTCTCGACCACGCTGCTCTCGCTTCCGACACCGACAAATTCGATCCCAACGCTCGCGTCACGCTCATGACCCTCCACGCCGCCAAGGGCCTTGAGTTTCCGCTCGTCTTTCTCGCCGGCCTTGAAGAAGGCCTCTTCCCGCATTCGCGCACGCTCTCCAGTCCCGAAGAGCTTGAAGAAGAGCGCCGCCTCTGCTATGTCGGCATGACGCGCGCCATGAACACGCTGATCCTCACTCGCGCCCATTACCGCCGCCGCTACGGCGCCGATGTGCCCGAGGCCAGCGTCCCTTCGCGTTTCCTTGAAGAAGTTCCTCCGCAGCTCGTTGAAAATCTCGGCGATCGAAATCCCGGCTGGTCCACTCCCGCATACAGCTCGAGCCGAAGTTTTCCGCGCTCCGCCGGCTCCGAACCCGCGCACTTCAACTACGAGGATGAGAGCCAGGAAACTCCACAAGCTGCCGCACCATCCCGCCTCGGCTCTACTCCAAGAGATAAGAGCGTGCGAACGCCGGGAGCGTCGGAGAGCAACATCGCTCGCTTCTTTGGCGGAAAATCCGGTCGGGTGCCCCCGGTCTCGAATCTGAGACCGGGGAGGGACGCCCGTCCCACCATGGATATTCCCACCCCCAACGGTGCATCCGGCCTCAGAAAAGGCCAGCGCGTGATGCATTCAAAATATGGCGAGGGAACCGTGCTCCAGCGCGAAGGCGAAGGCGAAGACGCCAAGCTCACCGTGCTCTTCGCCCATCACGGGATGAAAAAGCTGATGGAAAAATTTGCCAACTTGCGCAAGCTCTGATCCGCATAAAACAGCTGGTCATCCTGAGCGAGTCCCGGCCAGCCGGGACGAGTCGAACGCCGGCCCTGAGCGAAGATCGCGAAGCGATCGAAGTCGAACGGAGACCTGCATTTCCCCTTCGTCCAATCGCTCGCATGTATCGCCGGCGTCCAGTCGGCTGTCGTGTGGCGTCCTCGCCCGCACTCGCCACCTGCCGGGTGGCCCAGGCCGGGGTTCCCGCGGACAGGTCCACGTCCGTGGGGTGGAGATCTCGCTTCTGAGACCCGGGAAACCACGAACCCAAACCTCGCCATGTCATCCTGAGCGACCGAGCGCGCAGCGCGAGAGAGTCGAAGGACCTGCATTTGCCTTTCGCGATCCTCACTCACCACAACCATGGGGTGCCCCAGGTCTCGCCTTTGAGACCTGGGAAACCGAGACCCCAAATCCGACACCAACCCCCGCGCCGTAGGCGCTTCGCAGGTTAGCCCCGCGCTTCAGCGTGGGGAATGTCGGCCCAATATAGATTTGGAGTCCCGTAGGGACGGCGGGAAACCCTTCACTCATCCCTGCGTCTTCTTCAGCTCCGCCATATTAAACAGCGCGTCCAGCGTCTCAGTCGTTTCCAGGCTCTCCAGAGTCGCGACAAAGTAGCTTTCGCGTACCCCCTGCCGCAGTTGCTCGTGTTTCGAACTGCTGCTGGCAAACTCCGGCGTAAAGTACGCCTTGAATCTTTCGATCTCTTTCCCATACGGGATCGGTGTCTTCACTGTGTAACCCAGAAATCCCGCCACAAACTGCATCGCCTCCTGGGCTTTCGGCGTCTTCAGCTCGCGCTCCAAATCCATCTTGCCGAAGAACCCGGCCTTGATCACGATATTGCCCCTCGACCGGTTCATCCGCGCCTGCAGCAGCGCCTGCACCAGGAAATCCTCGTCCGTCTCATCGAATCTCGGATCGTGCAGGACTTTGTTTTCCTTGAGATAATCTCGAAAAAATGACACCGATTTCTCCTCTTTCGTCTTTGCAGGCTCACAGGTTTGCGTCAACAGCTTGCCAGGCTTTTCGCTCCAGGCCCGGCATCCGGGCACGGCGCTGGTTCCGCATCATATATATATGGAGTCCTTTAGAGTGTTCCGCCGATACCCAATCTTCCCAAGCGCCTACGTCTCAGTCAATCGGATTCCGCGTCGAGCACCATTCCAGTGAACCATAAGTCCCGCGCGGCGCCTGCCCTGCGCGATTCCTTTAGACTGAAAGCGCCATGCAATCGGTAAGTAAAAGTCAATGGGTGCCCCATGTCCCTCGCACTTGGGGACCGGGGAGGGACGCCCCGATCGCAATTCTCCTTGCTGCCCTCTCAGCCCTCGCCGGGTGCGGAATGCCCGGCGCTCCTCTGCCGCCCTCTCTCGACCTTCCCGTCCCCGTCACCGATCTCTCCGCCGTCCGCACCGGCCCCCAGGTCGCACTCGCCTGGACCATGCCCACCAAAACCACTGACAAGGTTCTGCTCAAGGGAGCCATCGCTGTCCGCATTTGCCGCAATCAAACAACTGCGGCGCAATGTTCCGTCGCCGCCACGCTTCAATTCGCTGCCGGAGCCATCGCCACTTTCAACGACACGCTTCCTCCCGAGCTCGCCTCCGGCTCTGCGCGTGTCCTCAATTATTCTGTCGAGCTCGTCAATCGCAAGGGCCGTTCCGCCGGACTCTCCAACCCCGCCCAGATTCTTGCCGGCGAGGCGCCTCCCGCAGTCGAAGACCTGACTGCGGAGATGCGCAAAAACGGCATACTCCTGCGCTGGGCGCCGGCTCCCAACGATTCGCTTCCCGAATCATCTCCCGTCGCCATTCGTCTCGTCCGCCGGCTCGTCTCGCCGCCTGCAAAGAAATCCGATCAGGGTCTGTTGCCACCGTCCGCCGAGCCTCTCGAGCAAACCCTCCTCGTCGAGCCCTCCCCCCACCTCGATCGCGCGCTCGACACCAGCATCCGCTTCGGCGAATCTTACGAATACCGCGCACAGCGTGTCGCCCGCGCCACCGTCGGCGGTTCAACACTCGAGCTCACCGGCCCGCTCTCCGCTCCCATCCGCATCGACGCTATCAATATCTTTCCGCCTAGCGCGCCCAAAGGCCTCGCCGCAGTCGCTACCGCGGGCGAAAACGGCGCCGGCCCCGCGATCGACCTCAGTTGGCTCCCCGATACCGAAACCGATTTGGCCGGATACATCGTCTATCGCCGCGAGAAGGGCACATCAGACGCAGCTACGAACACATGGCAGCGGGTCTCTGCTCAACCCGTCATCGGGCCCGGCTATCACGATGCAAATGTCCAGCCCGGCCACACCTACTTCTACGCTGTCACCGCCATCGATCAGGACGCCCACGAAAGCGCCCGCTCCGCTGAAGCCTCTGACACTGTTCCCGCCCAGTAGCCATTCGTGCCAAGCGTTCGCGTTTCCGTCCGCGCTCCGCTGCTTGTCAAGCCCCCATAGCCAAAATAATTCGGCCGGTCTCCTGTAAACCCCTCATTCTCTGACCTCTATTCACTGGCCTCCTTCTTCCCAAGTTTGCCGATAATTTCAGCCTTTCGGCGCATAATCGTTCCATGATGGAGAACCGGACCAATCACGTCGAGAACCCCTCCCAGCGGGCCAACCTGCCAACTTGCCAACAGCCCGAGGCGCGGCCAACCTGCGAGAAGATCAGATTTTGGGAGATCACACCATCTTCGGCTCACGGATTCCCATTTTTCGGATGGGCCGAACCGATTTCACGTGCATTCGCTGACCGCGTAAAGAATCAAATAAAAAAATTCGCCGATTTTCACCAAATATTCGCCAAATAACTCGTTTAGAATCATCAAATCGTCTTCGGAAGGAGACTAAAAATGCGCCGAATTACGCTGCTTTCATGGCAAACAACTCGTTTAGAATCAACGCCGCCTGACTCAAAAACTCGCCCCGAGCCGTAACGCACCAAGTCATTCAAATGGAAGGACTTGTTTCAAAAGATCGCCGTCGAATCGTATGCGCGACAGCAAACGCCGCCCAAGAATGAGAAACTGCCCAGGAAGGAGCTTCCTCAATGAAGTATTGCCGCTTCAATCTCAATGGCCAAACTCACTACGGCGCAGTCGAAGACCGCAATGGCGAACTTTGGATCACCGGTCCCGCTCCCGCGCCCGATGAAGATCTCGCATTCAAATTGCAAGCTGTCGGCCCTGCTTCTTCATTCGCGCCCATGCCGCTCTCTGCCGCGCTGCTTCTCCCTCCCGTCACGCCCTCCAAGATCGTCTGCGTTGGCCGCAACTACCGCGCGCATGTTCGCGAGCTCGGCAATGAAATGCCAACGGAACCTCTCATCTTCCTCAAGCCGCCCTCTTCGCTGCTCGCACCCGGCGGTGTTATCCGCATGCCCGCCGTTTCTCAGCGCGTCGACTATGAAGGCGAGCTCGCCGTCGTCATTGGCCGTCGCGCCCGCAACCTCGACCCAAGCGACAACTGGCGTGACGTTGTGCGCGGCTTCACGCTCGCCAACGATGTCACCGCTCGCGATCTGCAAAACAAGGACGACCAGTGGACCCGCGCCAAAGGCTTTGACACCTTCTGCCCCGTCGGCCCCATCGTCAGCGACGAGCTCAACCTCGATGCCGGCCTAACCATCGAAACTCACCTCAACGGCGAGCGCCGCCAGCAAGGCAATACGCTCGACTTCATCTTTTCGCTCCCCGAGCTCCTCGCCTTCATCACATCCGTCTTTACGCTCGAGCCCGGCGACTTGCTGCTCACCGGAACTCCTTCCGGCATCGCACCCCTCTCACCTGGCGACCGCGTCGAAGTTTCCATTCCCGGCCTCGGAGTGCTTGTAAACACCGTCGAAGCGCAGTAGCTATCCACAACGCACGCTCACCGCATTCAGCGCATCTTAATGGGTAAGAGTTACACTGGTCGCGTAGGAAACGAGTCCAACCCCGCTTCCCCGCTGGAGGTATCATGCCAAATCTTCTTGAGCAGTTGCGTAAGTTCACCGTAGTTGTAGCCGACACCGGCGACATGGAGGCGATGGAGAAGTTTCATCCCCAGGATGCGACCACCAACCCTTCTCTCATCACCGCCGCCGCGCAGATGCCGCAGTACCAGCCCATCGTTGACGATGTGCTCACGCAGGCGCACAAAGAGCTCGGCGATGGCGCGAGCGACAAGGACGTAGCCAACCTCGCCTTCAAGCGCCTGGCGGTGGCCTTCGGCAAGAAAATCCTCGCCATCATCCCCGGCCGCGTCTCCACTGAAGTGGACGCGCGCCTCTCCTATGACACGGAAAAGACCATCCAGATGGCGCGCGACATCATCGAGATGTACCGCAAGGAAGGCATCGGCCGCGAGCGCGTGTTAATCAAAATCGCTTCCACGTGGGAGGGCATTCGCGCCGCCGAAGTCCTCGAGAAAGACGGCATCCACTGCAATCTGACGCTGCTCTTCGGCATCCATCAGGCCATCGCCGCCGCCGATGCCGGCGTCACTCTCATCTCACCCTTCGTCGGCCGCATTCTCGACTGGTACAAGAAAGACACCGGCAAGGACTATCAGGGCGCTGACGATCCCGGCGTGCAATCGGTTACGCGCATCTATAACTACTTCAAGAAATTCGGATACAAGACCGTCGTCATGGGAGCCAGCTTCCGCAATATCGGCGAAATCACCGAGCTCGCCGGCTGCGACCTGCTCACCATCTCGCCGCAGCTGCTTGCCGAGCTCGAATCCACGCAGGGCGACCTGCTGCGCAAGCTCGATCCCGCCAACTCCAAAACGTTGACCATTGAGAGAATCACAATGGACAAGGCCACGTTCGATCGTATGCACACCGCCGATCACATGGCCAACGACAAGCTCAAGGAAGGCATCGAGGGCTTCTCCGCCGCTCTGGTCAAACTTGAAGGGCTCCTCGCCAAGCGCCTCGCCGAGCTTGAACAGCGCGCCCCGGCCACCGTCTAGCCGCGATCTCAGTGCAAATGGTTGCCCATCCTCGCCGCGCTCGGGTGCCCCATCCTCGCCGCGCTCGGGTGCCCCATCCTCGCCGCGCTCGGGTGCCCCACCCTCGCCGCGCCTTTGTTTTTGCGGCTAGGGTGGGTACCGCTCAACCACGGCGGCGCTTCCATTCGCTTCGCCATTCGCAATCGAACCCCTTCTCTGCCAACAAATTCGCCCCGCCCTCTTGCCAAACGCAACTCTTCCGATATGCTCAGTGTTAAAGAATCATGAATTGGGCCGCTGCCGGCGTCTTCCCCGCGCAGCATCAAACGGAACAGCAGCGGCTACACGCAGCGAACTCGGCTGTTCGCGCGCAGCCGCTTCGGCTTAATGAGCCAAAAGTTCCGGCTCCGTTTGGGAGGTGTGTATGCAGGCCCAGCCTCATCCGCTCGAACCCTTCTTCCAGCAGATTGTGCGCAATACCTATGAAGGCAAACTTGGCCTGCACGATCCCGATCTCACCATCTATGTCGCGCGGATCCTTTGCGACTTCTCCCAGTCCGACAAGCTCTACAGCATGCGCGACGCTACAGGCCGCCCCATTGACCAGCTCGAAGAGATGGAGCGCGCCGCCGATCCCGTTCACGGCTCCGCTGCGTCCTTCGATGCCGAGCGCGCGCTACGTAAATACATAGGTGACTACGCCCTCTTCGTCGCCGGCATGTATCCCGAGGTCAGCGGCTCCAGCCGCCGTCAGCGCCGCCACCAGCCAAGCCCCCATCCGAGTATCGAAGAGCTCATTCGCGCTGGCAAGCGTAGCTATTTCATCGTCAGTCAGTTCAACCTATTTGAATACGAGCAGGAAGCGCCGCTCTTCGCGCGCCTTTCCGACAGCTTCGAGCGCCTTCTTCTCGGCCTCACCCTCGTGCGCGAGGATCTCGGCCCGCGCAAGCCGCGCCAGCTTCCACCGCGCGTGAACTAGTGTAGGCCTCAGCAGTTCGCAGCAAAATGATTTGTCATCCTGAGCGAAGGTCGCCTCGGCGACCGGAGTCGAAGGATCTGCGGTTGCTTTTTGCCGCACATACCGCGAATCTTCGCTATTCCACACTGGAGAATTGCGCGCCGCACAGTCGACTCACTCAGCCCACGCGCTTGATCGGAAAGCCTCGCCGCGGCGATACTGTGACCGCTACTGGAGGTTTCCTCATGAGTGATTCCGTAACTCTCCGCGCCGCCG
The DNA here is from genome assembly GCA_964533905.1 of uncultured Occallatibacter sp. Taxonomy (GTDB): domain Bacteria; phylum Acidobacteriota; class Terriglobia; order Terriglobales; family Acidobacteriaceae; genus Telmatobacter. Next base: position 729 of record CAZHOO010000107.1, on the reverse strand, counting down.
ACGGCCACTCCTTCGGCGCCTATGTTGCCCATCCCGCCGGCGAACCGATCGCCGGGCTCATCGTCGTGCAGGAAATCTTCGGCGTCAACGCCCACATCCGCTCCGTTGCCGACGGCTGGGCGCGCGACGGCTTCCTCGCCGTCGCCCCCGCGCTCTTTGACCGCATCCAGCCCGGCATCGAGCTCGGCTACGATCCCGAAAGCATGAAAACCGCGATGAGTCTTTTCCCAAAATTCGATGTCGATAAATCCATCGTCGATATTGCCGCGGCCATCGACTTCGCTGCCGCCGCGACACGCAAGAAGGTCGGCGTCATCGGCTATTGCCTTGGCGGCACCATCGCGTGGCTCTCTGCCACGCGTCTTCATCCAGCCGCCGCCGTCGGCTACTACGGTGGCCGCATCGGCAACTATGCCGGCGAAAAACCCTCCTGTCCGGTCATGCTTCACTTCGGCCGCGCAGACACGCACATTCCCGCCGCCGAAGTCGAAAAAGTCCACTCCGCGCACCCGGAAGTTGAAATCTTCTGGTACGACGCTGGCCACGCCTTCAACTGCGACCCGCGCCCCAGCTACAACGCTGCAGCGGCCAAAGAAGCTCGCTCGCGATCGCTCGAATTCCTTAAGCAGAACTTGGCCTGATCCGCCGGCACTCGTGCCGACGCCCTCTGTTCTTCGTGTACCTGCGAACCGAGCCCACGTTAGCGTGCAAAAGAAGTTAGCCCCAGGC
>CAZHOO010000106.1:7621-10121 GCA_964533905.1 uncultured Occallatibacter sp. | reverse complement strand
CTTTCCGGCATCGGTGAAGCGCTCGCCGAGCTGATTGAGAAGAAGACCGGCTATGAAACCCGCTCCGTGAACCTCGGCCATACCCAGCGCGGAGGCGTTCCCACGGCCTACGACCGCGTTCTCGGCCAGCGCTATGGCCTGCACGCCATTGATATGGTGCACCAGCAAAAGTGGGGACGCATCGCGGTCGTCCATGGCCTCGACATCACCGACATCCCGATCAAGGACGCCATCGCCACCAACCGCCGCCTCGACCAACGCTTCTTCGATGTGATCGCGGACCTCGAAGCCAAGGTGTAGATGATCCCTGTGCAAACACAGTTCGCGTAAAAAATGCTGCGCCTGTCTGCTTGTTTGTGATACTCATGCGAGGGCTGCTCGACGGGCGGCCCTTCGTGCATCTCCAGACGAATTCCGGATCGAATCGAGGAGGATAGCGTGAGAAGAGTATGGATTCTTGTGGGGTTAATTGCAGGCATGACCTTTTTTGCGAGGGCGCAAACGAATTTGAATATCAACGACCTTGGCTGGATGGCAGGGAATTGGACCGCCTCCATGGATGGAAACACTGCGGAAAGAAGCTGCTCCAATCCCACCGGCGGGTCAATGACCTGCACATTGCGCGTGATTGCGGCTGGCAAAGTGGTTTGGCTGGAGTTCTCGGCGCTTCGTGAAACGCCCAGCGGTATCGTACTCGACACCCGCTTCTTTACGCCTGACCTCCAGCCCGCCGATCCGGTTTCGAACGAACTTGTCCTCAAGAGCGCAACAGCAAATGAGTGGGTTTTTGAGAATCCACATGGCACGCAGCCGAAAGATGCAATCGTGACTCGCATCGGCGAGAATGCGATGAAGGGACGCGCCGATCTGGTCGATCAGCAAGGCAAAGCCAGTGTCATGGACATTTCCTGGCAGCGCGTTCGGTAGAGATTCCCAAGGAAAGTAGCGCTTGCTTTATCGCCCTTACCAACCCGGCGACTTCACTCAGCTCTACGCTGTCGAAGAGCTTTGCTTCGATCCGCCCTTCCGCTTTGACCGCGGGTTGATGCGTAAGCTGATCGCGAATCCGAGCTCGGTCACCTGGATCGCTGAAGAGGAACTGAATCTCGCCGGCTTCGCCATTGTGGATTGGGCTACCGTTCCCAAAGGCACCGTCGCATACATTCAGACCATCGAGGTGCATCCAGGGTCGCGCCGTCGAGGCATCGCTGCCGAACTACTCAACCGCGCGGAAGACTCTGCCCGCGCAGCGGGGGCAACTGCAATTTGGCTCCATGTGGACGTCGAGAATCCCGGCGCTATCCGCCTTTACGAGAGCCGTGGCTATGCGCGCAAGGGCAGGGAAGAGCACTTCTACGCGCGCCATCGCCCCGCGTTCGTCTACGCTAAATCGCTCAGCGCCTGAATCCCGCAGCAGACCCAAGCTCCGCTAACACCGCCAACTCCGCTAGCCCCGCTTCTGTTCACCGTCCACCGTTCACTGTTCACTGGCCTTAATAAACGCCGCTACATTGTCGTGAAGCTGCTTCACGCACTCATCGCGCACGTAAACCATGTGCCCCGACTCGTACCACGCAAAGCTGATATTCTTCGCCAGCGATTGCGGAATGGGCAGGTGCTTTTCTTCGTACTGCGCGGCAAAAAACGGTGTCGCCAGGTCGTAATACCCGCCATTCACCAGAACCTTCAGGCGCGGATTGGTCTTCATTGCTTCAGCGAGATCACCGCTCACATTGACGCTGATGGTGTTTCCATCGTGCTTCCAATCCCATTGCGGCTCGGCGTTCTCCAGCTCCGGAACATAGGTCAGCCCATCGCCATATTTCAGATCCCGCCGCACATATTGGTTGAACAACGCCACATAAGCCGACGAAATCGCCGACGACTGGGGATCGTATTCCGCATTTTGACTGAGCGGATCGAGATTCGGGCCCGAGAATCGCGTGTCCAACCGCCCCGTTGTCAGATCGTCTGCATCCTGCAGAGTCTTTTCAAACTCCGGACCACTCACGCGCAGGTTGGCCTTCAAAACATAATCCACCGGCAGCCCCGTGTATTCGTGCATCTTTTCTGCCACCGAGCGTTTCTCCTCGTCGCTCACGTCTGTTCCCAGGGCCAGAGCGTGCGCATATGGGCCCATTGCAAATTCTTCCACTTCCTTCAAAAACGGCTCAAGCGCCGCCGGCTGATTCGGCAGCTTCTTGTGGTACCACGCCGTTGCGGCGAACGTGGGTAACGCCAACTCGTACGGCAAATCCACACCCGGATTAGCGTTCGGCTGGTCGATGTCCGTCGTGAAGTTGAAGATCTGCGACAGCAGGATCACTCCGTTGATGTCGATGTTCAGATGGTTTTCCAGCAAATCAGCCAACACCGCCGACCGCGTGGTCCCGTAGCTTTCGCCGAAGATGAACTTCGCGGAATTCCACCGCCCATACTTCGAAATGAATCGTTGAATGAACCGTGCATACGCATTCCCATCGCCATCCACGCCCCAGAA
>CAZHOO010000106.1:0-7521 GCA_964533905.1 uncultured Occallatibacter sp. | reverse complement strand
GCAACGGGAGTTGCATCTTTCGCGCTTGCCGGCGCGTTCAGCGCCAGCTGGCTTCCTGGCTGCGGTTTTCCATCCGGTCCAAGCTGTGCATCCTGGTCGTCAGCCGATCCCACCGTGATGGTTCCCGCGATGGCAGTGTAGGCAATCTGCTGTCCGCCGACCGTGATTGAGCCCTGCGTCGTAGAGTCCGCAGGCGCGGCCGCGTCGGCACTCTTGTCGGGCGCTGCGGACGTTGCGGGCTTGGCCGCTGTCTTATCGTCCTGTGCGCGGGCAGAAACACAAAAAAACAAAAGTGCCGTCCCTGTCAGGGCAGCCAACCGGCGGCTGAGTGAATTCATTCTCTTTTTCTCCGGATGGGATAACGAGCGAATGCTTAGTATAAAGCGGACAGCCCGGTCGATTTCTCGCAATCCGCTCCTCTCGAAGCGTTGGAAGAAGCGTCTCACCCGCCTGAGCAGCTTCTGATCACTGTTCACTACCCACTGATCACTGCTTACCGCGCTCCATCCGCATTCTTGATAAACGCCGCCACGCGGTCATGGAGCTGCTTGCGGCATTCGTCCCGCACATACGCCATGTGCCCCGCTTCATACCAGTCATACTCGATATTCTTTGTCAGCGGCGCCGGAATCGGGAGGTGTTCCTCATCGTATTCGGCCGCGAAAAACGGTGTTGCTAAATCGTAATAGCCGTCGTTCACCATCACCTTCAGCCGCGGATTCGTCTTCATCGCTTCGGCCAGATCATCGCCCACATTCAGTCCGCGCGCGCCACCGAACCCGTTGCCGCCGGTTCGCATCATGTTCCATTGATAACCGTTGAACAGCGCGTGGGGCAGATAAGTTTGGCCCGCGCCATATTTAAGTGTGTCTCTCAGGTACCCGTTCACCAGCGAAACATACGCCGAGGAAATCGCCGCGCTCTGCGGATCGTACTGCGCCGATTCACTCAACGGATCGATCGTCGGGCCGAGGAACCGCGTGTCGTACCGACCCGTCGTCATGCCCTCATCGTTCGCAAACGTCTGCTCAAACTCGCCCGCGGTCACGCGCAAATCCGCCTTCACGATGTAGTCGACCGACAATCCCGTGTACTCATGCAGCTTCTCGGCCACCTGTTGCTTTTCCGCGTCGCTTAAGGCGTTGCCCTGCGCCAGGGCGTGCATATACTCCCCTGTCGCGAAGTCTTCCACTTCTTTCAGGAACGGATCGAGGGCAGCAGGCTCGGGAGAAAGTTTCTTGTGGTACCACGCCGTCGCCGCATAAGTGGGTAGTGCGAGTTCGTAGGGCAGATCCGTTCCGGGTCGCGGCGGGCCAGTCGCGATTGAAAAATCGAAGATCTGTCCCAGAAGCATCACGCCGTTCAGGTCAATGTTCTTCTCGTTTTCAAGAACGTCCGCCAGCACTGCCGACCGTGTAGTTCCGTAGCTCTCGCCAAAAAGAAACTTCGGCGAGTTCCACCGGTCGTATTTCGCCAGAAAACGCGCGATGAATCGTGCGAATGCCTCGGCATCCTGATCCACGCCCCAGAACGCCTTTCCTGCGTCTTTGCCGGCCAGCCGCCCAAACCCGGTTCCCGGCATGTCGATAAAAACTTCGTCGCTTACGTCGAGAATGCTTTCGGCGTTGTCGATCAGCTTGTACGGCGCACCCGGCAAATGCGTGTCGCCAGCCGTCTCCACGTACTTCGGCCCAAGCGATCCCATATGCAGCCACATCGTCGAGCTACCCGGCCCGCCGTTGTAGAAAAATGTGATCGGCCGATCCTCTGCGTTCGCGCCGGTCTTGAAATACGCCACGTAAAACATGTGGGCGACCGGTGGCGCGTCGGCCAGCTCTTTCGGAGCCGAAAGCGCGAGTTGCGACCCGGGCAACGGCTTTCCGTCGGCTCCAAGCTGCGCGTCATCAGTGTCGGTCGCTCCCACGGTCATCGTTCCCGCAATTGCGGTGTACGCAATATGCTGCCCACCTACATCCACGGAGCCTTGAGTCGTCGAGTCGGGCGGTGGCACGGGCGCTGAGGCCTTCGCCACGCTATCCGAGCCGGTCGCGTCCGTCTTGGCCTCCGGCTTTTCATCCTGCGCCCGAAGAGCCGGATTTGCAGCAAACATTGCCATCGCTAAAACGCACAGCAAAATGGGAGAGAGAGATTTCATCAAGGAACCTCCACTGCGAACCGATCAAGCAGGGAATCAGTATAGAACCGAGCGCCGGGCAAAACCCGTCCCGTTAGTATTGACTTGTACCCTGATGCCGGTTTGGGCGCGCCTCTGCAGCCGAACCAATCATGTATTCACCAAAATTCAATCTCGTAGACGATCGCGGCCTTCTTCTTGAAGTCATGCGCGAGCACTCTTTCGCGACGCTCTTCGGCCCGCTCTCGGGCGCATCGGCTGACCGACCTGCCGTCGCAACGCATCTCCCGCTCGTCATCAAAGACGAGGGCGAGCACGGCCTCATTGAGGGCCACTTCGCCAAAGCTAATCCTCATTGGCGCGCGCTCGCTGGTCGCGAGACTCTCGTCGTTTTTGAGGGCCCCCACAGTTACGTCTCCCCATCGCTCTACATTGAAGAGCTTTCCGTTCCGACCTGGAACTACATTGCGGTGCATGCCTACGGCACGCCTTCACTGGTTGAAGACGATTCTGGTAAGGAAACCCTCCTCGCCGGTCTCATCGCCGCGAATGAGCCTTCTTATCTCGACCGCTGGCACGCATTGCCTGACGGTTTTCGGCGCACCATGCTCGCAGGCATTGTCGGCTTTCGCATTCCGATCGAGCGCATTGAGGGCAAGTTCAAGCTCAGCCAGAATCGCAAGCCCGAAGAGCGCCGCAATGTGCACGACGCTCAAGCCGCCGGTTCGCCGGACCAGCGGGCCCTCGCGCGTTGGATGGAGCGGCTAACCGCGCTGTAGGACTGACCCGAAAGACTCAGCGGCGTTGGGCTCCGCCGCCATCCGCCGTAAGCATTCCCTTTGCTATACTTATAGGGTTCACCGCCGTGCGGAAGTGGTGAAATTGGCAGACACACCATCTTGAGGGGGTGGCGCCGAAAGGCATAGGGGTTCAAGTCCCCTCTTCCGCACCAAAGATCTTTGCGTCAGGGCCCCTCATCCGTTTTCAGGCCTCCTGGCGCGCAAGGAAAGCAGCTTAAGCAATGCAGATTCTCTTCTATTTCATCGTCGTCCTGCACGTGATCGTATGCCTCTTTCTAATCGGCGTTGTCCTGCTCCAGCAGGGACGCTCGGCCGATCTCGCCGGCGCGTTTGGCGGTCAGGGTTCGCAGACCGCATTCGGTCCACGCGCTGCAGCAAACGTCCTCACGCGCCTCACCACCTGGTCGGCGATCATTTTCATGTGCACGTCCATATTGCTCGTGGTGCTCTTTGCTCGTTCTTCGGGCTCGCACTCAGTGCTTGAAGGCGGCTCCGCTCCGGTCAGCGCCCCGGCCAAATCCGGCAAGTAAACGCTCCTCACGAAAACGGCCAGGTTTATTTTGCCGGTAAAGCAGGCTGGGCTGGCGCAGGTGTGTCGGCTTGGCTATTGCTTTTGTCTTCGCCTGTATTCGCGGGCTTTGAAGGGTGCAGCTTGTGCATCTCCTTGGCGCCCGTTTCCGGGTCGACCATCACCACCTTGATGCCCGAGGCGAACATCCCAGAGGACCATTTCATGTAATAGATTTTCCCCTCCAGAGCTTGAAGCCGAATTCTCTCAGCCTGCCCTCTTGTCTGGTTGACCGCTGCGGCGGTGGACATGATCACGCTGGGTCCGTAGTACATCTTTGCCATCCCGGTAACGACGACCGTGCCGGGATCCACCTCAACCCAGGCATATTCGCCGTTGAGCAGCGTTGCCAGATAGATGCCACTCACATAAAGATGGTCGTGAGCGGCCGAGCCCACAGCTCCACCTGGCCGGTATATGCAGATGATCGCCTTGCCCTCGGAAGGCGCCGCCGGCATCGGCGGCATTTCCTTGGCAGGCGATGGGGGTTGCTGCTGATCCTGCGCGACAGCAACTGAGGTGCAGAAAAGCAGAATCACGCCGCAGATCAGCAGAGCGGTCGCAGGTATGCGGAACGCGCTCGTGCCGCGGCGCGTTCCAGTGACAGCGCAGTTCTCTTTTTTCATGGCAAGTCTCCTCGATCAGATGAAAACTCCTCGGGGGGTGAGGAATTGAATCGGGGACCCGGTACTGAGATAAGCGAAGGGTAGTCTTTTGGAAGAAGCAGTCAGTGCGCGCAGTCACCTAAGCGCGTGATGAGTTATAAGGGGCTCTGCCACGAATGAGAAGGGAGGAATTGAGTCTCAGAATCAGGCCAGGCTTGTCTATTCCCTGATCCCTATTCCCTAGTCCCTGCTCCCTCACACCGGCGGTAAAGTGTCCACCACGGGTACTCCCGTCGGCGGAGTGAAGCGAAAGGTCTCGGCAGGAATCTCGGCGTTCGGCTGTTCGTTCGTGAACGTGAATTGCGTGATCGCACCGTCGGCCTCGCCCACTTCTATTCCTGTAATCGTGCCATCGGGTGTCACCGTCAGTGCCAGCCGCGTCACGCGTTTTTCCTGGCCCTTAGGCACGCCAGTCAGGGTGAAGCCATTCGGCGCTGCTGCGGCCGTTAGCCCTGTCAGTTCTTTTTCAAGCTGCGTGCGCCCCAACAGAAAGCGCAGCGGCGAGCGCAGATCGTCCAGCTCACTGGCCGGAATGCGCTGCACCTGCGCGTCTCCCACCGTGTAGAACCATGCAAACTTCCCGTCGAGCAAAAAGATCTTCCCCTGTGGCGAACTGTAGCGCCACATCATGCGCCCCGGCTTGCGCAGGTAGAGCGTGCCGCTCTCGGTCTTCGTCATGCCCAGTCCCGCATAGCTCTCGCTGAACCCTGCTTTCAGCGACTGCAACTGGTCATAATGCCGGTCGACGCGCTGCGCAATCTCATGCTCTTGAGGCGGATTCTGCTGTGCGATCAGGTTTGGGATACAAAACAAAACGGCGGCCAACACAAGGCCGCCGCTCATTTTCAATTTATGTCTCGTCATTGGCCAAGAATCTGGGTGCAGTTCACGCCGCCCGTCGGGTCAAATTTGATCTGGTCTGTCTCATCGTCGCAATAGCCTCGGTCGCCCGTCTTTCCCACTGATTGCGGTTTGGCAGTCACCGTGAAACTGTTGAAGCGATCGACATTGTTGGCTGTCACCTTGTCGCTGCATGCCAGGTTGAACTCGTATCCCTGTTTAAACCCCGACGCCAGATCCGACGGCAACAGCTGCGCGCTCGTCGGAGTGGGCGGTCCAGAGTGAGGATCTCCACCCAGCGCCTCAAGGCTGCACGCATACCCGTTCGCTGGGTACGATTCCGCATACATCATCTGCGCCTGAACGATCTTCTGCAGCGAATTGACCGCGGATAACGCATTCGCTCTCTTGGTATAGACGCTGATGCTGGCGATGGCCAGAAGCGAGAGGATTGCGATGATCGCCATCACAATCAGTAGTTCCATTAAAGTAAAGCCATTGGGCGAAGAAAGACGGCGCGCGCGATTGCGGCGGGACTTACTGATCATGGAGTTCCCAAAGCCTCGTGAAACAGGCCGGTTTTCACCGGCCCTCTGTCAAGATGCTACAACGTATAGACGCGGTTGGGAAATGGACCGCTCGAAGTGCAGCCTCTAGCCACTAGCTTCTAGCTTTTAGCTCCTCTTGCCGGCGAACTCATGAGCCAATCGCATCGTGGCTGTGAGGAGGGGATGTCAAAGGTGAGGTAAGTAAGTCGATCCCAACCGGACGCAGCTAGGAGCTAGTGGCTGGATGCTGCCTCTCAGCAAACCAGCCTTCCGCGTCCCAGCTTCACCCCGTCCAGCCGGCCCAACAGGGTCACCGCAATGCGCTCTGGATCAAAGAGCCGCTGCGCCATCGTCTGCACCTCCTCGGCTGTCACGTGACTGATGCGCGCGATGATCTCGTCCGCCGAGAAGAACTGGTGGAAGTACATCTCCTGCCGCGCCAGGTTCGCCATGCGTGCGTTCGAACTCTCCAGGCTCAACAGAATGTTGCCCTTCAACTGATCCTTCGCGCGGGTTAGTTCTTCGTCACCAATCGGGCTCTCTTTCAGGTTTTTGAACTCCGCCAGAATCAAGTCCACCACTTCGAGTGCCTTGCCAGCCGAAGTCCCCGCATACACGCAAAAGTTTCCCGTATCGCGATAAGGGCTCATATCCGAGTAGACCGAATACGCCAGCCCCCGTTCCTCGCGGATATTCTGGAACAGCCTCGAGCTCATGCCGCCGCCGAGCACTGTATTCAGGATTGAAGTCGCATAGCGGCTGTCGTCCGCCACCGGGGGCGCCGGGACACCTAGGCATATCTGCACCTGTTCAAGCGCCTTCTTGTTGCGCAGAAGAATCCGCGCGCTCGGCTCGGGCGCTGAAAGTTCTTCGAGCGGTTTGCCGCTTGGGAGGGAGGAGAACTTCGTCACCACTGCATCCACAAACTGGTCGTGATCCAGGTTTCCAGCCGCTGAAAACACCATGTTCCCACCGTGAAAACGGTCGCCATGGTATCCAAATAGATGCTGCTGGCCCAGCCGCCTTACAGTCTCCGTCGTTCCCAGGATCGGGCTGCCCAGTGGATGTCCCTTCCAAAAGCTCTGTGTGAACAGCTCGTGCACCAGCACGTCCGGATTATCTTCGTCGATCTTGATCTCTTCCAGAATCACGCCGCGCTCCCGTTCAATGTCCGGCACGGCAAACGTGGGATTCAGAACCATGTCGGTCAGCACATCCAGCGCGATCGGCACGTGGTCAGAGAGCGATTTCACGTTGAAACAGATGGTTTCCTTGCTCGTGAAGGCATCGAGGTTGCCGCCAATCGAATCCATCTCACGGGCAATGTGCTGCGCCGAGCGCGAGCGCGTCCCTTTGAAGAGCATGTGCTCTACGAAATGCGATATGCCGTTTACCTCCGCGCTTTCGCACCTCGATCCAGACCTGATCCACACGCCCATGGCCACCGAATGCAGATGCTCCATCCGCTCGGTGAGCACAATCAGGCCGTTCGGCAATTCGGTGCGGCGAAGGTTTCGCTCAGTGTTCATCGTCATCCTGTGGAAATTTGATTTTAGGCCAATCAGTGCCCCCAAAGGCCGTCCTTCAGCCCTGCGGTACCTATTCTGTGGTTGTCTCGGTGCTCTTCCGGGATCCTGAGTCTCCGGCTGCCCGCAGCGAGACCCGCTATGATGCTCGAAGCTGTGCCCAGGAAATACGGTGCCCGACAATCCAGCCAAACTCGTACCGGCAGTTTCTTCTGCCCCCATCTCAGGGAGCCTTGACCCGCTAACTTGTCCTCTATTTGGATTGGATGCGGCGGGCCTTGCGACGGTTCTAACCTCAGTAGGAGAGCCGCCATGGCGCGCGAGTCAACTTATAAAAGCAATGTATCATCAGTATCTTACAGATATTTCTTCAATTACAACCTTATCTTTGGAGCTACGCCGCCAACTCGCCGCCAAGGGCTGGCGCATCGGTCGCCCCG
>CAZHOO010000105.1:7445-10171 GCA_964533905.1 uncultured Occallatibacter sp. | reverse complement strand
CACGAGCACGCCTTCAGGCCCTGTGAGAGCGCGAAGGGCCGCAACCTCCTGCGGCGAGCAGACGAATCCGTTGATGCCGGCGTCAAGGCACATGCGTGCAAGGAATTCGACTTGATCGGCAGGCGAGCGGCCCACGCCGGATGCGCCCAGCTGCGCTGCGTCCATGCTGGTTAGCACCGTGACGGCCAGAAGCTTGGGCGGATTCGAAATCCCGTCGAGCGCCACCTTCGCCGCTGCCAGCATCGCGGGGCCGCCAGCGGCGTGAACGTTGACCATCCGCACACCCAAAGCAGCGGACGAGCGAACAGCCCCGGCTACCGTGTTTGGGATGTCGTGAAACTTCAGGTCGAGGAAAACAGAATGGCCGGCCCCGACGATCGGCTCAATCACGGCCGGGCCGGCAGCGGTGAACAGCTCCATTCCGACCTTGAACCACTCGCAGGTTCCTTCGAGCTTCCTCACCAGTTCGGCCGACGCGGCGGCACTGGGAACGTCCAGAGCGACGATGAGTCGTTGGCGCGCGGCGCCAGTTTTGTCCGCAAGCGGGATCCTGTCTGCGAGGGATGAGCGTGCGGGAGCGGATGCTGGATTCAAACGCTCAGGGACGGGCATACTACGATCCTAACGGATTGCGGGCGATACGATAAGAAAGTGAGCAGACCTGCATTGAGACTGGGATCGGGAATGAATATGCCGTGTATCCCTCTGTGGATGATCGCGGTTCTGTGTCTGGCTTTAACCGGCTCACTCTGGGCGGAGCCGGTCGATACCAATCCCATGAACTACGATCCGCAGGTTCGCGCGGCGTTCAAGGATTTCTACAACCTGGATTACGGCGGCGCGGTTCAGAGCTTCGAGCGCTATCATGCGGCGCATCCAGGCGATCCTCAGGCGACGGCGTATCTGCTGAACGCGATCATCTTTCAGGAGCTTTACCGCGAGGACCTGCTCGACACGACCTTCTACGCGAATGACGGTTTCCTCACCGGAAAGCACGCAACCGAGGAAGATCCGAAGAAGCGCGACCAGATTTTTGCCCTTGCCGATGAAGCGGTGGAAGAGGCCGATTGGCGGCTGAGCCAGAATCCCAACGACGTAAATGCGCTCTTTGCGCGAGCCTGGGTGCGCAGCCTGCGATGCACTTACGTAGCGATGGTTGAGCGGGCCTTTGGCACAGGATTCCACCTGGCAACAAAAGCCCGCGAGGACGCGGCCCGCGTGCTGGAACTCGATCCGAATTATGTGGACGCGAAATTGATTACGGGAGTGTATGAGTACGTGGTGGGCGCGCTGCCGTGGCCCTTCAAATTCATGATCGGCTTTGCGGGGATTACTGGATCGAAGGCGACTGGCTTGGCGATGTTGCGCGACGATGGGAACCGAGGGGTGCTGACCAGGTTGGACGCTGATACCGCAATCGCGCTTTTTCTGCGCCGCGAGGGCAAGTACGATGAAGCCATTCAGGTCGTGATCCAACTCAAGAACGAGTATCCACACGATTTCCTCTTCTGCCTTGAAGAAGCCAATCTCCGCAAGGACGCGGGAGAGGGAATGCGCGCCGTCGATGCTTACCGGCAGATCCAGGCTGACAACGAAAAGCCGGGGTACTTTGCCGACGCGCGGATGGAATTGGCCGATTTCGGGCTAGGCGACGCGCTGCGGGGCCAGCGGCATGACGATGAGGCCGCACAAGCCTACGAGCAGGCTGCGTCCACGCCCGGCGTTGGACCGGAGCTCAAGATCCGGTCGCTTCTTGATGCCGGCCAATGTCGCGATATAGCCGGACAACGGAAGCTTGCCATTCGCGATTACCTGGCGGCCATCGATACGGGTCCCAATACTTCACGCGCCGACCAGGCTCGAAAGTACCTCCGCGCACCGTACGCGGGAAGTTGAAGATCGTGAACGGCGGGCAGGACGCGCTGGAACCAGCGTGGACGCAGATCCGTATGATCAAAGCAGGGGGCTTATTCCGCGGAGGAATTGATCATGGCAGCCTTTTGTCAGCAATGTGGTAGCGCTTTGCACCCAACTGCACGGTTTTGCTCGGGGTGCGGTACGGTTGCGCCCATGGCGCAGGCCATGCCGGGCCGGCCGCTCATCCGGCCGCACGCAGGGCGCATGATTGGTGGAGTCTGCCTGGCATTGGCGCAGGCCAATGGATGGGATGTGGCGACGGTTCGCATTCTCACCGTAATAGGCTTCTTCGTTTCGAGCGGACTGGTCGGCGTTGCCTATGTGGCCGCCTGGATCGGCATTCCCGAAGAGACGATTCCGTATCCGGGAGCGTATCCTCCCCAAATATGAGTTTGGGCACGAACGGTAAGTACGTTTCCGGTGACGCGAGGCTGAGTTATAGCGACGCGGGCGAGGGGCTTCCGGTTGTTCTCCTGCATCCCACTCCGCTTGACCGCGAGTATTGGCGACCGCTTACCCGGGAGCTTGCGGGCATTCGCGCTATTGTTCCCGATCTGCGTGGGCACGGAAGCTCGGAGCTTGGATCAAAGCTGCCGGCAGGAGCATTTACGCGTCTTCCCGCCGCGCCGGTGCTGACCATGTCCCAACTCGCCGCGGACATCCTTGCGCTCCTCGATCATCTGAAGATCTCCAAAGCGGTCTTTGGGGGATGCTCCATTGGCGGCTACGTGATGCTGGAGTTGTGGCGGAGGGCGCCACTTCGAATGCGCGGCATGATGTTTGTGTGCTCCAAGCCGCAGCCGGACTCC